>NZ_JAAQWL010000001.1:0-987540 GCF_012985495.1 Pseudomonas sp. WS 5146
ATATCCAGAGCATCAGTGAGCGCTGTCCGATGACATCCGCAGGGCATTGATCTATTGCTGCCAGTCGCAGGCCCAAGGTCACGCGCTCGCGGGCGGACCTTGAACAAGCCAACGGAATCAGACGCGAACACTTGGCCGAAGGGCCGCAATATCGGCCCACAATGTTCCAGCCGGCATCACTCCTTGGTCAGATCAACCAACGGCGTCTGCCGCACTTCAGTCTCCCGCCCATCCTGAATCTCACTCACCTGCTTCAAGGCCTTATCCACCGCTGCCTTATCCGCTAACAAGCTGTAGCTGATGCGGAACTGCTTGTGTTCCTTGGGCCCAATTGTCGGTACCAGGTTCAGTGGGCGCTGGTAACGGCGGTTGTAGGAAAAACTTGTCCCTGGCTCCAGCCCCGTGACATAGCCCTGGCCTTGAGTGTCGGTGTTTTTCCACAGGGAAAACACCGGCAGTGTCTGGGTATTGAAGCCGACCGCAACGCCCAGGCTGCCGGCCTTGTTATGCAACACGGTCAACGTATCGCCCTTGGCATCGGCATACGGCACCACGTTGTAAACCGTTTCGTCGTAGTCCTTGGTCGGTGCGCGGTAGGTTTGCCAGTCGGGCAGATCGCCCTTGGCCTTGTCGTTGAACGGCGACACCTGTTTCACCGGCGCGGCGAAACGAGCGCCCTGCTCCAGGAACGGGGTGCTGAAGTTGCTGTGATACAGCGCCTGGTATTCCTTCGGATAGTCGCCGTTGTTGGTCAGGGTGTCGTTGAGGGCGAACACGACGCTGCCGGGTTCGGTGACCAGTTCGGTCGCGACCGAGAAGTCGACCTTCTTGAACGCCTGTTCTTTCAATTCGCCGCGCAGGGTGATGGCGTACGGTGGTTTTTCATCGATATGCAGGGTGACTTTGTTCGCAGGAATATTGGCGGCGCGACCGTGCAGGGTCAGCAATTCGCCGTTGTCGACGCCGGGGTGGCCGACCCATTCGTAGCCGCAGCGGGCGACCAATTCATTAAAACCTTCCAACCAGCCCAGACCACCGCGGCCATTGAGTTCGATGAAGGACGGATTGACCACTTCCTTGACCGGAGAATCCCAGCCCATGCGCACATTGCCGACCGAGGCCTGCAAGACGTTCATGCCGCGAGTCGGCACTACCGAGAGCTTCATGGTGCCGTTATCGATGTCGACGATGCTGACGCCCTCCTGCCGACCGCCGTGCAAGGTGCGCAGGGTAACGCTGAAGGGCTTGTCGGTATTTATTCCGAGTTGCTGGCTGGTGATCTGCCAGCGCTGGGCGGCTTTGTCGGTGTCGAGCAGAACGTAATCCCAGGCCATGGCGTGGGAGGCAGCGGACAGAGCGCTGAGGGCAACAAGGAGTTTGAGCGGGGTCATGGCGGCAGCCTTTCTTGGAGTTGTGCCATTTTTATAAACTTGATGAAACGTTTCAGCAAGCTAAAAATGGGCTCAACGCCGACGGGGTTGGCTGCGTGCAGTGGGCGTAAGGCAAAAAACAGTAATGTCGCTGATAGCGGTTTGCTGCCCTTCGTTACAGTAGCCGTCAATTGATGGGGCTACGAAGGTTGGGGTTATTCAGTCCTCATAATTCATCTTACATTGGTCCATCTGCTTCAAGGATTTGGTTCAGGCTGAACGCTACTTCATACTCAAACAGCGAAACATTAGGCACTGCCACGATAGCGTGACGTAGGTTTGAGCTGATGGATTTCGCGACAATGACGCCCTTCACAATCTTCCCGTGCGCAAGGTTCTTCTTAATCCAGCCCATGTAGCGGCTGATTTGACCGATGGCACGATCTGCCACACGCCCACGTTTCAGTTCAAAAACCACGAACGCGTCATCTGAATCAAGTGCGAGTATGTCGATTGCCCCAACGTCCGTATGGTATTCGATTCCATCACGACCTTGAGGATCGACATAGAGGCGAAGGGATTTACCTTCTATTTTCAATGACTCGATGTTGTGGGATATGAAGTCGCGTAGCTGCCATTCTAGTTCAAAAACTGTCTCTCGATCTGAATCTGGCGTGTCTTCGTCTCCACGAGCCAGGTCTTCGTCTTCGATGGCTTGGATAGCTGCTTTAGGTATGCCGGGATGCAGGACCAGAACCTGTGTTTCAGTTTCTTCAGTGGCCCATCCAATACGAACGAATGCACGACGAAGCTGTTGAGAATTCGTGTTTGGATCGATAGGTGGCGCTTCATTCGGATTCTGACGGCACCATTCTTTCATCGGATAGAGCGTGTGCCTACCATCTAAATCTACTAAAACAACAGAGTATTTCTTGGGTGGCTGCATCTAGGGGCGTCCATGGCTGATGGCCTGAGACTGGCAGGTTAGCTGGTGGGGGGTAAGAATACCAATGTGGCAACATTGCTCGCCTATAGCCACCGGTAGCAACGCGCAACTGTCAGCTGATCATGGTTACTACTCATGCTGTTCTACGAACGAAAGTTAGTAAGCGAAGCGTCCACTTTTTGCCAGGAGTGTGGAAAACCTCTTCGCGAATCCTTGACATGATTCATCAGGATTTCATCGAAAAGATCGCCCATGAAGCGTTTCATACAAGGTGAACGTCGAGGCCAAAGCACCTTGCCCCCGAAAGTCTAGACGACTACGTCAGCGATACCAGCCCGGTGCGCATGGTCAATGTCTTCGTCAACGAACTTGGCCTGGTCAATTTGGGTTTCGCCGGTGCTGTTCCTGCTGACACTGGTCGGCCCGCCTACAATACACCGTTACCCTCAAAACAGTCGTAGAAGCCGATTTCATTTAAGTAGGGAAGCTTTTCACGATTTGGATGATCCCATCCACGATGGTTTTTGCCATTCGTTGAGATACCTCTGCATCACTCCGCGAATGGACAATGCTGTTCCTGATGTGAATCCACTCGTGCAGTCTAGGGTGCCATTCAGATTGGATAACGCCCAGGCTAACCGCATTTTTAATCATGCCCAGCAACGTCTGGTGATTTGGCCTTGACGCGCTCTCCTCATCCCTGTGGCGCATCACGCTTCGCAATTCACCCTCAAGATAGGTAATCGCCGAAACGATTGCCGCGCGATACTCCCTTACCCTCAGGAGTCGGCGGGCCTCATCCTGTTGAGAGTTACGATCTGATGGAAGCTCTCTTTCTAGGGTTGTGATGAGATCCAAAGCGAAATCTTCTGACTCAGAGGTCAGCAGATCAGGCCGATAAATCACCGTGACGTCCTCCAAAGCAAGGGGCAAGTGCTGGCCTTTCCTCATCACTACTATCAGTTTGAGCGACCTGCCCTTCTCCTTCCTTGACGCCGCTCGACTGTTCGCCATCTTCAGTTCAACCATCGTCCAGTTGGAAGACAGATCGATGACCATGGCAATCGACCGATCGATGAGTGCGTCCAGCTTCGCAATCACCATATCCCCAGGAGAAATAACGCCATCAGCCGTAATCGGGACGAGGTTAATGTCCTCCAGGGCGGGAAATACCTGGTCCTTGTAGAACGGCAGAACGTCCAATGGCAGCGAGAAGAAGCAAAGCCGCGATGGTGCTGACCGTGGAAGCGATAGCTCTTGCATCGCTCGCTCTTCAGTCGGCTTCATCACAGTGAAGGCTTCGTCCCTCAGCAGCTCTCGAAGCTCATCGAACGCGGAGGCCAAGATCTCTCCGTACTTGTCACGCGTACCTGGGAGATTTATCACCTTCACTCCGCGACGCTCGAATCGGGAAATATCAGATTGGTTAGCGCCGACGACAATAGTGTAAGCAAATCGTCTGGTACGTCCCAACCGCTGCGAGACCACATGCCATATCTGCCGGAAATCTGGATCGTCTAGGCTGTAGCCGACTAAGACCGCCGTTTTGGTGATCAGAAGATTGGCTAGGTAGGTTGCAAATAGCGGATAGTTTGTGAGAAAGCCATCGTAGTCAGCTTCGGTGACCACCATCCTTCTTGGATGGTGCAGATCACCATGTAGCTTGAGCAGATTCACCCCCGCCTTGGATGAATTCAGCGACAGCTGCTCCTCTTCAAGGATGGGGTAAACGACGTTGGGCCCGAGCCGATACTCTTGCTCCAGCAGGAAATCGAAGTTCGTTGTGCAGACGATATCGAACGGGATGGAGCAAAAGCTCTTATGCGCCGCCCCTGGCTGCGCTTCGTGTATCAGCAGCACCTGCGTGAGTTTATCCATCAACCGCGCGCGCCCCAGCTCATGCTCGTAGGCTGAGATCGCGTCCAGAGCGCCGCAGGAATTGAAGTCAATCAGATCTTCTTCGAGAAGCTTACCTAGTTCTCCCCAAAGCGGAGGTCTCTGACCTGACGTGACATGGGCATTCAAGGACATGCCCGCCCCGATTATTGGCAGCCATCTGCCGTTTACGAGATCGTCGAGGACAGGCTTGGGGAAGTACTTGAGGTATGTTGTGGTCACTGCTAGATCCCTCTTGAGCGGCGCCGGACAATATTAGTAATGGCATTTTGTCACCATGCCATCTCCTAGGCAAGTCAACGCAGATGCAGACTTTAAAAGAGATATGCCCCCTAAGCAGCCATCTGAACTGCCCCACGTCTCGTCGACGCTTCGGATCCCTTGTGCCCGGTTTCTGATTGTGCCGAACGTCCGCTTTGGGTAGATTTTTGCCCAACGTGACAGGCAGAAATCGGCCGATCTCTGCCTGTCGCGAGGTCCGAAATCCACTCAGAGCAAATACCCAGACATTCAAACCAAACGAGTAGATAATCGACTGCTGTTCCAGCCATTTCCAGTGCTTATGAACAACGAATACTCCCGAGGCAATCCACCGGCAGTACTGCATATAGCCTGTGCAGGCCCACGGCGCCCAACCCCTGTCGGTGTCTTTGTTCTTTGACGCGCCTGCTAACGTTCCTCGTTGACTACGCACCTTTGCGTATTGATAGGTAAAAACGACGCTGTGTAATGCGCAGTGCAACTTTGGTGATATATCTCTACGGCATCAATTGCATCTCCGACAAACCGTATTCCCCCAACGAATACAGCAACGTCCCATACCCCAGTTGCTCGTAGCCACCGTTGTCAGCCCCATAATCCCCGCCCCCTCCTTCCACTTGTACTTTATTTGCCATGGCCTGCACGTTCGGCGCGCTGAGGTCCTTTCGCACGGCGTAGTGGTTGTAAAGTAGTTCCCATATCGGCCGGGTGTCGCCCCGGTGTTTAGTCGAGATGGCCGCCTGTTTGAAACTGCGGCGGATCACGGGAGTAAACGGCACCTCCTGGCCCAGGTTGTACTTGGCCACATACTCGGCGGCTTGCAGCACGCGGTTGTTCTGGTAGCCGAACAGATCGTCGCCCTGGCTCCAGGCCATTTGGCAGAAACTGCCGAGCAACGCGATGTCGAGCATGGCGTGTGCCTGATCACGCCCGCTTTCCTGGACTTGACCCAGGCCACGGCCGTAGATCTTCCACACCGCGTGTTCGATGGCGCCGTTACCCCTGCCGTGCTTGAAGTAGTCGACAGCCTCGTTGTAGAGGTCGCGGCGATCGGTCAGTACGCCGATGGCCAGCATCGAGTTCATGTTGGCTAAATCCCAGCTGGCCCAATGGTGATCAGGCGGGGTGCCATCGTGGTACACCAGAAAGTCATGATTGATTGGGTAGAAGACAGTGAGCATCAGGCTTTGAAAGCGCTGGAAGTCTGCCGGCTCCCACTTCGGATAGGTGCGCAGCAGTTCGGCCGCATTGGCAAGTTGATAACCGTGCAAGCCTGCCGCCAAGGCTTTGACGGGCTTGCCTTTGGTCGCGGTGAGGGTTGAGGACAACCGGTTCAAAATGCTCACCGCCTTGTCGGCATATGCCGGGTCGTTCGAAATTTGCCAGCGCAGGGCCAGTGCATACGCGGTGGCGTTATCGCTGAACAGCACGCTGTGGTTATTCGGTTCTTCTGAAGCGCGGTAAACCACCGGCACCGGGTTGGGCTGCCATGCCAATGAGGCATGGGGGTTGGCGATCAGCTTCTGCCAACCGGCCAGCCACGGCTGGTTATAGTTGGCTAGTTTTTCGCGTATTCGTGAGAAGTCATCCTGAGTCTGGAGCAGCCCAGGATGCACGAACGCTTCGGTATGCAGGGTGGGGGAAGCTCGACTGCCGATACTCATCAATAACGCGCCGAGCAGCACGGCTCTTTTGGATAGGTGCTTCAAACGGATCATCATGTGTTAACCCGGAAGGGTAGAACCTTGCGCGGTCCGAAAAGCCATTCGCTCAGAGTCAGAATCTGCCCCTGGGATAGTTCATCTGGCGCCTGCATACCTGGGATCTTGTTGTTAGAAGGTGTAGTTGATTGCAAACAGGCCCAGGCCTGAGCTTCGGTGTCTTACCAGCGGGCTGTCGCTGGCCTGGTCGTCGTATTGAGTCACCGTAAGGCTGGCCAGCGTTGACCAGTTCGTGTCCAGGGTGTGCTGCCAGTTCAAGCTGGCGGAATAAGCATAGATCCCAGCGTCTGCGGAGTATTTGCTGTAGATCGAGCGTTGGCTCTGTGCCTGTGTGACCCCGAAGAAAGTCTGGTTGTAGCGGCTGTCGCCGGCATGGGCGTCCACGGCCAGACTCAGGGTGTCGCGGCCTGTGTGCAACAGGATGCCTTCCAGGCCAAATCGGTAACGGTTGCCACGGTGTTCGCCGGCCATGCGTATGTCGGCTTCAGCGTTGATCGACAGCCAATCAAGCAGTTGTTGACTGAGGGTAAAGTTGGCGACGGTTGCGCCGTTGATATCGCCCATACCTCTGAGCTCGTCGCCGCCGGGGCTGGTTGTGGTGTCCTTCTGCTTGCGGCCCAGGTCGTAATTGATCGCCGCGCTGGTGCCGAAACCACTGTCGGATTGAAATTGCAGGCCCACGCCGCGAGTGGTGTCGGCAAACAACGCTCCGTGCTGGATGCTGAGCATCGGAAGTACGAGCGGACGATAGCGGTCAGCGCCCATGTAGCGAGGCGTGCCCCCGATGCCAAGGCCCAGGGTAATGGTGGTTTCATCGGCTGCCGGGCTGGCGTCGGCCGAGTGAGCCTGGGGCGCGAGCGCGAAGCACATCAGCGTGGCGGCGCCCAATAGGACCTTGCGGGTAGGGGGAGCGGTGAAGTTCATGGTCAAGCCCTTTGTGCAAAAGAAGACAGCAGTGCGCCCGCCGGCGAGCGATACGGCACCTCTCCCTTATCGAGCTGTTCAGGCACGTTGATAGGCTTGGACAGCGATACAGTGGTCGGCATAGGATCGGCTCGCGAAAGCGGGCGTAGGGCAATACTGGCAGCACACTTTCAATAAACCGTTCGTAAATTATCAAGATTTCATCAAGAGGCTTCTTTGTGTCAGGAAAACGTATTCTCATCGTCGAAGACGACGCCGACAGCGCCAGCATTCTTGAAGCCTACTTGCTCCGGGATGGCTATGAGGTGGCCCTGGCCGAAGACGGCCAGCGCGGGCTCGACCTGCACAAAAGCTGGCAGCCCGACCTTATCTTGCTCGACGTGATGCTGCCGCGTTTGAGTGGTACAGAGGTGTTGTCGGCCGTGCGCCGCAGCAGTGACACGCCTGTGATCATGGTAACGGCCATGGGTGACGAACCGGAAAAGCTGGGTGCCTTGCGCTATGGCGCGGACGACTATGTGGTCAAGCCTTACAGTCCGCGCGAAGTAGTGGCGCGGGTGCACGCAGTGTTGCGGCGCACCACCGGCAACCAACCGGTGGAACACTTACTTCGCCATGAAAACCTGCGAGTGGATATTGTCGCCTTTACCGCGGCCATCGAGCAAGGCGATGAACCACCGCAATGGCTGGACCTGACCCCAACGGAGTTCAAGCTACTGGTGACGTTGCTCAAGACGCCGTCCAAGGCCTTCACCCGCGATGAGTTACTGGAAATCTGCCTGCCCGAAAGCGAAGCCCTGGCCCGCGTTGTCGACACCCACGTGCACAACCTGCGCCGCAAGCTGGAAACCCATGGCATCACCGGCGTACTGGTAACGGTGCGCTCTATCGGCTATCGATTCAGGTAACTCACATGCTTGAGCAACCGCAGGTCAACGACAAACCGATGTGGCGCTGGATCGGCCTACGCATGAGCCTGCTGGCAATTGGCGCAGTGGTAGTGATCTCTGTGTGCATGTGGATCAACGTCACACTGTCGGATTGGTATTTTGTGCAGCATCTTCCGCCGGGGCCACGCGATGAGTTGCTGGCGCTGCGTGCCGAGCCAGGGCTCAATGAGGCACGCTTGCGTCAATTGGTTGCCCAGTACTATCCGCTGGCCTATTTCCAGCCGGCTATCGCCAATCGCGACTGGTTGATACTGATCGGCCTGGTGCTGGCCGCGATCCCCACCATCATAGCCTGCGGCCTTTGGTTTTCGCGGCCATTGTCCAGCCAGTTCTCTGCGATTGCCCAGGGAGCCCGGCGGGTCGCCGGCGGTGATTTCCTTACGCGCCTGCCTGTGCACCGCGATACCCCCGACGAGCTACGACGACTGCTCAGCGACTTCAACAGCATGACCATGCGACTGGAGCGCTATGAACGCGATGTGCGTGAATCCAGCGCGGTCATTGCCCACGAATTGCGCACTCCATTGAACGCCGCCATGGGGCGCGTGCAGGGTATGCTCGATGAGGTGTTCCCCAGCGATGCCACGCAGTTGGGCATGGTCAAACGTCAGCTCGATCAACTCAGAAAACTGGTGGATGACCTGCATCTGTTATCGATGGCCCGTGCTGGCCGGATGGTGCTGGAGCGCAGCGAGTTTTCTCTGGGCGCTCTGGTGGCGGAGCGGTTGGCCTGGTTCCAGCCACAGTTGGATGAGGCTTACGTGCGAACGCAGGTCAGTATTCCCGATGGGCTTCGAATGCACGCCGATCGTGATCGCCTGGGCCAGGTGATCAACATTCTGGTCGATAACTTGCTGCGCTATGCGGCTGGGGGAGGCGAGTTGAATATGACGGCGCGCAGGGTTAACGGGTCGGTGGTGATTGAAGTCGGTGACCGAGGGCCAGGTATCGAAGCCCAGCATCTGGACAGCGTGTTCGACCGCTTCTGGCGGGCAGAACGATCCAGGGCACGTTACTCAGGGGGGAGCGGGCTAGGCTTGTCCATCGCCCGTGCGATCTGCCAGGCCCATGGCGGTACCATTACTGCCCGCAATCTGGCCGAAGGCGGTACGCTGATCAGGACGGAGGTTCCTGTGTAGGTGTTTCTTCCTTGCCTTGCAACCGGCGCTCAACGCGGTGAAGTCGTAATGATCGTAGAGCCGGAAAACTGCCAAGGCTAACAGGGCCTTGCGTGATCAGGGGTGAAGTAATTTCAACGAGAATATCTCGTTGCTGCCGACCGGCAGGAACATGCTATAGCTGGCGTCCCTGCCATTGGCGATGATGTCTCGGGAGGGTGTACTGGGCGGACACTTAGGTCGCGTCGCTTGCGGCTGGCTGTTTCGCTACAAGATCATTGGCAGCTTGGACATCCCAGCGCATGACCAAACGTCATTCGCCGGTGCTGTAGGTAGCCTGGTTGCTGACAAGGGAGAAATACGTGATCTCTCAGGTCCGATTTTCATGGACATGCTTCACATGCTGACATAGCTCGCGGGACCACTTTTGGCCGGAAGCAGTTCACCGCCTACGACGACTTTGGGCCGGTTACAGCCCATAGCGACCGGCAGCTACTGGCCGAAAGCAGCCTTTCCGACGAACATCTACCAAATAAACATAGACACACACATCATTCCCCAACCCTACCCACCAACACCCCAAACAACTCCCCCCGCGGCATCTCACTCACCGCAATCCCCGCATTCTCAAACCACTCCTTCCCCGCCTCCGGATGCGGCCCGCTCAGCACCACCACACCTTTCTCATACCGATACCGCGCCGCCGCCACATCGCCATTGCGATAAGTCGCAATCACCGTATACGGCGCGTGCCCCTTAACCTTGGGAAAGTACGGGCCATCCTGATAGAACACACTGTCCGGCTTGCCATCCCACACCACTCGTACCGCCGCGTCTTCAATCCCGCGCACTTCAAACCCCGGTCGCCCGGCTTCGGAGTCGAGGTCCTGGGGTATCAACCCGAAGTTGCTGTTATCGGCAAGATAAGCACCCATGCATAACCCCAGGTAGCGCCCGCCCTTGGCCACGTAGTCTCGAATGGCGCCCACGCGTGCATCACCGAAGCTGTCGAGCGCAGCCGGAATATCCTGCCCGCCGCCCGGCTGAACATAGAGGTCATAGCGTGCAAGGTTTTGCGGGGTGATGTCGATGGCTTCATCCGCGCCTACAAAGTCGATCTGATAGTTGGGGCTGAGCCGCAGCAAGGCGTTTTTGACGTTCTCGGAACAGTCATCACAGCCCGCCGGGCCTCGGTAGATGGCGACGTGGGTGATGGGCGTTGCGGCCTGTGCCCAGGGTGATTGCAGGGTGGCGAGTACAAAAAATGCGGCAGCGATGGCGGGCAATTTCATGGTTGAGGGCTCGGCGAACAGGGGTTAGGACTGTTCGAAGCCTATATCGAACGCGACTTTCAATTCGTTAACAGTTGTAAATCGGCTACTGTCGCCTGAATCCACACCCGCCAAGAGGGCCTGTAATGGAGCTGAAGTTCAGCCACGTCGACGTACTGGTCGAGAACCTTGAAGAAACCTGCGCTTATTACGCCAAGATCCTCAAGGCCAAAATCTCCAACACCCAGGTGTGGGAACGCGGCGGGCTGCATGTGCGATATGCGGTGGCGTTGATGGGCCTGGAGCGTTTTATGCTGGTGCAGCCGGTGGCGGGCAACTTGCGCGAGCTGTTGGACGCGCACGGTGAGGGCATGATTTATCGGCATTGCTACACCACGCCGGATATCGAGGTGGCCTATGCCGAGTTGATGGCCGAGGGTGTGCAGCCGCAGGATGAAAACGGCCGGCCCTTGAGCCTGGCGGATCTACAGTCGCCGTCCGGCACACGGATCATTTGGTTGCCTAAGCGCTTCGGGCATTTCTCTATCGAGATTCTGGAGGAGAAAGGCTTGGAGGCGTTTATGGTCGCCGCGTTTGCTTGATCGGCGTTGCATTGGCTGCCTACATGAGGATTACTGTAGGCCGCGCCCATCTGCGAGATAACCCGCCATGTTTGAATTCACTGCCCTCGTCACCTACATCGCCGTGGTGCTCGGCCTTTTCCTGATCCCCGGCCCTTCCGTGCTGCTGGTGCTCACCCGCACAATTCAAGGCGGGCGCAAGGTCGGTGTTACGACCGGGCTGGGTGTGGCGTGCGGCGATTTGATTCACACCCTGTGCGCGGCGTTGGGGCTGTCGGCGATTTTGATGACTTCGGCGGCGGCGTTTAACGCGGTGAAGTGGGCTGGCGCGGCGTATCTGATCTACCTGGGCGTGCGCGCGTTCATGGCCAAAACCGGCACGCATGCGCGATTGGAGCTACCGGCGGTGACGCCGCGCCAGGCGTTTTTCCAGGCGATTGGGGCTGAGGTGTTGAACCCGAAAACGGCGATCTTCTTCCTGGCGTTCCTGCCGCAATTTGTACACCCGGAATCGGGTTCGTCGTTGGTGCAGTTTGCCGTGCTGGGCTTGATTTTTTCGGGGCTCAGCGCGGTTTATACGAGTTTGCTGGCACTCTCGATTCGCCCGTTAAGTCGCGGGCTCAAGGGGCTATCCAAGCTGCGTCGGTGGGAAGGCAAGATCATCGGCACGCTGTTTATGGGGCTGGGGCTGAAAGTAGCGTTTCAGCAGCGATAGGCAGGCGCGATGAAATTCCATGGTTTTGCACTCGGGCATATAGAGGTTGAGGTCGAAGGACGCGCCTGTGACCTGCACAATTTCTATGTCGCCAGCGACATCCATTACGCGCTGTCTGAGCGCACGCTGTCGCTCAGGTTTACACGGCGGACCGGGGACTGGGTGCCGCCCGAAGAGCCTCGGGAGATCACCGTCACGTTCCATGGCGTGAGTTTTTTTTCGGCCGAAGGGCGCCATGACAGCCCGATTGAAGACGACACGGTGCTTCACGCCATCGGCATTGTGGCGGCCGATGCCGAGACAGAAACGTTCTACCTCTGCGATACCTTCCCCGCCGACCATCACGTGGTGGTGTGCTTCGCATCGGGTCTGACTTTGCGGCTGCACGCTGTTGAGGCGCGGTGTGACATACAGGTCTAAGGCGATTCACTTCGAACTGATAGGAACAACTGGCTAATCCGTGAATACGGGCCAGATGATGTGATGACTTTTATTGAATCTCAGGATTTTTGATGCCCCCAACCAAACGCGACACCGCCCGCCTCGAACGCCGCCTGGTCGCCACGTTGACCGACGCCTGCGAAACCGCCAAGGCTGAAATCCCGGGCTTCGAGTGGCTGACTCACACGGTCGATTACGCCGCGTTCCCGCAAAGCCTGCGGGTGATTTGGGTGTTCGATACGCGGGCCAATAAGGAGCTGGCCCTGGCAAACGGCGCGGACCAACGTATGCGCGAACTGACGGCTGTTGCGCTGCACGACGCCGAAGTGGCCTCGGTGAAAATCGAGCGCTGCGTGCGCTTTGATTGCGAAGAAGCCTGCAACCTCCAGCATGGCGGTGATTGGCGGGCACGCCTGGCCTGACGCGGCGCTAATGTAGGAGCTGGGTTGCCTGCGATAGCTATGGATATCTACACAACGTTTGAAGGCAGCCAATTTCTCCTGTGGCGAGCAGGCTTGTCGAATCGTCGCACCGCCTGCGTTAGGCTGCGAAGCAGCCCCAAACCCAGACGCTGAGTTCTTTCAGGAAAAATGCAGTGCCTTTACTGGGGCTGCTTCGCAGCCCAACGCAGGGCAAGCCTGCTCGCCACAACAGCCCACCTGCCTACGCGGCGTTCCCGCAAAGCCTGCGGGTGATTTGGGTGTTCGATACGCGGGCCAATAAGGAGCTGGCCCTGGCAAACGGCGCGGACCAACGTATGCGCGAACTGACGGCTGCGGCGCTACAAGACGCCGAGGTGGCCTCGGCGACCAGCGGGCACGCCTGGCCTGACGCGGCGCTAATGTGGGAGCTGGCTTGCCTGCGATAGCTATGGGTATCTACACAACGTTTGAAGGCAGCCAATTTCTCCTGTGGCAAGCCTGCTCGCCACAACAGCCCACCTGCCACAGACTTCGTGTTAACCGGCTATCGCAGTTCAAGCCAGCTCCCACAGGGGATTGCGGGGCGACGAAGATCAACTGTGGGTTTCCTGAACGGGGTACAGGCTACCGCCTTATCCCCCATTGTTTTTTCCCACGCCTTAGCCTCAACTACGCCCTCACCTCACACACGAGTACCCACCTTGGAACGCTATGAATCGCTGGTCATCGGCCTGGGCGCCATGGGTGCCGCCACGGTGTATCAACTGGCAAAAGCCGGTGTAAAAGTCGCCGGCATCGACCGCCACCACCCGCCCCACAGTTTTGGCTCCAGCCATGGCGATACGCGTATTACGCGGCTATCGGTGGGCGAAGGCGCGCAGTACGTGCCCATTGTGCGCCGTTCGCACGCTATCTGGCGTGAGCTTGAGGCGTTGTCGGGGCAGGCGCTGTTTGAGCAGTCGGGGTTGCTGGTGCTCACCTCTCGTGATGACTTTGACCCCAGCGATGCAACCGACTTCACCCTGCGCACCATTGGCCTGGCGCAAACCTACGGCATTGAACATGAGCGGCTGGACGCTGCGCAGATTCGCCAGCGTTTCCCGCAATTTGCCCAAGTGGCGGACAGCGCCATCGGCTATTACGAGCCTGGCGGCGGCTTTGTGCGCCCTGAGCGCTGCATTGATGTGCAACTCACCTTGGCCGAGCAACACGGCGCCACGCTGTACAAGGGCGAGACGGTGACCCACATCAGTTCGGATGTTCATGGCGTGACGGTGACCACCGACCAGCGCACGCTACAGGCCGACAAGCTGGTGGTGAGTGCGGGCAACTGGGCCGGCGAATTACTCGGCGCGCCGTTTGACCGGTTGCTGAGTGTTTATCGGCAACAGCTGTTCTGGTTCGCGCTGGAGCCTGGGGCCGACCTGGTGGGCAAATCCCCCACCTATATCCTCACGCACGAACAAGGTCAGACCCACTATGGGTTCCCGGCGTTGCCCGGCGAAGGCAGCATGAAGCTGGCCACGGCGCAGTCCCACACCACGGCCACGCCTGAAACGCTGGACCGCACGGTCTCGGCGGCGCAAGCCCAGGAGATGTACGAACAGCAGGTAAAGGGCCGTGTCACCGGCGTGTCAGCCAAGGTGCTCAAGGCGGCGGTGTGTGCCTACACCGTCACGCCGGACCACGACTTCATTATCGACGAACACCCCACGTTGCAGCACACCCTGGTGGTGTCGCCGTGCTCGGGGCATGGCTTCAAGCATTCGGCGGCGCTGGGTGAGGCATTTGCGCAGTGGTGCATGCGTGGGTCGAGTGACCTGGACCTGTCGGCGTTTTCGTTAAAGCGCTTCGAGGGCAATAGCGTTTAAGAATGGGGACACAGCCCCGTGGCGAGCGGGCTGGCCCCCCTCGCCACAAGGGGCAATTGTGCCTTCTGGCCTGACCTATTTGGCGAACGCGTATTCCCCGCCCTGCTCCACCGCCTTGCGGTACGCAGGTCGCGCCTGGAAGCGTTGCACCCAGGCCGCCAGGTTTGGATAGGCCTGCAACTTGCCCTGGGCCTTGGCGATTTCACCGATAAAGCTCATCTGAATGTCCGCGCCGCTCAGTTCGTCACCGACCAGATACGGCGTATCCGCGAGCACGTCATTCAGATAGCCCAGGTAGTTGGCCACTTCCGACTCGATACGCGGGTGCAACGGCGCACCGGCTTCACCCAGACGACCGACGTAGAGGTTGAGCATCAGCGGCAGCATGGCCGAGCCTTCGGCAAAATGCAGCCATTGCACATATTTGTCGTAGGTCGCAGAGGCAGGATCAGGTTGCAGGCGGCCTTGACCATGGCGGCGGATCAGGTAGTCGATGATGGCGGCGGATTCGATCAACACCAGGCTGCCATCTTCGATAACCGGGGATTTCCCCAGTGGGTTGATGGCCTTGAGCTCCGGGGGCGCCAGGTTGGTTTTCGGGTCGCGCTGGTAACGCTTGATCTCGTAAGGCAGGCCGAGCTCCTCAAGTAGCCAGAGGATGCGCTGTGAGCGCGAGTTGTTAAGGTGGTGGACGATGATCATGGGAAGCTCCGCAGGATAAGCGTGGGTGTCTGGCCATGAGACTACGCCAGCCCAGTGGAGTGCCCACGATTTATTGTGGCAGCCCCTTCACGAGAGGCTGCCCCTCAAGAGGCTGTGATCAGGCGACGGCGGTCAAACGCACCTCTTTTTTGAGCGCATCCACCAGGCCTTCTATCGTTGCGTACCGCTTGCCTTGCAACAGCGGCCAGCGCTCGATAGACAACTGCCCCAGCTCGTCACTTTTTATCGGGGTGGTAACAATCTCTCCAGTCCTGGAACGGTGAAGCAAACTGGCTTGGGTGGATGAAGCGTACTCGATCAGGAAGTCACCGATGTTTTTCAGGCGCACGCTCGGCAGGGTCGAAGCGGAAACGGCCGTCAACTGCACATCCGTCTTGAGTGCATGAATCAAAAAATCCAAACTTGGGTAACGCTTTGCTTGCAACTGTGGCCACCGCTCAATAAAGAACTGCCCCTTATCGTCAATTTGAACAGGCGTGGAAATGATATCTCCAGTGTTAGAACGATGGAGCACATTGGCTTGGGTCATTGAAGGCCGCTCGATCAGAAAATCGCCGACACTTCTGATCCATGTACGATCCGCTGCAACCATCGGGCGCGGCGCCGGCGTACCGGCCACACCGACATGCACCTTGAAGTCACTGCGCATGGCCGTGCCCGCGGGCGTCTTGACCCCGCGCTCCAGGATTTCCCAGCCTCCTCGGTGCAAAGGCAGTGCATGGTCGGGCGCGACATCGCGTACCGTCAAGCTGACCGCATCCTGCAATTGCGCAATGCCTGGCACACCCTGATAGATGTCGGCGTGAGCGGTGCCCATGAGTGCGACCCACTTATGCGGCCCCAGTGCCGCCTGATCAGCCTTGATCACCTCATTGGCAAAGTAACTGAACACGCTCTGGCGGGCGTTCAAGTCGTGCATGCCTTTGACGTGGTAACTGGCGGTGCAGTCGAGAGCCCGGACGCGGATGCCCGCCTTGTTCGCCGCTTTGACGACGTTGGTGTAGGTGTTTTTTCCCGTGTAACCGCTCCCCATATGGCCGAGGTCCTGCGCCCTCAGATAGCGCTTGAGATTTTCCGGCATTTTCAGCGTGTTATAAAAAACGTCCAGTTCAAGCTGGTGCAGATCGGTAAGCAGGTGTTCCAGATACAAGGTTTTCACACCCTGCTCTTTCAATAGCTTCATGTATTTAATCAGGAACTGTTTACTCGCCTTATCCGCATGCGCTTCAGCAACAATCAGTCCGCGCTTGAGTTTGTACAGTAGCTTGACGAACGCCTCTTCGCTGGCCACCGTACCCAGTTCGACGAAGGTGGACCGTGCCGGGGGCGTGTAAGTGGCAAAGGCGGCTTTGGCGGCCTTCTCCAAACGATTACGGGTGTTCTTGAACCCCTTGAACGCCGCCTCATACAGGTGCCCAATCCCAAAGCCGTAGCGAGTATCCAAGTCACGATGCGAGTGCACCATTTCATCCAGGTGCGCTTTAAACGACGCGGGCAGATCGAACTCACTGTAATGGGACGGTGCAGCGGGCGCCGGCACCGCCCTTGAAGGACCCGCGGTCGGCAACGCTTGCGATGCCGGCGCCATGGTCATCCGGTAATCACCCCGGGACAACGCGGCGGAGGCAGTATCAGGCGAGATGCCCACCGCCTGGCCCGGGGTAACATCCTCCACACGCAGGGCGATGACATTCTGCAAATCGGCCAGCCCCGGCACTTCGTCCGTGCTCCCTATGCGGGTGTGATCAACCAGGGCGATCCAACCATCATCGGGGTCGTTTTGTGAAAGGGCTTTGTGGGAATAGAAGTTCCTGAGTTTGCTGTTGCGAGGGATAAACCGCTCTTGTTCAGACAGCGCCAGCACATGCTCCATATGATAAGAACTCGAGGCGTCCACGCCGTCGATCGCGACCTTGTGCTTGTGGGCTTCAAGCATCAGTTTACGGTAGGTAAAAGGCGCGTCCGCGTCCCAGCCCAAGCCTGAGTCTACCCGCGCCAGATGGTCCTCGACCTGTTTCAAGGCATACGCCACGTCACCCTGGGTTTCGCCGTTGATAATTTTGAGTTTGGTCCGGAAAACATCGGCCGGCAGGTTTTCAACGTACACGCGCTTGAGCCCTTGCGCTTTCAAGGCTGGCAGGTTTTCGATGAGTAATTGCTTACTGGCAACGCTGGTATTGGATGCGCCAATGATCAGCCGCTTCTTGAGTGGAAACAGGGTGGCAAGCGCAGTAGATGGGCTGGAATCCGGTGCCAGCACCGGCAAGCCGCTACGGTCCGGGCGCGCTGGAGGCGAGGCATAAAACGCGTCCGCGTCTTGAGTCAGGTGTTTCATCTGATCGAGATAGCTGTCGCGTAGAGGCTTCAACTGAAGATAGGCCCCGTCACTTATGCCCTGTGCAATGGCGTCGTCCGGAGGGCTGGTAACGATGCGCACATATTCAAGATCGAGCGCGCGCCTGAAGTACTTCCCTTGCTCGGGTGCAATCTCGTAGGGCACCAGTAACTCGTCGACCTCTTCGCGCAGTAGCGTATGGCGCCCGCCTCCCGGAGTCGTGAAGCGCACCCAATGGCCATCGCTGTTCTGGTTGACCACACGTGTGGTTGACTGCATTTGCCCGGTGACTGGGTCACGGCGAAACAGCAGATGCCGCCCCAGGGAGTCCGGTGTGTTTTTGATCCAGAACTGCTCGGAATTGAACATCACAGGTTTCATTCCGGCAGCAATGCCTGGGTCTATATCGTTGATCAGCGTGGCCTGCTTCAGCGCCTTGGTCACCGGCCGCACGCGCAGTGCTTTAAGGGCCGGGCGAAAGTCAAACAGCACAGCGCCGCCCACATTGGCCAGGTAGCCAATGTAGTGTTTCAAGGCTTCGCCCGTGTCACCCTGTTGGTAGGCACTGATAGCGAGCATCGCGTCCTTGAACGCCAGCAAACCACCCAGGCCCAGGCTCAATACGGGAAAAGGGATAGTGGCGATGGCAGTGACCAATTCGACGCACGTCCAAAGAATCCCCGTGATCATCTCCGTGCGATTGACCGTGGTGGCAACTACATCGTCTATTTTGCGCTGCAACACCATGTTGTAAAAATCATTGCGCGGGTCGCTCACGGTGGTGTCCGGGGTTATCCGGTCATAGCGCGCCGGGCTTGGGGTCGTACGGTCAATCGTTTCGGGCAAGCCATTGCGGGCAGTCTTCAGAAACGCTCCGATCCGTACCTGAGATGGGACCGGCACCCGACCCTGCAGGTAGTCCGACACACCGTCGACCTTTTTCAGCCAGTAGTTGAATAGCTTCGCTTCACGAAAACCGATGCCATCGGGTGCGTTGGGGGTGTAGAGCAAAACCGGGTTGCTTGCATGGCTGAACAGGTAGCTGCCTATCACCCAATCGCCGTCAATGCTCAGGCGATGTACCTGATAAGTCGAGCGGATCGCCGCCGCTGTGTCGCCAAGGCTGTCGATCGCACGCTCCAACCAGGTCAAGTCGACTCGGGCGATATGACCGCGCAGGCAGCCATCGAGTGCGGCGTACTTCATCTGCAGTTGTGTGATCGTCAAGGTGGCGTCGCGCCGTTTGGCGTAACCGGGACTGCTCGCGCTTTGCAAGTTGGCGCGCACTTCGTCGGTGTAGCGTTGCCCGATCCATACACCCGTCACCGCCCTTGATACGTTCTGCGGGGTCAAACGGCTCAGGTCCACGCCCACCGGCCCGCTGAACGTGGCCGAAGTGGAGAATTTCGGGTCGATGAACCCGACGTTATCCGTGTAACCGTCCCTGTACAGCCGGGTATAGGAAATGGGCTTCGGCGCACCGCCCAGCAACGGCCAGGGCGCCGACACAAACACGCTATCCGGGTCGATATCATTCTGACGGCGACCAAGCAGCGTGTTCAGGCTGAGTTTGGCTTTATCGTGCAGATAGGCATTGAAGGTAATGAAGTTCGCTTCTGAATCGGGCATGGCGTTATAGACGCGCAAGGCACCTGCGGCATCTTCGGCAAGGCTGGTCAACCGGGTTCGGTCCGCCGCCTGGGCTGAGCGATACCACAGCGGGGTGCTGTATTCGTAGTCGTCCTGCGCTGCGCTTTGCCCATGCATGACCATGGCGTCCAGGCATATCGTGTGGGAGCACACAGGGCCAAATGTCACTTCCTCATGTTCCTTTGCGTCGGGCCTGAAGCCCAAGCCTTTGAGGAACGTGTGCATCTTCGGCCGAAAACGCAGCGGGCATTGCTCCAACAGGTAGTCGCTCATGGTGCGACCCTTTAACCGGGTGTTGTCATCGGCCCAACCGATGATATGCGCCTGGCATTCGAGCTCGGTGGTGAACGCCAGGAACTGTCGCTCACGTGGCGAATCGGGGGTGCACAACAGCAAGCGTCGGATTTGGCCGTTGGCATCTTCCTCGCGCAATAACCACAGGTCTTTGAGTTGCGCGCCATGCAGCAGCACGGTGCGTGCGCACAGGAGCGGGTTCGTACCGGCCCGCAACGTTTCGAACAACCTGTGGTCTGCCGGGCTCAGGTCGCCTCGCAACCGGGCGACAAAGGCAAGCAACACCAGGCGATGATCAAACAGGTCGCGAGTAGCCTGCTTGTAGCCAGTTTCGGCCTGCATTTTTTTTTGCAGCGCGGCATAGTCCAGGCGCGGTTGCAGGCCAGGTTCGCGGAGGATGTGGAGCAGGCTTTGCGCACTCAGAACGGCATGGTCACCTTGCAGTGGCGCGTCGGCATAGGTCAGGGCGGTCGTGGTCAAAAAATCAGAGCCGGGCAACTCGTCGTCGGTATGCAGCCCGTCATAGCTTAATTGCACCAGATTGCGGGTCTGCTCATAGGTGCCGACATTGGCGACGTTGCGTCGGGTGGTGATGTTCAGGTGACGCGGGTCCAGGTCGTAGATTTCCAGCGCTTCGTCCAGATACTCGGTCAACTGGAAACTTGCCAGGGCTTGAGGCGACGCAACAGGCCCCAGCAGCTCGATATAGGTAGCCCGGGCCTGATTGTAATCCTGCATGCAACGACTCAGGGTTTGCTGGTCCGTCGCAGCCGCGTTGCGATACCAATCCGGCAGGCTGTTATAGACGCTGCGCTCGAGTAGCTGTTGGCGCCTGAACGCCAAGCGTGACGACAAGTCTGGCAGCGCTGCTGTCACCGCGTTGTCCAATGCTGACTTGAGCTGCGTTGCCTCGTGCAATGGGTTGTCCAGCAGGCTCAATGCCAGTTCGATGTCCTGGCTGCGCTTGTCGATAATCGCGTTGTAGGTGTGTTCGAACAGTGGCTCGCCGTCAATGGGCAGCAATTGCAAGGGCCAGATATCGACGACATCCAGCGTTTGATAACGTACAGGCAAATGTCGGCAGAACTCCGCTCGACCCGCCGGTAGCGCCAAAGTCGCCTTGAGGCTCTGGTCGAGCTGCACCAGAGAGTCGAAGGCCTCCAGCCCCCTGTTTGGCGTGAACAACAAGACCTGGCCGAGGTTTTCTACCAACGTCAGGTTGTCCACGACTGGGCTGGACTTTCTCGTAAGAACGAAGGCCCCGGCAAATTCCACGGTTTTGTCCTGGTAGCTGAAATTGAGCGAGTACATGCCAGGGCGAAAGGCCGGGCCTCGGGAGCAGTCTTCAACCATGCGCTGTTCGGCAGGGCTTAGCAGGTAATCACGCACATCCAGTTTGGCTTGCTGCTCCAACGCGCCAAGACCAGCCGCCTGGGTGAGGTAGCTCTTGCGGCCTTGAATGCCCACCGTGCTGACTTCGTCAAGGCCTAGCAGGTGCTTGTCCAAGTCGGTTTTGAGTTGAGCAAGCAACGTCTTGCCGGCCGCTTGGGTGAGATCTGCCCCCGTCAATGCCTCGAACAAGCTGCGTGACCTCGCCAGCAGGACGTTGTTGGCGCTGATCAGGGTAGTGTTCAGTTGTTCCAGCGCATGCAGTTCGGCAGGTAATACGACAGGCTCCTGGGTTTGCGTGCGCAGGCTCGGGTCGATTTCAAGCAGGTGTGTACGAATTTCCTGAAACGTCGGTGAGGCGGATGTAGGGCTCGGCGTGCTCATGGGCACGGTCCTCATACTGATGGAATGAACCCTCAGCATGAGACGCAGCCCGAGCGTATCTGCGGTAGATATTGGTGACCTGCCCGCGCCTCAGCCCAATCGAAAGCGCGCCGTGTTATCACTCAGCGCCAGGCTGCCCTTGCGCAAGGTATCCGCCGCCTGATTCACCGCCCGTGCGCCGTCCAGCAAGCGCCCTGCCGCCTGGTCGACCTGCTGGATATTGCCGCTGACCTCATCCGCCGTTGCAGCCTGTTCTTCCACCGCTGCCGCGATCTGCGCCAGGGTGTCGGTGACGTGTTGCACCGCACCGGCAATTTCGCCCAGGCGGGTGCCCAGGCCGGTGACGGATTCGGCGTCGGTCAATGCCTGGTCGCACGCCGCGCCCATCAGGCTGACCGCCTGGCTGACAGTTGCGCGCAAACTGTCCACGGTGCCGGCGATCTGTGCGGTGGACGCCTGGGTGCGTTGCGACAGGCTGCGCACTTCATCGGCCACCACGGCAAACCCACGGCCCTGCTCGCCCGCACGCGCAGCCTCGATGGCCGCGTTGAGCGCCAGCAAGTTGGTCTGTTCGGCGATGCCGCGAATGGTGTCGACCACCGATTGAATCTGCTGGCCCTGCTGGCTGACCTGTTCCAGGGCGTTGGCGGTGTCGGTCAGGCGCTGGTTGAGCTGTTGGATGCTTGCCGTGGTGCGCAGGCTGTCGCGGCTGCTGTCTTCGGCGATGCGCCTTGTGTGCTGCGCGCTGCCCGAGGCCTGTTCGCAACTCTTGGCCACGCCCATGGAGGTGGCGGCCAATTGGGTCGCGGCGGCCGCAATCTGGCTGATTTGGTGTTGCTGGTCTTCCACCTCGGTGAGGGTGCTGCCTGACTGCGCGTTAAGTGTGAGTACGGCAGAACCGAGTTGCTGGGTTTCGTGATTGACGCCCAGCAGGCTGGTGCGCAATTGCACCACGGCAACGTTGAGCGCCCGGCTGATGGCCGCTAATTCATCACGCCCTTCTACCGCCACTTCGACGCACAGGTTACCGTCGCGCAACGACTCGGCCAGCGTGGTGATGCCACTGGCACTGCGGCGGATCGAGGCTTGCAGACAGGTAAACAAGTACAACGCGGCCAGGGCCAGCAGGCTGAACGTCGCCGCCACCGGAATAAAGTGCTGGAGCGAACGCTCGCGGTAGTCACTCAGGCGCGCATCCAGTGAGTTCAGCGACTGGCTGCGCAACGCCCCCAACGCGCCTAACATGCTGTCGACGCTGCGGTCGAAGGCGGCGGTGTCCAATTTGATGGTGCCGCCAAACACGCCTTCATCCAAGGTTTTTAGTTCGTTATCCAGAAGCAGCAGGCTGCTGTCATATTGCGCCGTCCACGGCTCGATCCCAGGATATTGCTTGGCTTTGAGCGAAGCGGCGGCCTTGGCCAATTGGTCACGTGCATCGCCAATACGGCCGCGCAGGTCGCGCATCTGCAAGCGGCTTTGCAAGGTGAACTGCCCCGAAGCGATGGACGACTGGCCGACGCTGGCCGTGCGACCGATGCGCTCGATCAGGTCCGGGGTGTGCTGGGTGGAGATCTGCATCAGCAGGTAGGTTTCCAGCCACGGATCGAGGATCAGGCCAGTATCCAGAGTGATTTGCTCGCGCAAGGTTTGCAGCGCCGTCAACGCAGCAGTGAAACGGTCGTAGCCGTCCGGCCACCAGCCCACGGTGCGCAGGGACTGGGTGTCCATGCCCTTGACCGCCGCCTGCAATGCCTCGAACCGCGCAAGCGTGTCGGCGCTGGCGTTGCGGGCTTTGAGTGCTTCACCCAAGCCTTGCAGGCTTTGCATAATCATCGGGTTGCCTGCATCCACTTTATCCATTGCTGCCTGGGCGGCAGGGGTTGGGGTGTGGAGGATATCCAATGCTTTCCAGCGCGCGGCCAGGTTGCGTTGCGCAGTCAATTGGCCATCGAGCGTGTCCAGGGCCAGCAGTTGGTGCACGCCGGACTGCTCGCTGGTAATCACGTTCAATTTGCCGCGATAGTCCGAGCCAATCATCCAGAGGCTCCCGGCCAGGGGCAGCATGAACAGGAAAAACAGCACCTGGAATTTGCGCGCAAAACCGAAACGGCCGAGCAAATGGATACCGGGTGATAAAAGAGTGTGCATGGCCGACCGCTCCCAAAAACAAGCTGGAAATGACTAGAAGCAAAATGCCATGTCATTGATTAGCTTGGTTCTAGCAAGATACGGGCCGTTGCAGGAGGGGCCGGAGATAGGCGGTGCGGCAATCAAAAAGTGCGCGGGCGTGCGCAAAAATGGGGCAAAAACACTCAATGACGAGAGTGAAACGGTAACTGTGGGCTGCCAAGCACACAGCCCCTCCCCCACCACCCTCTTAATCCGCCACTTTCACCCGCATGTACTGACTGAAATTATTGATGTGATCATCCAGGTTATCCTCAAGCATCATCCTGTACTGATCACAGAAATACTTCAGCATCGCCTCACGGGCCTCGGCCATCTCGGCGCCGGACTTGAAGTTGCGGGCGCTGGCCCAGGCATTGAAGCGCGTGGTGCCGAACATCATCGAGGCGCTGACCTCACCGAGGTTTTCACAGGTCTTGAGCTGCTCGTTCGACAGTTCGATATGCGCATCTGCGCGGTCGTAGAAGGCTTGGTCGGTGGTCTCGGCCATGGCAGGGTTCCTGGGTCAGCAAAAGAAGGCGGCTATTGGAGCATATTCGAGGCCAGCAAAGCAGGCGCCTCCCACTGGGAGACGCCTGGTGCTTCACGCCAACGCCAGCACCAACCGCTCAAGCCCGATACCGAAGCCCGCGCCTTCACGGTAAGCCCCGCCGCCCACGACTTGCTGTTGCGCACCCAATGTCGGGCAGCGCACCTCAAAGCCGTTGCCCTCCAGGTAGTAACTCAGCCCACGTTTCACGGCCAGGTTCAGCGCATAGTCGAGCCCCAGCGTGTCCAGAAACCCAGTACACAGGGCCTGGCTGCGCTGCAACGCCAACCCAGGGTCAGGGCTTAGAATCTCCAGCCCCAGTTGAGTGAACTCACGATAACGGCCGGCTTGCGGCCGCTCATAGCGATAACACCGCGCCACGTAAAAAAACATCGCCGCCGCGCGCCCCTCGAGCAAGTCGGCGTTGCGCTCCTGGAACAGCGCAGTGGCTTCCGGGATCAGGCAGCACTTGCGGCCCGCCTTGTCATCGAAGGCCCACATCTGCCCGATGATTTCACTGCCGCCGGTTTTTTCGATAAACGTGTCCTGGCCCCAAAGAGCCGGCACGATGACTTCTTCAGCGCCCGCTTCGATGAAGATAGCTCCGGAAACGGCCCTCTACTTCACGCATCGTTGCGGCTTCTTTGCCGGTGACCATTCGGGTTCCACGTAGCATTGTCATGGGTTGAATCTCCAGTGTTTGCAGGCAATAAAAAAGGCGCCATAGGCGCCTTGGGTGGGGTTCATTGAGTGATCAGTGGGTCTGGTCAATCAGTGAGCGCAAGCAACCACGGCACCTGAAGGAAGGTCCGTGGGGATGATGGCGGTTGCTTTGCGAAAATTGAGTCATGGGCAGATCCTTGCACAGGCGTAGGAAAAGTTACAAGTCACTTCACGCCAGCAGCTCGGTAATCCACCGCGCCTGCTGGGCAATTTCTTGCAGTTTTTGCTCCGGTACCGCCTGGCGTGCCTGCTCAAAACTGGCCAGGGTCTTGTGCTTCTGGCGCAGCATCCGCTGCCACTTGGCCAGGAACTCCGGGCTGCGGGCTTGCATTTGCAACGGGCCAAAGTACAGCTGCTGATCGGTATAGGTCACGGCGCCTGTGCGCTCGGCCACGATGATCTCGTAGTAAAAGCGGTTTTCCCGCAGCAACTCTTCGCTGAGGATGCGATAGCCGTTGTCCATCAGCCATTGGCGCAAGGGTTGCTCGCCACCATTGGGTTGCAGGACCAGGCGTTCCTGGCCGCTGAGGTGCACCTTGCCGTTGTCGAGGATGTCGCGGATCGTCTCGCCGCCCATGCCACAGACGCTGATCGCGGTGATCCCATCGCCCGGTTCAATCGCCGCCAAGCCATCGGCCAGGCGCACGCTGATGTGTTGCTCCAGGCCATTGTCGCGCACGGTGCGTTGGGCTGCGTAAAAGGGCGTGGTCGCCACTTCCCCCGCCACCGCTGCCGTGATCACGCCACGGCGCATCAAGGCCACCGGCAGGTAGCCGTGGTCCGAGCCGATGTCGGCCAGGCGCGCGCCAGCGGGCACGTTGGCGGCCACGCGCTCCAGGCGCATGGACAATGTGTGTTCGTTCAACGGTGGTTCCTTGTCATTCCCCGGAAAACCGGTCCCGGCTGTTGGTCAGGTGCAGCACCATGGCGGCCCGCGCCGCGTCCGGGTCCTGGCGCTTGATGGCATTGAAGATCGCCTCATGCTCAAGGTTCGCCAACTGCCCCAGCTTGGCGAAGTCGGCCCCGCCGCGTTCGACGCCCTTGACCTGGGTGCGCGGGATCATCGCACTGCCCAGGTGCAGCATGATTTCGGTAAAAAAGGTATTGCCGGTGGCCTCGGCGATCAGTTGATGAAAGCGCTTGTCCTCTTCCACACAGCTGTCGTTGCTGGCCAGCGAGGCCTGGTAATCGTCCAGCGCCTGGCGCATGTGTGCGAGCTGTTCGTCGCTCCTGCGCAGCGCGGCCAAAGCCACCGCTTGCACCTCCAGGCCCAGGCGCAGCTCGAGCATGTTACGCACGCTGGCGACCGTGTCCACATGCAAACGCAAACCTTGCTGGGCGTGCTGCACCAACACAAAGGTGCCGATGCCGTGACGCGTCTCCACCAGCCCCGACGCCTGCAGCTTGGAGATCGCCTCGCGCACCACTGTGCGGCTCACGCCATGCTCCAGCACGATGCTGGACTCGGACGGCAATTTTTCACCGGGTTTGAGCTGGCCCAGCAGGATGCGCTGGGTCAGCGCCTCGACCACACCTTGGGCGAGGTTATTGGAACGTTTACGCACAGGGTTTGCGCTTTCAATGGGCATCACTATGGGTCCACGGGGTTGGCTGAGGGGAGCTTAACACCCTGCCCCGAGTAGGCGCTGGCTTGATTCATAAAGCTCACAACTTGTATGACAACCAACCAGAATGACGCAATGCTCGCTGGCCCTTGCGGGCCGTGCGTGAAGGTAAAGATCGCGATAACTACATCGCCGATCGATCTATACACCCAACAAACGCTAGACAAATAACCAAAACACACAACCAATCAGCAGCCTTATAAGAACAAAAACAGTTGCAGGTGCATTGCGAACTCAAGAAAACCACTTGTATGATGTCTGGCAACAAAACACGCAAACCCGCATAAAAATAAATCAGGGGGAGTTTTTTAATTGTGAACAATTCAAACCACGCATCTGCCGCTCCAGAAAGTGATTCGGTCCTCACGCGCGCCGTGAGCAAAGTGAAGGGCCACGTGCTCCCACTGTTCGTGATCATGTTTATTCTCAACTACATCGACCGGGTCAATATCGGCTTCGTGCGCACACACATGGAGCATGACCTGGGTATCGGCGCGGCCGCCTACGGCTTGGGCGCCGGGTTGTTTTTCATCGGCTACGCGCTCTTTGAAGTGCCCTCCAACATGCTGCTGCAAAAGGTCGGTGCGCGCATCTGGCTGACCCGCATCATGTTCACCTGGGGCATCGTCGCCACGCTGATGGCGTTCATCCAGAACGAAACCCAGTTCTACGTCCTGCGCTTTCTGCTGGGCGTGGCCGAGGCGGGGTTTTTCCCTGGGGTGATTTACTATTTCACGCGCTGGCTGCCCGGCGTGGAGCGCGGTAAAGCCATCGCCATTTTCCTCAGTGGCTCGGCGGTTGCGTCGCTGATCTCCGGCCCGCTGTCGGGAGCACTTCTGCAGATAGAAGGGTTCGGGTTTCACGGCTGGCAATGGATGTTTGCCATCGAAGGCCTGGCTTCAGTGGCGCTGGGCTTTTTTGTGTGGTTCTGGCTCGACTCCAAACCCCACGACGCCCAATGGCTGACCCGCGAAGAACAGGACGCGCTGGTGGGCGCCATTGACCAGGAACAGCGCGAGCGTGAGGCGCTGACCACCATCAAACCGACCATTGCCAAGCTGCTCAAGGACCGCCAGATCCTGCTGTTCTGCGCCTTGTACTTCTGCATCCAGCTGACGATCTACGCCGCGACCTTCTGGCTGCCGAGCATCATCAAGAAGATGGGCGATCTGAGCGACGTGCAGGTCGGCTTCTTCAACTCGATCCCGTGGCTGATCTCGATCATCGCCATGTACGCCTTCGCCGCGCTGTCGGGCAAGTTCAAGTTCCAGCAAGCCTGGGTCGCCGCCGCGCTGTTGATTGCCGCCGCCGGCATGTTCATGTCCACCACCGGCGGGCCGATCTTCGCCTTTGTCGCGATCTGCTTTGCGGCCATCGGGTTCAAGTCCGCGTCCTCGCTGTTCTGGCCAATCCCACAGGGTTACCTGGATGTGCGCATCGCCGCTGCAGTGATCGCGCTGATCAACTCCATCGGCAACCTGGGCGGCTTCGTGGCGCCTACGACCTTCGGCTTTCTGGAGCAGACCACCGGCTCGATCCAGGGCGGCCTGTATGGCCTGGCCGGCACCTCGGTGCTGGCGGCCATCCTGGTGTTTTTTGCCAAGACTTCGCCTTCTGCCGTGCTGGCGCCGCAGAGCGTTGCAGCAACAGGCACCGCTATCAGCAAACCTCTTTAAGCTTATTAGGATCCTGCCATGACCACGCCCGTCGTCACCCATTTCCAAGTCGTTCCCGTCGCCGGCCACGACAGCATGCTGCTGAACCTGAGCGGCGCCCATGGGCCATTTTTTACCCGCAATATCGTGATCCTCAAGGACAGTTCGGGCAACACCGGTGTCGGTGAAGTGCCCGGTGGCGAGCGCATCCGCGAAACCCTGGAGGACGCCCGCAGCCTGGTGATCGGCCAACCCATCGGCCAGTACCAGCGCATCCTCAACCAGATGCGCACCACCTTTGCCTCAAGGGACGCCGCCGGCCGTGGCCTGCAAACCTTCGACCTGCGCATCACCATCCACGCCGTCACCGCCATGGAGGCCGCCCTGCTCGACCTGCTCGGGCAATTCCTCGAAGTGCCCATAGCCGCCCTGCTGGGCGAAGGCCAACAGCGTGACGCAGTAAAAATGCTCGGCTACCTGTTCTACGTCGGTGATCGCACGGCCACCGACCTGGCCTACCGCAACGAGGCGGACGCCGATGACGAGTGGTTCCGCCTGCGCCATGAAAAAGCCCTGACCAGCGAGGCCGTGGTGCGCCTGGCCGAAGCCGCCAAAGCCAAATACGGCTTCAACGACTTCAAGCTCAAAGGCGGCGTATTGAGTGGCGATGAAGAAATCGAAGCGGTGACGGCCTTGGCCGAGCGCTTCCCGGACGCACGCATCACCCTCGACCCGAACGGCGCATGGTCACTGAAAGAAGCGATCCGCCTATGCCGCGATCAACACCACGTGCTGGCCTACGCCGAAGACCCCTGTGGCGCAGAAAACGGCTACTCGGGCCGCGAGGTCATGGCCGAATTCCGCCGTGCCACCGGGCTTAAAACCGCGACCAACATGATCGCCACCGACTGGCGTGAAATGGGCCACGCGATCCAGCTGCAGTCGGTGGATATTCCCCTGGCCGACCCGCACTTCTGGACGATGCAAGGCTCGGTGCGCGTGGCGCAGATGTGCAATGAGTGGGGCCTGACCTGGGGCTCGCACTCCAATAACCACTTTGATATTTCCCTGGCGATGTTCACCCAGGTGGCCGCCGCCGCTCCGGGCGACATCACTGCGATCGACACCCACTGGATCTGGCAGGACGGCCAACGCCTGACCCGGGAACCGCTGAAAATCGAGGGCGGCTACGTCAAGGTGCCGAGCAAACCGGGCCTGGGCGTGGAGATCGATATGGACGCCGTGGCCAAGGCCCACGAACTGTACAAAGGCATGGGCCTTGGGGCGCGGGACGACAGCGTGGCGATGCAGTTTTTGATACCGGGCTGGGCCTTCAACAACAAACGGCCTTGCCTCGTACGCTGAGGTCTTCGCGTGCGGCAGCCAGGGCCAGCTTCACCAGCTCCTTGCGCTGCATCGCACGCCCAAGCACGGCCTGTGTACCTTGCCAATCAAGCGACAGCAGCAGGCTCAGCTTCGGCTGGCTGAGAGAAGGCTCGGCCAACCAATAGCTCTTGCGCTCGCGGATGCTGATAGCGTTCAACAGCCAGTCCTCACCTTGCGCCGCCAGCCATTGCTCAATGGCTGCGTGATGCCGCTGGAGCAACCCCTGCGCATCCCACACCGTCATTTGCGCAATGAGCTGCGGCAGGTTGCGCGTGGCCGTCATGTGTTTCATATCAGCCGCCAGGGCGACCTCAAGGTCGGCTTCGATCGCAGCCTGGCATTCGCTGAAATAACGCTGCGGCCAATCCGCCGTCAGCCCCGCCCGCCGCGCCAGCACCTCGTAGGCCCAGATATCCAGGGATGCGGTCATTTTTCCGGTGAAGTTCAGGGTATTGTCCAGAATCGCCGTGGCCAATAACGCAGCGCTGTGCCGGCTGATCTGCGGCAGCAGGCCGGACCTTTCCCAACGCTGGAAAACCAGCGTTGCCGCGGCACCGATTGGCCGGATATCAGCATCCGCACCCAGCTTCTGCGCCCAGTGGATTTCAAAGCCTGGATGATGGTCAATCACTTCGCACACCTGATCGAGTACCACGACCGGGTCAAAATGATGGTAGTCGGAGACATCCACCAACACGAACTCATCGTCGGCGCCGGGTTGGTAATCGTCCAGCGAGGCCTTCCAACCGAGCACACTGGCGCAAACGCTGAAATTGAGTGGCGCACTGCTGACCCCACGCGCTTGAACACCTTGGTGATTCAGCAGTTCAGCGTAGGCTATGCAACAAGCGTAAGCGTCTATATCCAGATAAGCAGAGCCTGAGGTCACGACCCTCATGATTAAATCTCCTTGAAGTACAACTCAGGCGGGGTCCGGTGCCTTGTGTTTTTTGGCTAGGGAACGTTCGCATCAGCGTGTGACAAGACCATGACTTCAAGGAGAAAGATACTGTGAAAACTGACAGTTGCTGATTATTGTCCGTTGTGCCGCGGCATTTTTTTGCTCGCGCCAGCTGCAACGGGCTGCACAGTCAGCTCAACGCCTAACGCCAGCATCAGCTTCTTGATCGTTTCAAAACGTGTTTTAGAGCCGCCCTTCAGGGTTTTATACAGACTCTCGCGATTGACCCCCGCCGCCTCGGCCACCTTGTTCACACCCTGGGCCTTGGCAACTTCAGCCAGCGCCTTCATGAGGATCTGCGGGTCCTGGGACTTCATGCTTTGTGCCAGATAAGCACTGATGATTTCCGGGCTGTCGAGGAAGCGCGAAGCTTCGTAGACGCTGGTGCCGGATGTATCAAGATCGAGGATCGGCATGTCCTCGGGTTTGAATGTCGAGTTGCTCATTTCATTTACCTCTCAGGGCATCGAGAATCTCTTTTGCCCGCTTTATGCCTCTTTTTTGGTCGGTTTTATCACTGCCCCACAGTATCAGGTAGGCCGTGATGCCCGTGCGTACAAAATAAATCCTGTAGCCAGGCCCGACGAATACACGCATTTCACTCAGGCCGTCACCGGCCGGCTCGCAATCGCCAAAATTGTTTTCTTCGGCGCGGTCCAGGCGAGTCAGCACCGCCGTTTTGCCCCATAGATCCTTCATACCGTCGAGCCATGTATCAAACTCCGGCGTCCTGCCGATCGAATTGGTCAAAGTCTCACCTGTAGCCTACTGGCTACTCCATACTGATGCTAGTGAATTTTTTGTTCCGGCGCCAACCGGAACCAAAAACCCTAGCTCAGCCCCCGTATCAACAGGCGCCCGAGACTATTAGCGCGTGTTTCGTCCGCGTTTAAAGGGCCTGATCAAACATGGGCGTCACGTCATAAGGCTGTTTGAGCATCTGCGCATCGACCAGGAAATCCGCCGTGGCCTGGGCTTCGCCGACAATGGTCGGGGAGATCGGCAGCACCTTGATCGCATCACGCTTGAACCACACCTTGGCAATCTCCGGTGCAGATTGGTTGGCCTTCGACCACGCCTGGGCATACTCATCAACGTGGCTGCTGCTCCACACCCGCGCACGGGTGAGACGCGCCACAAAATCTTTGATAATCGCGCGTTTCTGCGCCAGCGCCGGCTCATACGCAACGATGTAGGTCGGCGCGCTCATCAGGCCCTTGGCATTGCGGATCAGGGTGCTGCCCTCTTTTTCCTGCAACGACACGTAGGGTTCCCAGGTGCCGAAGGCATCGATGTCGCCCTGGCTCAGCGCCAGGCTGGCTTCGGCCGGCAGCAGGTATTTGAAGGTCACGCTGCTGCGCGGCACACCGGCCTCATCCAGAGCCTTGTAGGCCAGTTGCTGGCTCCACGAACCGTTCCAGATCGCCACCGTTTTGCCTTTGAGCTCGGCCACCGAATGGATGCCTTTGCGCGCCACAATGCCCACGCCATCGAGGCTGGTCTGGGTGCTGGCGACCACTTTCACCGGCGCGCCATTGGCGGCGAGGCTGATCACCGGCGTATCGCCGACAATGCCCACGTCCAGCGCGCCACTGGCGACCGCCGAGGCCACCGGGGAGCCGGTATTGAAGCGTTTGAAGTCGATTTGATACGGCAGGTCTTTCAGCTCGCCGGACAGCTCCAGGACGATGCGATTGGAGAAGAACTGGTCACCCACCGTCAGGGTCTGCGGCGCTGCCGCCCACACCGATGGGCCATGCAGTGTCAGCGAGGCCAGGCCCAGCACGGCAAGCAAATTACGACGATTGATCATAGGAGGAATCCACACAGTTAATGGCTGACTCAACCATCTGTGGGCGTGCAGTCTGGCAATGAGAGAAGGGTTTTGGCAGTCGCCGAGCGTGGCGCCCGTAGAAGCTAACGCAATAAAAGCGCCGGGTTTAATACTGTTGTGCACTATCGATAGAACCGCCGAACAGTGGGTTAGCTATTTTTCGTATTAAAAGTTTGCTGCCCACTGAGTTAGGGTGACGCCACCAGACCACTGGACCCCGCGCCTGAAACCCTTTCTGCAAGGTCCATTGCATGTCGACTCCCGTATTGAATATCTGGGGCACTGCGCCCTCCGCCCGTTACGAACAACTGGCCGCTCCGTTTCGCCCGCTGTTTGCGCAGATCCTGGCACACGCTGCCGAGGCGGATCAGACACGCACCAGCCTGTCGACAGTGATCCAACAGCTCAACGCTCTGGGTTTGCCACGCTGGCGATTGCCAGTCAGTTACGGCGGGCAAGGCGCGACCTTCGCTGAACTGCTTGCGCTGCTGACAGAGCTTTCCGCCGCCGACTCCAACATCACCCAGGCACTGCGTGGGCATTTTGGCTTTTGCGAAGACGTGCTATGCGCCAAAGACCGCGACTGGCGCGCCCAATGGCTCGACCGCCTCGGCCAAGGCGCCCTGCTTTCCCCAGGCAGCACCGAAGTCGGCAACCAGGCCCGTGGCGATTTCGGCACCCGCCTGCACCGCCACACCGATGGCACACTGCGCATCAGCGGCAAAAAGTTCTACACCACCGGCGCGCTCTACAGTGACCTGATCAACACCGTGGCCACCGGCGAAGACGGTGTGGTGTACAGCCTGGTGGTCGACCTCAAGGCGCCCGGTGTGCAGATCATCGACGACTGGAATGGCTTCGGCCAACGCCTCACCGCCAGCGGCACCTGCCTCTTCGACAACGCACCGGTGGTGGATGACGATGTGCGCCCCACCACCCAACGCTTCGCCTATGGCCAGTCGTTCTACCAGATCTACCACCTTGCCACCCTGGCCGGCATCGCCCGCCGCGCCGCACTCAGCGGCGCCGCCGAACTCAGCCAGCGCGCCCGCACCTTCACCACCGGCAACGCCGACACCGCAGCCCAGGATGTGCAATTGCTGCAAGTGATTGGCGAAGTCGCCAGCCAAGCCTACGCCGCACAGGCCATCACCCAGCACGCGGCGCAGCGCCTGGATCAGACGGCGCAGTATGTGATTGCGCGAGACCGGCCGCTGCAGGATGACGACTCGCAGGTTGCGTTGGCGGAATTGGAGGTGTGCCTGGCGGTCAATCCCGTGGTGGATGCAACACTGGCGGCGACCACCGGGTTGTTCGATGCATTGGGCGCCAGCGCCACGGCCAGCAACAAGGCGCTGGACCGGTTGTGGCGCAATGCGCGCACGTTGGCGAACCATAACCCGCGGGTGTACAAGTCGCGGATCGTCGGTAATTACCTGGTGAATGGGTTGCTGCCGCCCGCGCAGTGGCGAGTGGGCGTAGCCAAAGCCTAATCAACCACCCAACACAGCACCCGCATGATCGTTCCCACGCTCCGCGTGGGAATGCATCCCGTGACGCTCCGCGTCACATTGCGCAGGCCTTAAAATAGGCGTCGGCGGCTGGACGCGGAGCGTCTGAGGCGGCATTCCCACGCGGAGCATGGGAACGATCAACCCTGTGGGAGCGGGCTTGCCCGCGATGGAGGAGGATCAGTTAACTAATTTATTAACTGACACACCGTAATCGCAGGCAAGCCAGCTCCCACATTTTGTTTGGCGTAAGGCTCATGTCCTACAACGAAGCCTGAAACAGGAAAGTCCGAAGCCACAGCGCCTTGCTCCATTGCCTACGCTTGCGTCAGAATCCGCCGGCTTGTGCGCTGTGGTGGGCGTCTCTAAGGTTGCTCGGTCGCTGACAACTCAGTGATCGGGTTTAGTAGCCCTGGGGTCAATTACACTTGGTGCATGAGCTTCATCTATCAGACGTTCCTGTCTGTGCCTGATGGTGGCTGTGCGTAGGGCGCCTTCGGGCGCGCCGGCTTTGTGTAATTCCCCGGTCTACTAACCTGCGTACAGCTGCCACCCTCTTTGTGTAGTAGCGAAAGGGTGTCGGCTCCATTCAGGAATTACATGATGTTTAAAATAACGCCGAACCCTCCCAGCGAACCGGACCTGAAACTCAATCAGGCCGCGCATCGCGCAATTGATCACTACCTCAATCCAAAAGCCGACCCGGCATTGTCACCACCTTCGCTGTTCAACGTCGCGGCCGATGCCAGCAACGAAACCCTGATCACCAACAGCTACGAAACCTTTTCCTCGGTCACCGCCTTACTGCTCGACCTGTCAGAAGACTTGACCGGAAAACAGCGCGACGTGGCCCTGGCGATTCACCAGTTGAGTGAGTTGGGGGTGTTATTGATGGACAGGCTGCTGGAGCGCGAGGCCGCCGGCTAACGCTGAAGATCGCTGAGCACCAGGCAACACAAGGCTAATGTGGGAGCGGGCTTGCCCGCGATGGCGGAGGATCAGTTAACTCATTTATTGACTGACACACCGTAATCGCAGGCAAGCCAGCTCCCACATTCTGGATTGGCGCAGGGTTCACGTCATGCGAACTCTCAAGCCCGCTTCGGCAATTTCCAGTTCGGCCGAATAAAGTGGCAGGTATACCCATTCGGTATCCGCTCCAGATAATCCTGATGCTCAGGCTCCGCTTCCCAGAACGGCCCTGCCGGCTCTATTTCAGTGACCACTCGACCAGGCCACAGCTTCGACGCATCCACGTCGGCCGCCGTATCTTCGGCAATATCGCGCTGCTGCTCACTCAAGTAATAAATCGCCGACCGATAGCTTGGCCCAGTGTCATTGCCCTGGCGGTTAGGCGTGCTCGGGTCATGGATCTGGAAAAAAAACTCCAGTATCTGCCGATAACTGATCACCGCCGGGTCAAACACAATCTCGATGGCTTCGGCATGGTCGCCGTGGTTGCGATACGTGGCATTCGGCACATCGCCGCCGGTGTAGCCGACGCGCGTTTGCAGCACGCCAGGGTAGCGCCGCAACAGGTCTTGCATGCCCCAGAAGCAGCCGCCGGCAAGGATGGCGGTTTCGGTTGAGTTGGTCATGGTCTGCGCCCTCAGTGGATACGAGGGTAGTTATGGGGCTGGGTTGGCCAATACCAAGGTTAGGCGTCGATTAGTTGCCTCAAAGATTGCGAAATCTCCCGCAGCCCAATCAAGGCCGGTAATTTTGAATCAACTTGAATAGGCTGCTCAGCCAGATCGGGCGCGCATCAGGCTGATCACGATTGCCGGAGAGGGCTTCCAGAATGAAGCTGTTCGGCCTTTGACCGGCAGGTGTATCTGCGATGGAACCGCTCGGTTGCTGGACAACCGCAGTGGGATCGGCCCAGCGGGCTCTACCCGTCTGCGGGTCCAACGAATAGCCGGCAGCCCTGCCTTTTTCGGTAACGCTCCAGACACCATTGTCATTGATAACCAGAGGCTCGAAAGGTGGAAGCTTTTTGTCCTTGTGCACGGTGATCACAATATTGTCGTTGATATCAATCGATGTGTATTGAGCGAATTCATTGCCAAGCGAAGATTGTGTCGCCGCTTCATTGGAGAACTTGATCACCATCTGTTCAAGGAAGGCCATGCCACCATGATGAATAAGTGCGCCCTGCCCGGGATCAAGGAAATGGCGTAGAAAACCTTGGTCAAGACGCGTGCTGTTGATTGCAGTACCGTTCAAGATACGTGACGCGATGGCAGCATCCTTTTCCTTGAAGTTGACCGTGATCATATAGCCTTCTGAGTTGTACCCCTTTCCGTTATTGACGTTGCTAATCGTGCGACCATTGTCGTGTTCACGATAGTGGGCGAGCCAACGAGCCACATTATCAACATAGTCCAGATCAGCACCCTCCGAATCCGCATAAGCGTACATCTGGGACAGTATGTCGCGATCGTCGCGGGTGAGATATTCGTTGCGGTGCCGGTCGTTACGGTTAGTCTTAGGGTCGGCTACCTCGGGTTCTGAACCGTTGAACAGACGGGAGATCATAAGGTCGCGCCTGCTGTCGGGTGCAGGGGCGGAAGACGATGCCCGCGCATTCAGAACAGTCAAGCTATTGGCTTCTTCCCAAGCCGCGCGCCGCTCGTTGAGAGTGAAAGGACCGCCCTCGTCGAGAGCAATAAGCCTCAATTGATCGAGAGAAAGGCCTTTGAATGGGTTGCTGTCAGATCCGTTTAGGAAGTCGGTTGCCTGCTTGGCACGACTGATTAATTCCAGTGAGTCTGTCTTTGGAACTTCGGCGTCGTGCTGAGCCTTGCCCATGAAATAGCCGTCACCCGAAATCGAATCGAGATGCCCGGCCCCTCGGGTTTCAGCGCGTGCTGCCGCTTCACTTAATTGACGGGAAAGGATCGAGACATTGCTCTCACTCGCGGCGCCTGTAAAAGCGCCGGCGGCGTCGTTAGGCAAGACGGGTAATTGGCTATGAGCAGTGACGGGGTTGTCAGCCAACCGGTGGTTAAGCAACGATGTGTAAGGCGCGATATTGATCATGACTTGACCCCACATAAAACAAGCAGTGCTTGCTTTCATAGATGCAGAAGGGAGCCCTGCGACAGGATTGGTCGCAAGGCAACCCAGCCTCTCGTTAGTAGCTATAACGGTAAGTAACTGAATCGTTGCCAGCAGCATTAGCAACGGGTACGCCGGCCCCTTCAACATTATGTCTAATGGTGACACCGGCACCATTACCAAAAGGTAAGTCATTAAAATCAAGCACTACGCCCGATGAATTCGGACTAATCGCTCGGCAATTTTCTTTAACGCTGTTATAGGGGCGAAAGTAACAAAACTCAACCGACTCTCCCACAGTATCTGGATAGTAAGTAGTCGTCCATTCGATCCCCATCAACTTTTTGGGCAGCGCTGCAGTACCGGAAGGAAAGTCGACATTGAGAAGATTGAAAAAGGCGAGTCCAAATCCGCCATTCGACAACACGACAATGGCGGCGGGCTTACTACTTTTATTGATTACACTTTCTTGTGCGTAAGTAACACCCATCGCCAGCAACATCACAAAAATCAATATGCCTGACAACGCTCTACGCAAACCAACACCATACGAAACCGCAAGTAACCTTTTCATCGTTATCACCCTAGAGTTAATAATCAAGTACTCAGCCTGCCGTCGGTACACTCTTTTCCCGCAGTAGGATTCACGCCTCCAACACTGCACGAATAATCAACCGGGGTAAGCCAGCCACTTCCTAAAAACACTAAGGACCGCTCTGTCATACTTAAAAGTAGGAGTGTGTCAGTTACTTCCTAGTCCCGCCTGCCCTCTACTCAAACGGGGTTTTTCCCGTCATGATGCGCCACCTCATCAAGGACGATAAAAACAATGAAAACCGCTCTACGCGCGCTGTTCCTGCTCTGCCTGGCCGCCCCCGCTTTCTCCGACGAAAGCTCGGTCGGTTTCAAAACCACCACCCTGCACGATGCGCACAACAATCGCCCACTGGAGCTGGTGGTGTGGTACCCCGCTACCACCTCAGCCAAACCCACGCTGATCGCCGACAACGCGGTCTTCATCGGCGCCCTCGCCGTGCCCGACGCGCCGCCGGCTGCGGGCGAGCATCCGCTGGTGGTGCTGTCCCACGGTCACGGCGGCAACTGGGGCAATCAGGTGTGGCTGGCCAGTGCATTGGCGCACAAAGGTTACATCGTCGCGGCGGTCAACCACCCCGGCACCACCACCAAGGACCGCAACCCGCAAGCCGCCGCACAGCTATGGCAACGCCCGGCCGACCTGAGCCGCGCTATCGACGCCGTGCTGGCTCAACCGCAACAGTTTGGCGCGGTGGCGAACCAACACATTACTGCTGTCGGCCATTCCCTCGGCGGCTGGACCGTACTGGAAATCGCCGGCGCGCGCTTCGATCCTGACCTGTTCACCCGCGACTGCGCCGCCCACCCGAAGCTGGGCGGTTGCATCGGCTACCATGAGATGAACCCCGCCGCGACACCCGACGGCAAAGCGCGTCTGGCTGCGGACTTGAGCGACAAACGCGTCACCGCCATCGTGTCTCTGGACCTGGGCCTGTCACGCGGCATGACCGACGCCAGCCTGGCGGCATTCAAGGTGCCTGCGCTGGTTATCGCAGGTGGCGTGCCAACCGAGGATATGGACCCCAACCTGGAATCCGCCAACCTGGTCAAGCGCCTGCCAAAAGCTACGACGCAGTACGTGGAAATCAGCGACGCCACGCACTTCAGCTTTATGTCGATCTGCAAACCGGGCGCAATCGCGTTGATTGAGGAACGCTCGCCGGGCGATGGCATGATTTGCCGCGATGGCGAGGGTGGGCGGCCACGGGCGGTGATTCAGCAGCAGGTGGTGGGGTTGATTACCGGGTTTCTGGAGCGGATGGCCCCTAATGAAAAGCCAGGTCTGCACCCATAAAAAGCGCACCGTATACGATGCGCGAATGGATCAAACCCGGTAAATGCACCGCGTAGCAGGATTCAAGGCAGCGCAAATAATGTGGCTGCTACAGCCCGAACGCCTTGCAGCGCCGGGCCGTTACTCAGCTGATCAGAACGGTTTGGTCGGCAGGTACTTGCCATCCAGGGTGATCACGGCGCGGGAGCCACCGTCCGGGTCTTCAACCTTTTTGACGTCCAGCTTGAAGTTGATCGCGCTGATGATGCCGTCGCCAAACTTCTCGTGGACCAGCGCCTTGAGCGTGGTGCCATAGACCTGGATCATTTCGTAGAAGCGGTAGATGGTCGGGTCGGTCGGCACGCCGTTGCCGATGCTGCCGCGCACCGGGATGGTTTGCAGCAGGAGCACGGCATCCGCATCCAGGCCCAGGGTGTCGGCAACGGCTTGAGCGGCACTGGCCGGCAGTGGGTGCTGGCCGAGCAAGGCGGCGGTAACAAAGGCTTCGTGCAGGCCGGTGCCTGCGGCGATCTGCGCGAACGACAGGTCTTTGCGGGCTTTAGCCAAGAGGATGACGTCGGTCAGGGCAAGGCGAGTGGTCTGGCTGATTTGCGACTGGATCATGGGGTTATCTCCGTGGGTAAAAAGGAAGGTGTTAGTAGGAAACGGCACGCGCAGTCGGGTTGTCGGCAAGGGCGACGAACTGGCCGGTGCGGCCATCGAAGGCCTGAATGCACCCACTTTCGATGTCGTAGACCCAGCCGTGCAGCGTCACGCGTTTTTCTTCGAGGGCCAGGCGCACTGAAGGGTGCGTCTGGATATTGGCCAATTGCGCGATGACGTTTTCGCGCACCATGGAGGCGACTTTGGCGTGCTGGTCGACATGCTGGCGGGCCTCGTTGACCACCCGGCCGGAGTCAGCGTAGCGCAACCAGCCGGCCACGGCGGGCATGTGGTCCAGGCATTTGCAGGTGGCGATGGCGGTCATGGCGCCGCAATCGGAATGCCCGCAAATCACGATGTCGCTGACTTGCAGGGCGGCGACGGCGTACTCCACCGAGGCCGACACACCGCCCGGCTCGGGGCCGTAGGACGGCACGATATTGCCGGCGTTGCGGATCACGAACAGGTCGCCCGGCTCGCGCTGCGTGACCAACTCTGGCACCAGGCGGCTGTCGGAGCAGGAGATGAACAGCGCCCGCGGGCTCTGCTGGTTGGCCAGGTCTTTGAACAGGCCGGCACGCTCGGGGAAGGCGTTACGTTGAAACTTCAGGAAACCGTCGATGATGTCTTGCATGGGTGACTCCTTTGGTTCGCGATGCGATGAAGCAAAGGTTACGCAGCCACTTAAATAAGGTAAAAGTCTCATATATGATCAAGATCATCAGATAATCTTATGAGTACAAGCATGCTGGCGCGCCATATCCATTACTTCCTTGCTGTCGCCGAGCATCAGGGCTTTACCAAGGCAGCGACGGCCCTGCATGTCTCGCAGCCGGCGCTGTCGCAGCAAGTGCGGCAGTTGGAAGAAAACCTCGGCGCGCAGTTGTTTGACCGCTCAGGGCGCAAGACCCGTCTGACCGATGCCGGTGAGGTGTACCTGCGCTATGCGCTACGGGCAGCGCAGGAACTGCAGGAAGGCCAGCGTGCAATCCATGACGTGGGTGATTTGAGCCGTGGAACGCTGAGGATTGCAGTCACGCCCACCTTCACCACTTACCTCGTAGGGCCGCTGGTGGAAACCTTTCACCGCCGCTATCCGAACATCACGCTGAACGTGCGCGAGGTCGCCCAGGAGCAGATGGAGAACCAGTTGCTGGCTGACGAGCTGGATGTGGGCATTGCCTTTGATCAAGTGCACGCGCCCGACATCGACAGCTATCCCCTGCTGGTGGAAACCCTGGCGTTGGTGGTCGGCAACCAACACCCGCTGGCAGGCGAGGCAGCCATCGGGTTGCAGGCGCTGAACGGCGAATCGCTGATCTTGCTCAGCAAGGCGTTCGCCACCCGCGAGCAGATCGACCACTACTGCAACCAGCATGGCATCCGCCCGCGCGTGGTGATGGAGGCCAATGTGATCGGCGCACTGATCGAGGTGGTGCGCCGGACCACGCTGTCGACGCTATTGCCGGCCGCGATTGCACGGGCGCATCCCGAGTTGGTCGCGATTGAACTGGGGCCGCAGCGGCTGCAGCGCACAGCGGTGTTGATGCAGCGCAAAGGGGTGTACCAGAGTGCGGCGGCGCGGGCGTTTATCGAGGTGGCCAAGGAGGTGGCGGTCGCACTGGGAGAAGGGAGCTGACGTGCCGAATCGTCGCACCGCTGCGGTGCTACAGGCTGAACGGGCTGTTGTGGCGAGCGGGCTTGCCCCGCGTTTATCGCAGGCAAGCCAGCTCCCACATTTAATCGGCGGCGCGTTCAGTGAATCCGATAAGCACACCGCCGCGCGCCCAACTGAATATGCTCCACGCGCTCGACCTTGGCCTGTAGCACCTGCTCGAACACCTGCAATTCTGCGCGGCAAAACCCTTGGCACGCGGTCGCCGCTGCGCAGATCGGGCAGTGGTTCTCCACCAGGATCAGGGCGCCGTCCGGCTGCTCGCTGCATTGGGCCATATAACCTTCACGTGTGCGCAGTGCCGCAAGCTTTTCGACCCGCGCTTTAAGGCCGCTGACGCCTTGCATCTCACGTTCATACAACGCCAGGGTCTGGCGCTCGCGCACGTCAATCAAACGCTCAATAGCCTCTTCACCAAAGGTCTCGCGCACGGTCTGCAACAGTTGCACGGTGAGTTCGGAATGGGTATCGGGAAAGCGCGCGTGCCCCGTCGCCGTGAGCTGCCAGACCTGGGTCGGGCGCCCTACCCCGCGTACCTCGGAGCGGGCCTCGACCAACCCACTGGCAGCCAGCTTCACCAACTGCTGGCGTGCCGCTTCACCGGTGGTGCCGAGGAACTCACCGGCATCACTGGCCAATTGTGGCCCACGGGTCTTGAGCAGGTGCAGCAAACGCTCCGCCGGCGACACCGGCGAATATTCCAAGTCATCTCTTGACAAAATAAACAGCCTCGTCGCAATATTCAAAGCAATTGCTTGGCAAACTAACCCAAGCCGGACAGCGGCACAAGGAATCGTCGATGCACACCCAAGACAGCAGCTGGAGCGAGTTGCTCCGGGGCAAGAACGCCCCACGTTCTATCGCCCTTTCCGGCGGCATCGCGTTGTATGCCACCAACACTTATATCGCCACGACCATTCTGCCGTCGGTGGTCGCCGAAATCGGCGGGCTGGCGCTGTATGCGTGGAGCACCACGCTGTATGTGGTGGCTTCGATCCTCGGCTCCGCCCTCACTTCCAAGCTGCTGCAACGCACCGGGCCGCGGCTGGCGTATACCGTCGCCACGTTGATCTTTATGGTCGGTGTGCTGATCTGCGCCTTGGCGCCGAGCATGCCGGTGATGCTGGTCGGGCGCTTGATACAGGGGTTGGGCGGCGGCATGTTGCTGGCCTTGTGTTACTCGATGATCCAACTGGTGTTTGAGGAGCGCCTGTGGCCGCGAGCAATGGCGCTGGTGTCAGGCATGTGGGGCGTGGCTACCTTGGTCGGCCCGGCGGTCGGTGGCGTGTTCGCCGAGATGGATGCCTGGCGTTTCGCCTTCGGCGCCATGGTGCCGATAAGCCTTGCCTATATGGTCCTCACCCACCGCGCGCTACCGCCACGCGACGCCACGGCGAGCACGCCGACCCGCTTGCCGGTGCCACAACTGGTGCTGTTGGCTGCCGCCGTGCTGGCCGTGTGCGCAGGCAGCGTTTCGGCGCTGCCGAGCTGGAACCTGCTGGGCATCGCAGTGTGCGCCGTGCTGGTCTATGCACTGGTCCGCCACGAATCCACCGCGACCATACGGCTGCTGCCCAAGGACGCACTGAAGTTCGACGCCCCGCTGTGCGCGCTGTATGCAACCACTTGCCTGCTGGTGATCGGCATGAGCAGCGAGATTTTCATGCCGTATTTTCTGCAACACCTGCATGGTCAATCACCGCTGGTTGCCGGGTACATGGCGGCGCTGATGGCGGCCGGCTGGACCGTGTCGGAAATCCTCAGTTCCAGCTGGAGCGGCCGCAGCGCACAGCGCGCCATCCTCGCGGGGCCGCTGTTTATCGTGGCCGGGCTGGTGCTGCTAGCCGTCACCACGCCAGTGGAAAGCCTGGGTGAATGGGCGCGGCTGGCGCCGATCTGCCTCGGGCTGTTCCTGGTCGGTTTCGGCATCGGCCTGGGCTGGCCGCACCTGCTGACGCGCATCCTGCAAGTGGCGTCGGAGCAGGACAAGGACACGGCCGCCGCGTCGATCACCACCTTGCAGCTGTTCGCCATGGCCCTGGGCGCGGCATTGGCGGGAGTGATTTCCAACGTGGCGGGTATCAACGACGCCACCGGCAATGCCGGCATCGCCAACGCGGCACAGTGGTTGTTTGCCCTGTTTACCCTGGCGCCGGTGCTGGCCTGGGTGATGGCGCGGCGCGCGACGCGGGTGAAGGTTGCGGCGGCGCAACTGACCCCGTCCTGACCACCGCCTACGCGCTACGCTTGGCGATCCAGCGGCGATACTGCCGCGTGCGCAAAGCGTTGGCCAGTTGCTGCTCGATCAATGCGCGTAACGGTGATACGCCGGGATCAGGCTGCTTGCGCTGGCTGAGTTTGCGCAGCTGGAACTTGACCAGCGCCATATTGGCCAAGGAGGCGAAGGCTTTGTTTTTCCAAGTGATCGGCGGCAGTTCGGACGCTGTGTCTTTGCCTTCAAGCCACGCACGCGGCAGTTGCGGATCAATCGCCAACGCGGTGCCGATGCCCACCATGTCCACGCCGCTGTGCACCACGCTTTCAGCCACCGGGCGTCGACGGATACCGCCGGTGACCATCACCGGCATCTTGGCGACCGTCTGGATGTCGTGGGCAAACTCAACAAAATAAGCCTCACGCGCCAGGGTTCGGCCGTCACGCGCGTCCCCCTGCATGGCGGGCGCTTCGTAACTGCCACCGGACAATTCCACCAGGTCCACGCCCAAGTCGTTGAGCCACTCAACCACCTGCTTGGCGTCATCGGCGGTGAACCCGCCGCGCTGGAAATCCGCGGAGTTGAGTTTGACCGCCACCGCGAATTCCCTGCTAACCACCGCCCGTACCGCCTTGACGATATCGAGCAACAGCCGCGCGCGGTTTTCCAGGGAGCCGCCCCACGCGTCTGTGCGTTGATTGCTCAACGGTGAGAGAAACTGACTCAACAAATAACCATGCGCCGCATGAATTTCCACGCCAGTAAAACCGGCTTGTTCGCCCAGGCGAGCGGTGCGCGCAAACCGCTGGATAACCTCGGCAATCACCTCGGCGGTCATCGCCTGGGGTCGGCTGAAGTGTTTGGATAACGTGCCCAGGTCCATGGCAACCGCCGAGGGTGCCCAGGTCTGTTGCCCCAGATTGGCCTGCATCTGGCGCCCGGGATGATTGATCTGCAACCAGAATTGCGCGCCACCTGCGCGCCCCACTTGCGCCCAGCGCTTGAACTTGGCCAGTTGCTGATCATCCTGCAACACCACGCCACCGGGGCCGGTCATGGCGCGGCCGTCAACCATCACGTTGCCGGTGATGATCAGGCCGGCACCGCCATCGGCCCAGGCCTGGTAGAGACGCAGCAAATCGGCGGAAGGCGCCTGGTCGGCGTCTGCCATGTTCTCTTCCATGGCGGCTTTGGCGATGCGGTTGTTGATGGTCGAACCGTTGGGTAATAACAGGGGATCGAACAGATTCATGGAGCAGTCCTCAGTTGGCGTGGGACCACCATAAGATTAAAGCCAACTTTAAGGTCAATGGCTTTTTTCAGGTCAGTGCACGGCTTTCTCGCGCTCATCCTGCAGGCGGTTGAGCAACAACTGCGCATTGTCCGCACACGCCACGCCCTCAGGCTTGCCTTCGATGCCGTCAATCACCCGCAGCAACTGGGCCTTATTCTGCGCCAGGCGTTGCTGCAACACCTCGATTTCCTCGACCTTGCGCTTGAGCCCTCCGAGCAACGCCTCATGCTGCCAGCCGCCAGCGTTCATCGGCAGCAATTGGCGGATTTCTTCCAGGGAAAACCCTGCCGCCTGTGCGCCCGTGATCAGTTGCAACATCCCCGCTGCCTCCGGCGCATAGTCCCGATAACCGTTGGCCTTGCGCGTGACCGACTTGATCAGGCCGCTCGCTTCGTAGAAACGGATGCGCGATGGCGCCAAGCCGCTGAGTTTCGCCAGTTCGCCTATTCTCATGTTCCACTCCGCGCGCACATTGACCTTGAGGCGGACTGTAAACCTCAAGTGATCAGGCAGCCAAGCGTGGCCGCCCATCGGTTGAGCCGCACTTTGTTCAACCGGTCACGATCAACACGTTGCTGTTGATGGCCGATCAATCACTTTGGAGAGATGAACATGGGGTATGTCACTACGCAGGACGGCGTTGAGATCTTTTACAAAGACTGGGGCCCACGCGATGCCCCGGTGGTCTTCTTCCACCACGGCTGGCCACTGAGCGCCGATGACTGGGATGCGCAGATGCTGTTCTTCCTGGCTAACGGTTACCGCGTCGTCGCCCACGACCGCCGCGGCCATGGCCGCTCCAGCCAGGTCTGGGACGGCCACGACATGGACCACTACGCCGACGACGTCGCCGCCGTGGTCAACCACCTTGGTGTACAGGGCGCCGCCCATGTGGGCCACTCCACCGGCGGTGGCGAAGTCATTCACTACATTGCCCGCCACGGCGAAGACCGCGTATCCAAAGCCGCCATCATCAGCGCCGTGCCACCGTTGATGCTGCAAACACCGAGCAATCCAGGCGGCTTGCCCAAGTCGGTGTTCGACGACATGCAGGCGCAGCTCAAAGCCAACCGTGCGCAGTTCTATCGCGACGTACCATCGGGGCCTTTTTATGGCTACAACCGGCCGGGTGCCAAACCGTCGGAAGGCGTGATCCAGAACTGGTGGCGACAAGGCATGATGGGTTGCGCAATCGCCCACTACGACGGGATTGTGGCGTTTTCGCAAACGGACTTTACTGAGGCTTTGCGGCGCATCACGATCCCCGTGCTGGTGATGCACGGCGATGATGACCAGATTGTGCCGTATGAAGATTCCGGGCCGTTGTCGGCAAAACTGTTGAAGAATGGCACGTTGAAGACCTATGCAGGGTTTCCCCATGGGATGCCGACGACGAATGCGGATGTCATCAACGCGGATTTGCTTGAGTTTTTACGAAGCTAAGTCACTCGTTGCTGCGGCGCCGCACAGAGAAGTAGTGGGCGTCGTCGCGCCCGGTTAGATGGTATTTTGCTTGAGTGGATTGATCGGTTGAACACACCGGTGTTCACTCAACGCTACCCAGCCGACCAACGAACCGAGCAAAAAAACAATGAAACACCCCTCACTCGGGAGACAATTCAAAAGAATAGCGGCGTTGATATTAGTGCTTCTCGTCCTTGGGGCATGGATGTTTTACATGGGCTGGGCCTCTCGGGTTGCCAGGCAAACCATCTTGATGGCATGGATTCCTGAATGGACGACCTATGTGGTATTCGGCGTTGTGACAGGCCTCTATTGTGCGTTCAGGCCCGAACGCAATCGCCCGCCCAACAGCACTAATATGTCTTCGACTAACAAGTTTTTAGGGGGCTTCAGCCTTGGATTCGTTTTCCTCCTGAATAGTTATGCCGTGTGCGTCTACATGCTGCCTGGCGAAGTAATCCACTATAAATCCGTCTATGAAATCAGGTTTCCGGGACCGGCTTATGGGAAATATAGTCGTTGCGAGGCGGGCTTATGGATCAAGGATCTACACACTGAGCGCGATATCGAACTGTGCACAACCCGATCAGAACTTGACGATCAAATAAAACGCGGTATGACCGTTGCCTGGGTGACAGCGCGTACGAACACGCTAGGCACTTACATTATTAACCACACCTTTACCTACCCGTGAACCACGCCCTGTGCGGCGATGTTGCAATACTGCCCCTTGAAATACAGCAAGGGCTTCGCCGCAGCCGCTGCTCGCAGACTTAACGCCTTTACTTCACCAATCACGATCAGGTGGTCACCGGCGGCGTGTTCGGCGTGAATTTCGCAATCCAGCCAGTGCAGGCTGCCGGCAATGATCGGATTACCCAAAGGCGAGTGCTGCCATTGCACGCCGTGCCATTTGTCTGTGCCGCGGCGGGCGAATTGGTTGGAAATCCCGGCCTGCTCACCCGACAGGATATTGACCACGAATCGACCGGCCTGGCGAATCTTGGGGTAGCTGGCCGAATTGGACATTACGCTGAATGACACCAGCGGTGGGCTCATCGACACGCTGTAGAACGACTGACACGTGAAGCCGACCGGCTCGTCATCCAGGTGCGAGGTAATCACCGTAATACCGGATGCGTAGTGCCCAAGCGCTTCGCGAAAGCTCAGCGGCTCGACCGTCGTAGTGGGAAATGACATGGTAAATCCTGAACAGGGAGTGCAACTTGGTACACCCCTTCCGATGGTGGCTCAGCGCGCGTTGAGAAGCTCTCTTCGAACGATCTCTGCGCCTGCACTCAACGCATTCAACTTGCCCCTTGCCACGCGGCGAGGCAAGGGCGCCATGCCACAGTTGGTGCACGGATAAAGCTTGTCGGCATCAACAAACTGAAGGGCTTTACGCAGGGTATCGGCCACTTCCTCGGGCGTTTCAATGGCGCGGTTTGCCACATCAATCGCTCCAACCATCACTTTTTTGCCACGAATGAGTTCAATCAGGTCCATGGGGACATGGGAATTATGACATTCCAGCGAAATGATATCGATACTGGACTTCTGTAGCTTGGGAAAGGCTTCTTCATATTGCCGCCACTCCGACCCCAGGGTCTTTTTCCAGTCGGTGTTGGCCTTGATGCCATAGCCATAACAGATATGCACCGCCGTTTCGCATTTAAGGCCTTCAATGGCCCGTTCCAGGGTGGCGACGCCCCAGTCATTCACCTCGTCAAAGAACACGTTAAAGGCCGGTTCATCAAACTGAATAATGTCGACGCCCGCCGCTTCCAGTTCCCGGGCTTCTTCGTTGAGGATCTTGGCGAATTCCCACGCGAGTTTTTCACGGCTTTTATAGTGGTTGTCATACAGCGTATCGATCATGGTCATGGGGCCTGGCAGCGCCCATTTGATCGGCTGGTTGGTTTGCTGGCGCAAGAACCTGGCGTCTTCGACAAACACCGGCTTTTGGCGCGCAACGGCGCCTACGACCGTCGGCACGCTCGCGTCATAGCGATCACGAATCCTGACGGTTTCACGCTTCTCGAAATCAACACCGCTCAGGTGTTCAATAAACGTGGTGACAAAGTGTTGGCGGGTTTGCTCGCCATCACTGACGATATCAATCCCGGCGTCTTGCTGCTCTTGCAATGCCAAGCGCAAGGCATCTTGCTTGCCTTCAATTAATTCGTCACCTTGCAACTTCCAGGGTGACCACAGCGTCTCGGGCTCAGCAAGCCAGGCCGGTTTTGGCAAGCTGCCAGCTGTAGAAGTGGGTAATAACTTTTTCATGACAGGCACAACCTTGTAAGTTTGATGAGTCAAGCGGCGTATTGCGCGGACCACTGTTCAAGCACAGCGTGATAGGGCTTGATGAAATTTTCCTCAACAAACCTGCCCTGCTCAATCGCCAGCCGACCACGTTCTTCTCGATCATAAACAATGCGTGTTAATGAATAATCCTGATGCTTCAAACTGGGTTGGTAGCGTTTTCCGGCGACAGAATTGGCATTGTAAATTTCAGGCCGGTAAATCTTTTGAAAGGTGTCCATCGTGCTAATGGTGCTGATAAGTTCAAGCGTCGTGTAATCACTCAGCACGTCACCGAAAAAATAAAATGCCAAGGGTGCAACACTGTTGGGCGGCATAAAATAGCGCACCTTCAAGCCCATCTTCTTGAAGTACTCATCGGTCAGCGAATACTCATCCTGCTGGTATTCAACGCCCAATACCGGGTGCTGGTTTTCAGTTCGCTGATAGGTCTTGGTATTCGAAACGCTCAAGCAGATGACAGGCAACTTCTTAAAGTGCTGCCTGTACGCCGCTGAATTCACAAAGCACTTGAACAGCTTGCCATGCAAGTCGCCAAAATTATCGGGCGTGCTGAATTCAGCCTGGCCTCTGTTGTGGCCCAACAACACCACGCTAAAGTCATAGTCGCGTACATACGAAGAAAAATTATTGCCGACGATGCCCTCAAGGCGCTCATTGGTTTTGCGGTCCACAATCGTCGTTTTCAACACTTCAATCAGCGGAATGGCCTGCCCATTGCCTTCAACACCGATCTGCATTTGAGCCGAAACAATCTCGAGTTCGAGCGCATACCGATCACCGCCAGCGTTATCCCAATGCGCCAAGGCATTGAAGCGGTTATTAATCATCGTCAAGGTATTGCGCAGGTTTTCCTGACGACGCTCGCCCCTGGCCAAATTAGCAAAGTTAGTGGTGGTGCGCGTGTTTTCGGAGGGGCGATAGTGCTCGTCAAAACAAACACTCTTAATCGTAAATTCAAACGCGTTATCCATGACCACCTGACACCTTAAAAGTTGAGACAGACTTGAGTTCACTGCTTGCCTTTTAGCAACACGCCGACGTTTGACTCAAGTCTTTACAGTTTCAATAATTAAGGTGGAGTGTAGGCTGGCTATAGAGCAAGAGATAATGAAACGATTTCACTAAACCTTTAGCCCTGTTCATGATGGGTTGCCTCAAACCCAATGGGCCGAGCCATGGGCTGTTCAGCCCGAGACGCGCGCAAATAAGATCGCCTTGAGTGATACTGCCAGGCTCTCTTCCCACTCTGTTTTGCGCAGCTCAAAGGACCATGGATAAACCCAAAGACGCCGGTTTTGCCTATCAGACGGTCTACCGTTACCTCGTCGAGTTGATCGACGCCAGCCCGTCGTCAGGCGAACGCAAACTGCCGTCCCTGCGCCAATTGGCCGAGCGCCTTGGCGTATCGGTGTCGACCACCAAGTACGCCTACGCCTTGCTTGAGGATGAAGGGCGGATCTACGCGCGGCCCAAACAGGGTTATTTCACGAGGGCCATGCCTGCACGGGTAACAACTGAAACCAACCTGCTCGACCAGGTGTTTGCCAATGCCCGCCAGCCGGGAATGCTTGCCTTGAGCAGCGATGCACCGGCCATGCTGTTGTCGCTGGAAAACCCGCTGCTGATGCTTGAGCGTGAACTGACTCGCCAGCACCCACGCTCTCTCGCGCCGCTTTACTTACCCTTCGGTGAGCCCGAGTTGCGTGCCGCGTTGGCCGAGCACTACACCCAATCCGCCGACCGCTACTGGCAGGCCGACCAGGTGTATATCGGCGCGGACTTGCACAGCGTGCTGGATGCGGCACTCAATGCCCTGGACCTGTGCGGCACCGTGGCGCTGGTGGAGTCACCGTGTTCGTGGGCGATCCTGCGTCAGTTGCAAGCGGCGAAGATTCGCGTGATCGAAATGCCGCTCGATGCCCACGGGCGTTTCGACCTGGCGGCGCTGGAAGGCGTGCTGATGCGTGAGCCGATTCGCCTGGCGGTGCTGTCGTCGACGGTGAATATCCCCCAGGGCGGGGTGATGCCGGCACAGGACAAGCAGCAGATCTGCGGCTGGCTGGCGGCGCGGGATATCTGGCTGTTCGAAAACGACACTTACGGCGAGTTGTATTTCGAAGCGCAGCCGCCGCGTTATCGCGACTTCGCCGACCTGCAGAAGCTGCTGGTGTTTTCGACCTTCGATAAAGTCATCGGCTCGGAAGCGCCGTATGGCTATGTGGTGTGCCACGGGCACGCGCCGCAATTGCAGCGGGTGTTTCTGGAGCGTGGGTTTCGCCTGTCACCGATCCGGCAAAAGGCGATCGCCAAGCTGCTCACCTCCAAGCGTATCGACGCGCATTTAAAAGCGCTGCGGGCGCTGCTGCTGGAGCGCATGACCGGCATGAAAGCCTTGCTGGAGGAACATTGGCAGGTGATCGCGCCCCAAGGCGGCGCCAGCTTCTGGCTGCAAGCACCGCATGCGGTGGATATGCGTCAGGTATTTGAGCGCCTGCTGGCCCAACGCATCGTCATCGCCCCTGGCGAGCTGTTCAGCCAGCATGGCGCCTGGCCGCAACACCTGCGCCTGACCTACACCCTCGACTGGAGCAAGGATATCGCCCAGGCCGTGAAGCGATTGGCCGAGGCGATCGATCAAAGCCCGTAGCAATGCCGCGCTTCAGGGAAACGGCCATGGCGCACATCGTCGGCAAACCGCTCGCAGGCATCGCGAATCACCGCGCCTACATCTGCGTACTGTTTGACGAAGCGCGGCAGGTGTTCGCCGCCCAGGCCCAACAGGTCTTCGGTCACCAACACTTGGCCATCGCAGGCCGGTGAAGCGCCAATGCCGATGGTGGGCATCTTTGAATCCAGGGTGATCTGCCGCGCGACGCCTTCGGCCACACCTTCGAGCAACAGGCTGAAGGCGCCCGCCTCCAGATTGGCACGGGCATCTGCGGCAATCACTGCGCCGGTTTCGGCCGTGAGCCCTTGGGCCTTGAACCCACCCATCACGTTGACGAACTGCGGCATCAGCCCCACATGGGCCATCACCGGAATGCCGCGCGCCACCAGAAACTCGACGGTGCCCGCCAACGCCACGTTGGCCTCCAGCTTCAGCGCATCGCAACCAGTGCGCGCCAGCACTTGGGCGCAGTTGCGAAACGCTTGCTCGTTGGATTCCTGATAACTGCCAAAGGGCATGTCGGCAATGACGCAGGCCAGGCGCGTGCTGTCGACCACGGCGCGGGTGTGGCCGATGATTTCTTCCAGCTGCATGCTCAAGGTCGAGGCCCGGCCGTAGCCGACCATCGCCGTGGAATCACCCACCAGAATGAAGTCGACCAGCGGGTCGATCAGCTTGGCGATGGCGCTGGAGTACGCGGTGAGGGAGACGATTTTCTGCTGGCCCTTCATGGCGACCAGTTGCGGGACGGTGAGGCGTTTGGTGCGGGTGTGGAGGCTCATCGGTGTTTTCCGTTTGTGCTGAATTCACGGCCCGATTATTGGTAAAACCCCAGGGTGTTCAATGCACAGATTGACGCTAAAAAGCGACCCAGGTTTTTAACCTGATATCATCCGGGCCTTCACCCATCAGGCACCGACACATGAACCGCCAGAAAAAACTCAAGCAGCTCTTCAAGGCTAAAGCCAAGAAGGCCAGCGCCAAACTGGCGCCGAAAAGCAAAGACAAGTACATCAGCAAGGCAGACCGCGCCAAACTCGAAGCCGAGGCCGATCAAGCCTCAACCAGCGGCGCCGACACGCCCGCTTGAAGGCGTCCCCACCTCATATTTGCTCCAGATACGCCGCAGGTGCCGGGCTGACCCAAAGCCTGCGCGCTCGGCGACGGTTTCCATGTCCAGGCTCGACGCCATGAGCAGTTCACGGGCCACGGTGATACGCAGCGTGTGCAGGTAATCCAGCGGGCTGATGCCAACGTGTTCGTGGAACAGCCGCGCCAGGTGTCGGCTGCTGGTGCACGCCAGTTCGGCCATGCGTGTGACGGTCCAGGCTTCACAGGGCGCCGCGGTGATGGCGTCCTGCACACGGTGCACGGCCGGGTGCAGGTGGTTGCGACCGGTGATCCAGGCTGAGAGCTGCGGGTCGGCGCCGCTGCGACGCATGTACACCACCATGTCGCGCGCCACACTGCAGGCCAGGCGTGGCCCGGCCAACTCGGCGAGCAGGTGCAGCATCAGGTCGATGCCCGCCGTGACACCGGCGCTGCAACTGACCGGGCCGTCCGTGACATACAGCCGGTTTTCCAGCACGCGGGCCTTGGGCGCCAGGGCCTGCAATGCCTCGCACAGCGCGTGGTGGGTGGTGCACTGGCGGCCATCGAGCAACCCCGCGCGGGCGGCACTTAATGCGCCGGCGCACACGCAAACCAGCCGCTGGCCCGACGCTGCAAACACGCTTTGCAGCCATTGGGTCAAGGTGTCGCTGGCCGACTCGAACGCCTGCTGCTGCGCCTTGCTCACCTTTGACGTGGAGCCGACCAACACCACCAGCGTGCCGGGCGCCAGGCTTGGCGGCAGGGGCGCCAAGCCGGCCAGCGGCAAGCCAATCGAGGTTTGCAGGGACGGCACCGGGCTGACGTACTGCAAGTCGAAGTCGAGAGCCGCAGGGTCCTCGCTCTGCGCGGCCAGGCGCAGCACCTCGGCGGGGCCGGCCAAGTCCAGCATCAGCACATTGGGCAACAGCACGAACAGCACCGGCACGCTCACGGGTTCAACGCTCCAGCGCCTGGGCGACGGTGACGATGCGCGCAAAGCGCTCTTCCAGCACCAGTTCGGTACGCTCACGAATCTCGGCGGCGCTGTATTCGCGGCCACTGCGTGCGTGGGCCATCGGGAAGGTCAGGGTCGCCTCGCTGACAAAATCCACTGCAAAACCGCTGTCCGACGCCTGCCGGGTGGTGGTTTCGCAGCACTGTTCGGTGCGGATGCCACTGATGATCAGCGCGCTCACGCCCATCTCCGTAAGCCGTGCAGCCAAAGGCGTGCCGGCGAAGGCGCTGTGAAAGCGCTTGTGGATGATCAGGTCGGGGTTGATCGACAACTCACTCAAGGTTTTGACATTGCCCGATGCCATCGAAAAGTGCCCTTGGTCTTCAACATGGAAGACTTGTATCACCGGGATGCCCTGTTGAACACACCCATCGATCAGCGCTTGCTGTTTTTCCAGGAACAACGGCAGGTCATTTTCGGACCAGTAAGCAGAATGACGGAACGAATGCTGCACATCGATAACGATAAGGGCTTTGCGGCTCATGACGGGTCCTTGTGGCTTGCATCACAGTGGTTGATGCAGCCATGGTAAGCACCCGCGCCGATGAGCGACAGGCAGGTGCCGGACCACTTGAGGACCGATTCAGACATACCGGCTCAGCGGCGCAAATCACCCTGGGACGTTTGCGCACGGTGAGCAATTACTTAGCGAACAGCTGGCTCATGTCCTTGAACGCCTTAAACTCCAGGGCGTTGCCGCACGGGTCGAACAGGAACATGGTGGCCTGCTCGCCTACCTCACCCTTGAAGCGGATGTAGGGTTCGATCACAAACTCGGTCTCCCGCGCGCGCAGCCGATCGGCCAAGGCTTCCCACTGGTCCCACTGCAGGATGATGCCGAAATGCGGCACCGGCACAGCGTGGCCGTCCACCGGATTGGAGTGCACCGATTCCTGGGATTGCGTCTTGGGGTGCTCGTGAATCACCAGTTGGTGGCCGTAGAAATCGAAGTCGACCCATTGCGCACTGGAGCGACCTTCCGAAAGGCCAAACACATCGCCGTAGAAGTGACGCGCGGCGGCCAGGTCGTAGACGGGAATCGCTAGGTGAAAGGGAGAAAGGCTCACGGTGGCTACCTGCAGGTTCTGTTTGGTTAGAACCCGATTCTTCACCAGAAAGCCCCACGGATAAAGCGGATATCCTTCGCCCTGAGCCTCAATAATTTCGATGCTCGCGCCCTACTTCGGCGCATCCAGCACTTCGATGACGCACGCCCTGAATAATTCGAAGAGCGGCAATTGGCGCTGGGTGTACTTGGTCAGCAGCACGATTTCACGGTAGAACGTGAGCTTGTCCAATCGCAAAACCCGCACGTCACTGCCGTGTTCCAGCCACAGGCCGGCCAGGGGCACCAGCGACACGCCGAGGCCGCTGCGTACCATCTTGACGATGGCGTCCAGCTCGTCGAGTTCCAGCGCTTGCCGGGTCTGGATCTTGTGTTCCTTGAGAAACTGCGTGACCTGGCGCCCGCCGAACGAGCCACGGTCATACCGCACGAAGGGTTGCTCGCGCAGGATCTGCAGCGGGTCGTCGCCCTGCACGTCCTTGGCGGTAATCAGCACAAAGGGTTCGCGGGCGATCACTTCGATATTCAGGTCTTTGGGCAGGTTGAACGGCGGGTGGATCATGATCGCCAGGTCCAGCTCACCGGCATCCACCTGGCTGAGCAGGTTGAGCGAAACGCCGGGCACCAGGCTGACCTCGATAAACGGCGCGCGGCGTTTAAGCGCGACCAGCGCCTGGGGCAGGAGGCCGGTTTGCACACTGCCGATGGCGCCGATGCGCAGCGAGCCGTGAAAGTTGTTGGCGCTGTCGGGCGCGCCCATGCGCGAGAAAATATCGAGGATCTCCTCCGCCAGCGGCACCGCGCGCTGCCCGGCCGCATTGAGCGTGGCGGAGCGACCGGTGCGGTCGAACAGCTTGACGCCCAGGGCGTCCTCGAGGTGTTTGATCTGCGCACTCACCGCCGATTGCGTCAGCCCCACCTGCTGCCCGGCGGCGGCAAAGGTGCCACGGCGGGCAGCGCTTACGAAGGTTCTCAGTTCTCTGATCATGGGCCTGCCTTGTAGGTCGTTGGGCTTCAGCAACCGCTCAAGGCCACCTGCGGTCGCTCGCCTGCGAAGAAGAACGGCCGCAGGCGCACACCGACGCTGTTACCGATAAACGCTGCCACCAACCACACCCAGCCATGCAGGCTGCCGGAGGCGATGCCGCTGAAGTACGCGCCGATGTTGCAGCCGTAGGCCAGGCGCGAGCCATAGCCCAGCAGCAAACCACCGATCACTGCGGCCACCAGCGAGCGTGCCGGGATTTTCAGGCTTGGGGCAAAACGCCCGGCCAGGCCCGCAGCCAACAGCGCGCCGAGGACGATGCCGATGTCCATCACGCTGGTGATGTCTTCCCACACGGGCGCTGCCAGGGCTTTGGCATTGCCCGGCATTTGCCAGAACGCCCAACTGGCCACGTCCACACCCAAGCCGCTGGCCACTTTGGCGCCCCATAGCGCGAACGCCGAGGTAATGCCCCATGGCCGCCCGGCCAGCGCCAGCGTCGCATAGTTAAGCAGCGCCAAACCGATTGCCCCCCACACCAATGGCCAAGGCCCGCGCAGGAAGCGGCGCAGGCCGATGTGCTCGCTGCTCACGCCGGGTTCAAGCTGGCCGTGACGGCCCTTCTCCAAACGCACGGTGACCAGTGCGATGACCGCGAACACGGCCAGGCTCAGAATCATGGCCGGCAACACGCCGAAGCTCTTGACGATGGACACCGCCGGGAACGCCGGCAACGCGAACCACCAATCCACATGGTGCGTGGCAATCAGCGAACCGCAGATAAAAAACAGCAGCGTCACCAGCATGCGCGCATTGCCGCCGCCCACGGTGAACAGCGTGCCGGACGCACAACCGCCGCCCAACTGCATGCCGATACCAAAGATAAACGCCCCGAACACCACCGACACCCCAGCCGGTGCCACCAGCCCGACCACCGGCTGCCCGAACAACGTGCCCGCTCCCAGCGCCGGGAAGAACAGCAACACCGCCACTGCCAGCATGACCATCTGTGCGCGCAAACCGGCGCCGCGCCGATCATTGATAAATACGCGCCAGGCCGACGTGAATCCGAAAGCGGCGTGGTACAGGGTCAAGCCCAATGCGGCACCGACCACCAGCAACAGCACCTGGCGCGAGCCGACGCTGTTTTGCAGGAATACGGCACCGGCCACCAGGATGATAAAAGCCGCCAACGGCGCGATAGGCTTGCGCGCGGGGGTCAGGGAAAGGGAGGTGCTCATGGGCTTTCTCGGATTTGATCGGGGGGGAAGTTTGGCGGTGAGTATAAACCCTGACAGGGTCGGCCTTTGCAGGAATTCAGACGGCCAGGCAACGCCTGCGAAGGTGGCAACGTTTAGTTTCGCCGGGTGTATTGCTTGAACAAAAAACCTACAGTAACCTCCGCCAAGGCAGCCACCAATGGGTGGCAGGAATGGATTCTGGCCCGCTGTCCGCTGGGCTCTGACAAGGAAGTTAAAGCATGCACACGGCTATCAGTCCGACCATCTATACGCTCGGCCCCGAGGGTACCAATTGCGCCACCGCCGCGCAGTGGTGGCTTGATTCTCGTGAAGCGCGCAATGGCACGCAGCGAATTGTTCTGCATGAGACGCTTGAGCAAGCCTTTGATGAGTTGTCCGGAAAACAGGACGGCTATCTTTTAAGCTGCGCCGCGTACCCCGATTTGCATACGCTGATTTTTACCCGCCTGGGCGATATGGAGCTGTGCGACAGCTTCATCATGCCGACCCACTCCATGGTGCTTGCGAGCCGTACCAGCGCCGACCAGATAAAGAGTGTGGCAACCCATCCCGCGCCCCAATCCCTGGTGGCAAGCCACTACCGCAAAGTGTTCGCCAACAGCAATGCCGATGCCGCCGTGCTGTGCAGCACTGGCCAGGCAGATGCGTGCGTGACCACCGTGGTCGCGGCAGACCTGCATGAGCTGAACATCATTGAGGATTTCGGCCAGGTGCCGATGGCCTTTCTGGTCCATTCGCTGAAGCGAGCCGACCATGCAAAAGCCTGATCCGCTGTCGACCCTGGTCAATATCGTCGATGAAGTGCGTGCCCGCCAGGAACTGGATGGCAGCATCAAGGCGCCGAACGTAGCCGACCATGCCCTCATCAACCGCTTGATCACCGAGCTCGACCGGCACGCCGCAATCATCGACGGGCTGTCTGCGCCGCTGTTGACGGCGACCCTGGAAGACCTGGGCAACTGGCTGAAGAATGGCCTGGATCAACGGCCTCTATTCGATAAAACTCTCGCCAGTTTCAGCACCCCTGCACCCGGCGACGCCTTGTTTCTACTGGCCCCCATGCGCGCGACCAACGGCCCTGACCCCGAAGGCTTTCGGCTGGAGCTGGTCACCGGCTACCGCAGTGAAACCCCTTACCTGGCAAAGGCCGCGCAGTACACCGAGCAGTACGTGGCACCGTTTCAATGCATCAAGCTGGGAGCGGCCTCGAAGGGGTTCCTGCAAGGCAATTGCATAGTGCTGTTTCCAGAGTCCGTGGCGACGGCAGCCAAGGTCGATAAACAAACCTTCGCGCTGTTCTTCTTCAGCAAGTTTCTGCGTATCTACAACGAACAGACACTCGTCGAGGCAGACCGTCTGTTCGGGCGCCAAAGCCCGTTCCTGTTCGGCCAATTGAGCAGCCGCCAGATGTCTGAGCCAGACATGTACGACGCGCGTTGCCTGTGGGGTTATTACCATGACTATGCGCACCACACCGGGCCACGCCCATTGGACAAAAACCTGTACATAAAGCTGAACTGGTTTACCGGCCTGCTGGAAGAAACCAAGTGTGACCTGATTACGGTGCGCCTGGTGCTGGAACACCGTCCGGACTTTTGGCGTGAAATCGCCGAGTTCATTCTGCTCGAGCGCATGTTCCGCTACCCCAAGGGCTCGGACCAGCACATGACGTTCGATGCTGGCACCGGGATTTTGCTCTTTGAGATGCTGATCAATGCCAAGGCATTGGTCGAAACCGAGCACGGCCACCTCAGCTTTGACAGCGAGCGTCTTGACCAAAAGCTTGTGTCGATGATTGCCGATATCGAGGCCCTCGAAGCACTCGACGACGAGACCTACCTGGCGGGTGCCAAAGCCTATGTGCAGCAGCATCTGGGCACACCGCAAACCCCACTGGCACGTTTCAATTTCCCGGCCACGCACTACGCACGCCGCGTGCTGGCCGAGTGCCCCCAATGAATGCATTGAAGGTCCGTCTGCTGCTGTTCACCGTGGCCATTCTCGCGTTGTTCTCGATCAGTTGGCTGCTCTCGAAAAACCTGCTCGGTAGCATTTCGGTGATGCATGCCGTTGGGCTCAGGCTGTGGGCCACAACCGCCGCCTTATGGTTGATCGTGGCGTTCGGCACGCGACCGCCGCTGTCATCCAAGCCGCTGCTCGCCAGGATGCCGGGGTTTTTCATCCTGTCGATCCTGGGGTTCTCGCTCTATTTTGTCTGCAGCTTCGGCGCCTTGAAAACGCTGAAAGCCAGCGACCTGACCATGGTCCTGGCGACGATTCCGGGCATTACCTACCTGCTGGGCCTGCTGACACGCAGCCTGGGGTTTTCCTGGCTCAAACTGGCGGGTGTGGTGATCGTCAGTGTCGCGGCGCTGGCGTTCAATACCCACACCGGCGACGTTGGCGCAGTCAGCCCATCAGGCATTGCGCTGGCCCTGGTCGCGGCGCTTTCCTACGCCGTTTATGGCCTGCTGTCCAAGCGCTACCTCAAGGATTTGCCACTGATCAACTCGCTGGCCTGGGTCACGCTGATCGCCGCGGCGTGCTTTGTGCCGCTGTTCATTCTCGACCCCGCGCCCTTGTTGCGCCTGAACCTTGAGGATGCGCTCAAAGTGCTGATCCTGGGGGCTGCCTGCTCGGCGCCGGTGTATGTGTTGTACCAGAAGGTTTTGGCCGAGGGCGGCGTGCTGTATGCCAATGCGATTGGCTTGCTGGCACCGTTCGCCGTGGTCACCGGTGAGTGGTTGATCGGCTCCGGCACGACCTTGGGTGCAGTAAAAATCGTCGCGATGATTGCGGTCATGGTGGGGATCACCCTGTTATTCATGGATGCATCAGGCGCCTCGGGCTGGACGTTCAAGCGTCGTCCCCCAAACCAACCGGTTAGTGAGGAAATAAAATGAAAAAGCTGGCGTTGGTTTGCCACCGCAGTGCCAAGTTGTCCTTTGTATTTGAGGCCGCAGAAGCGGCAGGTATTGAACTGGTACTGATTTACGACACGACCGAAAGCGCCCCCGCGCACTTGCCGGCAGTCACGTCGACCTGGCAGCTGCCGGTTTTCGACGAGCCGCAGGTGGCGTTGGAAGCGTTCGCGGCCGGCGTGCAAGAGAGAGGGATTGGCGGGGTGATGACGGTTCGCGAAGAAGCGATCATCTGGACGGCACTGGCGGCGCAAAAAATCGGTACCCCTGGCATCGATCCGCATGTGGCGGCGCTGGCCCGCAACAAGTACCTGATGCGCCAGGCCTTTGCCGAGGCAGGCTTGAGGTCGCCGGGCTTTTGCTACATCGATAACCCGCACGACCTGTCGCAAACCCGCGCCCTGGGGTTGCCACTGGTGATCAAGCCGCTCTCCGGCTGGTCGAGCACCGGTGTGATGCTGGCCAAAACGGCCGAAGAGCTTCCTGCCCTCGTCAACGCGGTCTGGGAGGTCCAGAGCAAGGACCTGGCTCGTTTCTATGACCAGGACAAAGCCGCAGGCCTGGTTGTTGAACAGTATTTGCCGGGTAAAGAATTCGTTGTGGAGTGCTTTGTCGATATCGAAGGGGTGCATGTCCTGGCAGTGGGCGACAAGGGCCAACCCGAAGGGCCCTGGTTTGAAGAAACGATCTACCGCCAGCGTCGAGATATCGACGACCCTTTGATCATGGCCCTGTGTGAGACCGCGCGCGCCGGGGTCAAGGCACTGGGCATTACCATGGGCGCCGCCCATGTGGAGCTGCGCCTGGATGCCAACCAGCAAGCGTATGTGATTGAAATCGGCGCACGCATAGGGGGCTCGGGGGTCTCGCACTTTGTGGTGGAACAGAGCACCGGCGTGTCGTTCGCCGCACTGTGCATGAAGGCCGCCCTGGGTTTGCCCACCCCGGCACTGCCCGATGTGCTGCCGGCCGCCAAAGTGGCAGCAAACTACATCATTCCTCTGCGCGGCGATGGCCGTTTCAACGGTTTCAGCGGGCTGGAAAAGGTCGCGGAGCACCCTGAAACCGCCCGGATCGTGACTTTTTTCGAGGCAGGGCATCTTTCACCACCACCTCCCGCGTTTGGCGGCTACCCAGGGTTCATCTTCTCGGTACATGCCTCGGATGAGGCGGCGAGCGCTTACCACCAATGGCTTGATGCTTCCTTGAGCATCAACTGGAACCAATAAATACCACCCGTAGCCGGGTTCGGGAGTCGTGATATGGAACATCCGCAACTGGATTGGAATAACCTGGGTTTCAGCTACAGGAAAACCGACCTTCGTTACATCGCACATTGGCGTGACGGTCAGTGGCAGGAAGGTGCACTGACCGAAGATAACCAGCTGCATATCAGCGAAGGCTCAACCGCGTTGCATTATGGCCAGCAGTGTTTTGAGGGGATGAAGGCCTACCGTTGCAAGGATGGTTCGATCAACCTGTTTCGCCCCGATCAGAATGCTGCCCGTATGCAGCGCAGTTGCTCACGGCTGCTGATGCCGCCCGTCTCGACCGCGCAATTCATTGATGCCTGCAAGCAGGTGATCAAGGCCAACGAACGCTTCCTGCCGCCCTACGGAACAGGCAGCTCGCTGTATCTACGACCTTTCGTCATCGGTGTGGGCGATAACATCGGTGTGCGTACCGCGCCGGAGTTTATCTTCTGCGTGTTTTGCATCCCGGTCGGCGCGTTGTTCAAAGGCGTGTTGCAACCGAGCAACTTCATCATTTCGGACTACGACCGCGCCGCCCCCAATGGCACCGGCGCCGCCAAGGTCGGCGGAAACTACGCGGCCAGCCTGCTACCCGGTACCGAGGCACGGCAGGCGGGTTTTGCCGACTGCATTTACCTCGACCCGCTGACCCATAAAAAAATCGAAGAAGTCGGCTCGGCGAATTTCTTTGCCATCACCCATGACAACACATTTGTGACCCCGCGTTCGCCTTCAGTATTGCCTGGCATCACCCGCGCCTCGTTGATCGAGCTTGCGCAAAGCCGTCTGGGGCTCAAGGCGGTGGAAGAGGATGTGTATATCGACAACCTGGCGGCGTACAAGGAAGCCGGCGCGTGCGGCACCGCGGCGGTTATCACACCGATTGGCGGTATCCGCTACAACGATCACCTGCATGTATTCCACAGTGAACATGAAGCCGGCCCGATGACCCAACGTTTGTTCAATGAGTTGACGGGCATCCAGAACGGCGACGTTGAAGCGCCGGCAGGCTGGATCGAAAAAGTCTAAAGCCCTGAGGCGCTCGCTGTGCCGACACCCCGTGGGTGTCAGTACAACGGGCCGATCAAGCGTCAGACAGACCGGCCGAAAGGGCTCATGTCCGCCCCTCTGAACCGGTAACCGGCAAATTGCCAAGCAACTTGAGCCCGGTGCTTTTCACAAAGGTGTCGTAGTCCATCGGCTTCTGGATACGGGTTTCGGCGTTGGGCAGCACATAGGCCCAGGCACGTTTGGACGAAGCGTCGTACACCAGCTTGAACAGGCGTGTCGGCACCCACACCTTGTTGTCGCCGATGGTGCTGTAGCCGGCATCAAACAACGGGCCGGTGAACACAAACACATTACCGCCTGCACGTACCGCGAACTTGCGCACGTCGGCCTCGACCTTGCTCCAGATCTTGCGGTTATTGGTGGGGTCTTGCGGCACCATGTTCGACAAGGCGAAGGACTGCGCCATGGCATTTGCACTTGGCGCATCGGCGGCTGGGGACTGGTGGCCGCGGTCCACCGCCGGGTGCTGGCTGCGGTAGTCGCTCAGCTCGGCGCGGGCGCCTTTGGGAATGCGCGGATCGGGATAAAACTGGTTGGTGCGCTCTTCACCCTTGGCGTCTTTCAACTGTGCGGCGTTCAAACGCTCGACCACCACCAAAGGCGTCTTGCTGGTTTGCGAGTAGAGCACCGCAAAGTGATCCGAACACAGCGCCATGGGTTTCATCGAGGCGGGTACAGTGGCCGTGTTGATCGGCGTGGCGCCAGGAAACAGGTCCGCGCAGCCGTCGAAGGAGAGCTGTTTTTCTTGACGGGAATAGAGACCAAGGGCCGCGCTTTGGCTGATGGAGCTTGAGCGCGAAGTGTGTTCATGGGCCGGTGGTTTGATCAGGTCCAGCAGGCTGCGGGCCTGCGCGCCGGGCGAGAGCAGAACACACGCCGACAGGCCGACTGCAATAATGCGTAAGTGCATGTTTTATATCTTAAAGTGAGGAGCCTAATGGACCCTCACTTTAAACTTTAGTGCGACGCCTGACGGATCGAATTCCAGGCCACCTGCGCCAGGCTCCCCACCTCGTTAAAGCACGCCAGCGCTTCACGCAGGATGCTGCGCCTGCCGGAGAAGCAACTTGCCGAACTGGCAGGCGGCACCATGACCGTGAAGCTCGCTTAGCGCCTAGTGCCCCGCCACCGCAGGCCCATCGGCTGACCGCCGTCCCGGTTTGAAGCCATGGGCATGCGCCGTGCAGGCAATCACCAACGCCACCAGCAGCAACAGCGCCATTGCCCATGGAAATGAGGCGGCGCCCCACGTCTCCAGCAACACGCCACCGACCACGCCGCTGGCCGCAATGGCGCTGTTCCACGCCACCACGTTCAGCGACAGCGCCACGTCCGCGCCCTCTCCAGCGGCATCGGCCAACGCGGTTTGCAGCAGTGTCGCGGCGCCACCAAAACTCAGGCCCCACACGGCCACGCCGAGGTAGATCACCTGCGGCACGCTGCCCAAAAAGCCGAACACCAGGGTTACCGCCGCAAACGTCACCAGGCTTGCCAGCACCGTCTTACGCAACAACGGCTCGACCAGCTTGGCCGTCAACCAGATCCCCACCAACGCGGCAATGCCGAACACCAGCAAGACTAAATCCACACGTTCAGCCAAGCCTGCACGCGCCACAAACGGGGCAATGTAGGTGTACAAAATGTTGTGCGCCAACATCCAACTGATCACCACCGCCAGCACCGGCCGCACGCCGGGCGTGGTCAGCACTTGGCCCAGGGACAGCCGCTGGTGCGCAGGCTGCGGTGGATAGTCCGGGACTTTCACCAGCACCCACACGATCAGCAGCAGCGTCAGCGCCGACATCAGGCCGAACGTCGTACGCCAGCCCACCAGGCTGCCCAGCCAAGTGCCCAGCGGCACACCCAGCGACAACGCAATCGGCGTACCCACCATGGCCAGTGCCAGCGCCCGGCCCTGTTGATGCGGCGCAACCATGCGCCGGGCATAACCGGCCAGCAGGCTCCAGGCCAGCCCTGCCGCCACGCCGGCAAAGAACCGCGCCACCAGGGTTACGCCGTACTGGGACGACAGCGCGGTGATGGAGTTAAACAGCAGAAAGCCGACGATAGTCAGCAGCAACACGTTGCGCCGCCGCCAGCCACGGGTGGCAATGGTCATGGGAATCACCGCCAGCACCGACCCCAGCGCGTAGGCCGTGACCATCTGCCCGGCCATCGACGGCGAAATCGCCAGGCCGTCGCTGATCAACGGCAACAGCCCTGCGGGCAGGGTTTCGGTGACGATGCAGATAAAGCCGGTCATGGCCAGGGCGAGCAAGGCGCCAATGGGCAGACGGTCGGATACCGCGGATAGGCTGAGTGAGGGTGTCACGGGAGACTCCTTGAGATGACTTAGATACTGATCGATATAAATGTTGCGTGCACACACAGCTCGTTGTCAACGACTTATGTATCGACTAGTATTTATCTCGCTTACCCAGAGGATTCCCGACATGGCACAAATGGGCCGCCCGCGTAATTTCGACCGAGACCAGGCCGTGGAACAGGCCATGCACCTGTTTTGGCAGCACGGTTACGACGCCACCTCCCTCGCCCAGCTCAAGGCCGGGTTGGGTGGCGGTATCTCCGCGCCGAGTTTTTACGCCGCATTCGGCTCCAAAGAAGCGCTGTTCGATGAATGCGTGCAGCGTTATCTGGCCACCTACGCCCAGGTCACCGAATGCCTGTGGGATGAGGCTTTGCCCCCGTGTAAGGCCATCGAAACCGCGCTGCGCCAGTCGGCGCGCATGCAGTGTGAAGACGGGCACCCCAAAGGCTGCATGGTGGCGCTGGGCGTGATGAGCGCACCCAGCCCGGAGAATGCGCGGGTCGCGGATGCGCTGACGCAATCACGCGTGCGCACCCGGGCCGGGATTGTGGCCTGCATTGAGCGCGGGATACGTCTTGGGCAATTGCCGGGCACCACGCAGGCAGCGTCGATGGCGACGGTATTTGACAGTTTCTTGCAGGGCGTTTCGATTCTGGCGCGCGATAACGTGCCGCATGTGGCTATCGACGCGGCGATCACTCAACTCCTGCTGACATGGGATGTTGCAGCCTCAACCGTCGCACCGCGCACCCACTTCAATCACGCCTGAACCGGCCCGTTATCGGCCCAGCCGATGCACACCCGCGAATTATCGATTTGAGCCTTTGTTGAAGCGCCCCGACTATGGGGCCACTTCCAACAACAAAAACAAAGGACTCGCCATGACTGCCCGATTTCACAACCCAGTAGACACGCGTTTCGGCTGCGGCAGCCTGCTCGAGCTTGCCGACATCACCCAAGGCCAGACCGTGGCGCTGGTGACCTTTCCCGAAGCGCGTGGGCTGGGCCTGGTGGAACGCATCCAGGACCTGCTCGGCGACCGCCTGGTGTACCTCATCGAAGACGTGCAGCCCAACCCCGACGTGGCGCAACTGCGCGATACCTATGAACGTTTCTGGCAGGTAGCCGGCGACTGTGATGCGGTGATTGCCGTGGGCGGCGGCAGCGCGATCGACACGGCCAAAGCGCTGATTGTGGGCACCGAGTCCGGCCGTTTCGATGAGTTGCTGGCGTTGCTGGCCACGGGCAAACCCTTTGTGCCTGCGCGCAGCAAAATCCTGATTGCCGCGCCCACCACGGCGGGAACCGGCAGTGAAGTCACGCCTTGGGCCACCATTTGGGACTCGGCGAGCCTGAAAAAGTACTCGCTGCACCTGGCGTGTACCTGGCCGAAGGTGGCGATCATCGACCCACAATTGATGCTCACCGTGCCCGCCGGCGTCACCGTCTCCACCGGGCTGGACGCCTTGTCCCATGCGTTGGAAGCGGTATGGAACATCAATGCCAACCCCATCTCGGATACGTTCGCCATTTCGGCCATCGAAGACATCCTCGAATGCCTGCCGTTGCTGCGGCGTGACCTGGCCAATCAGGAACTGCGCTCGCGCATGGCGTTGGCGGCCCTTAAAGCCGGGTTGGCGTTCTCCAACACCAAGACCGCCCTCGCCCATTCCATCTCCTACGAAATGACCCTGCACCACGGCCTGCCGCATGGCATTGCCTGCTCGTTCACGCTGCCGCTGGTGCTGGGCCTGGCCTGGGGTCGCAACGCAGCGCGTGACCGAACCCTTCAGCGGATTTTCGGCAGCGACTTGCAGCACGCCCAACACAGGCTGCGCGACTTTCTGCACAGCCTTGAGGTGAAGACGGAGTTTGCCGACTACGGTGTAACAGCCTCCCAGGCCGAAGCCATGATCAACTTCGCCCTGCAGGGCGCACGCGGCAAAAACTTCATCGGTGCCCACGCCGCCTGAAGCCAGCCGTTTACCCCTGTAGCGACGATTTCCTGCCGCACCCTCGCAAGAGTGCGCCCACCGACACCACTCGGTGGGAACCAACAATAAAAAGGAAAAGATCATGAACCGTGCCCAAGCCTTGCCTGGCCTTACCGTGAAAACCGCCTCGTTTCGAGTCGCCCAATGGCGAATGCTGCTGGCAGCGATGTTCTGCTACCTGTTTTTCTACACTGGCCGGCAAACCTTCGGTTTTGCCATCCCCGGCATCCAGGCCGAGTTCGGCTTGACCAAGGAAACCCTCGGCTGGGCCTCTGCGGCCATGCTGTGGGCCTACGCTATCGGCCAGGCCATCAACGGCAACCTTGCCGATAAGTTTGGCGGGCGGCGCATCATGACCCTCGGCGCGGTGCTGTCGTGCGCCGCCAACTGGGTGACCAGCTTTGCCGGCGGTTTTGCCAGCCTGATCCTGCCCTGGGGCCTCAATGGCTATTTTCAGGCCCTGGGCTGGGCGCCCGGCAGCCGGCTGATCTCCAACTGGTGGAGCGCGGGCGAGCGCGGCAAGGTCTACGGCTTTTATGTCTTCGCCGCCGGTTGCGCCTCGATCCTGTCCTACGTCACATCGATTATCGTGCTTGAAGTGCTGCAACTGGAATGGCGCTGGATCTTCCGCTTGCCGGTGCTGCTGATGCTCGCCGGCGGCATCATCTTTTACCTGGTGGCCCGCGAACGCCCACAGGACATGGGTTTCGAAGCCCTTGCCGATACCGGCGTGGCCAATGCCGAAGACAAGAACCATGAGGTGGCGCACGGCGCCGTCGAAAGCTCGTTACAGCGCTACAAGGCGGTGCTGAAAAATGCCCGCCTGATCATCGCAGCCGTGTCCCTGGGGTTTCAGAACGCTGCGCGCTACGGCTTGATCGTGTGGGTGCCGGTGCACTTCCTGGGCGCCAACTGGAAAAGCGGCGACAGCCTGGTCGACCCCAAGTGGATCACCGTTGCCTTGCCCGTTGGCATGGCCATCGGCGCCTTGAGCAATGGCTGGGTGTCGGACAAGCTGTTCGGCTCAAAACGCTACCTGGCGATCATGCTGTACATGGTCCTCGGTGCCGCCACCAGCCTGTGGATGTGGAGCCTGCCGCCGCATAGCGCCATCGGCCTGGTCGCGTTGTTTCTGTGTGGCTTTTTCGTCTATGGCCCGGCGTCGAGTTTCTGGGCTCTGTGCCCGGACCTGGTCGGCGCCAAGCGCGCCGGGACCGCGACCGGTGTGATGAATTTCTCGTCCTACCTGTTTGCCGGGCTGGCGGAACCGCTGATCGGCAGTATGCTCGACAGTACCGGCAATACGTCGCTGATCTTTCTGGTGGTGACGACTGCCTGCCTGAGCAGCGCGGTGGTCGCACTGTTCATCAGACGCTGAGCCAGCCACAGGACCTTTGCATGTACCAGTACCACAAGTGGCTGCGCTCCTTTCATGCGGTGGCGAAGACCGGCAGTTTCACCCTTGCCGCCGAGTTCCTGAGTGTTGGGCAGCCGACCGTCAGCGAACAGGTGAATGCCCTGGAAAGGAAGTTCTCCGTTGAGTTGTTCCACCGGCGCGGGCGTTTTGTCGAAATGAGCGCCGCGGGCCACCAGCTGTATGCGATCACCCAGGGCCTGTTCGGGCAAGAGGATGAAGCCGTGCAATTGCTGCAGAGTTTCAAGCAACGCAAGCTCGGCATGTTACGCCTGGGGGCGGTGTCGCCGCCGATTGCGATGAACCTGACGTACGAGCTGATGCAACGTCACCCGGATATCGAGCTGGAAACCTCCTTCTCACCCGAAAAGGAAACCCTGGACCGGCTGTTCAATTTTGATATCGATGTGGCGATCCTGGCGCTGTCCGAATTCGACCAGCGCTTCGACACGCAGCTTTACCACCGTTACCCGATCATTGCCGTGGTGCGCAACGACCATCCTTGGGCCAGCCAGAAGGAGGTGCATGTGGAGCAGATCAGTCAGGAGAAATGGGTGATGCGTGAAAAAAGCTCGCGCACCCGCCAACTGGTGGAGGAAAGCTGCACACGCCTGGGTGTCTCGCTTAATTGTGTGATGCAACTCAACAGCCGCGAAGCCATCGTGCATGCGATCGCCAAGGGTATCGGTATCGGTTTTGTATCGGCGGTCGAATACGCCGAAACGCCCGGTACGACCCCGATTACCTTTGTAAATCACCCGTTTTCCATCGACTACCACCTGTGTTGCCTGGGCATCCGACGCAATCGACCCATGATCGCCGAACTGTTCGACTCAAGCCCCACACCGACCACCTGAATACCCCACACGCTTGACCCTTGAACTGGCCGCCTACCTCTCGCACGCGAAAGGGACGGCCTCCCTGTACCCGCAACTGGAGATTGACCATGCATTACCAACAACCCAAGCAACTGCAAGCTGTCGTCCTCGACTGGGCAGGCACCGTGGTGGATTTCGGCTCGTTTGCCCCCACCCAGATTTTCGTCGAAGCCTTTGCCGAGTTTGGCGTGGCGGTGTCACTGGAGGAGGCGCGCGGCCCCATGGGCATGGGCAAGTGGGACCACATCCGTACGCTGTGCAACCAGCCGCAAATTGCCGAACGCTACCGCGCCGTGTTTGATCGCCTGCCGACCGATGAGGACGTCACCGCGCTGTATGAACGCTTCATGCCCCTGCAAATCGAAAAGATTGCACTGCATTCGGCGGTGATCCCCGGCGCCCTGGAAGCCATTGCAGCCCTGCGCAGCAAAGGCCTCAAAATCGGCTCGTGCTCGGGCTACCCGGCAGTGGTCATGGCCAAAGTCGTGGAGCTGGCCCGCCAGAACGGCTACGTCGCCGACCACGTGGTGGCCACCGATGAAGTGCCCAACGGCCGCCCGTACCCGGCGCAGGCGTTGGCCAATGTGATCGCGCTGGGCATCAGCGACGTCGCGGCGTGCGTCAAGGTCGATGACACCTGGCCGGGTATTCTCGAAGGGCGCAGCGCCGGCATGTGGACGGTGGCACTCACATGCTCCGGCAATGCCCTGGGCCTGACCTACGAGCAGTTCAAGGCGCTGCCGGCGCAGAAACTTGCCGAAGAACGTACACGCATCGGCCAGCTGTTCGAAGGCGCCCGCCCGCATTACCTGATCGACACCATCGTCGATCTGGCGGCGGTGGTTGAAGACATCAACGCCCGCCTGGCACGCGGGGAAACACCCCAAGGCGTCTGACCGGTTCGGGGCACGCCTGCTGTTAAAGCGTGCCCCATTCGTCCCGACATGCCAGCAAAAAATCCACAAACGCCCGCACCCGATGCGGCACATAGCGCCCATGGGGATACAGCAAGGTGAAGGGCCGTGAACGCCCGCCAAACGGCTTCAGCACTTCAACCAGGCTGCCGTCGGCCAATTCACGCTCAACGATAAACTTGTAGGTCTGAAACAACCCCGCGCCGTGTTTGGCCAGGGTTACGCCGCCCAGCACATCATGGGCAATGCTGTAACCGGCCTCTCCGGCAAACTCCTGCTCCTGGCCTTGCAGCTGGAACAGCCAGGGGATGCGCCGGCCATTGCTGGGCAGTTCAAACTGAATGCACTCATGCAATGGCAGATCGTCCAGCGTCTGCGGTGTGCCGACGCGCTGCAAGTACGCAGGCGCAGCGATAACCACCAACTCAGCATCTTCCAGCAGCCGCGCGATCAGCGACGAATCCGGCTGGGCGCGCACGCGAATGGCCAGGTCATAACCTTCGGCAACGAAGTCGATATTGCGGTTGCTGATGTGGATATCCACAGTGACTTGCGGGTACTGCGCACGGAACCTGGGCAGCAGCGGCAGCAAGCGGTGATGCGCGTAGGTGGTCGGCACACTGATGCGCAAGCGCCCGGACGGCACCGCCTGCGCGCCCATCACCTGTTGCTGGGCCTCCACCAGTTGCGTCAGCGCCTGGCGGCACTGCTCGTAAAATGTGCGGCCGCTGTCGGTGAGGCGAATGCTGCGCGTGGTGCGCACAAACAAGCGCGAGCCCAGGCGTTCTTCCAGGCGCGAAATACTGCGGCTGACGGCGGCCGGGGTAACGCCCGCAGCCTGCGCAGCAGCGGTAAAACTGCCGGCCTCGACAGCGAGGCAGAACAGTTCGATGCTGCCCAGCTGCAAATCTTCGAAATGGCGTTTCATGATTGATTACATCGGCTCACTATCCGACGTCATTCTTACCAGCCTCTTGGCCTTTAATACAGCGCTCCGGGCGAGAATGAGTCATCGGCCTTCCTTGTGTCCGGCAGGTTAACGCACGATGGCGGCGGCACTGAATGCGTGGATCTTGTCGACGATCTGGCGTGATGCCGTCCGGATTGCCGTGGTGGTATTGCCGGCAATGTGCGGCGTCAATTGCGCATTGGCAATAGCGGTCAATGGCGAGTCGAAGCGGTCTTTCTCCAGGGCAAAGGTATCGATGGCCACCGCTTTGATATGCCTGGGAAACTCGCCCATGAAGGCGGCCAACTGGTGTTCGTCGACGATCCCGCCGCGCGCGGTATTGATGAGGATTGAGCCCTGGCGCATCTGCCGGAACTCGGCAGTGCCGAACAAGCCTCGGGTCTGCGGGGTGAGCGGTACGTGGATCGAGACGATGTCCGCCTCGGCCAGTAACGGTTCAAGACCCGCCCGTCGTTCAAGCCCAAGGCTGCGCGCCACCGCTTCGGTAAAGCGTTCGGACCCGGTGGCGATCACCTTGATGCCCAGCGCCGCAGCCTTGCGCGCCACCTGCCGGGCAATGCTGCCGGTGCCCACCAGCCCAAGCGTCAGTTCGGCGTATTCGCAGGCAGGTGCCAAGGTGCCTTTTGCCCAATGGCCGTTGTGCGTTTCGGCGTTGTAGTCATCCAGGTCGCGCGACAGATACAGCGCCTGGGCCACGACGTATTCGGCAACAGCGGCCGCGTTTGAGCCCGGCGTGTTAAGGATCGCCACGCCACACTGCTCGCACGCCAGCCGGTCAATATGATTGACCCCTGCGCCAGCCTGGGCAACGGCGCGCAGTGGCGTGGCCAACGCCGGCGAGGTGGCAGCGTGGATCAGGCCGGCGCCCAAGGGGATGTTCAGGCGCGTCTTGAACACGCTGTAGCCGCCAGCCTGACTCACGGCGGCAATAAAGCCAGGCTCGTCATGGCAGTTGATCTCGGCATAGTGAATGCGCGTGCCGTAGTGCTGCCGAATGCGCTCTTTGTCCGCGAAATAATACAGGTTGAGGGTGACACCCAGACCCAGCTCAAGAAAGCGATCGACTTCCTCAAACAGTAACGGCGGCCCGGGGGCATCCAGTATCAGGGTGGTAAATGCCATACAGTTGATTCTCCTGGAGGGTAGCGCCTGCCGATACCCAGGTTGCCCTGGGGATAGGGGTTAATTGATCGTTCCCACGCTCCGCGTGGGAATGCCGCCCCGGACGCTCTGCGTCCAGCGCTTGAAGGCGTGACGCGGAGCGTCACCGGATGCATTCCCACGCAGAGCGTGGGAACGATCACTGTGAAAAAAGCCAACACGGTGCTGATCACGCGCCACTATACCTTCACCAAGCCGGATGCCCTGTGCTCCCCGCAAGAGTTCGCGGCGATGAAGCCGGCGATTGAAGGCATGGTCAATGATTTGAAAAGCCAGATCATTGTGCAGGCGATGTAAGCTACTGAGAGCTAGGAACGGGCGCTGCCTGCCAGTGGGCGAGCGTGAACGACGAACACCGTCACTTGTGGCGAGCAGGCTTGCCACGGTGAAGGTGTCCAGCCTTAACCGATGGGCGTCGCCTGGCCCTTAGAACTTCGCCTGCACGCCCAACCGTAATGTACGCCCCGGCGCCGGCATGAAGCTTTGCGCCAGCGGGTCCAGGTAGTAGCGGTCGGTGACGTTCTGCAGCGATACATTCAGGCTCGCGTCCTCCTGCAACTTATAGTTGAGGAACAGATCCACCAGTGCCACTTCGCGGTAGTTCAGTTGCGGCGTGGTGGCGCCGGTCTGCCAAGGTTTGTCGGCGGTGACGGTGGGGCCGCTGGTGTAGGTAATACGTGTGCCGAGCGTAAGGCTTTGGTCAAAGAAGCGCAGGCCAGTGGTCAGGTTGCCAGCAAGCCGGGGTGGGTTCTGGGTGTTGGTGTAGGAACCCATGAAGCTGCCCGGCGTGCAGTTCGGGGTGTCGGCGGTTTTCTGGTAGCTGTTGCTGGTAGCACGCAGTGTGGCGGCGAAGGCCGCGTCGCAGGTTTCGGTTTTCAAGTAGTAGGTGGACGACAGGTCGGCGAACACGCGCCCGGCATCGTAGCGGGCTTGCAGTTCCAGCCCGCTGGTCTTGTAGCTGTCGGTGTTGCTGAAACGCATCTGGCCCCAGGTGCCTGGGCTTGGGTCGTAGTAGCGGGTGATGTAGTTCTTGATGGTGTTGTTGAAGTAGGCGAGCTTGATCGCCGCCGCGTCATCCTCGACCAACAGCCCTTTGCGCAACGTGCTGGCGCCGACCTCCCAGTTGCTTGAGCGCTCGGGTTTCAAGCCCTTGCCGGGCAGGGTTTGCAGCACGCCCTGGCTGGTTTCAAACAACGAGGGCATGCGAAACCCCTGGGTGTAGGAGGCATACACAAAGGTGTCCGGCAGCACTTCGATATTGATGCCCAGCGCCGGCGAAAATGCCCCGCCGCTGTTGCTGGCCTTGCCGGAATAGTCATAGCCGCTCACCACGTCACCGACCTGGGACGGGTAAACCGTCGAATCGATCACGCCAAAGTCGTTGTAGCGCACGCCTTCGAAGGGGAAGTTGGTGTTCTGGAACACGATGCCGTTGTTCAGGCGCGGATCAGTGGCGTTGGTGTACTCGCCGTTCTGGTCCGGGAACCACATCATGTTGCCGGAATTGTTGCCGTTGTAGACGCGCAGGTAGCGCAGGTCACGCTCCTCCCGTCGCGCGGTGGCATTGGCAATATGGTCTTTGCTGCGGTAGTGGGTATAACGGCCGCCACCCCATAAGGTCAGGCGGTCCACCGGCTTGTATTCGAGTTTGCCATTGAAGCTGTATTCCTGCCGCGAGCCTTCGCGCAGCATGCGGTTGGCGTTGATATCGTGCTGGGTGGTGGCGACGCCTTTTTGCGGGCGCAGTTCTTCGAGCTGGAACGAGCTGCCGAGGTCGAGCTTCAGATCACCGTAGTCGGTCGCCCAGCGTGAGGTGTTGGCCAGCCCGCCGCCGATGCGCTGGTTTGCCTGGCGGCTCCAGGCGCGGTCGGAGCGATAAGCCTGGGACGCAGGTGCGGCCACCGAGGTGAGCTGGCTGGTTTGGGCGTCGGTCATCCACAGGTCGGCGGTCAGGTCCACCAGCGGGTTGCCCGAGGGCAGGTAGTTGTAGCGAGCGGTGTAGGTGTCGATCCTGGTATGGCCCAGCGGGTACTGATAGATGCCGCCGGTGCCGAAACGGAAGATATCCGACGGCATGATCTCGCCAATGCGCCCGTCATAACGACGATAGCCCAGGTCGAAGGTATGGCCGTCCGCCGGGCGCAGGGTGGTCTTGAGCAGGAACGATTCGGTCTTCGCCGAGGAGTTGAGCACTTCTTCGCCGGCGTTGTAGGTAGTGGCGACGCTGGTGTCTTCATCGCCCCAACGGTTGTAGGTGCGGTAGCGGTCCTGGCCTTTTTTACCGGCAAAATAATTGCCCTGATTGCGCTTGGCGTAGGCCGCCACCACGTCGAAAAACTCATGGGTGTAGGCAAACGCGGCGCTGCCGGCTTCGGCCTGCGAGCCGAACAGCCCGCCGCGGCTCTGGTGCGGCTCAGCATACAGGTCCTGGGTTTTGGAGTGCGGGTCGCGGGAAGCCGGGGCGACGCCGTTGTTCCAAACATCGCCCTTGAGGCGCAGGCCGATGTTCTGGCCGTCCTTGAGGATGTCGCCAACGCCCAGGGTGCGCATCTTTACCGTGCCGCCAATGGCGCTGGAGGTCAGGCTGGGGCCTTTGTCGATGGTGATGTCGCTGATCAAGTCCGGGTCGATATAACTGCGCTGCTGAGTACCGGCATAGCCGCGATACACATCCAGCGCCTGCTGCGAACCGTCCACCGTAACCGCCACCCGGCTCTGGCCCTGGATACCACGAATATTCACATCCAAACCGCCGCCATTGCGGCTGTCGCCCACCTGCACGCCGGGCTGGCCCTTGAGCACATCACCCACCGACACCACGCCAAAACGTTGCATGTCTTCGCCGGAGATATACACCGACGAACGCGGCGCGCGGTAGACCTCCTCTTCGTCGAGATTTTCGCCCGTCACTTTTTGCGTCGGCAGCTGCACGGCCTCCTGGCGCAGGCGCAACACATAGCCACCATCGGCCTGGCGCTGATAGTCCAGGCCGGTGCCCGAGAGCACCTGGGCCAAGCCGTTCTCAGTGTTGAATTCGCCCTGCAGCCCCTGGCTTTTCCTACCCGCCGTGAGCAGCGAACTGCCCGCCATGCTGATCCCGGCTTCGGCACCAAAGCGCGACAGCACCTGGTCCAGCGGCCCGGCGCTGATGCTGTACGGGCGTTCACCGGCGGCCAACACCAGCTCACCGCACAACGGTTGCAGGCCGAGAAACAACAAGCTGAACGTATGACGACGCAAGACACTAACGGGGGAAATCATGCAAGGCTCCTAGGGATCGAAACCCACCTGTGCCGGTGGGTAATACCTAAAGGCCAAGCCAGATCGAAAAAACTATCGCGTCGGCGAAAAAAAACTTTACGCGGGCACCACCGTCACCCAATAACGGCTTCTTCGCTCGATGCGCACCGGCAAGGTTTTGGCCACCAGGGCCAGCGCGGCATCGGTGTCGTCCAACTGGAAACTGCCGGTGATGCGCAGCGCCGCCACCGCTTCACTGCAACGCAGCAAGCCTGGGCGATAGCGCGAGAGTTCGGCGAGCAATTGATCCAGGCGCATGCGTTCGGCAGGCAGGATGCCGTGCATCCAGGCCTGGGCCAGCAACAAGTCAACCGGGCTTGGGCGCCCGATTGCGTAGTCGTCAACGTTTATCTGCCAGCCAGCCTGCAACGGCACGGGCGTCGGCTGATGCCGCGCACTCACTTGCACCCGCCCGCGCAAAACAGTCACCTGCGTGCTCTGATGATCATGGCGCACCAACAGGTTGGCACCCTGGCTATAAAGCAGCGCGTTCGGGGTTTGCAGTTGTAACGAGGCAGACCCCGCTGGCGTATCGAGTGCCAGCTCGCCCTCGACCAACTGCACACTGCGTTGGCCTACGCTCACGTCCAGGTTGACCGCACTGGCGGTGTTCAGCCACAGCGAACTGCCGTCCGCCAGGGTCCAGTGTCGGCGCTCGCCGGTGCGGGTGCGATAACTCGCCAGCGCCGCGCGTACCCGCGTGGAGTCCGCACCTTGCCAGGCAACGCCGCCGAGCAGCCCCAGCGCCAACAGGCACTTGAGCACCTGACGACGGCGCTGAGGATCGGTCCCGGCCGCCTGCAATGCCTGGCGTGCCGTGACGTCGGCCAACACATTGGCGCCTGGTTGCAACAACAGCGGCAAGCTGCTGACCCGCTGCCAGGCGTACTCATGCGCGGGGTTGGCCTGGCGCCATTGCTGCAAAGCCTGATGGTCGGCGGCATTCATCAAGCCGGACTGTAAGCGCACCAGCCACTCGATGGCACTGTCGCGCACTTGCGGGTCAACCGCCACACTGCTCATTCAAACCGGCTCGCATAGCAGACACTGAATGCCTTACCCATGGCGCGCTGCACCTGGGCCACCGTCAGGCTTAATTGTTTGGCGATCTGCGGATAGGTCAGGCCATCGAGCTGCGACAAGAAGAAAATCTGCCGCACCCGCCCCGACAAACCGACCAGCAGCGAATCCAGCTGCAACAGCGTTTCGATCATCAGATGCCGCTCTTCCGGCGAAGGCTCCTCAGCCACCGACCGCGCCGCCAGCGCTTCCAGATAAGCCCGCTCGATGGCTTGGCGACGCCAACGGTTGATCAGCAAGCCGTTGGCGATGGTGGCCAGAAATGCCATGGGCTGGCGTAATTCACGCACGTCCTCTTGGGAGCGCAGCACGCGGATAAAGGTGTCATGTGCGAGGTCTTCGGCATCGGCCGTGTGCCCCAGCCGTCGATGCAACCAGCCTCGGAGCCAGCTGTGGTGATTGGCGTACAGCTGGGCGACGGGCGAGGGGGTGCTGTCGTGCTGCATTTCAGATCCACACTAATGATAATGGTTCTCATTTTATGGTCTGAGGAGAGGGGTTGTATAGAGGAAAAGTTGCGACGATCAGCCAAATCCAATGGCAAAAAAGCCTGCATTTCTGCAGGCTTTTCTCTATCTGGCTCCACGACCTGCAACGGAGCCACGAAAAACGTGCTGCAGACACTGAATCAATGCACCGCGTGACTATCAGCTATCGAGCAACCTTTATGCCTCACTTAACTTCCTGACCAACGTAGCCGCCATTAGCTTCAACGTTCTCTTGCTCACAGGCGCATCTCACTAACGCCTAAAGATGATTGATTTTGCGAAATCTGCATACTTATAAAACCAACTCAACGCAAACAAAATCGAAAATGGCATTCCCAACCATACAAATACCACATCAAATTCCACCTCAAACCCTGCGGAAATAAACAGGACTGGCAACAATGCCAGCAGGCAGCCTATGGAAAGCATTACGACTAAAATACCCGCCGCCATTATCGCCGAAGACATCAACTTACTTACCGTCACCCTTAGCCTCCTCGTAAAAGCCGTAGCCCTTATAACCCACTCCGCCGACATACACACCCAGCGCAGTACCAAATGGCGTTTTCGTACCTAACAGCGGAATGATAAAATTATTATCCATCTTCGGAACCAAAACCCCGAAGATCGAACCCTTCCTCAACCCATCCGAAGCCCCCATCACGAGAGGGACTTTCCCAAAGCCAGCACCGGCGGAAAGTAACGTATCCGCCCCTTGGTAGACCAATGGACCATAGCCACCTGGAATCAAGTCAAACGCCGACTTAACAGGGTTGTAGCTCTTAGGCTCATCCCCCCAGAAATGGTTGTACATCCCCGTGGTTCCTTCCAAGACATTACCTGCTCCAAACGCACTCATGGGAGCGCCCACGAAGCAGCCCGCAGCAGTGGCGCATAGCGTAACGCCTGCACTCACGGTCATGCCACCCAACCCCGCTGTGACTGCACTTTTTCCGACTGGGATTACATCGGACGTTGTTCCGTCAGCCAGACGATCAAAAAAACTATAGTTAAACAGCCCTTTTTCTTGCTGCACTTGCGCCCACGTAAGTTCATTACTGAGTCCAGCCATATCTGACTCCGTAAGGTATTTATTACGGTACTCTTCGCCGCCTCGTTCAAACTCCGCCCAGCATTTCGTCAGAAAACAGGTCGCTTTTTCGAGATTTTCTTTTTTGAAATCTCCTTTTTCAGTCTCTTGCTGTATAGCGTCAATTTCATCTTTATGTGCAGAACGATTGTAGAGGGTAGCATTTTTCGCAATCCATCCACCTTTCTCGATGGACTTCGCATCAGCATCTTTTTGCGAAGCTGCCGCCAGAACACCGACTATTTGAGAACTCATAGCTAGCAGATTCTTATCACCGCTAACCAACGAATCCAAGTGAACTACAGCCGCTTCGTTAATACCCGCCGCCAGCGCGCCGGTCTTGAAGTCTCCACCGGTGGCCTGGGCAAGTAACCCACCAACCATCGCATGCACCAATATCTTCGGCGGGTAGCCATCAGTCAGTTTGCCCTTGGTGTAATCCCCCACAGCATTGAAGCTTGCCGCTGCCAACGTGTTGAACAAAGCGCCTTTGAGTGCATCACCAAAGTCACCACCTTGCCCGAGCGCTTTGCTCAGCAGCGTCGACGTGCCGTTCTGCAAGGCTTGGTTCGCCGCAAACTGCCCAACGCCGGTCCAGGTGTTGAGGGCTGGCGAAGTGATAACAGCTCCCGTGCCTGGATTGGTCTGCGTGCCTGTCCAACCATCGAAAAGACCCGCCGTCAGGCCTGCCGTTACACCCGATATCACGTAGCCCTTCATTGCATCCGACGAGGTGACGTCCTTGAACACCGCCCCAAGATTGCCCCGGTTATTGATAACGCTGACGCTTGCATTAGTCGCTGCACTTGAAGCAACCGCACCCACCGCCGCTCCCGTAGCACCACCACCCGCCGCAGCCGCAGCCATCGGCCCTACGACCGCAGCCATCACGATCGCGATAATGATCTGCGACGCAGGACCAAGCCCGGAATTGCTGTATTTGAAGCTGTCGTGGATCTCCTTGACTTGATGCCAATCTACATCGCCACGCTTTTCCGCTTCCTTTATCCATGCCAATTGCGGGTCAGCTTTGACCATTGCATCAATGGACTGACTAACGGTTTGCTGATTGACCTGCGTCACATCAATTTTCAAACCATCCACCGCTTTGATCGCAATAGCGCCTGCAGCGGCCATTTGCGTTTGACGCACGGTTTCGTCGGTATTGCCTTTGCCTTTGGATGACACCCAAAAAGCGTTGTTATTGGACTTCTCGTGGCTTTCCTGATGAAGGTCCTTCACACCTTCGAACGTCACACTACCGCCACTGGCAATGGTCAGATCATTGCCACTTTCCAACTTCGCCGCCTGGTACTTCTGGTCACCCTGGCTTTGAATCGTAAGGTCGCCACCGGTTTTTATTTCACTGCCGATGTTGGTGACTTTAGTCACTTCGTCACGCTGGGTTTTCTTAGAGCCCCAACTCCCCTTCTTCTTCATGTCATACAGCGAATAATCGCTGTCTTCAGCCGACAGCAAGCCCAGGTTGCCGCCCGCGACCAGATAAGCCTCATCCCCCGCACTAATGCGGCTGGCGGTCATTAGCAGGTCCTTACCCGCACCAAGCGTTACATCCCCACCCGCATTCAGCGTGGTCGACACCTGGCTCACATGATCTTCCTGACGCTTCTCCTTTTTGCTCTTTCTAGAGGAATGTTCCTCATCCGCCGCCGAAGCCAGAATCAAATCAGCGCCTGCACTCATGCTGATATCGCGTTTCGCATCGATTTGGCTGGCAATCGCCGTGATATCCCGGCCCGCCTTCACGTTGATATCGCGCCCCGCCTCAACGCTTGAGCCATGTTGCGTGGCGCTGCTCGTTTGCAGACGCTTGCCCATGTCCATCGCGTTTTGCTCTTCGGCGGACACGAAGCTCACATCGCGCCCGGCGACGATCGTCATGTCACGACCGCTTTGCAAACCACTGCCTGCGCTGGTTACGTTTTGCCCCGCCTTGATACTCAGATCATTCGCCGCCTCAACCCGCGCAGCGCTATCCACATAATCGCGATGCTGCGAGTACCCTGCCCCTTTGTCATCCCAACCGGTCACGCTGCGTTCGTTGATCACATCGCCATTAATGGCGGTCAACGTCACATCACGCCCTTTGATGATGCCTCCGGCTTTGTTGACGATATTGTTGCCCGCCAGCAGGTCCAGGCGGTTGCCTGCTTCGATCAGCCCGCTGTTGGTCATGTCGTTGGCGGCCTTGGCCGACAGGTTGTTGGTGGCCCGCAGGGTGCCGGCGTTAACCAGGTTTTCGCCGGCAATCAGGTTCAGGTCGTTACCCGCGATCAAGGCTCCGGTGGGTGCAAGACGGTTGTTGGCCTGGGCCAGATACAGCACCGGCACCAGGACTTTTTCACCGTTCACTTCGTGCTCTTCCAGCCACACGATGTCATGCGTCAACGCCGCGACCTGTTGCGAGGTGAGGCTGACGCCCATCGACAGGTTCAGTTGCTGCTTGCTGCTGATGGCGTTGTCCATCAGGTACTTGAACAGTTTTTCGTCGGTGGTCTGGCCGTCGATAAAGCGTTGGCCGGTGCGTGCTTGCACGGCCTGCTGAATCAAGCGCTGTTCGTAGAGGCCATCGCCCAGGCGCTTCCAGCTTTCGTCCGGGTTGTAGCCCACGCCTTGCAGCAGGTAGTCCGAGCTCATGAATTGCTTGAGGTCGGTGAGTACCGGGTTGGTTTCGATCAGGTATTTGTGCGGTTGCGATACGGCACGACTTTCCGGCAGCCCCTGGACGCGGCTGATGGTTTGGCTGGCCAATGCCGTGGGTTGGCTGACCTGCGGTGGCTGTACGTTACCGACAACGGGTACGTCGTGGGCCGCCGGGGTAAGGCCCGGCAGTTGGGTATCCGGCGGTGCGATCGCAGCAACGTCTGCACTGCGCGCAACGGTCGACAAGCCCGGCACACGCAGATCAGGGAGAGCCCCGTCAGATGACGTATGCACAACCCTATCGCCTGGCGTTACGGCAGGCAGGTCGATGCCCGGCCGCGAACCATCGACCGCAGGCTGGGGGACACCCGTAGGATTGCGGGCGTCAATGCCATCGACGCGGGTGATGTCTACGCCACTGGTGCGACCCGGTGGCAGGGGCTGCACATCGGCGCTGCCCACGGCGCCGGTATCAATGGCACTGGCAACCGCGTTGACGACACCGGCTTCACGAGCAGCCACGGCAACTTGGCGCGTGTTGGTGGTCACTTGCGCCGCGCCACCCACCTGAATCACACGTTCGTGGGCGCCAGGCAGGGCTTGTTGGCGTTGGCTTGGGTCCAGGCTGGCGCTGCCCAGCGTCCAATCCTGATTACCAGCACCTGCCTGCCCCGTAGTGCCACTTTGGCCACTTAAACGAAACAATCCGTTCTGCCCGCTGGGCAAACCGAAGCCCGGCAGGGTCAAGGGGTTGACCTGCTGTTGGGCAAGGTCGGGCGGCAATTGTGCATTGAGCACTACCACCCGGGTTTTGTTGGCGCCTACGCCGGTGTCCAGCGAACGGCCATCAACCGCCAGCGCGGTCTTGATCACGTTGATGTTGTTGATGCTTTTACTGGCGGTGAGCGCAGCGTTGCCACCGGCCTGAATAATCGCCGGGGCCACCACCTGGGTGCCGCCTTGTACCGCGATGGGCTGGTTGATGCCGGGAAACAGCGACGGGCTGAACCGCGTCATCAAGGCCGCAAACGCCGCCTCATCCACCGGCGAACCCTGCGGGTGCGCACGGTTATAGGCCTGCACCGCGGCGACCATCTGGTTGTATTGGCCTTTGGAGATTTTGGTAATGCCGCCGTACTCCTGGCTCTGGGAGCCGGAACCACCGGTGGCCGCCAGGTTCAGAATGTTCTCGCCGCTGATCGACAGATCGTTAGCAGCCGACACCACGCTATAGCGGTTGGTGAAGTTCTGACCGGTAATCACCATGTTGCGCCCCGAACTGATCGTGGCGGAAGGCGAGTTCGCTTCGATCACACTCTCAACCGTGCGGCTCAGGGACACCGCCGGGCGCCGGTCGCTCCAACCGCCGCTGCAATGCTGGGTGCAACGGATGCTCACGCCCACCGAGGTCAGCTGCTGGTTGAGGGTGAATTTCTCGCGCTCGTTGACCACGTCATTGGCCGACAGTCTGAGGTCGCCCACACTCTCGATGCTGGCAGAAACGTTACGCACACTCTGCGCCAGAGTGCCAGCGGCTACGCCGGCCACCGTAAGGTTGCCCAGGCTGTAGATATCCGAATAGTTGTTGGTCAGGCTGCCGAGGTTGAAGGTCGAATCCTGGCCACTGAACAGGAAGCCACGTGCGCCGATGCCGCTGGCGGCGTGGTCGTTGAGCAGGCTTTGTGCCGTCAGCACCAGGTTCTGTGAAGCCCCCAACGTGCCGGTGTTAACGATGCTGCCGGCGTTGATGCGCAGGTCGCTGCTGGAGGTCAAACGCCCCCGGTTGAGCAGTTGGCCCCCGGTGGTCAGTTGGGAAGCGCCGCCGCCTGCCACACTGGCGGCTTCATTCACGGTTATCTGCGCGGCACTCAAGCCCAGGTTGCCCAGGCTGCTGTAGCGCCCATTGCCGCCATAACTGCCGGCCAGCGTCAGATTGGCCGTGCCGTCACTGGCGATCAGGCCATCGTTATTCCAGTTGCCGCCGTTGCCCGTCAGGCTGTCGGAGGCGAGTAACTGGCCACTGGCGGTCTGGTTCAAGGTATTGACGTTGACCGTCAGGCGCCCGGCCTGGATCACGCTGCTGTTGGTCCAGCTGTCTGCGGCCAGGGTCAGGCCACCACGGGTCACCAGGTTGCCGCCGGCATTGATCAGGTTGGCGGTGGCGATATCAAAAGTGCCGGTGCCGCCGTGCAGCAGACTGCCGCCCTGGTTCAGGAAGCTGCCGGCATTCAGGGTCAGGTCAGCGTTGGAGGTTTCCAGTCGTCCATTGCGGTTATCGAACGCACCGCCGAGCTGGAAATTGGTTTTGCCGCTACGGCCCAGCGCGCGCAGTTGCCCGCCTTGGTTGTCGACACTGGCGCCTGTCACGCTCAGGGAGCTATCGCTTTCAATCACACCGCTGCGGTTGATCAACGCGCCACCAGCGCTCAGCTCAACCGCGCGACCTGCAATTTGCCCGGCGCTGTTGTCCAGCTGTGCACCACTGACTCGCATCAAGCCGGTGGCATACACCCCGCCGTTGGCATTGGCGAAGTAGTTGGCATTGACCACTGCATCGCTGGTCTGCGCAGCGATGAAGCCGTTCTGGTTGTCGAGGCGGTTGGCAGTCAGGTTCAGGCTATGGGCCTGGAGTGTGCCACCCTGGTTATTGAGGTCACCGCTGACGCCCAGGCTCAGGCCGGTCTGGCCCTGCACCTTGCCCTTGGCGTTGTTCAATCCCACTGCGTTCAATTGCACGTCGGCGTCCTGGCTATAGATCAGGCCGTCGTTAGTGTTTTGCACGATGCCGGTGCTGGTGATCGCGACACGATCCTTACTGGCAAGGGTGCCGCCGCCACTGTTGTTCAGGCTACCGGCGAACAGCGTCAGCAGGCTTTGGCTGATGATTCTGCCCTTGGCGTCGTTGTTGACCTGCATCGCCCGCTGCAGCAGCAGTGGGCCGGAACTGGCAATGCTGCCGCCGCTGTTGTTGAGGGTGCCGAGCAGGTTGAGGGTCAGGCGACCGTTGGTGGCCAACGTGCCGCTGTTGTTGTTCAGGTCGGTGCCGGTGACGGTCATCGCTTGTTGGGCGTTGATCGTGCTTTGGTTGGTCAGTGTTACCGCCTGCAGATCCAGCGTGGTGCCGCTTTCGATCAAACCGCCATCGGCGTTGGTCAGCGCACCGGTCACGATAAGCGTTTGCCCATCGCCACTGGAAAGTACGCCTTTGCCACTGTTATCCAGGCTGGCGGCACTAACGCCCAAGCGGCCCTGGCTAACCAGCGCGCCTTCGTTGTTGTTTTGCAACGCGCCGCTCAGGCGCACATCGATTGCACCGCTGCGGCTGGAGAGCGTGCCGTTGTTACGGTTATCGAGGTTGCCACCACTGACGTTCAGACCTTGCCAGCCGGACAGCAGGCCTCTGGCGGTGTTGTTCATGGTGTCCGCGTTGACAGTCAGCACTTGGCTGCTGATCAGCTTGCCGGCGCGGTTGTCCAGGTTGCGCGCCGTCAAAGCGAAGCTTTGCAGGCTGGAGATTTCACCGCCCTGGTTATTAAGGTCGCCCAGGTTTTTCAGGGTCAGCGGGCCGTTAGTCAGCAGCAGACCGTTGCGGTTGTCCAAATCACTGTTGTTGAGGTCCAGGGTCATTCCCTGCTCACCCACAACGCGACCGCCCGCCAGGGCCAGAGCGTTGAGGCTCGCGGTCAACACACCTTTGGCCGAGACCTCACCGCCGTTGCCGGTGTCGAGGCCGGCGGCGTTGAGATTCAGGGTTTGCTTGGCACTGATCAAGCCTTGGTCCTGGTTGTTCAGCAGGCCATCACTGGTCAGTTGCAAGTCGCTGCGGCTATTCAAAGTGCCGCCTCGGTTGTCGACGGAGCCTGCGTGAGCGTCGAGGCTGGCGGCGCCGATCAGGCCTTTGAGGTTGGCCAGGGCTTGATTGACGCGCAGGGTCAGGCCCTGATTACTCAGCAGCTTGCCGTTGCTGTTATCCAGACTTTGCGCGGCCAAGGTAAAGGCTTGGGCGCTGGAGATTTCACCGTTCTGATTATTGATGCTGTTGAGGTTGTTAAGCGTCAGCGGGCCAATAGCGTTGATCAATCCGCCTTGGTTCTTCAGTTGGCCGTTGTTCAGGTCGAGACTCAAGCCAGCGTTGCTGAACAGCTTACCGCCCTGCTGATCCAGCCCGGTGACGCTGGCGGTCAGCGTCTTGGCGCTGCCGATGCTGCCGCCGTTGGTCAACTGTGCGGTGGTCAGGGCCAGGGTGTCGCCGCTGTTGAGGCGGCCGGTTTGGTTGTTCAGCTCGCCTGTGCTGACCGTGACCGGGCCTTTGCCGCTGATGATGCCTTGCTGGTTGCCAAGATTGGCGCTTTGCAGTGTCAGGCCGCCGTCGGTGACCAGTTTGCCTTCGCTGTTGTTGAGGCTGTCGGTGACGGCGACGCTCAAACCATTGGCGCTGGACAGGCTGCCTTTGCTGTTATTCAGGCTGCGGGCTTTGACGGCCAATGCGTCTTCGCTGCTAAGCACACCCTGGCTGTTATCGAAATCACCGGCGAGATCCAGCTTCAGCGATTGCTGGCTGAGCAGCTTGCCGCCGTTGTTGTCCAGCATGGAGCCGGTCAGCGTCAGGCGCTCGCCGTTGAGTTCGCCGAGGGTGCGGTTGATGACCTGATCGACTGCAAGGCTTAACGTACCGCCTGCGAACACCACACCTTTGTCGCTGTTGTTGAGCTGCTGACCGGTGACGCTGACGTCGGCGTTGCCGGTCAATTCGCCGGTGCGGTTGTCGAGCGTCTGCACGTCAAGTTTCAGCGCTTTTGTGGCGCCTACCAGACCGTTGCGGTTATCAAGGTTTGCGCCGCGCAGGTTGAGCTCGTCGGTGCTGATCAGTTTGCCGTTTTGGTTATCGAGGTTGCTGGCGCTGATCGTCGCAAGCGCCTTGCCCGCGATCTCGCCATTGCGGTTGTCCAGCGTTGCGCTGGTCAGCAACAAGGCACCGTCGGCGATCACGCTGCCGCGTTGGTTATCGAACAATTGGCTGGCGCTGAGGGTGACATCGCCACGCCCGCTGAGCACGCCTTCGGTATTGTCCAGGCGAGTGCTGCGCACATCCAGGCTGGCGGCGTTGAGATGGCCTTTGAGGTTGGCCAGCAGTTGGTCGACACGCAGGGTCAGTGCCTGGTTGCTGATCAGTTTACCGTTGCTGTTATCCAGGTTTTTTGCGACCAAGGTAAAAGCGTTCTGGCTGGAGATTTCGCCGTCGCGGTTGTTGATATTGGCGAGGTTGTTCAGTGTCAGCAGCGGTGCGTTGATCACACCCGCGTTGACCAGTGCGCCGTGGTGCAGGTCAAGGTTGAGTTGTGTGGTGCTGACCAGTTCGGCGCCGTCCAATTGCGTCAGGCCGGTGACGCTGGCATTCATTGCGCCGACGCTGGCGATATGCCCGCTGTTGGTGAGCTGGGTGGCGCTGAGGTCGAGCTTGTCGGCGCTGATCACACGGCCGTCGATGCCGTTGGTGAACTGTCCGGTGTTAACGGTTGCCAGGCCTTGGCTTTTGAGCAGGCCGTTGGTGTTATCCAGGCTGGCACTGGTCAGTGTGAGGTTTTGGGCGCTTTCGACGGTGCCGCCTTGGTTGATTAGCGCCGCTGCACTCACAAGGGTCAACGGTCCTGCGCTGGAAATTTTGCCGCTGGTGTTGTCAATACGCTGGCCTGCCAGCGCCATCGAGCCTTCGCTGGTGAGCTTGCCGCCTGTGTTGTCCAGGCCTGCCTTCAGTTGAAGCGCCAAAGCACGCTGAGCGCCAACAGTGCCATCGGTGTTATCTACTGCAGTGCCGGTAAGCCGAGCGTCCTGGGCAAAGATCAAACCTTTGGCCTGATTGATCACCTCGGCCATCGCCAATTCAAGCGCAGTGCCGGCCAACAACTTGCCTGCACTGTTATCCAGGCGTTGTCCGCTGAAATCGACACTCTGCTGGCTGGAGATTTCCCCGCTGCGATTGTCGGTGCTGCCTGCCTTGAGTTTCAGCACTTTTGTCGCGGCGAGCAAACCGCCGTTCTGGTTATCCACGGTGGCAGCGTTGAGACTCAGATTACCCTTCGCGACCAACTGACCGCCCTGCTGATTCAGCACGCCAATCGTGGCGTCCAGATCATCCTGGCTGGCGATGCGCCCTTTGGCGTTTTCAACGGTATCGAGGGCCAGGCGTACCGGGCCAATCGCGCTGGTCAGGCCGTTCTGGTTGTTCAAGGACTGGCCGTCGAGTGCCAGCGCCTGCTTGCTGTTAAGCACACCTTCACGGTTGTCGAGCTGGCCGACGTGCAGGTTCAGCCCCTGATTGGCGCGCACCGCGCCGCCACGGTTATCCAGGCTATTGCTGCGCAGGGTCAGCAGGTTCTGTCCGGACAGGCGACCGGTGCGGTTGTCCACACTCCCAGCCTGGATGTCCATCACGCCTTTGGCGAGCACGGCACCTTTGGCTTGGTTATCGAGCAGGCCGTCGACTTTCACCGTCAGGCTGCCATCGGTCGCCAGACTGCCGGACTGGCTGTTATCCAGGCTGGCCGCGGTCACGTTCAAACGCTGGCCGGCGCCCAAGGTGCCGGCCTGGTTGAACAGTGCACCGCGGGCGGTCAAGTCAAGGCTGATGTCGCCCATCACATGACCGTCGTTGCGGTTATTCAGGGTCATCGCGTTGACCACTGTGGCGCCGCCGCTGGAGACTTCGCCGTCGTCGTTATGCAGGTCAGCCGCCAACGTTAACGCGAGGTCTTTGGAACTGCTGAATACGCCGTGGGTGTTATCCAGTCGCCCAGCTTGAGCAGCCAGGCCAGCCGCAGAAATGACGCCCTTGAGGTTGATCAGCGCTTGGTCGACTTTGAGGGTCAGCGCCTGATCACTGAGCACATGGCCGTTGCTGTTATCCAGACTTTGTGCGGCCAGGGTGAAGGCACGCTCGCTGGAAATTTCGCCGTACTGGTTGGCGACCGTGGAGAGGTTTTTCAACAGCAACTGACCCGGCGCATGGATCAAGCCACCGGTGTTATCAAGAGCGCCGTGATTCATGTCCAGGCTCACGTCGCTGGTGCTGTAGAGCTGCCCACCGTTGCGTTGGTCCAGGCCCGCGAGGCTGGCGGTAAGTGCCTTGTTACTGGCGATATGGCCGTCAAAACGGTTGTCCACGTTCCCTGCCGTCAGCGCCAGGCGATCAGCACTGGTCAGGCGCCCGCCACTCTGGTTATTCAACGCGCCGGTCGTGATGCGCACAGCGCCGTCACCGATCATTTTGCCGCCGCGGTTGTCGATGCTGGCGCTGCTCACGGTCAACGCCATCGCGCTGAGCAGCTCGCCGCTGCGGTTGGTCAGTACGCCGCTGGCGGTCAGATCCAAAGCCGCACCGCTGCTGAGGCGGCCGCTGTCGTTGTTCAGTGTGGCGGTTTGCAGGGTCAGGCTCTTGTCACTGCGTACGGTGCCTTGCTGATTGTTCAGTTGGTCCAGTTTCAGGCTCAGTGCGCCGTTCGCTAAAAGTCGACCTTTGTTGCTGTTGTCGAACTGCCTGCCGTTGAACGACAGGTCGGTGAGGCTGGAGACTTCGCCGCCCTGGTTATTCAGGCTATCAACTTTCACCACCAGCGACTGGCGAGCGTTGAGCAAGCCACCCTCGCGGTTATCCAGTTGCGTGGCGCTTACCTGCATCGGCCCGGCTGCCGTTACGCTACCGCCACGGTTATCGAATTGCTCAATCGCCAAGGCCGCCTGCTGACCGCTGACAAACCGACCGCCACGGTTGATCGCGATGCCGCGGGTAGTGACGTTAAGCAAGCGGTCACCCTGCAACAGTCCCTGGCTGTTATCCAGGCTCATGCTGCTCAAGGTGGTGGTAGCACCGATGACTTCACCGTGGTGATTGTCCAGGGCAGTGTCGACGGACAGTGCCAGATCATCGCGGACGTTCAGCTTGCCTTCGGCGTTAACCAGGCTGTTTGCGTGCAGGTCCAACCCCGTGGCAGCGACCAAGCCTTGGGTGTTGTCCAGCGCACCGGCAACACGCACCACAAGGCCTTGCTCGCTGAGCAATTTGCCGCCCCGGTTATCGAGGCTGCCTGCGGTAAACGCCAGGGCCTGGGCGCTGGAAATTTCCCCGGCCTGGTTATCGACACTGCTTAAGTTGCTCAGTAGCAGCGTGCCCGGCGCGTGAATCAAGCCGCCTTGGTTATTCAGGTGGCCGTGGTTCAGGTCAAGGTTTGCACCCGCTTGGCTGTGGATATTGCCTTTGGCACTATTGTCCAGGCTTGCCGCACTCACCAGCAACGGGCCGGTTGCGCTGAACAGCCCGGCCTGGTTCAGCAGGTGCGCGCTGATCAACGCGCCAAGGCGACCGTCGCTGGTCAGCTTACCGCCACTGTTGTCCAAGCGCGTAGCGGTGATGTCCAGCGCCTGCCCGGCGAACAGCGTGCCCTGGCGATTGTCGATCAAGCCTGAGCTGTTGAGCGAGAGCATCGCGTCGCCTTGCAGCAGGCCCTCGCGGTTATCCAGCGACGCACTGTTGACCGACGCCGTGCGCGCCAATAGCTTGCCACTGCGGTTATCCAATGCTCCGTCGATCTGTGCGATCAGGCCATCACCCGCGCTGAGCGTGCCGCCTTGGTTAGTCAGGCTGGCGGCGCGTACATCCAGCGTTTTAGCCGAGATCAAGCCTTGCGTGTTATCCAGTGCGTGGGCGATACGCAGGGCCAAACCCTGCTCGCTGAGGAGCTTGGCGTGCTGGTTATTCAGGGTATCGGCGGCCAGGGTAAACGCCTGGGCGCTGGAAATTTCGCCGCCTTGGTTATCGACGCTGGCGAGGTTGCTCAGCAGTAATTGGCCAGGGGCGTTGATCGTGCCGCCCTGGTTATTCAAATGCCCATTATTGAGGTTGAGGCTTACGTCACCCTGGCCGAAGAATCGACCATCGTTGTGCTGATCAAGACCACTGATACCAGCATTCAGCATTTGGCCCGCGCTGATGCGGCCGCCCTCACTGTTATCCACTTGGCCGGCGTTCAAATTAAATGCGACGTCACCGCGCAAGGTGCCACGCTGGTTGTTCAGCGGGCCGCTTGATTGCACGGTGAGGTTACGGGCGACGAGACTGCCCTGTTGGTTATCAAGGCTACCCAGGCTGAGGCGTACATCACCTTTGGCGGCAAACAGACCGGTCTGGTTGAGCAATTGCCCGGCAATCACCGCGACCAACACGCCGTCGCTGGTGAGCGTGCCTGCGCTGTTGTCCAGGCGGGATGCATTGAGGGTAAACGTTGCACCTGCCGCCAATGTACCGCGCTGATTGGACACCACGCCGCTGCTGAGCACCAGGGAACGATCACCTTGCAGGCGGCCACTGTTGTTGTTTAATTCACCCGTGGTGGACGCCAGGTCGGTGGCCAGCAACTCGCCGCCGCGGTTGTCCAGCAGGCCTGCGGTGTTCGCCGTCAGTTGATTAAATGCGCGGAGCTTGCCGCCCTGGTTGTTCAGCCTGGCGGCGTTGACGTCGAGGTTCGACGCCGAAACCAGGCCCAACGCATTGTTCATTGCACCGGCGATACGCAGGGTCAGGCCTTGGTCACTGAGCACTTTTCCGGCGCCGCTGTCGAGGCTGTTGGCGGCCAGGAGGAATGACTGCGCGCTGGAGATTTCCCCTTGGCGGTTATCGACCGTGTTGAGGTTGTTAAGGGTCAATTGACCGCCGGCGTTGATCAGGCCGTTGCGGTTATCCCAGTGACCTTGGTTGAGGCTCAACGTCAGTGAGCCTTGGCCGTTGAGCGAGCCCTTTTGGCTGTTGTCGAGGGCGCCAGTATTAACCTGTGCCGCCTGACGCGATGCAATTCGCCCGCCCTGGTTATTGATCAGCCCCGTCGCATTCAGGCTCAGCGATTGGCCGGCCGAGACCAGGCCGGCGACGTTATCCAGTTCATTCAGTTGCAGCGTGACCTGCGCCTGGCTCGACAGCTCGCCGTTGCGGTTGATCAGTTGCCCGATACCCGCCGTGAGGTTGCCGGTGCTGGTGACCAAACCACCTTGGCTGTTGAGCAGTTGCCCGGCGGTGATCCCAAGGCTGCCTGCGCTGAGGAGGCGGCCCTGGTTCTGGTTGTCGATCTGCGTGGCCGTCAACTGTGCGTCGCGCCGGGCACTCAAGGTGCCACCCTGGTTGGCCAGTTCGCCGGTATTGACGCTGAGGTCGCGGCTGGCGATCACGGTTTTGCCGGTGTTGTCGATGGCCTGCGCGGTCAAGCGCACATCGCCCTGGGCATTGCGGCTGTTATCGGCGTTGACGCCTGCTTCGATGATCCCGTTGTTGGTCAAGCGGCCGCCGGCGTCCAGCGCGATGCTGTCCTTGGCGGCCAGGGTTTGTTGCGTGGTGAGCGCACCTTGGGTGTTTACCGACAGATCAGTACCGGCGTAGACCGCCGCCTTGGCTTGCAAGCTGGCCGCTTTGACGGCGACAGAGGTGCCTGCCGTGGTTGTGCCCATGACCACATTGCCCGCAGCATCAATCTGGATATCACCGCCGGCGACCATGTCGCCCGACAGCTTCACGCCCACACCGGCCTCGGTGCCGATCAGCTTGACCGCGCCCACATACATGCCGCCCAACGCCGACGAGTCAATCGCCAGGTCTGGCGCCTGGCTGCCATCTGCCGCCCGTGCGGTGGCATTCAAGGTGCGTGCGTCCACATCGTTGCGCCCGGCGACAATGGTGAGTTTTTTCGCCTGGATCTGCGCATTGATGGTGGTAGCGCGGGTGATGATTTCGAACTGGTCGACATTGGTCGCGTTGAGGCCCGCGCCTTCGATGGCGACGTTGCCTTGATCGACTTGATAGCGGCTGATCTGGCCGTTTTCGATCACCGCTTTACCGGTGGTCAGCGTGACTTGCGGCGTGTTGATAAAGCCGCAACCGTTGCAACTGATGCCATACGGGTTGGCGACAATCACATGGGCCGACTGCCCCGCCACTTCGGTGTAGCCGCGCAGTTGGCTGGGGCTCCCGCCGTTGACTTCGTTGAGGATGATATTGGCAGCGGTGCCGCGCAGGTTCGGGTTGCCGACGATGATGCCACCCAGTTGTGTGGCCTGGGTGCGGTCGGTCGCGTTGTTGAGGATGACGCCGTTGGCACCGACGTTATAGTCATGAAATTGGTTGTGCGAGAGGCCATTGGCATTCGGTGCGGCGATATTGACGATGGGCACGCCATTGCCCGCCTGCGCGAGGCCTGTGCCCGGTGCACTGACCACAATGCCGTCGGCCTGGGCCAGCAACGGGTGCCAGAACATCGCGTTGGCCAGGATCAACGCCAACCCGCGTTTAGGCAGCCCCAAAAAGTGGGAACGGCTTTTTACGGCAGCAGAAGGCTGGCGCGCGAGGAAAGCGAACTGGCGAACGTCCATGTTGTGTCTCGATACCCGAAGGCGGTAAAAAAATTAAAGGAAAAAATCCATACGGAAATAGATCGGCGCTTCACGCTCTGTGATAGCGGCCGGTCGTTCCAAAGAGTGGGCAAAGGTCACGCTGGCGGCGACGTTTTTGCCACGGGCAAACAGCTCCACCGAGTTGCTGCTCATGCGCCCATGCTGCTCGGCGTTGTAACGGTCGCGGCTGATCACGCCCTGGTCATAACCGAGGCTGGTGCCGTATTCGCTGAACACCGGTTGCAGCCAGGCCCAGGTCACCGGGCGGCTCCAGCGCAGGTCGTTGCGCCAGTAGCCGCCGCTGTCGCCGGACAGCATCTGGTCCTTGTAGCCACGGATCGACGACTGCCCACCCAGGCTCATGCGCTGCGGGCTGAACAGCACATCTTCGCTGTGCTGGCCGGTCATCAAACTGCTGAAGCTCAAGGACTCGCCCCACAGCTTGAACGGGTACAGGTAGCTGACGGTGGCCGTGTATTTGCGGTAGCGCGCATCGGCCTGGCCGTTCCGGGGGTGGTGATTGGCCTGGGCGTCAAAGGCACCGATGCCGTCTTGCATGCCGAGGTCGATGTTGAGAAATGCACTGCCGATACGTCGGCCGTGGTTGATGCCGAACTGGGCTTCGCTGAGGCGGTTGCTGCTCAGCGCCAGCTTGCTGTCTTCAATGAAGTTGTTGGTGCTCAGGTAGGCGACGCCGGTGCTCAGGGAGGTTTTGCTCAAGGCGTCGCGGTGAACGACACGCTCCAGGCGCAACTGGTGGCTCTGGCTGTCGCCGGTCTGCTTGAACTTGAAGTTGTTGGCCTCGGCCCGAGAGCGGTATTCGCTTTCGGTGTAGCTGTAGGTGAGGTTCCACCAGCCGAAGGGCAAGCTGTAGTTGAGCATCGAATTGCGCGAGGTTTTCTGGTGATCGCTAACCGCATCGTGGCCGCCACGCAACGAAAGTTGGTCGGCCAGGCCCAGCGGGTTGTCCCAGTCGAGGCTGGCGCCCCACTGTTGTTCGCCGGTGCTGCGCTGGCCGCCGTTGTGCCGCGACAGGCCGACACGCCAGGGCTTTTGCGGGGTGTTTTTGACCAGTACATCACTGCCGCCCACGGCCTTGCCCGGCGCCAGTTCCATCTGCGCCTGGTTCGAGGGCAAACGGTTTAGCTGATCGACCATCTGCTCGATTTCACGCAGGTTGAGCAACTCGCCTTGTTTGCCGGGAAAGCTCATCGCCAGTTGACGGTCGGTGATGCCGCTGCTTTCGGCGCCTTTCAGGCTTTCGAGTTTGCCCTCGACTACCTGGATTTTGAGGTTGCCGCTGGAAAGGTCTTGCTGTGGCAGATAAGCGCGGCTAGTGACCAGGCCCTTGGCCAGGTAGCGGTCGGTGATGACCTTGAGCACTTCGTTGAGCTGCGGCACGCCGAGGCATTGGCCGATGTAAGGTTTGATCAGCGCGTTGCGCTCGTCTACGGACAGGGCGTCGGCGCCTGCGAGCTCGATGGTTTTGATCGGGAAGCAACGGGTGTCGGCAGGCGTCGCCGGAGCTGCAGGGGCGGCGGATTTACCGGGCAGATCCTTGAGTTCTTCGAGGCGCCGCTGCTGCTCTTCGAGCAGGCGGTCCTGACGGTCGCGGATCAGGTCGGTGATGCCGGGGGTGTTCTGCGGGGCGGCGGCGTGCGCTAATCCGGCGGTGCCCAGGCAGAAAAAAACGGACAGCAGGCAAAACCTGGTCCGGCGTTCCAAACGCCACATGTCTAGATCCCTCTACATAGCGTTGTGCTATCAATGGGCGGCGATTCTAGGATGGCACTTTGATGGCGTCAATAAAATGTACAAATTTGTTTCAAAAGTGAAACAAATCAGGCTCAGCTTGAAAATTATGTTTTTTTAAAATCATGCACTTAACAAAAATTTCAAAAAATCCAAGGCAAAAAAAAGCCTGCATCTCTGCAGGCTTTTCTCTATCTGGCTCCACGACCTGGACTCGAACCAGGGACCCAATGATTAACAGTCATTTGCTCTACCAACTGAGCTATCGCGGAATGCGCCGTATGTTACTGATTAAAAAGAAGAAGTCAAGCATTGAGGAGCATTTTGACGAATTCCTGCAAATTACGGCCGCAGCCCGCTACACCGGGCTGGCCATTTCCTTGGCCAGATCCAGCCACGCACGCGCCGCCGGTGGCAGGTGTGCGCTGGCCCGCCAGGCCAGGGCGATATGCCAGTCGGTGTGTGGTTCGTCCAACGCAATCAAGGCGATACCCGCGTGTTGATGTTTTAGCGCGAGCATGCGCGGCAGAAACGCAACGCCCAGCCCGGCTGAGACCAGGTCAACGATAAAGTCGATTTGCCCGCTGCGCGCGGTCACTCGGGGCGTGACGCCTTTGCGCTCACACGCGGCGAGGATCTTGGCGTTCAGGGCGAAGCCGGCTTCGAACAAGATGAACGGTGAATCGGCCAGGTCGGTGAAGTCGATGTGTTTGCGCTGGGCCAGTGGGTGGCTGATGGGCAATACCGCCATCAGCGGTTCATTGCGCACTGGCTGGTAGTCGAAGGCTTCGTCCACCGGCAACAGCAGTGCGGCAAGGTCGACCTCCCCTGCTTCCAGACATTCGCGCAGTTTTTTGCTGCCGTATTCGGTGAGTTCGATCTCGATCTCCGGGTAGCGGCTGCGGTATGCCGCGAACATAGCGGCAAACAGCACGCCGCAGCCCACCGGCGGCAGGCCGATGCGCAGCACGCCGCGCTTGAGGCCGCGCAGGTCGTTGATCTCGGCCACCAGGTCGTTGTGCTCGGCGAGGAGTACCAGGGCGCGGCGGTAGGCAATTTCGCCGGCGGCCGTCAGCTCGTTACGGTGGCCCAGGCGATTGAGCAGCGGCGTGCCGAGCTCGTCTTCGAGGGTCTTGACCGCCTTGCTCACGGTGGATTGAGTCAGGGCCACCACCTCAGCCGCCTGGGAGAAACCGCCCTGGCGCACCACTTCGACAAAGGCCCGCACGGTTCTCAGGTTCATCGGTATTCCTATAGCGACTGGGTATTAGTAATAAAAGTTGTTTTTATCATGCCAGCTTTTTGCTTATGGTGGTGCGACCCAGCTCTGTGGAGAACCCGTTCATGATCATCTCGTCCGCCGCCGACTACCGTGCAGCCGCCAAACGCAAGCTGCCGCGCTTTCTGTTCGATTACATCGACGGCGGCGCCTACGCCGAGCACACCCTGCGCGCCAACAGTTCGGACCTGGCCGAGATCAGCCTGCGCCAGCGCATCCTGCGCAATGTCGACAACCTGAGCCTCAAGACCACGCTGTTCGGCCAGGAGCTGGCCATGCCAGTGATTCTCAGCCCCGTGGGCCTGACCGGCATGTACGCGCGACGTGGTGAGGTGCAGGCGGCCAAGGCGGCGGCCAACAAGGGCATCCCGTTCTGCCTGTCGACGGTGTCGGTGTGCCCGATTGAAGAGGTGGCGTCGCAAAGCCCGCAGTCGATCTGGTTCCAGCTCTATGTGCTCAAGGACCGCGGCTTTATGCGCAATGCGCTGGAGCGCGCCCAGGCAGCGGGCGTGACCACGCTGGTATTCACCGTCGATATGCCCACACCCGGCGCGCGTTACCGTGATGCGCATTCGGGCATGTCCGGGCCGTATGCGGCGCAGCGCCGGATGCTGCAGGCGGTGTGCAAGCCGCAATGGGCCTTCGATGTGGGCCTGATGGGCCGCCCTCATGATCTGGGCAATATCTCCAAATACCTCGGCAAGCCCACCCACCTGGAAGACTACATCGGCTGGCTGGCGAATAATTTCGACCCATCGATCAGTTGGAAAGACCTGGAGTGGATCCGTGAGTTCTGGAAAGGCCCGATGATCATCAAGGGCATCCTTGACCCCCAGGATGCCAAGGACGCGGTGAGTTTCGGTGCCGACGGCATCGTGGTCTCCAACCACGGCGGGCGCCAACTGGATGGCGTGTTGTCGACCGCCAAAGCCTTGCCGCCGATTGCCGAGGCCGTGGGCGATGATCTCACGGTGCTGGTGGACTCCGGCATTCGCTCCGGACTCGACGTAGTACGCATGCTCGCCCTGGGCGCCAAGGGTTGCCTGCTGGGACGTTCGACCGTGTATGCGCTGGCCGCCGCCGGCCAGTCCGGGGTGGAAAACCTGCTGGATATCTTCGCCAAGGAGATGCGCGTGGCCATGACCTTGACCGGCGTCACCTCGATTGACCAGATTGACCACTCCACCTTGGTTCAAACAGCCAAATAACTGACGTCACTGCACAACGACTGTGTTGAGTTTTTTAAAACAGTCGTTGATTTATAAGGCGTTTTTGTAAGTTAAACAAAGTGGCATGAATCTCGCTCTAACCCCTTTCAAGCAGGTTAAGCGATGACAAGACGTGTGGCAGGGCCCAGGGGTTATAACCCATGGCAAAGCGGTTTAAACTGTTTCCAATGTTTTACGGAACTGAAGGAACAGTAAGACGCTTGGCATTTGCCGCTCTCGTGCAGCCTGTAAGACAGTTAAGTGCTTAGAGGCCGTCAGCTTATGAAATCACCGACCCAGACCAACGCAATTGACTTCGACAGTGCCAAATTGCAACGCCTGGGGTTTGGTCAGCCGTCCCTGCTTCCACGTCGCCCCACCACACTTGCGCAACTTCGTCAGCAACTGAACCAGCAGTTGCAAACCAGCCTTGAGCCGGAGCGCATTCTGGCGCTGTTCTTTCGCGAAGTTCAGCGGCTGGTGCCGTTGGACGCGCTGCAATATCGCCATGAGGCCAGCGACTTGCGCCTGGAGTTTGGCCATCGCGGGCATCACTCGGTGAGCTACACCTTGAGCCATGAAGGCGAGCATCTGGGCGAGTTGATATTCCGGCGCAACCAGCGTTTGCTGGACGACGAGTTGGCGCAACTTGAGTCACTGCTGTCGACGTTGCTGTACCCGATGCGTAACGCCCTGCTCTACCGCGCCGCCACCCGCAGCGCCCTGCGTGACCCGCTGACCGAAACCGGCAACCGCATTGCGATGGACCAGACGCTGCAACGGGAAATCGACATGGCCCGGCGGCACCTGAGCCCGCTGTCTTTGTTGATGCTGGACATTGACCATTTCAAGAAAATCAACGACACCCACGGCCATGCAGCGGGCGACATCGTATTGCGCGCTGTCGCCGACTCGATCAAAAGCCAGTTGCGCAATGTGGACATGGTGTTTCGCTTTGGCGGGGAAGAGTTTCTGATCCTGCTGTCGAACACCGGCCGGGACGCGGCAGGTATGGTCGGCGAACGCCTGCGTCGGGCGGCAGAGGCTCAGGACTATTGGGCCGATGGCAAGCGAATTGAACTGACGGTGAGCCTGGGTTGCTCGACCCTGTTGGCCGCCGAGTCGGCAGAAAGCCTGTTGCGGCGGGCCGATAACGCCCTGTACGTGGCCAAGCGCGAAGGCCGCAACCGCTTGGCAATGGCGGGGTAAAACCCCGCCATCACGCTTACATCACGCCTCGCTGGCGGCGCGAACCTGACGTTCACGAACAACTGCTGGCGCCTTTGCTTTTTCGTTCTCCAACCGCATGCAACTTTCCAAAAACAGGTACATGTAGTCGTAGCTCTTGCACACCGCCTGACGCAGTTCTACCTGCAAGGCTTTGCTCGGGTTCATCCCGGCCAGGGTGCAGATGATTTCCAGGGCTTCCCAAGGATGGGCATCGTCGTATTGCGCGTGCATCTTCAACCACTTCATGGCGCGTTTACGGTCTTCTTCAGGGAAGGCGGCCGCATACACGCCGGTCGAACACACCACGGCAGACCACTCCCCAGTCGCCCCCTCAATCGCGTAGTTGGTCGCGGCAATCGCCACGATCAACGAATCGGCCGAGCTGGTGTGCCAGCACCAGTGACTCAGTGCGTGCAACTCCGGTGGTACGTTCTGCGCTTGCAACTCTTCCAGGCTTACACCGTGGGCGCGCGCCCAGTGCACCCAATAGTCGGCGTGGTTGAGTTCCACGCGAATATTGCGCATCAGCCACCGGCGCGCCATATCCTCCCCAGGATGACGGGCAAACTTGGTCTTGGTGAGGTTCTGTGCCATGTACAAGGCAAACTGTTCAACCACTGGCCAGCCACCGATCAGGTAGTGGCGCATGGTCTTGGCGCTGAGCGTGTTATCACGCATGCGCTGGTACAGTTCGTGTTCGACAACCCGGCGCTTGCTCTCGCTACAGTCCTGGATCAGTTGTTGCGCCCAGGCTGGGTAACTCGAGGCTTCCATAAGCGGGCCGGTTCGGTTGAAGGTGTCGATCACTGTAGGGCTCCTTTTCTAGTGTGATTGTACAGACCGTCGAATGCTTCAGCGGAATGTGCCGGGCGCCTTTAGCAACAGTGGCTGCGGCCGCACGGGTCGGCACTGCAGACTATCAAAGGTAAACAATTGCGGACGTTCGATCAGGTAGCCCTGAGCATAATCCACACCGATCTCAAGTAAAGCTTGCTCGATCAGCGGTGTTTCAACAAATTCGGCAATTGTGCGCTTACCCATGACGTGGCCGATGTGGTTGATCACTTCGACCATGGCACGGTTAATCGGGTCGTCCAGCATATCCTTTACGAAACTCCCGTCGATCTTCAGGAAGTCTACAGGTAAATGTTTAAGATAAGCGAACGAGGACATTCCGGCACAAAAGTCATCAAGTGAAAAATGGCAACCTAAGGCCTTGAGTTCATTAATAAAGCGGATTGCACTGCCCAAATTGGCAATAGCGCTGGTCTCTGTTATTTCAAAACAAATCATTTCCGGCGGAATGCTGTAAGCCTCGAATTTCTCACGTAAAAACCCGAGAAAATCATCATCGCCAATAGTTATGCCTGACAGATTAATCGCACACATAGCCATAGGACGGCCTGCACGCTCTTGCATACAACGGGCGATAATCTTAAAGACGTTTTCCACGACCCAACGATCCAGCGAAGTCATCAAACCGTAACGTTCTGCAGCCGGAATAAAACTGTCCGGCAAGATGATCCGACCCGCCTCGTCGTGCAGGCGCAGGAGTATCTCAATATGACCATTACCACCATCGGTATGGCCCAACGGCGAGATTTCCTGGGCGTAGAGGCAAAAACGATCTTCCTCCAGGGCCATGTGCAGGCGTTGTACCCAGGCCATTTCGCCAAAACGCATGGACAATTCCGAATCATCGGCATGGTAGACCTGCACCCGGTTACGGCCCTTTTCCTTGGCCATATAACAGGCCATATCAGCGGCGCGCAGCGAAGTTTCCAGGGTGGTCGGCGATTGCGAGATATGCACCAGACCAATGCTCACGGTGGTCATGAACGGCCGGCCCTTCCACACAAAATGCAGGCTTTGCACGGTATGGCGCAGGCTTTCAGCGATCTTTTCCGCCACCGCTGCCGGGCAGTTCTCCAACAGGATGCCGAATTCGTCGCCGCCCAGGCGCGCCAGGGTGTCGCCTTCGCGCAGGTCCGATTGCAGCAACGCACAGATATGCCGCAGCAGCTCATCGCCCGCCGCATGCCCGCAAGTGTCGTTGACCAGCTTGAACTGGTCGAGGTCGAGGAACATCAAGGCATGCCGCCCGCTTTGCTGGCGCGCTACCTGTTGCAGCACCTGCTCCAGCCGGAACTCGAATTCGCGGCGGTTGGCCAGGCCAGTCAAGGCATCGTGGGTCGCCTGCCACGACAGGTTGGCGATGTACTGGCGCTCCTGGGTCATGTCGTGCAACACCAGCACCGCGCCGCTGACCTTGCCGGCGTTGCGGATCGGGGCACCTACCAGGGTGACTGACACCGTGCTGCCGTCCACGCGCTGGATCAGCTTGGAATGCTCGCTGCCACCGCTGAGTTCACCCTTGATAATGTGTTCAATCAGGGCGAAGCCATCGGGCTCGGCGTTCTCATCAAGCAGGTTGAACAACGCCGCCAGCGGCAACCCTTGGGCCTGCGCGTTCTTCCAATGGGTCAGCGCCTCGGCCGCCGGGTTCATGTAGGCAATGGCGCCGTCGACATCCGTGGTGATCACGCCGTCGCCAATCGACTCCAGGGTGATCTGCGCCCGCTCCTTCTCGGCTTGCAACGCGGTGGCGAAGGCGTGGCGCTGGGTCAGCAGTTTGTGGGTACGCAGCAGTGCCAGCACGATCAACCCCAGGGCGGTGGCCAGGTTGGTGATCAGCAACAGGCGCAGGATCATCCGCGAACCTTCGCCCAAGGCATCGCTGAAGGCCTTGGCGGCTGGCGTCACGCCGTCGTTGATGGCGATGATGCGCGTCTTCCAGCCAGCAATGTCGCCAGGGCTGACCTGATCACTGCGGATCGCCCGGTGCATCGCCTGGGCCAGGTCATCCAGTTGCACCAGGTAACCATCGCCCACGGTCCACAGCTCGATGGCTTTTTCCAGGTAGCTGAAATGGCGAAAATTGAGGTACAGCCAGATCAGATTGGACACGTCATCGGGGTGGTTGCCGCCCTTGAGGATGCCCAGGCGCGCGGCCGCAAGGTCGGGCGTGGGACGGTCCAGCGCGACGCGCAGCTCATGGCCGCCCTGGGGCACCGCGATGGCTTGCCGGTATTTGAGGAACGTCGCTTCGTCGCGGTTATCGGCGTAAAGGCTCAGATAGTAGATGGCGTCTTTCTGGCCCTTGGACCACAAGCTCTCGCCTGCTACATAGCCGCGCACCGCTGACAGCATGTAGAGGCTGACGCAGCCCAGCAATGCCTGGAACAGCACGACGGCGATAAAGGGCCAGACAATGCCCAACAACCGAGGCTTGCTTAACGTCGCTGCGAGAGTACGCTTTTGCTTCATGAGATCCCTTGCACATGCACTGCTTGATACGCACGCGAGAATCCGCTCTCGATAGCTCAGCCAAATCAACGCACTTGTTGCAGATGCCCGTAGAGCTTGGCGTATAACCCTCCATCGGCAATCAACTGCTGATGGTCGCCATCTTCGGCGATATGCCCGCCATCAAACACCAGTACCCGGTCGGCCTGTTTCACCGCAGAAAGCCTGTGGGCGATGATCAGTGTAGTACGCCCACTGAGAAACCGCGCCAGCGCCTGGTGCAGGTTGTACTCGGTGGCTGCGTCCAGGGCCGAGGTGGCCTCGTCCAGTATTACCACTTTGGGCTCGGCCAGCACCATGCGTGCAATCGCCAGGCGTTGGCGTTGCCCACCGGAAAAACGCACCCCCGAGCGCCCCACCACACTGTCCAGGCCCAAGGGCAGTGCCTTGACGGTAGCATCCAACTGGGCGATTTCCAGTGCCTGCCAACAGGCTTGGTCACTGCGGGCGCGGCCCATGGTCAAGTTGGCGCGCACGGTGTCGTTGAACAGCGCCGGGTGTTGCAGCACCACTGCGACGTTTTCGCGGATGGTCGCCAGGCCGATTTCCTGCTGGGTAGCACCGCCGAAACGGATACTGCCGGCTTGTGGGGTATAGAGCCCCAACAGCAGTTGCACCAGGGTACTTTTGCCGCCGCCGCTGGCGCCGACAATCGCGACCTTCTCGCCGGGTGCGATAGCCAGGTTCAACTGGTTGAGTACCAACTCTTCGCCATAGCCGAAGTTGAGGCCGCGCACCTCGATGCCGACGGTCTCACGCCCGGTGAACGGGTCTTCGCCGCCGGCATATTGCGGCTCGTCGGCCCGCGCCAGCAGCTCGTTGATCCGCGTCAGCGCACCACCCGCCGCGTAGTAGGCATATTGCAGGTTCAGCAGCTGCTCCACCGGGCCGATCATGAACCACAGGTAGCTGAACACTGCGAGCATCTGGCCGATGGACAGGTCGGAAAACAACACCGTGAGCATCGCCGCCGCACGGAAGATGTCGATGCCGAACTGGAACAACAAGCCACTGGCGCGGCTGGAGGCATCGGTTTTCCATTGCGAATGGATCGCGTAGTCGCGCACTTCCTTGGCGCGCTGGCCCAGGCGCCCGAGGAAAAAGCCTTGGCGATTGCCGGCGCGCACTTCCTGGATGGCGTCGAGGGTTTCGGTCAGCGCCTGGGTGAAGCGCGAAGTGCTGTCGTTCTCGAGCTTCTTCAGGTGTTTGACGCGTTTGCCCAACTGCACCGTAGCGTAGATCACCAAGGGGTTGAACAACAGGATCAACAGTGCCAGTTGCCAATGCATCCACACCAGAATCGCCGAGGTGCCGACCAGCGTGAGCATGGCCACCAGGAAGCGGCTGAGAGTCTCGCCGACAAACTTGTCCAGGGTGTCCAGGTCGGTGACCAGATGCGTGGTCACCGTGCCACTGCCCAGGCTTTCGTATTCGCCCAGGGAAATCCGCTTAAGCCGTTCGATCAGGCGCACGCGGATGCGGTACACAATGTCCTTGGCCAGCCGCGCAAACAACCGCGCCTGCACCACGTTAAACACCAGCGCACCGCAGCGCAGGCATAAGGTCACCAACAGCATCAGGCCGATATAACCGGCGGCCTTCTGCCAACCCAGTGGCAACGCGTGGTTCATCACCTTGAGCGCAGCATCGCCGTGGCCCAGCAGCACTTCGTCCACCAGCAACGGCAACAGCAAAGGGATGGGCACGCTGCACAGGGTCGCCAGCACGGCAACGCCATTGGCGATCCACAGGGATTTCTTGTGACGCAGGGCCAGGCGGCGAACTTCCGCCCAAGTCAGTCGGTCGGTGCGTTTGGGCTCATCCTGCACAGGTGGCACGCTCCAGCCATCGGGCCAGCAAGGGCGACAGCTCGGATAACGGCTGATAACCGTTGGTCAGCAACGCCAGCTGGCCATTACGCTCGGCCAGCAGCGTCGGGAAACCGGCGATGCCCAAGTCCTGCACCCAGGTAAAGTCAGCCGCCGTCGCCGCATGTTGCTCGGCGCGGTCGAAGGCGCCGGCAAACTCGATGCGCGGAATGCCCGCCTGCTCGGCCAGCTCCACCAGCACGCTGGCGAGGGTCACATCGCGGCCCTCGACATAAAACGCACGCTGGATCAGCCCCAGCAGTGTCCAGGCGCAATCGGGCGCCAGGCTGCGCGCGGTGACGATGGCGCGGCACGCAGGCTCGGTGTCATAGACAAACCCGTCGGGCAACGCGCCTTCGCGCTTGAACGGCTGGCCGGTGGCGTCGGTAACGGCCTGCCAGTGCTCAAGGATATAGCGCCGCGTAGTCGGCTCGAGTGCCGCGCCGCTGCCGGTGCGCAAACCGCCCACCACCAGGTGCACATCCACGCCGGCCACCTGGGCCTGCTCAACCAGCGCCTGCGCCACCGGGGCAAAGCCCCAGCACCAGGAACACATCGGGTCCATCACATAGAGCAGGCGCGCGGGCATGGGTCAGGCCTCGGAAGGGGTTTGCTTGTAGTTGAAGCCAATCGGGTGCGGCATGTTGCGGGCCTTGGCCAGTTCGATCTGCTTTTGCCGGTCGATGGCGCTGCGACGGGTCTTCTCCGGCAGCTTATCCCAGCAATGCGGGCAACTGATGCCAGCCACATAATGCTCGGACGCGCGGTCTTCTACGCTGACCGGTGTGCGACAGGCATGACATTGATCGTAGTCGCCTTCGCTCAGGTCGTGACGCACGGTCACGCGATTGTCGAACACAAAGCAGTCGCCCTGCCATTTGGTTTCTGCCTGCGGCACCTCTTCGAGGTACTTCAGAATCCCGCCTTTAAGGTGGTAAACCTCGTCGAAACCTTCGCTGAGCATGTAGCTGGAAGCCTTCTCGCAACGAATGCCGCCGGTGCAGAACATCGCGACTTTCTTGTGCTTGGCCGGGTCGAAGTTGGCTTTGATATAGTCAGGAAATTCGCGAAAACTGGTGGTTTTCGGGTCGATTGCGCCTTCAAAGGTGCCGATCGACACTTCGTAGTCGTTGCGCGTGTCGATCAACAGCACTTCAGGGTCGCTGATCAACGCGTTCCAGTCCTGCGGGTCGACGTAGGTGCCGACCTTTTTGTTCGGGTCAACGCCTTCGACGCCCAGGGTCACGATCTCTTTTTTGAGCTTGACCTTGGTGCGGTAGAACGGCTGATCGTCGCAGTACGACTCTTTGTGGTCGATGTCGTCCATGCGTGGGTCGTTCTTGAGCCAGGCCATAAGACCATCAATGCCTTCACGGCTGCCGGAAACGGTGCCGTTGATGCCTTCTTCGGCGATCAGCAAGGTGCCTTTGATACCGTTATCGACCATTGCCTGCAGCAGTGGCTCGCGCAGGGCGACGTAATCTTCGAGGGTGACGAACTTATACAGTGCCGCCACGACAATCGGTTGAGTCATGGGTGTTCTCTCCAGGTGGCTACCCTCGTAAGGGGTGAACCGGATGCAAAAAAAACGCGCCGGCTAAGCGGCGCGTTGCGGATTCTAACAAAATTGGCGACGTTTATGGGCCGCCTCTTTACTGTGGCGAGGGAGCTTGCTCCCGCTGGGCTGCGAAGCGGCCCCGATAAGGCGATTGTGACCTTTCACAAAGATCGCAGTGATGGGCATCTGGGCTGCTGCGCAGCCCAACGGGAGCAAGCTCCCTCACCACATAACGCCCATGCGCCACAGTGTCAGTGCCCGCCGGCGCAGGTCGGCGAGGCCGGGGCTGCGTCGATTTTCGCCCATTCGTCAGGCGTGTAGGTATGCAGCGCCAACGCATGGAATTCGCTCATCAGGTCAGCCAGGGTGGCATAGACCTTCTGATGGCGCTTTACCCGGTTGAGCCCCTCGAACTGCTGGCTGACCAGCACGGCCTTGAAGTGGGTCTGCAACCCACGGCTGTGCATATGGCTTTCATCCAGCACGCTCAAGTATTCCGGGCTCAGGGCGACGAGTGCCGATTCGATACGCTGTTGCATGGTCATTCCTGTTTACTTCTTCTTGGCCGGGGCCGGGGCTTTTGGCGTCAGCTCGTTGGTCATGTCTTCGAGCAGCTTGTTCACCACAGGTACCGCGCTTTCCAGCTTGGCCTGGGTCATCTGGGCCGATTGCTGGGTCAGTTGCGGCATTTTTTCCAGGACTTTCTTGCCCAGCGGCGACTGGTAGAAGGCTACCAGGTCCTTGAGCTCGGATTCGCTGAAGTTGGTGGTGTAGAGCTTGACCATGTCCGGCTTCAGCTTCGGCCAGCCGATGGCCTGGTCCAGCGCAGCATTGGCCTTGGCCTGGTAGCTGTCGAGTACGGACTGCTTGGCGGCAGGTGCCTTGGTCTGGGCGAAACGCTGGGCAAACATTTGCTGCACTTGCATGTACACCGGGGTACCCAGCTTGTCAGCGTGGGCCAGGGTCAGGAAGGCTTCGGCACTGGCGTTATGGCTGGCGGTATCGGCAAAAACCTGGCCGCTGGCGCAAACCAGAGCAACCGCGGTACAGATGGCACGAAGACGAGTCATCGAGTTTCCTTTCTAGCAGGCGAGGTAAGACCCCAAGGGCGACCATTCTGCGCCTAAAAAACCTTGCGGCTCAACCCCAGGCCTTGTTCAGCCTGGTTTTGCGGGGGCACGGGGCTGGGATCTGCCTTTCTATGCGAGCCGGCTTGTCGAATCGTCGCACCGCTGCGATGCAAGCACCGCGGTTTATCAGTGACAACCCGTTGACGCCATCACAGGCGGCCTGAACCGCATGGGAATACCCTCGATGAAAAGTCTTTTATGGAACCCCACCAACGGATCACAGCCTAAACTGCGCAAACGAACCTGAAGGAGTGTGCCCGATGAGCCGTATCGAAACCGACAGCCTGGGAGACGTCCAAGTCCCGGATGACGCTTACTGGGGCGCCCAGACCCAACGCTCGCTGGTGAACTTCGCCATCGGCGAGCAACGCATGCCGCTGGCGGTGTTGCACGCGCTGGCCCTGATCAAGAAAGCCGCAGCACGGGTCAACGACCGCAACGGCGACTTGCCCGCCGACATCGCCCGCCTGATCGAACAGGCCGCCGATGAAGTGCTCGATGGCCAGCACGACGACCAGTTCCCGCTGGTGGTATGGCAGACCGGCAGCGGCACCCAAAGCAATATGAACGCCAATGAAGTGATCGCCGGCCGCGCCAACGAGCTGTCGGGCAAGGCCCGTGGCGGCAAAAGCCCGGTGCATCCCAATGACCATGTGAACCGCTCGCAAAGCTCCAACGACTGCTTTCCCACGGCCATGAGCATTGCGGCGGTGCAGGCGGTTCATCAACGCCTGTTCCCGGCGATCGCCACGCTTTCTGGCGGTTTGGCCGAGCTGGCTGCACGCCATATGAAACTGGTGAAAACCGGCCGCACCCATATGATGGATGCCACGCCGATCACCTTCGGCCAGGAAGTCTCGGCCTTTATCGCCCAACTCGACTACGCCGAGCGCGCCATCCGTAGCGCCCTGCCCGCTGTGTGCGAGCTGGCCCAGGGCGGCACCGCCGTGGGCACCGGGCTCAATTCGCCGCATGGCTTTGGTGAGGCGATCGCCTCCGAGCTGGCGGCCTTGTCCGGCTTGCCGTTCGTTACCGCCCCCAACAAGTTCGCCGCCCTCTCCGGCCATGAACCGCTGGTCACCCTGCACGGCGCACTGAAGACCCTGGCGGTGGCGCTGATGAAGCTCGCCAACGACCTGCGCCTGCTGGGTTCCGGCCCACGCGCAGGCCTGGCCGAGGTCAAGCTGCCAGCCAATGAGCCGGGCAGCTCGATCATGCCCGGCAAGGTCAACCCCACCCAGTGCGAAGCGCTGTCGATGCTGGCCTGCCAAGTGCTGGGCAATGACGTGACCATCGGCATCGCCGCCAGTCAAGGGCACTTGCAGCTGAACGTGTACAAGCCGGTGATCATCCACAACCTGCTCGAATCGATCCGCCTGCTGGCCGACGGCTGCAACAACTTCCAGGAGCACTGCATCGCAGGCCTTGAGCCGGATGCCGAGCAAATGGCCGAGCACCTGGAGCGCGGCTTGATGCTGGTCACGGCGCTCAACCCGCATATCGGCTACGACAAGTCGGCGCAGATTGCCAAGAAGGCGTACGCCGAAGGCTTGACGCTACGCCAGGCGGCGCTGGACCTGGGTTATCTGACTGATGAAGAGTTCGATCAGTGGGTGCGCCCGGAGAACATGCTGGAAGCCGGCCACTGAGAGAACTGGCGACTCGGTGAGTCAGTTAAAGCTGGCTGGGGCTGCTGTGCAGCCCAACGCAGGGCAAGCCTGCTCGCCACAGTGAGAGTGTTCGTCCTTAATAAGGTATTAAGATGCCATACGCACCCGCCGGGCCTTGAGCCCGGCGAGCAGCGACGGCGCCAGTGCTACCGTCGCTGAACCCAGCATCACCACCAATGCCCCTATATAGCCCACGGCATTGATCTCTTCTGCCTGCACATAGTCCGGCCACAGCCACGCCGCCACCGCCACCGCCACAAAGGTCACCAACGGCGTCAGCGCCAGAGTCGCACTGACGCGCGAGGCCTCCCAATGCGCCAGTGCTTCGGCAAACGCACCATAGGCCACCAGTGTGTTCATGCAGCACGCAAGCAGCAACCAGCCTTGCAGCGGACTCAATTGCAACGCCTCCAGCGGATGTGCCCATGGCGTGAGCAACAGGGCGCACGACAAGTAGATCACCATCATCACCTGCAGCGAATTCCACACCGTCAGCAATTGCTTCTGGCCCAGGGCATAGAACACCCAGATGGTGGTAGCCAGCAGGATCGTCAACACGCCCGCCGTGTAGGTGCCCATGGAGGTCAGCAGCTCAGCCAGGCGCTGGTTGAAGAACAGACCAAAGCCCAAGATCAGCACCACCAGCCCCATGCCCTGCCCCAGGCTGAAACGCTCCTTGAACACGAACACACTGGCGATCATCAAAAAAATCGGCCCCATCTGCACCACCAATTGCGCGGTGCCGGGGCTGAGCATTTTCAGGCCCACCAGGTACAACACGTAGTTGCCCACCAAACCACACACGGCCATCGCCACCAGCCAGCCGCCCCTGGGACCAAGCACCTTGCGACTGGGCAAGCGTTTGCTCAGCGCCAGGTAGATAAACAGGCAACTGCCGGCCACCACCAGGCGAAACCAGGTGACGGTGATCGGGTCCATCACCTGCAACACTTGCTTGAGTTTGATCGGCAGAATGCCCCAGAGAAACGCAGTCAGCAGGGTCAGGCCAAAACCATAGACCCAGCGACCGGAAGAGATGTGCATGAGCGCCCCAAAATGCCAGAGGTGGAGGAGCTGGCATTCTAGGGCGAGGCGTTGTGCTTTGGGTATCGATCATTTGGGGGTCAGGGCACCCCCATCACCAACACACCACTGCCGCTGATGGCGCCAGGCGTCGGCAGTGAACCATTGCGCCGCACCAGCGAAAACGTCACATCATCGCCGCCCACACTGTTGGTGATGCGGGTGAGGAATGAGCCGTTGACAGACACTGCAGCACCGCCGCGCAACAACGCCGTGCCCACATCGGGATTGCTCATGATCAGCAGGCGCGGGTCGAACGCGGAACGGGTGCCTTTGTAGGTAATGGTGATCGGTGTGTTGATCCCACCGTCGGGGCACGAGTAGGTCAGCCTGCGGTTACTGACGACGGAGGATGTCAACGGGTCGGAACCTATGGCGCGTTGGTGGACGTCGCCGAAGTTGATCTCGATCGGGTTGTTATTGTTGATGGTGCAGGTGGAGGGCGAGACGGTGAAGTTGTTGGCCGCCGTGTAGGTCACCGTGAGCTGTGGCCGGGTGCCGTCGTAATTGTTCGAGCTGGTCAGGCGCAACAGGCCGAGGTTGTCACCGATACGAACATCGAACGGGTTGGACGGATAATTACGCAGCAAAATGTAGGGGGTGACATTGATCGGGTAAAACACTCCGTTGTTGGGGATGTTCGCAATCCCTATGCCGGACGGCACCGGCGTGTTTCGAAAAGCGCCGTTGATGCGTAAACCGGTGCCTTCGCCGGCAAATTTTGGTCCGGGAGTCCAGGCCGTACCTGCGGCGCTTCCACTGACCCAAAAGTCCGTATGCCAAGCGGGGCCTCCGCTATAGGTAAACCGACACTCCAGCCTTGCACCTTCGAGCATGAGCCTCGTGCGATCTGCAGCCAGGGTGACCGTCACCGGCACCTGCAGGTTGGGGTTGCCATTCTGCCAAGCCCCGCCGTTAACACGGCAATCGACGGCGTGCGCGGTTGTGGTAAAACCCGCCAGGGCGAGAAGCGCCAGCGCGCCATAAAGTGATTTCATTTTGACTTCTCGTGATTTTTCTACCCAGGCGCCGTCCGAGGAATATTCAGCCCCCTGTTCGCGCCGCCCGTTAGAGTGTTGGGGTTAGTAGGGTTGGCTGCCGGCGAGCTTGGGCCTTATGGCACACCCATTACGAGCACACCACTGCCGCTTATGGCGCCTGCGGTCGGCAAGGAGCCATTGCGCCGCACCAGCGAAAAGGTCACATCGTCTGCTCCCACACTGTTAGTGATACGGGTCAGGAACGAGCCGTTCACCGGCACCGCAGTACCGGCATGCACCATGGCCGTGCCCACATCCGGGTTACTCATCATCAACAGCCGTGCATCGAAGGCCGAGCGGGTGCCTTTGTAGGTGATGGTGATGGGCGTGGTAATGCCGCCGTCCGGGCATGAGTAAGTGAGCCTGCGGTTGCTGACGACGGAAGAGGTCAACGGGTCGGTGCCGATTGCCCGCTGATGGACGGTACCGAAGTTGATCTCGATCGGATTGTTATTGTTGATGGTGCAGGTGGATGGGGAGATGGAGAAGTTGTTGGCGGCCGTGTACGTGAGCGCGAGCGTTGAGCTGCCGGAGTTATAGTTATTTGTCTGGTCCAGGTTTAACCTTCCGAGGACGTCTCCTAATCGAACGTCGATAGGATTGGTCGGATTGTTACGCACCAAAATATAAGGTGTGACATCGACCGGCACGCCGATGCCGTTGTTAGGCATGGTCGTCGTTCGGATACCATTCGGGACCGGGGTATTTTGATAGCTGCCGTTGATGCGTAAGCCGGTGCCTTGGCTGGTGAACTTCGGGCCTGGCACCCAGGCCGGCCCCACTCTTGCGGACGTAGCCCAGTAGTCCGTATACCAAGGCTGGCTACCGCCAAAACCCGAGAACCGGCACTCTAACCTTGCCCCTTCGAGCATGATACGAGTTCTGTCTGCGCTCAGTTGAACTGTGACGGGAACTTGCAGGTTTAAAGTCCCACCCGCACCTACAAATATCCAAGCCCCGCCGTTCACACGACAATCAGTTGCACTCGCAGCCGTAGTCATTCCCATCAGTACAAGAAGCACAATGGCTCCATAGCGCTGTTTCATTTTTTAATCTCTCGCGGCTTTTATCTACCCGAATGTCGCCCGCCGGGCACTCGGCTCACGTCGTGAAGAGGACGTAGCCGCTACGGATAGTCCAACGTAAAAGTAGAGGTCACCGTGTACGCACCGTGCCCAATGGTTTGATCTCTTATCGCCGTCGGCTCGCCCTGCACATAGGCCTTGAGTTCGATCACATTGTTACCATCGCTCAGCACCTGCTCATCGCTGACGGCATTCAAGGGCAACGGCTTGTCGCTCAGCGTCTCAATACCAACGCCAATCCCCGAGGCACCACTGCCACCGTCCAGCGCGAGCAAGCCTGGAAGTTCGCCATTTTCGGCACCGCCGAAGGTGATGGTCACGGTGTTGCCAATGGTGGTGTCACACTCTTCCAAGTGCAGTTGGAACCGCTTGCCCACGGTTCGCGTGTTGATATAAAGGTGCTTGCTGGTGACGTCCCAGAGCTCCAGCGTGATGGCCTCATCGCCAGGGCGGATGGTGCAGGCCTCTTCCACCAGGTTGCCCTTGAACATCAGGTTGTCCGCGCCGTGCCCCAGGGGGATCAGGCCGACGGTGAGCAATAACGCCAACCCGCCTTTTTGCACAATTTGGTCTCGCATCGACTCAACTCCTACTGGTATTCGGCCAACAACGTGGCCACCGCCGTAAACCGCGCGGGCGTCAAAATGGTGCCTGGCTGCTGCACGGGCACCACCTCCAATGTCGGCGGTGACGACAGGGTGATGTCCAGTGGCGTATTAAGTGGAAGTGGCAGGTTATTCTGGAAAATCCGAATGCCCAGTGCCGGCACACTGGTCTGTACCGCTGCACCGTCAAATGAGGTGGCTGTGCCGTTGACGCTCAATTTGAGCTCCCACGGCAGCGTGTCGGTGCCACAGTTGATGGCATAACCGACGCCCCGGCGGTATTTCACACCATCGACGCGTTTTACCCCCACATCGCCAAAATCCACCTCAATGGTGTTGCCGCCGTCAATGGTGCAGGGCGGCGGTTCATTCAGCGTGCCGCTGAACGTCAGGTTGGCCGACGCACCACTGCAAAGGCCGATGGAACACAAGGTAAGCAACACGCGTTGCTGCCAAAATGTCATTGAGCATTCCTCGTCATTGGTAATCGACCACCAGGGTTGCCACAGCATCAAATGCCCCGCCGCTCAGCGTGCTGCCCACGCGTTTGACGGGCACCGCCTGTACCGCCGGGAAGTTGGGATAGGTAAAATTCACGGCCGTATTCAACGGCCAGTCAGCGCCATTCACGAACAGCTTGACCCCAAGGTCGGCCTTGCGGGTCGACAGCACGCGGCTGTCAAACCCGGCGCCGGTGCCTTTGAGTTCCAGGGTCAGGGCGTTGCTGAACGGCGAATTACAGGTGACGGTATAGGGCACGTCACGACGGTAATTAACCCCGTCTACCCGTGACGTCTGCAGGTCATTGCCGAACGGCACATCCAGGGTTGCGCCACTGTTAATCACGCAAGGCGGCGGCGCGATGATGACCGCGCGGATGGTCAGGCTGGTGTCGGCCTGCACGCATTGGCTGACAGGCCACAGTAAACCGCCACCGATAAGAATGGCCCACGGGCCGATTGAGTTAGCCATCGCTCTGCCCTTACTCATAGTTGAGCCTGAATTCCACCACGGCCCTGAAAGCCCCACTGCTCAACGGCGCCGAGGTGCGCGTAGGCCGAACATTCCAGGTCTGGGTATTGCGGCCCACGGGCAGAATCAACGGTTCGCCCTTTGAGCCCAGCTGTACATCCCGGCCAAGGGGATCGGTCAATTGCAGGCCCATCCCGGTGATGCCCTGGACTTTGACCAACCGTGGATCATCGGCGTCGGCCGGCGCGACAAACGCCACCGACAACACCGGTTGGTAAGCACTCCATGTCAGGTTGCCCGTGCGTTCGTTGCGCACGCGACCGGCGGTGCGCATGCAGTCGGTAAAACGCAGTTGAAAAGCCTTGGCGGGCGCCTGATCACCAGGCCGTTGCAAATGGCTGGTCGACACCGCGTCCAGGTCCACCGTCTGGTGCAATGAGGTCATATCCAGACTGCAAGGCGACTCATTCATGGCCCCGAGGACATTCAACATTCCACTCATCCCTTCGATATCTTCGTCATCGTCGGCGGCGTGCGCGCCCATCGCCAAGACCCATAACAGGCAGCCCAAGACCTTCACACTTTGCGACTTCATGATGTTCTCCAGCAGCATTACTCATTTCGGCGCTGAGGCCTGCGCGTTGACCTGGCACGTATTGCCATTGCAGGTGAACGCCAGGAGTGGACGGCCGCCGTAATCATTTACATAGGCCAGATAAGGTGACGTACCCAGTGCCTTGGCACTGGGGCCCAGGGTCAGCGCGTCCTTGGGGGGAACCATCACCGGCGCAAAGCCCGGCACGGTTTTGCCGTCTTTGCTGGCACGTGCATCCACCAGGGTCACGTAGTACGGCGTCGGGTTATGGACCCGGTAGTGGTCGCCTTCGCGGGTCAGGGTCAGTTTCTGCTGCCAGGGGTTGGACAGGTCTTGCTGGCTCGGCGCAATCGCATCCGGGCGGTAGAACAACTTGATGCGGGTTTGCAGGGCAATTTGCAGGGTGTTGGATTTATCACTGCGCGGCGGGATTTCGCGCAAATTGAAGTAATAGACCGTCTCGCGGTCCTGCGGCAATGACTTGGCGGCCGGCAGCGCCTGGACTTTCACCTGGCTTTGTTTGCCGGGTTCCAGGCGCTGGACCGGCGGCAGCACGATCAAGGGTGAGTTGATTTTTTTACCGGTTTCATCCTCGATCCAACCCTGGGCCAGGTACGGCAGCTGAGTATTGTTGTTGGTGATGTTCACGCTGGTGGCATCTTTGCCGCCATCGAAAATCACCCGGGTACGATCCAGGCCAACCGCGGCGCTGGCGCCCTGGCTCAAGCCTAGGGCCAGCAGCGCGAACGCTGGGAAGGTGAGGCGCATATCAAGCTTCATGAGGCTGTGTTCTCCGTGTCGGTAAGCTCCCCGGTCAGCGTGGCTGGCTCGGGCAGGGATGGGGCAGCGGCAACTCTCTGGCAGCGCAGCTGCAGGGCGTGCGTCAAGCCATCGACGGGCAGAACGGTGGGGAGCGTGAGGATGCATTGCTCGTTGCCGCCCCAACTGACGACCATCTGCTCGCCGGCCTGCAGGCCGCTGAGGTAGACATTGCCGCCGTCATTCACGATGCCGGTGTCCTGTTGCTTGAGGTTCTTCACCGTGGCGCCAAAGGGCGGCGAACTGCCATCCGGCAGGCGCAGAATCGCCATGGCTTTTTCACCGGCAATCACGCTCAGCGAGCGATAACCAATCGCCCCTTCGGTGAGCGTCAACTGCGTGACCGATTGAGTGGCTTCGACCGTGCTCGGCAAGCGCTCCAGGTCCACGCTGGCTGCCGTACGCTGATAGCTGCTGATATCGGAAATAACCGCTTTGCCGAAGGCATTGCTACGGGTCGGCGAGCCGTAACCGCGCACCGGCACGTCGGGTACACCGCCGGTGTCGAGCATCAGGCGCGTGCCGCCGGTACTGGTGGTACGGTGCAAGGCCGCGCCATATTGCGTGACCGTGCCACCGCCACGCGCCGACACACCCAGGCTGCTGTAGCCGCCCTCTTGCGTGCTGGCGCTGACGTCGATATCGGCCTGGTCGCCCATATGGCTCAAGTAACCGCTGGCGGACGAATCGCTGGCACTGAGCTGATAGCTGTTGCGCTCATCGAGACGATCGCTGTAGCGCGTCGCAAAGTTGTTCCTGCCGGCGGTGCGGCTGGCGTCCATCGACAATGTGCCGGTGCGCCCCAGCGGCAGGCTGACCGTGACGGCCATGCCGTTGTCTTTGTAGTTGTATTCCTGGGTGCGGTACATGTTCAGGGACAGGCTCATGTTCTTGACCGTGCCCACGTTGAAGTAGCGCGACAGCGACAGGTTCCAGCGCTGGGTGTCGGGCCTATCCCAGTAGGTTTGCTTGTTGTAGCTGGCGTAGACGGTGGCGCCCAGGTCACGAAACTGCTTGTTGACCGTGACCGTGTACAGCGCCTTGCTGCCACCAATCGGCTTCCAGCCCTCATTCGGGTCACGGTAATCACCACGCCCGCCGAGTTCACCGTTCAGCCCGTAATACCGGGCATCCAGGTATTCACTCATGCTCAAGAAGTTTTTCTCGGAGAACCGGTAACCGGCGAAGGTCACCTGGCTGTCGTACTGCTCAAAGTTCTTGGAGTATTGAAGGCGGTAGGATTTACCCGAGAGCGTCTCGTTCCACACCTCGGCGTGAGACTGCGTCACATCCAGCGAGACCGCGCCGAACGCCAGCAAGTCGCGCCCCGCCCCCACGGACAACGCCCGATAGTTGTTATCGGTCATGCCGCCGCCAAATAACGACCAGCCATTGCTGATGCCCCAGGAAAACTCCCCGGTGCCGAAAAAGTCGCCGTCACCGCCATGCTGAAGGTTGGACGGGCGCCCGGATGCCAGCTTGTAACGCACTTGCCCCGGGCGGGTAAGGTAAGGAACCCCGGCCGTATCCATCTGGAAGCTGTGGACCGAGCCGTCCTGTTCTTCCACCCGCACATCGAGCTTGCCCGTCACTGCATCCTGCAAGTCTTGAATACGAAAAGGCCCCGCCGCTACCAGGGTTTCGTAAAGCACGCGGCCCTGTTGGCTGATGATGACTTTGGCATTGGTCTTGGCCACCCCGACCACTTCCGGCGCATACCCACGCAGGTTGGGCGGTAACTGGCTTTCATCCGAGTTGAGCGCGGCACCGGTAAAGCGGAAACTGTCGAACAGGTCCGAATACAGGTAGTTCTCGCCCACCACCAAACGTGCCTTCAGCGCAGGAATGGCGCGGTACGCGTAGTAGCGACTCCACTCCAGCTTTTGCGGCCCGGCCGCTTCCTGGCGGCCACGCTCGACGCGCCCCTGCCAATCGGCCCGCAACCGCCAGGCGCCGGCATTGGCGCCAACGGTGCCGTTGCCACTGAGGTTATTGCGGTTACCATCGCCGCGCTGGTAGTTGGACTGCGCCGTCAGACTGTAGTCAACCAACAACCCCGGTACCCCTTCGTCCCACCGCGAGGGCGGGTCCCAGTTGATGGCACTGTATTCGAGGTAGGCCTGGGGCAGATTGATGCTCAGCGTGGACGTGGCCAGGTCGCCACTGACCTCGGTGCCTGGCAAGCTTTGAACATCAAGGCATTCGCCGCCCTTCCACCAGGCAAGTTTGTCGGCATCCGCCGCTTTTAGCCCCAACTGTTCCACCAGGCTGCGAGATAAACACGCCTGACTGCCTTTGGGATCATTATCGGGGTGATAGAACGCCACCGATTGTTCGGCAATTGGCTGGCCGTTGATGTGCACGACCATCGAGTACGTGCCGGGCAAAATAAACCCGCTGCGCGCAAATTGAGACAAGTCAATGTTGGTGCGATCAATCAAGTCAAGAACGTCGGTATTAAACTCGATATCACCGGCACCCAATGCAGTTCCCGCCAGAGACATCAGCCCGCCAAACAGACTCGGGCGCAGCGTGTTTTTGATCTTCGCTGTATTCAACATGAAAGCCTGTCCATCAATGTTCAAAAGTATTCCAACTTGAACCGCACTGCGGCACTGTGGGCGCCCACTACCAGTGGCAATCCATTGCCAACCAGATAAAACCTGTAGTTAAGTGTCATATCGCCCTCCGACAGTGGCGTAGGCGACATTCGCTGCCCGGGAATACTCTCTTCGCCGGCCGCGTCCACAATGTGCAGGGCAACCCCCTGGGAGCCACCGAACACAGCAAAGGAAAGCCCAGCCCGGTCGGTCGGCCCATCAAACGTCACCCGCATGTGCTCCCAGTCAGGCAGGGTTGCCCCTGGGCGCGACGGGTCCGGACGTGTCAGTGAGCAGTTGACCAAACGCAACTGAAACGGGTGATCTTCTCCCCGCGTGTTGCGCAACAGCCTGCCAACTGGCTCCGACGGCATTTCGATGGTTTGATCGATACTGCTCAGCTCCAGCCCGCAGGCTGAGTCCACGACTTCTCCGCCCAACAGGACGACGCCTTCACCCTGCGAAGCGTCCTGGGCCAGAGCGTAAGGGCAGATCAACGTCGTCAATGAAGAGGCGATAGCCAAACGTAGGAATGTTTTCACCTGGATCTCCCGTCAGCGTCCCCCCGCCACACGTGGTGGCGGGGGGAAAAACTTACTGATAAGCCAAGGTAAAGTTGGTTACTGCGCTGAAATCGCCAGGAATGATCGGGTCCGTGGCGGCACCTTGCACATAAGCGCCGAACTCCAGGGTGTTGTTGCCGGTGGAGATGACTTGCGGGGTGGTAGGAACACCCAGCTCAACAGGTGCGCCACCGTGGGTCATCATGATGCCCACGCCGCCAGCGCCGCCGACCGTACCGATCGCACCTGGAACCACGCTCGACGGTGCGCCGGTGAAGGTCGTGGTCACGGTGTTATCGGTCAGGCCGGACAGGTCGCAGCCTTCCAGTTCAATCAGCACGCGGCGCGCTTCAGACTTGCCGCCCGATTCCAGTTGGTGTTTGGCAATCGCCCCCAGGCGAACGGTCTGATCCACAGAGTCAGGCTTGATGGAGCAAGCACCCGAATGCACCGACCCCAGAAACGTGACGGTCCCATCCGCTGCCTGCGCAACAGAGATCGAGCCGGCCAACAGACCGATAGACAACAGCGCAGCTTTCATTTTGGTATTCATCTACAGATTCCCACTTATTAACAAGTGTCATTAAAGAAGCCCGGCCACAGGTCGGTGCAGGGCTGATTAAACGAGCGGTTATAACCCGTGCTGTTAAGCCGATGATTCCTGAGTTTTTCCAACTTGTTGTATTGCAATCCAGGAATCAGCTCAACGCCGGGCAATTCTCCACTTCACACTTGAGCAAGTAAGCCGTCTGTTTCCGCAAACCAAGTAGCCGCAGTACGCCAAAGCGCGCAGGAAAAACATGGCTATTTGCCAAAACTTTAAAACTGGCTGAAGGAAAAGGACTACATGCAGATTAATGAGAACAATTCAAATCAGACCGTCTCTGTAAGATGGGGATTACGCGCATTAAAAAATAACCGTGTTTACGGACTTTGAGCAACTAATCAAACAAGCAGAGAAGTACCTGATTATTACCAAACAGCGAATGCGCAAAGGGGGAGCACGCTCCCCCTTTTGTATGGATAGGTGTGAGCTGTCGATTGACTAACGCACCGCCTCAAACAATCCGGTAGCGCCCATGCCACCGCCCACGCACATGGTGACGATGCCGTAGCGCAGGTTACGTCGCTGCAACTCACGCACCAGGTGCCCGACCTGCCGCGACCCGGTCATGCCGAACGGGTGGCCAATGGAGATCGAGCCACCGTTGACGTTGTATTTGCTATTGTCGATTTCCAGGCGATTGCGAGCATAGAGGCACTGCGAGGCAAACGCTTCGTTAAGCTCCCACAGGTCGATATCCGCCACCTGCAAACCCTTGGCCTTGAGCAATTTGGGTACCGAGAACACCGGGCCGATGCCCATCTCGTCCGGCTCGCAACCGGCCACGGTAAAGCCACGGAAAAACGCCTTGGGTTTGAGTCCCAATTGCAGGGCTTTTTCCAGGCTCATCACCAAGGTCATCGAAGCGCCATCGGACAACTGCGAAGAGTTGCCCGCCGTCACCGAACCGTCTTCGGCAAACACCGGCTTGAGGCCATTGAGGCTGGCCAGTGTGGTGTCCGGGCGGTTGCAGTCGTCACGGTCGACCACGCCATCGAGCACCTGCACCTCGCCGGTGTTTTTGTCTTCGACCCTGTACTTGACGGCCATCGGCACGATTTCATCGTTGAACAAGCCGTCGGCCTGGGCCTGGGCGGTACGTTGCTGGCTTTGCAGGGCGTACAGGTCCTGTTCTTCGCGGCTGACGTTATAGCGGCGCGCGACGATCTCGGCAGTCTGGCCCATGGGGAAGTAGATGCCCGGCACCTGCTCTTTGAGCAGCGGGTTGATCAGGTTATCGGTGTTGACACTTTTCATGGTCAGGCTGATGGACTCGACACCACCGGCAACGATGATATCGCTGCAACCCGAGGCGATCTGGTTGGCCGCAATCGCAATCGCCTGCAAGCCCGAGGAACAGAACCGGTTGAGGGTCATGCCCGCCGTCCCGGTGCCCAGTTGCGAGAGCACCGCCACGTTGCGCCCGATGTTGTAGCCCTGGGCACCTTCGTTGGAGCCGGCGCCGACGATGCAATCCTCGACCGTCGCCGGGTCGACGCCATTACGCGCCAGCAGCGCGTTGACGCAATGGGCCGCCATGTCATCCGGGCGCGTCTGGTTGAACTTGCCACGAAAGGACTTGGCCAGGCCGGTTCGCACGCTGTCGACGATCACTACTTCACGCATGGGCTACCTCGATCTTGTGGTTGGGAGATGGACCGAGCATAGAGGCCGGCCTGCCCAACCGCGACGATCATTCACCTGGCATATACAAAAGCATGACCGCCTGAACGAGGCTTCTGTGGCGAGCAGGCTTGCTCGCGCTGGGCTGCGCAGCGGCCCCAAAACCTGCCAAATGAGGTCTGCCTGAGAGAACGCGCTGCCTGGGTCGGGGGCTGCTGCGCAGCCCAACGCAGGGCAAGCCTGCTCGCCACAGAAGCGTCGCTCACCACGGGAGCCTCACCACAGGAGGTGCCGCCAGCTTTATTTCTTTTTCTTCTTATCGTGCTTGTCGGTCTTGTCGAACGCTTCTTCCAGCGCGCGGTTGATGGTGCGCAGCACCTTGACCCGCGCCCAGCGTTTGTCGTTGGCTTCCACCAGGGTCCAGGGCGACACTTCGGTGCTGGTGCGGTCGACCATGTCACCCACCGCCGCCCGGTAGTCATCCCACTTGTCGCGGTTGCGCCAGTCGTCTTCGGTGATTTTGAAGCGTTTGAAGGGAATTTCCTCACGGGCCTGGAAGCGCTCCAACTGTGTATCTTTGTCGATCGCCAGCCAGAACTTGACCACGATCACGCCCGCATCGCGCAGTTGCTCCTCGAAGTCATTGATCTCGCCATAGGCACGCATCCAGTCCGTCGGGGTGCAGAAGCCTTCGATGCGTTCCACCAATACGCGGCCGTACCACGAGCGGTCGAACACGGTGAACATGCCGCGAGCCGGAATCTTCTGCCAAAAGCGCCATAGATACGGCTGGGCGCGCTCGTCTTCACTCGGCGCGGCAATCGGCACGATATGGTACTGGCGCGGGTCCAGCGCTGCCGCCACGCGGCGGATCGCGCCGCCCTTGCCCGCCGCATCATTGCCTTCAAACACGGTGATCAATGCGTGCTTGCGCATGCGCTTGTCGCGCATCAAGCCAGAGAAGCGCGCCTGCTCGGTAATCAGTTGCTCTTCGTAATCATCTTTTTCCAGGCGCTGGGTCAAATCGAGGCTGTCGAGCAGGCCCTTCTTGTCCACGGAGGCAATCAAAGGCGCCGGGTTCATGCCGCTGGCCTTGCCCTTGGGCAGCTTCAAGGCGTTTTGCAGGCTTTCGAGCAGGATCTTGCCCACCGTGAGGCTGCGGTAATTCGCATCCACGCCTTCGATCACATGCCACGGCGCGTAGTCACGGCTGGTGCGGCGCAGGATGCGCTCGCCGAAATGCACAAACTTGTCGTAGGTTTTGGACTGCTGCCAGTCCAGCGGGCTGATGCGCCAGCTGTGCAGCGGGTCGTCGGCCAGCGCCTTGAGGCGTGCCTTCATCTGTTTCTTGGACAGGTGGAACCAGAACTTAAAGATCAGCGCGCCTTCATCACAGAGCATCTTTTCCAGGCGCTCGGCACCGGCGATGGCCTGGTCCAGGCGCGCGTCCTTGATCTGGCCATGCACGCGGCTTTGCAGCATCTGGCTGTACCAGTTGCCGAAAAAGATGCCCATGCGCCCCTTGGCCGGCAGCTGACGCCAATAGCGCCACGCCGGTGGGCGCGCCAGTTCTTCGTCAGTCTGCTGGTCAAAGGTGCGCACTTCGATCAGCCGTGGGTCCATCCATTCATTGAGCAGCTTGACGGTTTCGCCCTTGCCCGCGCCCTCGATGCCATTGATCAGGATGATCACCGGGAAGCGCTTCTGCTGTTGCAGTTCGTACTGTACTTCCAGCAAGGCTTCACGCAGGGCCGGCACTTCGGCGTCGTACGTGTCTTTATCGATGGCGTGACCGATTTCGGCGGATTCGAACATGGGCAGCTCCATTTCAAGATGGCTCAAGACTAGCGGATTGGGCACCACGCCACTCAAAGAATTCCAAAACAGTTGCCATGGATCAATCGCCGTCCCCTATGGCTAGTTCCCTGGCAGATGGCAAATGCCAAGGTCATGCTGCCTCAACATCTGCTGTGTGAGCCGCTCTACCACTTCGGTAATGGCCTGCCGGCGAGGCGAACGCAGGGCCTCCATTTGCTCAAGGTACTGCGCGTCGGTGAGATTCTGGCTGTTCTCAAAAAGTGCTTGCTGCTGCGTATCAAAGGGCTCTGTCGCCGACTCGAACGCACCGGAAAATTGCTGCTTGAGGTGGGTTTTCCAGAACGCCAGCTGTGAAATAAAACGCAAGAACGTGGGGGACAGCTCTGCCGTGCGCACTTGGGAGTGCGCCACCTCCAGACTGTCGCTGGTCACATTGGCAAATTCTCCATATTGAATGTGCTTGGGCTGCCCCGGTAGCTGCAGGGTTTTGGCCAACCCTACCCGGAATGCCAGGCTGACTTCCAGCGGGTCCACGGACGCGTTTTCGACAGCGTAGGTGGCCGCAATTTTCTCCAGCTCGCTGAGGCGAAACAACCCTCGGCCCAAGTTCAACAGCGCCCCGGAATTGCCTTTTACACGACCGGCCTGCTGCGTTGCCTTCTCGACCTCCTTGAGCACCTCCATCTGACTGAAAATCTGCGCGGCGTCGTCTGCGCAGTTCGCCGGATGAGCCGCCAGTTGAAAGACCTGCTCGCGCAGATCGGTACTGTCGTGGGTCGACTGCAACACGTCCCAGACCCGCCGGGTCAAGTCCTCGTGCACATGACGATTGTCGGCAGTACCGGACAGCTCAGCCAGCAAGTGGAACAACGGCGTCGAGTCCGGGTCATCCCGCAGGTTGGCCCACACGGTAGATTTGTGGGCCTCTCGGGCGGCCACCTCGTCCGGCAACCACAATGCCCTGGCCTTCAGTTCGGTCATGCGTGGCTGATCGTCCTCTACAAACCCCATGCCAATTCCCACTTCGTCACGGTAACGCGTAAGCGCGGTTATCGTGGTACTGGAGAGCGGGTTGCCGCCCAGGTCAATCGACTGGCTGAAACTGCGTGACACCGTAAACAACCACTCAGGCAACACGGTGATCACGTTATCGCGCAGGTCCACTTGCTCCAGGTGAGCCAGGCGCCCAAGCCCTGCGGGTAAGTCGACGATTTTGGTGTCCTGCAACAACAGGGTGTGCAGGTCACGCATCCGGCTGACATCCACCAACTTGTCCAGCGGGTTGTGGCTCAGATCCAGCAGGCGCAACGTATTCAGGTCTGCCAGTTTCAGTCGGGTGTATTCGGTGAGCACAAGACGGTTGCGGGGCATCGACAAACTTTCCAGGTCGAGCATTCGCGAAAATACCTCCGGCAAGCGGGTCAGGCGGTTACGCCCCAGTTTCAAATGCTGCACGCCTTTAAAGCACTTCAGGAAATAGGCGACGTCATCGCCCAGTCGCATGTTCCTGAGTGACAACTGCCGAACATGGTCGAAACGTATGTCGGCTGGCAGCGTCGGCAGTGAGCCAACGCGCATCCCATCCAGGTTCAAACTGGCAACGGACGTCTGATGCTCATCCAGAGCAAAGCTTTGACGCCGCCAACACGCTTCAATGCGCTCAGCCACCTGCTGGCGGCTAGTACGAACGTCACTCAGGCCCGGCTGTGTCTCCATGCCCTGGATATCGGTTTTCCAATGCTTGAGCAGCGCGCGCAAATGACCGAGTTCTGCCTTCAAACGTTTGACCGCCTTGGCCCGGGCCAGATGGTCAGCGCCCAACGTCATCAATAGCGAAGACACTTGAGCCTCACTGAACAATGGGTACAAACGCTTTACCTTACGCACCAGTGCGGCTGGATGAACCAACGGCCCCGTCGGCAAATCGGCCATTTCACAGCTCACCCCCTGCGACGCCGGTTCGCTGACCTGGCTGGAAAAAGCCTCGGCAGCCAGTTCCCGATCGCCTTTCGCTTGCGAGGCACTCATGTATCGCAAACGCCAAATGTTACTGGCGTCCTTCAGCGGCAATCCCAATGCCACTCGCTGGCCATCCATCAGCGTTGCATCGATCGCCTCGAACAGGCCCTCCGGCCCGGCATAAGGTCCACCGAGACTGCGGCCGTTGTCGTTGAACGCTTCAAACCCTGCGTTCGACCTGACTACTACTCGCCGCACACCAGCGTCTTTGAACGCGCCCAAGGCCAACAAGTCGCCTTGAGGCGAGTCCTGGCGCAACTCAAGCCGCAGCTCTGCCCCCCACCCCGCCAAGCGCGGCATTGTCCGAACGGCGATGAGCGCAGTATCCAGGCTGGCCAACTCTGGCTGCTCAAACCCCATCAAGGCGCGGTCCAGGCGTTGTGCCTCAAGAGGACGTTGCACTGACTCGGCCAACGCCATGGGAACCCGTTGATTATCGCGCAGGGACTCACGCTGCACGGTGGTCGTTTCGGCCATCAATTCGCGCATCAGCGTGCAGGGCAATTGCGGGTAGGTGCGCCTGAGCAACGCCCATTCCGGCGGTACGGGCCCATCATAGGTCTGATACAACTGCTCAAACAGCGGCTTGCGATCAGCCTTCAGATGCGCGAGCAACTGACGCGCCAGCACGGTGTGCGCCTGATCGGCGTCTACGCCCTCTCCCAACAAGCCGGTCTTTTGAGCGTCATCCAGCCCGGACAACAGCACTTCAAACACTTTCCCCTCACTGAGCATCGGCTCGGTGATCGTCAAACGCAGGCCTGCATCGTAAGGTTCGCTGGCAGGGTAACGCGCCTTGACACTGCGCTTTGCATCCAGCACCTCAAAATAGCGCCCGGCGGGCCACCCCGGTAACAGGGGCAAGGCATGCATCTGCAAGGTCGAGTTTTCAATGTTGGGGGAAGCACCGCTTTCCAACTGCCAGTTCAAATCGCGAATGGACTGATCGAGCCTGAAACGTTCGTACAGATCGCGAAAGCGTGCGGGAAACGGCAGACACTCCTGGGCCTGATAGACGCCCCAATCATCGGGCAAATCCATAATGGCCTTGATCTGTAGAAGTTTGCGAGGAGGGAGCGAAGAGCCGGGACCTGTCGGTTTCAACCGCGAAAAAAGATACTCCGGGTTCTCCCACTCGTCGGGCTTCTCGAACGCAAAACGCCAGCTACCTTCACCGTTATGCAGCAATTTCGGGCGATAAGCCGTCTGCCGCACCGGGTGGCTGGCCCGCCATTGATCCAGTCTCGCGTCGAACGCGATCCGGTGGATACAGTCATTGACCTTGACGTACGAATGCCCCTCCACCTTGTAGATTCCCGACGCGTCGGCAACCTGCTCGTCGCCAAGGCGCTGATCATGGACGTATTGCGTGGTATCCGGACGCCACAGCCGCTGGTTGCCCACAGCGGGGTTTATCACCTCGAATTTACGGAAAAAACCATTCAGATTAAGGCCGGTACGCTGCATGGCCGAACCGACAACCTTGCTCCCTGCCGCGAACAACACCATCGACGTGATGTTTTGCGCGATCACTGCCAACTGCTGGAACGCCTCATTCTTATCACCACGGCGCCAGTCTTCAATGCCCTCATAGAGTTCGCCGAGCATCTGGCCTACCGCCACGGCTGTCATCAATAACCCCAGCTCCGGGACGACAAACCCTGCGAGGTTGAGCACCGTCAAACCGGCGTCCAGATACGTCTGCAAGCGCTGCTCACGGACGTCCTCATCGACCTCGGCCACCGGCACCGCCAGGGCCCGTGCATCGGCTTGCAGCTTTGCGGCGTAAGTGTCGAAAAAGTGCCGCGCCAGGCTGGCCGTAATGGGGTTGGCGTCCAGCGCCCCCAGGCTCTGGGCTTGATCGAAACGGGTGAAGAACCCAACCCGGTCCCCCTGGCTCAGGTAACGCGTAAAGAAGGCACGGTACGCGGCCAGTGCAAGCTTGCGCTTGAGGTAGACCTGAAAGTCGTCAAGCGAGGCATACTCAAAGAATGGCCGTTCCGGTTCATTGGGCATGTACACCACGCAAGGCGCTTGCGGGTATTGCGCAATCGAGCGAGCGGAAAATACCAGAATGCTCCACAGGCATCCGCCCTGGGTATTGAGCCCTTGCCAAATGACCGGGCGCCCGTCGTACAGCACCCCTTCGGCCTGGGCCTGGGACGGCGTCAATTGGCGGTCCAGCAATGTGCACAACATCGCGTAGGTGCCTTGGGTAATGTCCCCTCGCATCAAGGCAATATGGGCGTCGACTTTTACGTCCAGGATTTTCATCCGGCCGATATCGGTCGCTACATTATTGAGGTAAGGCTTATCACCTGCCGGGTCGCTGTCAAGTTCAAGCACGTCACTGATGTGCTGCTGATACAAGCGGCCAAGATCCAGGGCGCGACACCCCTGCGCAAACTCGAGGGGTGTAATGCCAATGACTTCACGATCAGCAGACCCCGACTGCAACAGCGACCCGACGGGAAAGTGCTGCGCCCGGGCTTCATCCTCTGAGAAATTCTGCATCGCCACATGCAGCAGGCTGTCCTGCACCAACCTCACCGTCTTCACATACTTCAATGGCAAGACCTCTTTCTCGTATTCGTTTACAGCACGAATAAAAAGATCTTTTTTGGGGTCCACAACCCGTTGCCATCGCGTAGAGCAGTATTGCTTGAGCCGCTCACTGCAAAACTCATCCAGCGCCTGCAATGGCTTCAATCGCTCGGCGACGGCTGCCTGGGCATCTGCAACCTGCAGGGCATCTTTAGTCAATGCATCCAGCACGCCGGGCGGCGCGTTGACCATCCAGCCAGGCAGTTGCTTTTGCAGCACCTGAGCTTTGTCCAGATCGCCCGTCATTTCCAGCAAGGCCGCTTGCAGCTGGCTCTGGGTCAATTGGCTCAGTTTATTGTTCAAATCATCCTGGGTGCGCATCAGCAATATCCTTTATTGCCTATCAATCAAGGAATGACGATACCGCAGCAATCTGCCCAGGATTAGCGCTGATTGTTGATGGCTTGGAGGCTGCGCACAGCAGTTTTTTCCATGCAAAATCTATTGGGTTACCACCCGCAATCAGCCCTCTGCCCCGTGATCGGCTAGAATGGCCGCCTTGCCTTTGTCTGCTTTTTTTATGAGTCGCCCATGAACCCCATCACCCACGCCCAGCTCGATTGGGATGACCAAGGTCGACCGCACTCGCGGGTCTTCGATGATGTGTACTTCTCCGACAAGTCGGGCCTTGAAGAAACCCGCTATGTGTTCCTTGAACAGAACCGCTTGCAGGCGCGCTTTGCGGCCCTGCCGGTGGGTGGGCGACTGGTCATTGGCGAGACCGGCTTCGGCACGGGTTTGAATTTTCTCTGCGCCTGGCAACTGTTTGAACAGCACGCCGTGGCCGGTGCGCGACTGCACTTCGTCAGTGTGGAAAAGTACCCTCTGAGCCACACCGACCTGCAACGCGCCCTGGCCCTTTGGCCGGAACTCAGTGCCTTCGCCGAGCAACTGTTGGCTCAGTACATTGCGATCCATCAAGGCTTCCAGCGCCTGGTGCTGGATAACGGCCGGGTGACCCTGACGCTGTTGATCGGCGACGCCCTGGAGCAATTGCCGCAACTGGACGCGCAAATCGACGCATGGTTTCTCGACGGTTTTGCCCCGGCCAAGAACCCCGACATGTGGACCGCTGAGTTGTTCGCCGAACTGGCGCGCCTGGCGGCACCGGGTTCGACCATCAGCACCTTCACCAGCACCGGCTGGGTACGCCGGTTGATCAATGCCGCCGGGTTCAAGATGAAACGCACACCGGGCATCGGCCATAAATGGGAAATACTGCGCGGTGAGTTCCTCGGCTGGCCCGAAGATACGCCACCGCCGGCCACACCCAAACCCTGGTTTGCGCGCCCGGCAGGCATCGAAGGCGAACGCCACGCCATGGTCATCGGCGGCGGCCTGGCCGGTTGCGCCACCGCCGCCAGCCTGGCCGCTCGCGGTTGGCGCGTGAGCTTGCTGGAACGTCACGCCGCCCTGGCCCAGGAAGCATCGGGCAACCCGCAGGGCGTGCTGTACCTCAAGCTGTCGGCCCATGGCACAGCATTGTCGCAGCTGATACTCAGCGGTTTCGGCCACACCCGGCGCCTGCTGGAGCACTTGCAGCGCGGCGTTGACTGGGACGGTTGCGGTGTCCTGCAACTGGCGTTTGACGCCAAGGAAGCCCAACGCCAGGCGCAACTGGCCGAGGCCTTCGCACCGGATCTGTTGCACCTGCTGGGCCGCGATCAGGCTCAACAACAGGCCGGCATACAATTGGCCCAGGGCGGGCTGTTTTTCCCCGAAGGTGGCTGGGTGCATCCACCGGCGCTGTGCCAATGGCAAGCCACGCATCCGCTTATCAAGGTGCTTACCCATCACGAGGCGCTGGAGCTGCACCGCGTCGACGAGCAGTGGCAAGCCCGTGACGGCGATGACGTACTGGCAAGCGCCAACGTGGTAGTGCTGGCCGGTGCAGCCGAAATCAAGCGATTCCCGCATAGTGCGGGCTTGCCGCTCAAGCGCATTCGCGGGCAGATCACACGTTTGGCGCAAACTCCCGCGAGTGCGGCATTGGCCACCGTGGTGTGCGCCGAAGGTTATGTGGCACCGGCGCGCCTTGGCGAACACACATTGGGCGCCAGTTTTGATTTCAACAATGAAGACCTCACCCCCACCCTCGCCGAGCACACGGGCAACCTTGCGATGCTGCGGGAGATTTCCGAAGACCTGCTGCTGCGTCTTGGCGCTGACTCACTAAACGCCGAACACTTGCAAGGCCGCGCCGCCTTTCGTTGCACCAGCCCTGACTACCTGCCAATCGTCGGCCCCTTGGCCGAAAGCGCTGCGTTCCAACAGGCTTATGCCGTACTGGGCAAAGACGCCCGGCAAGTCCCGGATACGCCCTGCCCGTGGTTGCCGGGCCTGTATATCAACAGCGGCCACGGCTCACGCGGGCTGATCACCGCGCCCCTGTGCGGCGAACTGCTGGCCGCCTGGTTGAGCGACGAACCGCTGCCGGTGCCGGCAAGCGTGGCCGAAGCCTGCCACCCGAACCGGTTTGCCTTGCGCGCGCTGGTTCGAGGAAAACCGGCGACACGCTGATCGCGGTGAGGGAAGAAACGACGCCGTCGCGAGCATCGCGGCTATTTGCCTTATAACTTATCGGTCTAAAACTCCACGCATAGCACTGGGTCAGTTTCTGGGTACGCGCCCTGTCGGGCGTATCGAGTATTGCCCTCCCCAACGGAAAAACCGGTAAGGAATTTATGTGTGGACTAGCTGGCGAGTTACGCTTTGATCATCAACCTGCCGACCTGGCAGCCGTAGAGAGAATCACCCATCACCTTGCCCCGCGAGGCCCGGACGCCTGGGGCTTCCATGCCCAAGGGCCGATTGCCCTGGGCCACCGCCGCCTGAAGATCATGGACCTGTCGGACGGCTCCGCCCAACCGATGGTCGACGCCCAGCTGGGGCTGTCTCTGGCGTTCAATGGTGCAATCTATAATTTCCCGGAATTGCGTGAAGAGCTGGAAGCCCTGGGCTACGCCTTCTATTCCGGCGGTGACACCGAAGTGCTGCTCAAGGGCTATCACGCCTGGGGCGAAGCCTTGCTGCCCAAGCTCAATGGCATGTTTGCCTTTGCCATCTGGGAGCGTGACGCGCAGCGCCTGTTTATCGCCCGTGACCGTCTGGGTGTGAAGCCGTTGTACCTGTCGCGCACCGGCCAGCGCCTGCGTTTTGCCTCAGCGCTGCCGGCCCTGCTCAAGGGCGGCGATATCAACCCGATCCTGGATCCGGTCGCACTCAACCACTACCTCAATTTCCACGCCGTGGTGCCTGCACCGCGCACTTTGCTGGCAGGCATCGAAAAGCTGCCGCCGGCAAGCTGGATGCGCATCGACGCCAACGGCACCACCGAGCAGAAAACCTGGTGGACCCTGCCTTACGGCCCGCACGAGGATGAAAAAAACCTCAGCCTCGAAGACTGGACCGACCGCGTGCTCGACAGCACCCGCGAAGCCGTGGCGATCCGCCAACGTGCGGCCGTGGATGTCGGCGTGCTGCTCTCGGGCGGTGTCGATTCGAGCATGCTGGTGGGCCTGCTGCGGGAAGTCGGCGTGCAGGATTTGTCGACCTTCTCCATCGGTTTTGAAGACGCCGGTGGCGAACGTGGCGACGAGTTCCAGTATTCGGATTTGATCGCTAAACACTACGGCACCCGTCACCACCAGTTGCGCATCGCCGAAAGCGAAATCATCGAGCAACTGCCCGCAGCGTTCCGTGCCATGAGCGAGCCGATGGTCAGCCATGACTGCATCGCCTTCTACCTGTTGTCGCGGGAAGTGGCCAAACATTGCAAAGTGGTGCAAAGCGGCCAGGGCGCGGATGAACTGTTCGCCGGTTACCACTGGTACCCGCAGGTGGACGGCGCCAACGACCCGTATGCCGCCTACCGAGACGCATTTTTCGACCGCAGCTACGACGACTATGCCGCCACCGTCGCGCCAAAATGGCTGACCGCCAACGACGCCGCCGGTGACTTCGTGCGCGAACATTTCGCCATGCCCGGCGCGGACGCCGCCGTGGACAAGGCCTTGCGTCTGGACAGCACGGTGATGCTGGTGGACGACCCGGTCAAACGCGTCGACAACATGACCATGGCCTGGGGCCTGGAGGCGCGCACGCCGTTCCTGGACTACCGCCTGGTAGAACTGTCAGCCCGTGTACCAGGCAAATTCAAATTGCCCGATGGCGGCAAGCAGGTGCTCAAAGAAGCCGCGCGCCGAGTCATCCCCAGCGAAGTCATCGACCGCAAGAAAGGCTACTTCCCGGTGCCGGGCCTCAAGCATTTGCAGGGCGATACCTTGAACTGGGTGCGCGATTTGCTGATGGACCCAAGCCAGGATCGCGGCCTGTTCAACCCGGCCATGCTTGACCGCCTGCTGACCGACCCGCAAGGCCAACTGACGCCGCTGCGCGGCTCCAAACTATGGCAGCTGGCGGCGCTGAACCTGTGGCTCAGCGAACAAGGAATCTGATCGATGAAACCTCTTGCAGCGGCTTACAGCCAACGCTTGCTCAAGGGCCAGGCGCCGACCTACGAGCGCCTGCAGGCGCGCCTGGCTGAAGACGGCAGCCCACTGGGCGCCGAGCCGATTGCCGTGCATTGCGGCTGGGGCCGGTTATTGATCGGGCATACCTTTCCGGACCCGGCCAGCCTGGCCCAGGAACTGCTCAATGAACAGGCGGGCGAGCGCGACATCGCGCTGTACGTGGCGGCGCCCCAGCAAATCCTCGGGATTGACCCGCAGCAGTTGTTCCTCGACCCCTCCGACACCTTGCGCCTGTGGTTCAGCGATTACCGCCCCGCTACGCGGGTATTTCGCGGCTTTCGCATTCGCCGCGTGCAAACCGACGCCGATTGGCAGGCGGTCAACCAACTCTACCAAGGCCGTGGCATGTTGCCCGTCGACGCCAAGCGCCTGACACCACGCCATCAAGGCGGCCCGGTGTATTGGCTGGCCGAGGATGAAGACAGCGGCGCGGTGATCGGCAGCGTGATGGGCCTGAACCATCAAAAAGCCTTCCACGACCCGGAAAACGGTTGCAGCCTGTGGTGCCTGGCGGTCGACCCGCAGTGCACGCGCCCCGGTGTGGGCGAGGTGCTGGTGCGCCACCTGGTAGAGCACTTTATGAGCCGTGGCCTGAGCTATCTCGACCTGTCGGTGCTGCACGATAACCGTCAGGCCAAAAGCCTCTACGCCAAGCTCGGTTTTCGCGCGCTGACCACCTTTGCGATCAAGCGCAAGAACGGCATCAACCAGCCGCTGTTTCTCGGCCCCGGCCCGCAGGCAGGCTTTAACCCGTATGCGCGCATCATTGTCGAAGAAGCCCATCGACGTGGCATTGATGTGCAAGTGGATGACGCCGACGCCGGCCTGTTCACCCTCAGCCACGGCGGGCGCCGTGTGCGTTGCCGCGAGTCGTTGAGCGACCTGACCAGCGCCATCAGCATGACCCTGTGCCAGGACAAGAGCCTGACCCACAAGACGCTCAGCGCAGCGGGGTTGAAACTGCCGTCGCAACAATTGGCCGGCAGTGCCGACGACAACCTGGAGTTTCTCGACGAGCATCAGCGCATCGTGGTCAAGCCGCTCGATGGCGAACAAGGCCAAGGCGTGGCAGTGGATCTGCAGACCATCGAGGAGGTGCAAAAAGCCATCGAGACGGCGCGTCAATTCGACAGCCGTGTGCTGCTCGAAAGTTTCCACGAAGGCCTCGACCTGCGCATCCTGGTGATCGGCTTTGAGGTAGTTGCCGCTGCAATTCGGCGCCCGGCCGAGGTTACCGGTGATGGTCAGCACTCTATCGGTGCTTTGATCGAAGCCCAGAGCCGTCGCCGCCAGGCGGCCACCGATGGTGAAAGCAAAATCCCGCTGGACGCCGAAACCCAACGCACGTTGCACGCCGCCGGTTACGACTACAGCAGCATCTTGCCCCGTGGCCAAACCTTGGCGGTGCGCCGTACCGCCAACCTGCATACCGGCGGTTGCCTGGAAGACGTCACCGCGATCCTGCACCCGACATTGGTAGACGCCGCCGTGCGCGCCGCCCGTGCATTGGACATTCCCATGGTCGGCCTGGACCTGATGGTGCCCGCCGCCGACCAGCCCGAGTATGTGTTTATCGAAGCCAACGAACGCGCCGGGCTGGCTAATCACGAACCGCAACCGACAGCGGAGAAGTTTGTGGATTTGTTGTTTCCGCACAGTCAGCCGACGGCTTGAGTGATGTGTTGCCTGGACTGGCGCCATCGCGGGCAAGCCCGCTCCCACAGTTTGATCGCGTTCCAATGTGGGAGCCGGGCTTGCCCGCGATGAGGCCGGCACAGCCTATGAACCTCTCAGTACCTCATCGAAACCATCGATGCCCTCAACTCATCAGGAGTTTCCATGACCCGAACCATCCCCGAACCGGATCTCAACTACCTGCAGAAAGTGCTGCTGGAAATGCTTGCCATCCCCAGCCCCACGGGGTTCACCGACACCATCGTGCGCTACGTCGCCGAGCGCCTGGAAGAGCTGGGCATTCCCTTTGAAATGACCCGGCGCGGTACCATTCGCGCCACGCTAAAGGGCCAGAAAAACAGCCCCGACCGCGCTGTTTCCGCGCACTTGGACACCATCGGCGCCGCCGTGCGGGCGATCAAAGACAACGGCCGCTTGACGCTCGCACCGGTGGGCTGCTGGTCGAGCCGTTTTGCCGAAGGCAGCCGCGTCAGCCTGTTTACCGACAACGGCGTGATCCGTGGCAGCGTGCTGCCGTTGATGGCCTCCGGGCACGCGTTCAACACCGCCGTAGATGAAATGCCGGTGAGCTGGGACCACGTGGAACTGCGCCTGGACGCCTACTGCGCCACCCGCGCCGATTGCGACTCGTTAGGCATCAGCATCGGTGACTACGTGGCGTTCGACCCACTGCCGGAATTCACCGAGAGCGGGCATATCAGCGCCCGCCATCTGGACGATAAAGCCGGTGTGGCCGCCCTGCTTGCCGCACTCAAGGCGATTGTCGACAGCGGCGAACCGTTATTGATCGACTGCCACCCGCTGTTCACCATCACCGAAGAAACCGGCAGTGGCGCGGCCGCCGCCCTGCCCTGGGATGTCAGTGAATTTGTCGGTATCGACATCGCCCCGGTCGCGCCCGGCCAGCACTCCAGCGAACACGCGGTGAGTGTGGCGATGCAGGATTCCGGCGGGCCGTATGACTATCACCTGTCCCGTCACTTGCTGCGCCTGGCCTCGGAGAATGAACTGCCGGTGCGCCGCGACCTGTTTCGCTATTACTTCAGCGACGCCCACTCGGCAGTCACCGCCGGCCACGATATTCGCACCGCGCTGCTGGCGTTTGGCTGCGATGCGACCCATGGCTATGAGCGCACACACATTGACAGCCTGGCCGCACTCAGCCGCCTGTTGGGCGCTTATATCCTCAGCCCGCCGGTGTTCGCCAGCGACGCGCAACCGGCCCAGGGTTCGCTGGACAGGTTCAGTCATCAGATCGAGCACGAAACGCAAATGGAGAGCGACACCCGCGTGCCGTCGGTGGACAGCCTGGTCGGACAGAAGTCCTGACACTGGCAACTACTGGTAACTGATGGTAACTGCTGGTAACAAGGGCCCCCGGCGCAGTAGCATCGCCGGGTTCCTACCTCCGAGGCTTGTATGCTGATTCCCTACGACGCGCTTGAAGTCGACACCCTGACCCGCCTCATCGAAGACTTCGTCACCCGCGACGGCACCGACAATGGCGACGACACGCCCCTGGAAACCCGCGTACTGCGCGTGCGCCAAGCGCTGACCAAGGGCCAGGCCCTGATCGTGTTCGACCCGGAGAGCGAGCAATGCCAGTTGATGCTCAAGCACGACGTGCCCAAGCATCTGTTTGACTGAGCAGGGTTCAGCGGTTGGGTTCGGCGTGGGTTTCTGTGGCCTGGCGTTCGAGGATCTTGCGATACACCTCGGCCCGATGGACATTCACACCCACCGGGGCGTCGATGCCGAATTTCACTTGGGTACCGTTGAGTTCGAGGATGTGCAGGGCGATGTCATCGCCGATGGAGATGACTTCGCCCACAGCGCGGCTTAAGACCAGCATGGCGGTTGTCCTTTTGGAGTGACAGGACCTTGACCATGCGCGATTGGATTTGGCGCAGCAATGGCTTGCAGTAAAATCAGGAAAGGCCTACGTAGCCCGGTAATTTTTCTGACAGACAAGCCCCGGTTTCTGATCGTTCCCACGCTCCGCGTGGTAACGCATCCGGTGACGCTCCGCGTCACGCCTTCAAAAGCGGGACGCGGAGCGTCCGGGGCGGCATTCCCACGCGGAGCGTGGGAACGATCATCATCAGCCCTTGGTTGCCTGGGCCTTGGCGCGCATCTTGTCGGCCATCAGCGTCATCTCGTCATACAGCAACTGCGGGTTCTTTTGCTTCAACGCCCACGCCATGCGCCCCTGCTCGTGGGGCAAAATCATGAACTCCCCTTCTGCCACCCGCTGATAAATGTAATCGGCAATATCCGCCGCCGAAATCGGTGAACTCTCCAGCAACTTGCCGACCTGCGCCTTCATCGCAGGCGTCGGCCCACGGAATGAATCCAGCAGGTTGGTCTGGAAAAACGACGGGCATACCACATGCACACCGACTTCCTGCTGCTTGAGTTCCACCAGCAAACTCTCCGACAACGCCACCACACCGGCCTTGGCCACGTTGTAATTGCTCATCGCCGGCCCCTGCATCAGCGCAGCCATGGACGCGATGTTGATAATCCGCCCTTTGCTCTTTTCCAGCAGCGGCAGGAACGCCTTGCAGCCCTTGACCACGCCCATCAAGTTGATCGCAATCTGCCAGTCCCAATCTTCCAGGGACAATTCGGCAAAAAAACCACCCGAGGCCACGCCAGCGTTATTGACGATCACATCAATGCCGCCCAGCTTCACTTCGCAAGCCTGGGCAAAGGCGGTGAGCTGGCTGTAGTCACGCACGTCGCAGCGCTGGATAAAGCCATCGCCACCGGCCTCGCGCACCAGCTTCAGGGTTTCCTGCAAGCCTGGCTCGCTGACGTCCGACAAGGCCAACTGCCAACCCTCGCGTGCCCAGCGCAGCGCGATTTCGCGACCCAGGCCGGATCCGGCGCCAGTGATCATCATGCGATTTTGCATAGGTAAGTAGCCTTGTAGTTCACGGAAGAAGTGATCGGCAGTGTAGCGAAGGTTTTTCCTGCACCCACGCACCATCCAATTGATGAATGCCTCAGGCAAACCGCCAGCCAGGTAGCAGCCCGGCTTATAGCGTAAGTTCAATCTTTTTCAACTAAGTGCCCATTATTGCGAACGCATTAAAAGAAATAAGCCAGTGTGCGAAATGCTTTAAGAAACTATGGAATTTTCTCCACAACGGCACAGTCGGAGTTGTTAAGGCGTCCGTAAATAAACCCACGGGCCTGTCGTTAAACAACCGGTCTTTTCAGAAGGCCTACAAGGAAAAAAACATGAGCCTGATTCTGATCATAATTCTGATCCTGCTGCTGGTCGGCGGCCTGCCGGTGTTCCCGCACTCTCGTAACTGGGGCTATGGGCCGTCGGGTATTCTGGGTGTGGTACTGGTGGTACTGTTGGTGCTGTTGCTACTCGGCCGGATATAAAATCCGGACAAAAAAAAGAGGCCTTCTAGAAGGCCTCTTTTTTTATGCCCGGATTATTAGTCCGGCTTGCCGTCGATCACACCGGCGGTGTTATCCAACAGGCTCTTGGTGGCCGTCTGCAGGAACGACTCAAGTTTCTGTTTCAGCGCGGCTTCGTCCGGCGATTCAGGAATCACCTTACCGGTCGGGTTAGCGCCCAGTTCGTATTCCCACAGTTTCGGTGGCATCTCTTTAGGCAGTACCAGGATGCGGTCAGCAGTGACCAGGGCGACGGTCTGGTCGCTGCCCGACGGTTTGATCACGCCAAAGCCCTTGTCGCCTTCCGGCAGGTTCAACAAGTCGCGGCCCCAGCACTGGTGCAAGGTGTCGCCACCCAGGCGGCCCATGATGGTCGGCACGATGTCGATCTGGGTACCCACGGTGTGGTCACGCTCGCCGAACTTCTCCTGCATGCCCGGTGCAATCATCAGCATCGGTACGTTGAAGCGGCCCAGGTCCATCTCGGTGATCTGCTGTTCATTACCAAAACCGTGGTCACCCACGATCACGAACAGGGTTTCCTTGAAGTACGGCTCTTTACGCGCCTTTTCAAAGAACTGGCCCAAGGCCCAGTCGGAGTAACGCATGGCCGTCAAATGCTCGTTGAGGCTGCCACGGTCGGTGACTTTCTCGACCGGCAAGGGCGTCGGCAACGCATACGGCGTGTGGTTGGACAGGGTTTGCAGCAGGGCGTAGAACGGCTTGCCGCCTTCGCGGGCCTTCAATTCTTCCAGGCCACGGTTGAACATGTCCTGGTCGGACACGCCCCACGTCGGGTCGGAGAACACCGGGTTAACGAAGTCGTTGCGCCCGATGAAGTTGGTCATGCCCTGGTTGCTGAAGAAGCCCGACTGGTTGTCCCAGGCGAAATCGCCGTTGTAGACATACACGTCGTCAAACTTGCGCGCGCTGAGCAACTGCGGCAGGCCCGACAGCTTGTGGCTGCCTTCCGGGGTCTGCATCAGGTATTCGAAACCCGGCAGGTTCGGGAAGCACGCCATGGTGGCGAACATACCCTGATGGGTGTGGGTGCCGTTGGAGAAGAAACGGTCGAACAACAGGCCTTCCTTGGACAGTTTGTCGAAGTACGGCGTGATGTTGCCTGGGCGGCCCAGTGCGCCGACCGAGTGACCGGCGAAGCTTTCCATCAGGATCACCACGACGTTCTTGATCGGCAGGGTTTTCTCGGCCGGTGGCGTGTAGTCACGGCGCACGGCGGCGGTGTCGGTATCCACCAGTTTCTCTTGCGGCAACACCAGCATGTCACGCACGGTCTGGGTAGCCTGCGGCTGGTCCAGCGTGGCTTTCCAGATATTCGAGCGCTCTTCGGAGAAGCGCGACTTGGCTGCGGCGATCAACGACAGGGTGCCGTTCAAGCCCAACTGGTTGGCGAAGTTCGAGTCGGTGGTGTAGACATCACCCCAGCGCAGCGGCGGGCCTTGGCGCAGGGTGCCACGAATGGCGACCACGGCGATCAGCAGGCACACCACGAACACCGCAATGCGGCTGTACCACGGAGCAACCTGGCGAGTGCCGACGGTGCCGCCGCTGAACGGACCACGTGGGCGTGTCGCACGGTCGGCGCCCTTGAAGGCGATGCTCAGGATCAGCGTGCCTACGGCCCAGGCCAGCAGGTAGCGCACCACCGGGAAACCGTACCAGAGCATGCTCATCACGGTTTTCGGGTCTTCCTTCACGTATTGGAAGACCAGGCCGTTGAGCCGCTGGTGAAACTCGCGGTAGAAGTCCATCTCCATCAGGCCCAGGAACAGGGCAATGCTGGACGCGATGGTCAGCCAAAAACGGAAGAACCCGCGCGCCGCCATGGCCCGTACGCTGAACAAGGCCAGCAGCAGCGGAACCAGTGCGTACATCACAAAGCGGATGTCGAAGCGCGTGCCGTTGACGAAGGCTTCGAGGAAGGTCGAGGCCGGCGTGTCGAGGATCATCTCGCGGTTGTAGACCAGCAGCGCCAGGCGCAGCAGGGAGAACATCACCATCATGACCAGCGCGCAAAGCAGCGTGTATGCCAGATGGGATTTGACGGTCGGTTGCAGCAAGCGATTAGAAGCTCGCTGCTGACTCAGGGCGTCCGGGTTTGCCATGTCGTTCTAGGACCCATTGGAAGTTTAAGTTTCGAAATTATGCAGTGGCGTCCGTCCCTCGCCCAGGCTGGCTGGGGTAGGCGGTTAACGCGGTGGCGCAAATGGTGCCCGATCAATGGCATCAACGCTATTAATTACTGAACGTGCGCCGTGGCCCGGCCTTTAATGGTACGTGAGTTAGAGCCTTGGGAGAGCCGTAAAACCGCCGAATTGTCTTGGAAAAGATGTGAAAATTGTGTGCAGCGAATAGTTTCGACACACAAAATCCTGAGTACGCTGGAAACCAATGTGGGAGCGGGTTTGCCCGCGATTGCAGTGTGTCAGTCAAAACATCTGATACTGATACACCGCTATCGCGGGCAAGCCCGCTCCCACATTGACTGTGCCCACTCTAGATGGAGTGGGCGAACGATCAGATCCGCACGTTACCGCGCGGCCCGGCAATCGCCCAGATAATCAGGCCCAGTACCGGCAGCAACAGGATCAGCAGGATCCACAGCACTTTGGCGCCGGTGCTGGCGCCACTTTTGAACACGTTGATGATCGCCCAGATATCCAGCGCCAGGATGATCAGGCCGATAAGACCGTTGAAAGTGGAACCCATGGTGTCGCTCCTAAGTGAGGGCATGCACTTGTAGGATAGTCAGCGTTTGCCTGGGTTCCGTTTTATTTCAGACGTGCACAGCGACTTTCAAGGCTTCCAGTGACGGCTCGGCCTTGATCCCCACTTCGGCGCACAGTTGCAACACGCGCGGCAGGTCATTGCCGTACACCAGCACCGCCTGGATCTCGTCATCGAGCAATTGGCTGAAGTTAAGCAACACATAGCCGCCATCTTCGGGGCTCAACGCGCTCATCTGGATCTGGATGCGGTTCAGCGCGGTGAGGTCTTCGGTCTTGGCCAACTGCTTGGGCTTGAGGTTGAACGCCACGCCCGGGCCGAACGAGGCGACGATCTGCGCGAACAGATCGCCATAGGTGTCGGCCTGGAACAGCACCGTGTCCGGCAGGCTGCCAACCACTACCCACTCACCCAGAGGGATAGGGAACGTGTCGTCGTAGTTGATATCCGGGTTCGCCGCCAGAAACGCCACCGGGTCCGCGTAGGCTTGGGCGGCTTCTGTGGCGATGCGCGCCACCTCGTCCTCGCCCATGACGCCGGCGCTGATTTTGCTGATAAGTTCGACGAGGGCGGTTTGCATGGGAAGGTCCTGTGGCGGGCTGGTTTTTGAGGGCGCGTAGCCTACACCAGTTTCTGCAACCGTGCCGCCGTATCCGCCGCGCCCATGGTTTGCGCGGCAGCCAGCGCGGTCGCGCCCTGGGCATCGACGGCCTTGGGGTTGGCGCCCTGGCCGAGCAGGTAGTCGACCATTTCAACGCGGTTGAACATAGCGGCCAGCATCAGCGCTGTGCGCCCGTCCGGGGAGGTTGCATCCACCGGCGCGCCGCCGTCGATCAACGCCTTCACCACCGGCAGGTTGCCTTTGAACGCTGCACCGGCGATCGGCAGCTGATTTTTGTCGTTGGCAATCAGTGGGTCGGCTTTGAACTCGAGCAACACTTTTACCGCTTCGACATGGCCGTGGTAGGCAGCGAGCATCAATAAGGTGTCGCCGTTGTGATTACGAAAATTGGCCGGCAAGCCTTTGGCCAGCAGCGCAGCCAGCATCGCTGCATCGCCTTTGCGGGCCACATCAAAAACCTGCTCGGCGAATTCGGCGGCTTCATCGTCGGTCATTTGTTTGGGCTGGTCTGACATGCGGGGGCTCCTTGTCTGCGAATGTGTATAAGGCGCTCAGTGTCGCGAGGGAGTTCCCCGCTGTCATGGCTTTTTTGTCAAAAGCATTCATAGCCAGAATCAATAACGGAACTGCCCGCCCTGGATCTGCGCCAGTAATAGCCCGGTGACCGGTACATAACTGTCGGAGCCGGGCAGCCACGCGTACACCGGGTCGTTACCGGCCTTGTCCGGGTCGAAGGCTTCCTCCTTGAGCTTGACCTTCTGGTATTTGAAGGTGCCAGTGGTTTCCATCTTGACCTTGATGCGCAAAAACAACGGCACCGCATAGTGCGGCAACTGGCCGTGGGCAAACTGCAACAGCTCACGCATGTCCAGGGCCGCCAAGGACTCGCTTGGCGTGATGGCGACCATGCCTGCGCGGCCATTGGTGTTCTCGATCTCGACGCCATAGGCCACCACTTCGGCGATCTGCGGGTGCTGCAGCAACACGTTTTCCACTTCGGTGGTGGAGACGTTTTCGCCCTTCCAACGGTACGTATCGCCCAGTCGGTCGACAAATTGCGCATGGCCAAAGCCAATACTGCGTAGCAAGTCGCCAGTATTGAAGTAGCGGTCACCCTTCTCGAACACGTCCGTGAGCACCACCTTGCGGTTCTTTTCCGGGTCGGTGTAGCCGTCGAACGGCGACTTTTCATCGATCCTGGCCAGCAGCAAGCCCTGCCCGCCAGTTTGCACCTTACGCAGGAAACCATCGCTGCCACGCAGCGGCTCACCGGTTTCGTGGGAGTACTCCACCAGCGCCCAATGCTGCAGGCAAAAGCCGATGGTGTTATCGAAATTCAGCACATTGGTAAAACCGATGTTGCCGTCGCTGGCGGCATACAGCTCGCAGATGTGCTCGACGCCATAACGCTGCTTGAACTGCGCCCAGACACCGGGACGCAAGCCATTGCCGACCATCTTGGTGACTTTATTGTCGCGATCCTGCGCACTGGGCGGTTGGTCCAGCAGGTAGCGGCACAGTTCACCGACATACCCCAGGGTGGTTGCGTTGAATTTGCGCGCATCGTCCCAGAACTGGCTGGCGCTGAATTTACGCCGGATGGCGAAACCCGATGCGCCGATAATCGCCGAACCCCAGCACACGCACAGGCCCGTGGCGTGGTACAGCGGCAAAGTGCAATACAGAACGTCGTGCGGCCCCATGTCGAGGGCGATGCTGCCGAAACTCACCGCCGTCTTGGTCCAGCGCCCGTGCTTCATGATGCCGGCCTTGGGCAAACCGGTAGTGCCGGAGGTGTAGATATAGAAGCAGGGGTCGTTGAAGAAGATTTGTCCGCTGCTGGCAGGGTTGTCCACCGGGCTGTCAGCGCTGGCGGCCATCAGGTCGGTGTAGCCCTGCGGCACCGCGTTTGAGGACTGATCCGCCACAAACCAGCTGCGTTCGGCCGCAATCGACACTTGCTCGCGCACCGCCGCATAGGCGTCTACCAATTCTGCACCTGCCACGATCGCCGCCGGGTTCACCAGGTTCAGGCTGTGCACCAGCGCCGCCTGGGTTTGCGCGGTGTTGAGCATGGCGCAGATACCGCCCAGCTTGGCCACGGCCAGTACGCTGAGGAGCAGTTCCGGGCGATTTTCAATAAACAGCGCGACCACATCACCCTTGCCGATGCCCTGCGCTTGAAGGTAATGAGCCATGCGATTGGCGCGCTGGTTGGCTTCGCGGTAGCTGAGCACGCTGTCGCCGTACAACAACGCCGCGCCGTCGGGGTTGCGCAACGCAGCCTGTTCAAAGTGCCAACCGAGGCCGCAAGGCTGCGCGGGGTCGGTGACATTCGCGGCACGCATGCCACGCACTACGCGTGGCAAAGCTCGAACAATCGCAGGCACCTTACGTAAGAGCTTGCCCCACGTGATCATGTCGTCTTGCTGATGGCTCATGGCGGAACGTCCTTTTTCTTATTCTTCGTATGATCCAGACATAGCGGCAGCCCTGTAGGCAGATGCCGAATGCCATGCGGGAAAATACGCCTGCCATTCTTTGACTGTACATGCGGGATTTGAAAAGTTTTGTATCCCGAGTCGGCTTCCACCGAAAAGGAATTTTGCCCAACCGAGGCGGTCTTTGTCTTCGAGGCTGACCTGAAACAGCTGGCGCGAATAACGCAAAATGCAGGATGCACGATGGCCATTCATGCAAATTGCACGAAACCGAAAATCTGTAAAATTTTTAACTAATTGATTTATAACGACTTTTTCAGATATCCAATACTGGCACAATCACTGCACCTATCTCTCCATGCTTGCCAACTTGAGCCAACGGAGCTGATAGACATGAGCCTGATCCAAGATAAATTCGCTTCTGTATTCTCCCAATACGACGTCACCACTCAGCCACGTCCAGACGGCGGTATCCTGCTGACCCTGCGCAACAGCGAAGGCAAACAGGTCAAGCGTTCGATCTCGTATCAACAGCTGCACACCGCTGACCAACTGACCTGGGTGATCAGCGCGATCCGCCGCGACCTGGCCGAACAAGCCAGTGAGCTGCCACAGATTTCGATGCTGCAAAGCCAGAACCGCTTTGCCCTGCCGACCTACCACTCGGCATAAACCAGCGATAACCAAAAAGGGCCGCGACGCTTACAGGCGTCGCGGCCCTTTTTTGTGTGGCTTCAGCACAAGCCTTGTCGGCTGGCCTCATTCATCGCCTGTACGCGGTTGGTGACTTCCAGCTTGCCGTAGATATTGCGCAGATGGAATTTCACCGTGGCTTCAGAGGTTGCCCGGATCTGACTGATTTCCCAGACGGTCTTGCCTTCCGAGGCCCAGCGCAAAATTTCCAGCTCTGTCGGGGTGAGGGGCTTGCCGCCCAGGCTCAGACGTCTTCTAACGGTCATCGGCGCGTCCACCGGCGTGCGACACGACTGTTCTGGGCCACTCATTGTGCTCTCTCCTTTTGTAGTGGATGCCCTATCACCTTTCGGATTCCTGCTATTGACAGGTGATATAAACATCGAGTCTGCAGAGAGTTACATAACGAATGGATTGAAAGCACAGGGCGCAGCAGAAACAGCTACGCCTTACAGATAATCAGGCTTATTCCCACAACAACTTCCAACTTGCCTGGGTTGAACATTTAAATATCTGTGCTTAGTCGTCCAAGCCCGGGAAGCCATCGGCAATAGTATCGCCGGTGAGTTGAGGCTCACAGCCTTTAGCTGTGTTGAACAAACGCAAGGTGACAAAGTGCGGGTTCTCGCCCATGTCGAACCAATGCGGCACGCCGGCCGGAATCACCAGCAGGTCATTTTTCTCACAACGTACGGCATACACATAGTCGCCCACGTGCACGTTGAACAGGCCCTGGCCTGCGACGAAGAAACGCACTTCGTCTTCGCTGTAGCGGCGTTCACTGAGGAATTGCGCACGCAGTTCAATGTTCTGTGCCAGATCGCCCGCCGCCCTAAGCACCTCCACGGCGGCGTAGCCAAGGGCGTCGATCTGCGGCTGGTACGCGGCGATCATGTCTGCGTCGCTGGCGCCCTTCTCAATCGGCGCCGGCTGCCAGCGCGCAAAACGCACACCGTGGTCGGCCAGCGTCGAGACGATATCGTCGAAATGGGTCAGGACCTTGTTCGGGGTATCCGGTGTGGCGGCAGCGTAAACAGCGACATAACTCATTGCTCGGTTCCTGTAGTCGGTTCTTGCAATCGAAGGCCAATGATAATGGCGGCGGCCAGGGCGGCGACGCTGGCGATGCTGAAGGTCAGGGTCGGCCCCAACAGGTTCCAGCTGTAGCCGGCGTAAAGGGCGCCCAACGCGCCCCCGGTGCCGGCCAGCGCGGCATACAGCGCCTGGCCCTGGCCTTGTTGTCTGGCGCCGAAACTGCGTTGTACAAAGGCGATGGCGGCCGCATGAAAGCTGGCGAACGTGGCGGCGTGCAGCACTTGCGCCAGCAGCAATACCCAGAAGATTTCAGCGAATGACCCCAGCAGCAACCAGCGGATAGCCGCCAACACGAAACTGGCCAGCAGCACCCGCCGCACCGAAAAACGCGTCAGGATCCGGCTCATGGCCAGGAACATCAGCACCTCCGCGACCACACCCAGCGCCCACAGCATGCCGATCACGCCACGGCTATAACCCAAATGTTCAAGGTGCAGGGTCAGGAAGGTGTAATACGGGCCATGGCTCATTTGCATCAAGGCCACGCAGGCATAAAACGCCAGTACGCCGGGGCTGCGCAATTGCTTGAGGAAACCGTCACCGGCCAGGCGATTGCCCTGGACGGCGGGCTGCGCGTTCGGCACCCACAGGCTGGCGCCAATAATGCCGGCCATGATCACCACGACCACCACCGGGTAAATGTCCAGGCTCAGCCCGTCGAACAGGCGGCCCATGATCACCACGGTGAGGATAAAACCGATGGAGCCCCACAGGCGGATCTGGCTGTAGCGCGCGGTTTGCTTTTGCAGGTGCGCAAGCGTGATCACTTCAAACTGCGGCAACACCGCGTGCCAGAAGAACGCATGCAGTGCCATCACCAGGGCCAGCCAGGCGTAGGTTTTGCTGAAGAAGATCAGCGAGAAACTCGCCAGGGTACACACCGCGCCAAAACGCACGATGGCCAGGCGCCGGCCGGTGTAGTCGCCGAGCCAGCCCCACAGGTTGGGCGCCACGCAGCGCATCAGCATGGGGATGGCCACCAGCTCGCCGATACGCGCGCTGGAGAACCCCAGGTGGTCGAAGTACAGCGCCAGGAACGGCGCCGTCGCCCCGAGCAGGGCGAAGTAGAAGAGGTAGAAGCTGGAGAGGCGCCAGTATGGGAGGCTTTGCGTCATATTGTGGGGGGCTGCTGCGCAGCCCAGCGGGAGCAAGCTCCCTCGCCACAGCAAGCTCGCTCGCCACACACCGTCACAGCTGGCCCAACACCGGCGTACTCACCTGCACATCGGCGTTTTGCCCACGGTTGCGCAGCAGGTGGTCCATCAACACGATGGCCATCATCGCCTCGGCAATCGGCGTGGCGCGGATGCCCACGCACGGGTCGTGGCGGCCCTTGGTGATCACGTCCACCGGGTTGCCATGCACATCGATCGAACGGCCCGGCGTGGTGATGCTCGACGTGGCCTTGAGCGCCAGGTGCGCAACAATCGGCTGGCCGGAGGAAATACCGCCGAGGATGCCGCCCGCGTTATTGCTGAGGAAACCTTGCGGCGTCATTTCATCGCGATGCTCGGTGCCGCGCTGGGCGACACAGGCAAAACCGGCGCCGATCTCCACGCCCTTGACCGCATTGATGCTCATCAGCGCGTGGGCCAGCTCGGCGTCGAGGCGGTCGAAGATCGGCTCGCCCAGGCCCGGTTTGACGCCTTCGGCGACCACGGTAATCCTGGCACCCACCGAATCCTGATCGCGGCGCAACTGGTCCATATAGGCTTCCAGTTCCGGCACCTTGTCCGGGTCGGGGCTGAAGAAGGCGTTGTCGTCGACGCTGTCCCAGGTCTTGAACGGGATCTCAATCGGGCCCAATTGGCTCATGTAGCCACGGATCACGATGCCCTGGGTGGCCAGGTATTTCTTGGCGATGGCACCGGCGGCCACGCGCATGGCGGTTTCACGCGCCGAGCTGCGGCCACCGCCACGGTAGTCGCGCTCACCGTATTTGTGGTGGTAGGTGTAGTCGGCGTGGGCCGGGCGGAACAGGTCCTTGATCGCCGAGTAGTCCTTGGACTTCTGGTCGGTGTTGCGGATCAACAGGCCAATGGCGCAGCCGGTGGTGCGACCTTCGAACACGCCGGAAAGAATCTCGACTTCGTCGGGCTCCTGGCGCTGGGTAGTATGGCGGCTGGTGCCGGGCTTGCGGCGGTCGAGGTCACGCTGCAGGTCTTCCAGAGACAACTCGAGGCCTGGCGGGCAGCCGTCGACAATGGCGACCAACGCCGGGCCATGGCTTTCGCCCGCGGTGGTGACAGTGAACAGCTTGCCGAAGGTATTGCCGGACATGCAGGGCGCTCCGTGAAATCAGTTGAATCAACTCAACCGTAATAACTTAAGGCAGCCAGTATACGCAGGCTAACCGAGTAGTTCATCCTCGAAACCTTACCGGTAGACGTTGGTCCAACCGGCACCTTCCTGATGATGGCGTGATGATGCTGCGAGTTTTGCTTTTGACCCTTACCCTGTTTTCCAGCCTTGGCTTCGCCGCCTCCCCCGTCGTGCTGCAACGGCCGATCAGCCTGGACACCGGCAGCGGCGAGCTGTTTGGTTCGCTTCTGCTGCCAAAATCCGACAAGCCCGTGCCCGTGGTGCTGATCATCGCCGGCTCCGGCCCCACCGACCGCAACGGCAACAGCGCCGATGGTGCGCGCAACGACAGCCTCAAGCGCCTGGCCTGGGTGCTGGCGCGCAATAACATCGCCAGCGTGCGCTACGACAAACGCGGCGTGGCCGCGAGCCTGGCCGCCACCCCCGACGAACGCAACCTCACCCTGGACGCCTATGTGGCCGATGCGGTGGCCTGGGGCAAGCTGCTCAAGGCCGACAGCCGCATGGGCCAGTTGATCGTGCTGGGCCATAGCGAAGGTGCGCTGGTCGCCACCCTCGCCGCGCCGCAACTCGACCCGGCCGGGGTTATTTCGCTGTCCGGCAGCGCCCGGCCGGTGGACCAGGTGATCCGCCAGCAACTGGCCGATCATCTGCCCCCTGCCCTGTTGCTGCGCAGCAATGAAATTCTCGACCACCTTAAGGCCGGCCAAGTGGATGCCGATGTACCGCGCCCGCTGGAAGGCATTTTCCGCCCCAGTGTGCAGCCGTACCTGATCAGCCTGTTTCGTGCCGACCCGTCGGCCGCCTTCGCCAAACTGAACATGCCGGCTCTGATCATCCAGGGCACCAACGATATCCAGGTCGGCGTGGCGGATGCCCAGCAGTTGCAAGCGGCCAAGCCCGACGCGCAACTGAGCGTGATTCAAGGCATGAACCACGTGATGCGCATCGTGCCCAAGGATGTAAAGGAACAGCTTGAGTCGTACAACGACCCCAAACTGCCCCTCGCCGCCGAGCTGGGCCAACGCATCGTGCGCTTTATCGACGGACTTCAACCCCGTTAAGCGATTATTTGCCTCCAGTCCTGAATAAAACGGCCGATAAGCCCAGAGTCGACAGTAAAAAGACTGTCGGCTCGCCGGGCTTGGACAGGATCGCGCCGCATGACTACCACCGAAGCAACACCCGAATCTACCGCCGACACCCCGGCCGAAAAACCCGAGGCTGTCGAGGCCGCGGCCCTGCCGTGGGCGGACGTTCAGGCCGAACACTTCAAGATGCTGCGCCTGGCGCCCCTGGCCACTGATCGTGCCACCGGCGCACGGCCGCTGCGGTTCGTACAGTTTGGCTATACCGAACGCCATGACAAGAAACACAGCCTGTTACGCATGGTGATCCAGTTGCCCGGCCAACGTGTGCGCCGCGAGCAGAACCACCTGGATATCTGGGTCGATCACGAGACGCACCGTGTGCACTTCGGCCCGGGTAACAGCCTGGAAATTGAACCGGCCAACCGTGGCCTGGGACGCTTTCTGGTGGCACAGGCCGCCGCGTGGGCGAAAAAGAAGTGGTCACATTACCGCGTAGACGGCGTGGACCTCGCCAACAAGGATGCACTCAACGAAGCCACGCGCCTGCGTCGCGATCATTTCCTGCGCATCCAGGGTTTTGATGTGGCCTACGCCGATGTGCAGCACCTCAAAGGGAACGTGCAACCCGGCAAAGTCAGCGAAGTGCTGGACAGCTGGAACACCGAGAAGGTGCAGTACGTGGAGATCCTCGAAGCTGCGCAAATGCTGCAGCAGGCCGAGCAGAACCTGGCCGAGCAGGAAGTGAAGCTGCGCAAGGAAGAAGAAAAGGTCACCAAGTTCAAGCGCGAGGACAGTGGGCTGCGCTTTACCATTACGTGCCTGGTGGCGTTTACGGTGTTTCAGGCAGGGCTGTTGATCTGGATTGCGACACACCGCTGAAAGGTTGGAATGCATTCCAAATGTGGGAGCTGGCTTGTCGGCTCCCACACTGATCGCGTTCCTATTGCGGAATGAAGTTAAACCCGCGCCGCAAACACCGCCTGATGCGCCCGGCACTGCTCAGCCGTCAGCATGAACACACCGTGCCCGCCGCGCTGGAAGTCCAGCCAGGCAAAGTCGACTTCCGGGTACAGCGCCTCGACGTGCACTTGGCTGTTGCCGACTTCAACAATCAGCAAGCCCTTCTCGGTCAGGTGGTCGGCGGCCTCGGCCAGCATGCGTCGCACCAGGTTCAGACCATCGTCGCCGCAGGCCAGGCCCAGCTCCGGCTCGTGCTGGTACTCATCCGGCATGTCGGCGAAGTCTTCGGCATCCACGTACGGCGGGTTGGACACGATCAAGTCAAAACGCTGGCCCGGCAGGCCATCGAAGCCGTCGCCCTGCACGGTGTAGACGCGTTCATCGACACCATGACGCTCAATGTTCTGGTTAGCCACTTCCAAGGCTTCGAAGGACAAGTCGCCCAGCACCACTTCGGCGTCCTGGAACTCGTAGGCACAGGCGATGCCGATGCAACCGGAGCCGGTGCACAGGTCGAGGATGCGCGCCGGCGGCTGGGCCAGCCATGGCTCGAAGCGGTTTTCGATCAACTCGCCAATCGGTGAACGCGGGATCAACACGCGCTCATCGACGATAAACGACATGCCGCAGAACCAGGCTTCCTTCAACAGGTAGGCGGTAGGGACACGCTCGTGGATACGCTTGTGCAGCAAACGCTGCACATGGGCGACTTCCTCTTCTTCGAGGTTGCAGTCCAGGTAGCTGTCGGCAATTTCCCAAGGCAGGTGCAAGGCGCCGAGCACCAATTGCCGGGCTTCGTCCCAGGCATTGTCGGTGCCATGCCCAAAAAACAGGTCTTCCCCATGGAAACGGCTGACAGCCCAACGGATGTGGTCGCGCAACGTGCGCAGGCGGGAGGTAATCACGGGGGCAAGCTCCTGGAAAAAACGACTGGCGATTCTAACAGCCTTCGCCTGTACCGACGATGTACGAAAACCCTTCACCATCTGTCGGAAATCATTCAAATTGCCATCATTGCGCTGATCAAGCCCACCTCTTGACATGGCTGCACGTCAACAACGGCGTACCTTACGATGGTAGCGATTCACAGAACCGCTCAGCCAGTGGACAATGTGACAAAAGCCCCCCTCACAGGAGCCCCAGAATGTCCGTTCCAAAGACGATGTTTCAACTCAGCGGTCGCGGTTACGCAGCAGCCAACCTGAACCATGCGACCCTCGTGATCATCGACGCCCAGAAGGAATACCTCAGCGGCCCACTCGCCCTGTCCGGCATGGACGCGGCGGTCGACAACATCAAGCAGCTTGTGACAGCCGCGCGTAATGCCGGGCGCCCGATCGTGCATGTACGTCACCTTGGCACCGTCGGTGGCCTGTTCGACCCGCAGGGCGAGCGCGGCGAATTCATTCCTGGCCTGGAACCCCAAGGCGATGAAACCATCATCGGCAAACTGCTGCCCAGCGCGTTCCATGGCACCGGCCTGGAGAAACACCTGCAAGACCTCGGCTCCCTGGACTTGATCGTCTGCGGTTTCATGAGCCACTCCAGTGTCAGCACCAGCGTGCGCGCCGCCAAGAACCTGGGCTTTCGCTGCACCCTGGTGGAAGACGCCTGCGCCACCCGTGACCTGCCTTACAAAGGTGGCATCCTGAGCGCCGAGCACGTACAGCAAACTGAAATGGCCATCATGGCCGACAACTTCGCCACCCTCGCGTTGACCAAAGATCTGATCTGATCGCCCTTGAGATGAGCGGCGTATTTATTGCCCCGCTCATCCGCAAAGCCCTCACATTTGGCGCATTTACCGCTGCTGTCGGAACAACCTGTGTATCTTCCGGTCGAAGGGCCGATACCCTGGAGGAAAGGTCGGAATGAAGATATCCGATGGTTTTGACGCTCGTCGCTTGCGCCCCAAAGGCCCGAGCAATTGGCGTCTGCGCCTGGTAGCCGGCTTTGCCGCGTTGCTGGCCATTGTAGGTTTGCTGTTGGCCGGCGCTGGTGGCGCCGGCCTGTTTGGTCATTCGCCGGCCCTTGGCGAGTTGAATGCCAGCCCCGGCGGTTCGGCTATCCTGTTGGTGATCGGACTGCTGGTGCTGTGGTTGGGTGTGTGGTTATGGCGTCGTAGCCGTCGGAAAATGCGTCAGCCGCTGTCACTGAACATCGCTTCGCACTTGATGAAAAAGCACGACTGATGGCGCTTGGATAGCGTTTCCTGCGCCCTGGCCGCCGCGATTTAGGTAAACTGCCCGCCCTTCGCGGAGGCTGACATGCAAGACGACGATTTTTCCCTGTTCAAAAACGAGCTGCGCGGCGTCAAGCCGATCAAGCATGATCGTGCCGACACCGGTAAACCCAAGGCCGACCGGGCGCAGATCGCCAAGTTGCGCCAGGCCGCGACCGTGCGCACCGACGCCACCACGGTGGATGGCCTGTCGGACCAGTTCGTGATCGACGTAGGCCCCGAAGACGAGCTGATGTGGGCTCGCGACGGCGTGCAGGAAAGCCAGATGCGCAAGCTCAAGATCGGCCAGATCCCGTTCGAAGGCAGCCTCGACCTGCACGGCATGAACGTGGAAAAAGCCCGCGAAACCCTTTGGGCCTTCCTGGCCGAAGCGACCAAATTCGAAATCCGCTGCGTGCGCGTCACCCACGGCAAGGCCGTGCGCCTGGACGGCAAGCGTCCCATGATCAAGAGCCACGTCAATACCTGGCTGCGCCAGCATGCCCAGGTACTCGGTTTTACCTCCTGCCAGGCCCGCCACGGCGGCGCCGGTGCGGTGTATGTGATGCTCAAGCGCACCATGATGGAAGGGCGCGACGAGTAACAAGTGCCATCGTCAGGCTTGCAGCGATGTGCCCGCCACCGTAACCTTGCGCTTTGCGAAAATCCCACAGGTAGTTTCATGTCCCTGGAACAGAATTACACCGCGATCCTCGGCCAGCTCGGCGAGGACGTTTCCCGCGAGGGCCTGCTCGACACGCCAAAGCGTGCCGCCAAGGCGATGCAGTACCTTTGCCGCGGCTATGAACAGACGCTGGAAGAAGTCACCAACGGTGCCTTGTTCAGCTCCGACAACAGCGAAATGGTGCTGGTCAAGGACATCGAGTTGTACTCGCTGTGCGAACACCACCTGCTGCCGTTTATCGGCAAGGCGCATGTGGCGTATATCCCGAGCGGCAAAGTGCTGGGCCTGTCGAAGGTTGCGCGGATTGTCGACATGTATGCGCGCCGCCTGCAGATCCAGGAAAACCTCAGCCGCCAGATCGCCGATGCAGTGATGCAAGTGACTGGCGCCCTGGGCGTGGCGGTGGTGATCGAAGCCAAGCACATGTGCATGATGATGCGCGGTGTGGAGAAACAGAATTCGTCGATGATCACTTCGGTGATGCTGGGTGAGTTCCGCGAAAACGCGGCCACCCGCAGCGAATTCCTCAGCCTGATCAAGTAACAGGCTGCGTAAGGAAAAGCCGGCGTTCATCGCCGGTTTTTTTTCGCCCGCGAAATTCAGGTAAGCTGCGGCCCCTTCTTCATGGGCAAGAGGTTTTCAGCCATGTTCGTCAAAGCACTTCGAGTGGGTCTCGGCCAAATCATCATCGCGGGCGACTTCCTGACCCGCCCGCGCAAAAAGCAGCGTTCTGCCGAGCAACAGGCACAGGTCAACGCGGCGGCCAAGGAACTGACGCTGTATCAGTTTCACGCCTGCCCGTTTTGCGTGAAGACTCGCCGCACCCTGCACCGCCTGAATGTGCCGGTGGCGCTCAAGGACGCGAAAAACAACGAACAGGATCGCCAGACCCTGCTGGAGCAAGGCGGCAAGATCAAAGTGCCGTGCCTGCGTATCGAAGAGAATGGCCAGACCACCTGGATGTATGATTCCAAGGTAATCATTGATTACCTCGACAAGCGGTTTGCCGCGGTCTGACAGCCGCTGAAGAACCCAAGTGGGAGCTGGCTTGTGTGGGAGCTGGCTTGCCTGCGATGCAGGCACCTCGGTGATTCAGGTAGACTGAGTTGATGCTATCGCAGGCAAGCCAGCTCCCACATTTGTTTGGCTGTGTAATTAAGTCAGTATTACCAGATCCAATAAGGCCGACCCCAGGCACTTGCCATGGGCGTCCAGCGCCAGCGAGCGGGTCACGCCGCCGCGCAGGATCCCCGGCAGCACGAAGTTCAGCGCCTGCACGTTGGGCAATTCATAACGCCGCACCGGCGCTGCGCCCGGCTCACGCAAGCCGGCAAAAAACGTGGCGACGCGCTCGGGCGTGAGCTGTTCGCACAGCAACGGATAATCCTCGGCGCGGTAGGCGATGATCGAGATGTTCGAAGTGTCGCCCTTATCGCCGGTACGGGAATGGGCCAGTGTGTGCAGTTTCATGCTTCGATCCTCGGGTTGACCACGCTGCGGGGCAGCAATAACGACGCTACTGCCACCACCTGGCGCACACTTTTACTCGCGCCGCCGCCGCCCGACGGACCATTGGTGTAGAGGGTCTCCACTTCATTGCCAACCCGCACCGCTTCGCTGCGATTTTCACAACGGGCGGCCACGCGCAGACGCACTTCCCAGGGCTCGACGCTGCTGCGTGGGCCGTGCAATGAATCCATGCCAATCAGCTCGGCGCGTAGCTCTTGCATCTTTACGCCCATCAGTTCCAGGCGCTTGAGTACGATATCCCGCGCCAACTCAGCCCGTGCGACCGCGCCTGGGCCGCCGTAGGACATCTGCCCTTCACCGATCCATCCGTCCAGGTAACCCACGCTGACCTTTAACTGTTCAGGCCGAGCGCGACCACTGGCGTTTTGGACACGGACGCGATCCACGCCCTCCTCCACAAAGCTCACTTGAGAAAAGTCTGCCGTCACGTCCGGCGTGAGATAAGCCGCCGGGTCGTGTACTTCGTAGATCATCTGCTCGGTGCACGTCGCACGGCTGACCTGCCCGCCTGAGCCCGCCACCTTGGTGATCACAGCCTCGCCATCGGCATCGATTTCAGCCAACGGGAAACCCAGGCGTGCCAGCTCATCCACATCCTTGAAACCGGGATCGGCAAAATAACCGCCGCTGACCTGGCCCGCGCATTCCAGCAAATGCCCGACCAACGTGCCGCGCCCCAGCCGCTGCCAGTCGTCCGCAGCCCAGCCGAACTCAAACATCTGCGGTGCCAAAAACAGCGACGGGTCGGCCACGCGCCCGGTGATCACCACATCGGCATCGGCGCGCAAGGCTTCAAGGATGCCGTCGACGCCCAGGTAGGCGTTAGCGGATATCAGCCGCTCGCCCAAAGAGCCAACGGTCTGGCCGTTATCCAGGCGTTGCTCGGGCTGTAAAACATCCAGCACGTCATCGCCTACCACCGCCACGACCTTGAGGTCCTGGCCCAACTCGTTGGCAATGCGCCGCACTTCAACGGCCGCCGCCACGGGGTTGGCCGCGCCCATATTGGTAATTACCCGCAGGCGACGGTGGCCCTTCAAGCCAACAAATGGCAACACCCGGCGCATACGCTCGCTCAGCAGTGGGTCGTAACCGCCCTGCGGGTCGCTGATACGCGCCTGTTGCGCCAGGGCAATGGTGCGTTCGGCCAGGCATTCGAACACCAGGTAATCCAGGTCGCCCTGTTCGGCCAGTTCCACGGCAGGCTCGATACGGTCGCCGGAGTAGCCGGCGCCGGAACCGATGCGCAAGGTTTTCATCTCAAATCACTCCCAGGAGCAATGCGGTCAGGGTCATCAACACCGACGCAGCAAACAGAAACGGAATAGTGAAGCGCTGGTGATCGGCCAGTTCGATCTTGCACAGGCCCACCAGCAGGAAGGTCGCAGGCGTCAGCGGGCTGACCGGGAAACCGGTGGTGTGTACGCCCAGCAACGAGGCCTGGGCCACTTGCAGCGGGTCGACGCCCAGGGCTTTGCCGACCTCGGCGATCACCGGCATCACGCCGAAATAGTAGGAATCGGGGTCAAACAACATGCTCAACGGCATGGAAATAAAGCCCACCACCGCCGGGATCAACTTGCCGTGGCCGGCGGGAATCTGTGCGACCGCCACCTCGGCAATCGCCTTGAGCATGCCAGTGCCTTGCATGATGCCGGTGAACACGCCAGCGGCGAGCAGGATACTGGCCATGGTCAGGGCGGTTTTCGCATGGGCATCGATGCGCGCCCGTTGGGCATCCACATTCGGGTAGTTGATGCACAGCGCCACCACGGTGCCGAGCATAAACATCACCACCGGGTCGACCCAGCCGGCAATCATCACCACCATTACCAGCACGGTCAGCAACAGGTTGACCCAGAACAGCCGTGGGCGCCGCAGCTTGATGTCCTCGTCGCTGAGCACCCGTTGCGGTACCGCCTCCACCGAGGAACCGGCGCCCAGGCCCAGGCGTTTTTCTTCACGACGGCCCAGCCACCAGGCGCAGGCAAACACGAAGACCAGGCCGACAATCTGCACCGGGATCAGCGGCTGGAACAGGTCGGCCACCGGCACATGCAAGGCCGCCGACGAGCGCAGCACCGGGCCGGTCCACGGCAGGAAATTGACCCCGGCGGCCATGGCGCAGACACACGCGAGGATACGTTTGTCGATGCCCAACCGCGTATACAGCGGCAGCATCGCCGGCACCGTCACCAGAAACGTCACCGCCCCGGAGCCGTCCAGGTGCACCAGCAGCGCGAGGGTCGCGGTGCCGACCACAATCCGTGTAGGACGCGTGCCGACCGTGCGCAGGATGCGATCAATGATCGGGTCGAGCATACCGGCGTCGGTCATGATCCCGAAAAACAGAATCGCGAACACAAACATGCCCACCACTGGGGCGACGTTCTTGATTCCGGTAATGATAAAGGCGCTGGTTTGCAGGCCGAAACCGCCGAGCAGTGCGGCGATGATCGGCAAGGCGATCAGCGCCACCAGTGGCGACAGGCGTTTGCTCATGACGGCAGCGAGCAGGCACAGGATGGTGATGACACCCAGGGTTGCGAGCATGGGTTACTCCAGAGCGGCCTTGGTGGCCGGTTATTGTTTTCCCTGGAGTATTGGAAGCAGGTTAGTCTTTGTAAATTGGAATATTCGGCCTGGCACGTTCGGAAAAACAAAATGAAGAACAGCATCCAACATATACAAGCCTTTCTCGCCGTAGCCCGCACCGGCAGTTTCACCAAGGCCGCCAATGAGTTGCACTTGTCGCCCTCAGCCCTGACGGTACAGGTGCAACAACTCGAAGACTGGCTCGGCGTCGCGCTGCTCGATCGCAGCCCGCGCCACGTAAGCATCACCGCCGCAGGCGAAGACGCGCGCGGCCCCATGGAAAAACTGTTGCTGGACCTGGACAACATCGTCACTGGCTCGCGCGACCTCGCCGCCCTGCGCCGCGGCGTGGTCACCATCGCCGCACTGCCCTCGGTATGCGCCGGCGCCCTGCCGCCGGCCTTGCGCCTGTTTCGCGAACGCTTTGCCGGCATCGAAGTACGTTTGCATGACCTGGTCGCCCATCGCATTCATGCACAGGTGCGCGAAGGCGTGGTGGACTTTGGCATCGGCGTGCGTGCCCGGCTGAGCCACGGCCTGGAATTTTTGCCGGTGCTCAATGATCGGTTGTGTGCGTTTGTGCCACTGGGCCATCCCCTCGCCCACCATCGCCAACTGACCTTGGAGCAATTGGCGGACCAGCCGATCATCCTCACCGGGCGCGACAGCAGTGTGCGTGAGCAGGTGGACGCGTTGTTTGATCAGACACGGCTGACAATGAATGCCGGCATGGAAGCCAACTACATGTCGACGGTACTGGCGTTGGTGCGCCAGGGGCTGGGCATCAGCGTGTTGCCGGAGTCGGCGGCGGACAGCCTGGAGGGGTTGAAGCGCATCAATATTGACCATCCCGGCGTGAACCGCGAGATCGGGTTGATCAGTCGCAGCGGGATGGGCCTCAGCCCGGCGGCGCAGCGTTGCTTTGAGCTGCTGAGTGATGAGCTGTCTGGCACAACATCGAACTGAAACTGGACACTATCAATGTGGGAGCTCCCACACAAGCCAGCTCCCACATTTTTGACCGCGTGAACTCAATCAAGCATCGCTACATGTTTTGGATGGCTCGCCACCCGCGCCAGCCACGCCTGCACACCCGGATAAGCGTCCAGCTCAAACCCACCCTCCTCGGCCACATGGGTATAGGCATACAACGCCACATCGGCGATGGAGAATTGATCGCCCACCAGATACGGGGTCAGTTGCAGTTGGCGCTCCATGACCTTGAGGGCCTTGTAGCCACCTTTGTGCAGCTTCTTGTATTCCTCAAGACGGTCTGCGGGCAAGCCCAGGTAAAACTGGATAAACCGCGCCACCGCAATATACGGTTCATGGCTGTACTGCTCGAAAAACTGCCACTGCAACACTTGCGTGCGCAGGCGTGGCTCGGACGGCAAAAATTCGCTGCCATCGGCCAGGAAGTTGAGAATCGCGTTGGACTCCCACAGGCAAGTGCCGTCTTCAAGTTCCAGCACCGGGATCTTGCCATTGGGGTTCTTGGCCAGGAACTCGGCAGTCTGGGTGTCGCCCTTGAGGATGTCGACATCGATCCATTGGTACGGGATGCCCAGCAGGTTGAGCATCAATTTGACCTTGTAGCAGTTGCCCGACTTGTAATCGCCATAAACCTTGTACATGGGGCTCCCCTTATGCCGCTTGCGCGTGCTGTGCTTGACGGACCACCGCGGCCAGGCGTTTGAGACCTTCGTCCAGACGGGCCGGGTCGATATGGCTGAAATTGAGGCGCAACGAACCCAAGTGTTGATCGGGCTCGGAAAAGAACGGTTCACCGGGCATGAACGCCACGTCCTGATCCAATGCTTGCGCCAACAAGGTGCGGGTGTCGAGGGGTTGTTTCAAGGTCAGCCAGAAGAATAATCCACCTTGAGGCACTTGCCAGTCGGCCAGGTCGCCAAAGTGGCGCTCCAGAGCCGACTGAAAGGCATCGCGACGCTCGCGGTAAAAGTCGCGTAACTGCGCCAGGTGTTGCTGGTATTTTTGCGTGCCGATCCACTGCATCGCTTGCCACTGGCCGATGCGGTTGGTGTGCAGGTCGGCCGATTGCTTGAGCTTGAGCAGGTGCGGGAACAAATCCTCGCTGGCGATCAGGTAACCGACGCGCAACCCCGGCAACAGGGTCTTGGAGACAGTGCCGGTGTAGATCCAGCTGGCTTTTTTCAACCGCCCGGCGATGGGCTGCGCACTGGCGCCGTCGAATGTCAGCTCGCGGTAGGGCTCGTCTTCGATCAGGGTTACGCCGAATTCATCGAGCAAGGCGGCCACGGCTGCGCGCTTGGTCTCGCTGTAGCGCACGGCCGAGGGGTTCTGGAAGGTCGGGATGAGGTAGATGAACGCCGGGCGATGGCGTTCGAGGCTGGCGCGCAGCGCGGCCAGGTTCGGGCCGTCGGCCTCCAGTTGCACGGTGAGGCAATCGGCGCCGAACAATTGGAAAATTTGCAGTGCAGCCAGGTAGGTCGGGCCTTCCAGCAAGACTTCAGTGCCCTTGTCGATGTACAGCTTGGCCGCCAGGTCGAGGGTTTGCTGGGAACCGCTGACCACCAGCACCTGACTGGCCTGGCACGGTAAGCCCAAGGCGCGGGCCTCGGCGGCGAGCAGTTCACGCAATTGCGGCTCGCCTTCGCTCATACCGTATTGGCCGATGTTCAGTGGCAGTTCATCCCAATTCAGTACCGGCAACATGGCTTCGGCGGGCAGGCCACCGGCGAACGACATCACTTGCGGGCGCTGGGCCGCCGCAAGAATTTCACGGATCAAGGAGCTTTTGAGGCGCGTAACACGTTCAGAGAAGGCCATAGGGTCACCGGTAGCGAAGTCGGGGGCAAATACGTCAAACTGGTTGACCGAAATTACGACGACTCGCGTGGATACGTCAATATGCTTGACCTTAAAAACCAGGGCAGCCAACAACAAGCCATGGAAGCCTTTTTCTTCGGCTACCAGGCTTTTACCGCCAAGGCCGACGAAATGCTCGAGCGCCGCGGCCTGAGCCGCGTGCATCAGCGCATCGTATTTTTTATCGCGCGTTACCCCGCCTTGAGCGTGAAGCAGCTGCTGGAGTTGCTTGGGGTGAGCAAGCAGGCGCTGAACATTCCATTGCGCCAATTGCAGGAAATGCACCTGGTCGACAGCGTTGCCTCCGAGGCCGACAAGCGCAAACGCCTGCTGGAACTGACGGAAGAAGGCCAGCGTTTTGAGCAGTCGTTGCGCCGCGAACAGGTGAAGCTGTTGCAGCGTGCTTTCAGTGAAGCCGGTGAAGACGCCGTGGCAGGCTGGCTAGCCGTGAACCAGGCCCTCGCCGGCCAACCTTAACCCTATGCCACAACAAGCCGAAGAAACGCCCGCGCATCAGCCTTTCATCCCCTTTCGCAAACAAAATAGAAAACATTATTTGCTTTATTTGTATACAAAAGCATAATTCGCTTCGTGCGAGTTCCTGACCTATTGGTCAACAAAACCCGCCAGTACCTCAAAGCGCTGCTGCCCACCTCTGTGACCGGCGCTGGAAATAACAATAAAACTCTTGAGGAGTACTTGCTGTGGATAGCCAAAAAACCGAAGCCCCTACGCTGGACCTCGCCCCACCGCAAGGCGGCTGGCTGGAACGCCTGTTCAAACTGCGCTTGCATGGCACCACAGTGAGAACCGAACTGATTGCCGGCCTCACCACCTTTATCACCATGGCCTATATCATCTTCGTCAACCCCAACATCATGGCCGACGCCGGTATCGATCACGGTGCGGCGTTCGTCGCCACCTGCATCGCCGCCGCGCTGGGCTGCCTGCTGATGGGGCTGTACGCCAACTGGCCGGTAGGTTTGGCACCGGGTATGGGCCTGAATGCGTTTTTCACCTACACCGTGGTCGGCACCATGGGCTACCACTGGGAAACCGCGCTGGGCGCAGTGTTTATTTCCGGCGTGCTGTTCATGGGCCTGACACTGTCGCGCGTGCGTGAATGGCTGCTCAACAGCATCCCTGTGAGCTTGCGTCATGCCATGGGCGCAGGCGTCGGTTTGTTCCTTGGGGTGATCGGCCTGAAGACCGCCGGCATTATCGTCGACAGCCCGGCCACCTTGATCAAGCTCGGTTCGCTGCACGAGCCTGCGCCATTGCTGGCGGCCGTGTGCTTCCTGTTGATTGCGATCCTCAGCTATCACCGGGTATTCGGCGCGATCCTGATCAGCATCATCGCCGTGACCCTCGCCGGTTGGGGCCTGGGCCTGGTGCACTACAACGGCATTCTCTCAACCCCACCGAGCCTGGCGCCGACATGGATGGCCATGGACATAAAAGGTGTATTCAATGTAAGTATGATAAGCGTGGTATTTGCTTTTCTCTTTGTACACATGTTCGACACCGCGGGTACACTGATGGGCGTCGCGCAACGGGCCGGACTGGTCAACGCCGATGGCAAGATCGATAACCTGTCCCGTGCGCTGAAGGCCGACAGTGCCTCCAGCGTATTTGGCGCCATGGTCGGTGTGCCGCCGGTGACCAGCTATGTGGAAAGCGCGGCGGGTGTGGCCGCAGGTGGTCGCACCGGGCTGACCGCCGTAACCGTGGGCATCCTGTTCGTGGCCGCGATGTTTTTTGCGCCACTGGCGGGAATGATTCCGGCGTATGCCACCGCCGGTGCGCTGATTTACGTGGCGATGCTGATGATGGCGAGCATGGCCCATATCAACTGGGATGAGGCCACCGACAGCATTCCGGCGATTGTCACCGCGATCATGATGCCGTTGACCTTCTCGGTCGCCGACGGGATTGCCTTGGGCTTTATCACTTACGTGGCGCTCAAGGCAGGCACCGGCAAGTACCGTGAGATTTCTGTCAGCCTGTGGGTGCTGTGCGCGATCTTTATCGCCAAGTTCATCTTCCTGTAGTTCGGGAACGGCTGAAAAACCGCCTCACCTTCGGGTGGGGCTTTTGCATAGAGGGAGAAATGTAGATGAACCTGGATACCTGGCTGTTGTTCAGTGGTGCGGCACTGGTGGTGATCCTGATCCCCGGGCCGTTGTCGCTGTTGATGATCAGCAATAGCCTCAACTACGGCCTGCGCCGTTCGTACCCGGCGTTCCTGGGCGGAGTGTTTGCCTCGATCTGCCTGTTGAGCGCCTCGGCTCTGGGCCTGGGCGCATTGTTGCTGGCCTCCGAGCAGTTGTTCAGCGCCTTGAAAATCATCGGCGCGCTGTACCTGTTCTATCTGGCCTGGCAGAGCTGGCAGCAATCGCGGCTGCCGACCCATGGCGCGCAAGTGCCACAGACACCGGCGGTGCCGCGTTTTCGCGCGCTGTTTGGCCGGGCCTTTGTGCTGGGTGCCAGTAACCCCAAGGACATCCTGTTCTTCGCCGCCTTCCTGCCGCAGTTTCTCAGCAGCCAACAGCCGTTTCTGCCGCAACTGCTGATCATGATCGCGACCTGGACCGTACTCGACTTGCTCTGCAAGCTGGCTTACGGCCTCGGCGCCCACGGTGCCGCGCGTTACCTGCGCAGCGGCGCGGGCCAGAGCTGGTTCAATCGCGTCAGTGCCACGCTATTTGGCGGGGCGGCAACCGCAGCGCTGCTCAAGGGTTAAACGGCGCGACTTTGGCAAAATACACACTGGCGGGCTCTCCATAACGAACTTGCCACTGAATGCCTGCAACGATCCGAACCAGACGGTTTTGTGTCATGGCTTGATCAATGGCGGCAAACTCCGCCGAGAATGGCGACTGCGAACCGATACGCTCGCGAAACCAAGCCTCGGAGAGCTGCGGGGCCACCCTGGAACGCAGGCTGACGTTGCGATTATCGACCCAATTATTCAGCACAAAGTAAACCGAACTCGAATGCGGATGGGTGCAGTAAAAGTCCCTCGTACTGGCCCCGCCATGCCGCCTTGGAATGCTCCTGACGGTGAATCCATATCTTTCGAGTATCTGCCTGACAGCTGTGTGAACAGCTCGCGAACGAAGTACGCCGTTGCCGCGGCTGCGCCTGAGCAACGAGGGATCAAGGTGTAAGGGCGGCGTGAAATCCAGCCGCGTGCCTCCCGGCGCTACCCCATCGATCCCTATGTTAATGGTGAGGGCACCCGGCTCGCCCGCAGGCCGTAGCATTCTCAGCAGATCGGGCAGGCGGTCCGGGTTTCCCGGGGCCGTCCAACGGTCGAGTGTCGCCCTGATATTGAGTAAGTGCGTGGCCGTCACCCTGGGGCCGGTGTCCGCCAACTCAGTGAGCCGGTCGGCGACAAACCGCCTGCTGCCCGGGGTCATAGCAGGAAACGCCCGCCCCACCGTGACGTCCAGGCGTTCATTAAACAGCACTTGATGGGGCGTCCACAGCCCATTGGCACCCAGGGTCGCCGGTATCGGCTGCTCAGCAGCAGCCACGCCCAGCCAGCGCTCTATATCCACGGATGCCCTGAACGAAACATCCTGGTTTCTCATTATAAAGACGATGCTCGAAGACGACGCGTTTGTACCCTGGGGCAACAACCGATAGTAATCAGGCCCTAGTCGCAAGAGATCAAAAGCCGCCGCACCCGGCGTTGCAGCCACCCGGTATATATTGCGGCCCAGGGGCGGTACTTCGATCAGTGCGTCACTGCGCCGAAAACCCCACGCCTGCCAGGCACTGGTGGGCACAGGCAACGCGCGCAAGTTCGCTTCCAGGCCCGTACGCGAAGGCGGTGACCAATCCGCTGCGCTCCTGGTGGGCGCCCAAGGTTGCCATACGCCTGAACTCGGCCCGGGCACCGGTGCATCGGCCCCTAACTGCCACTCGTGGGGCTGCTCGATGTTTAAAATCAGTTCATCTTGCCCTTCTCCCTGGCTCTTTTTCAGTCGCAGTCCCCATTCGTTCTCACGCTGATATACCGGGTAAATATCTTTACCCTCACGAATAAACTGCCGGCCATCTTTCGCGTACCGCCCTTTAGCGCCCGGCCCCGCCAATTCAATGGCCCCATCCAGTCCATCAGGGGACTGGAAGTGCTCCAGCAGGTGACGTGGCTTGATCGGTGACGGTTTCAGGCCTGCGCGGGTACCGAGCGTGCCCCCTTGATGGCGATGCAAGCGGCCTAAAGCGACACGCGACACGCGCGCGCCTTTCGCGGAAGGGCCAAAGGATGTCAGCACGTCGAAGAACGCAAGCATCGTCAAGAACGCCACATCCACAGCATCATGGGCAGACCCGCTGTGATGATAGCGCCGCGCTGCAAGCAGCATTTCATACAGGCTGATGCCAACACCCAGTACCGGGACAAAGCCCAGCAGCCCGCGAATCGTCGCGTCGTGCTGCTCGCCCAAACGCTGCTCGCGGTATTGCTCCAGCGCCTGGGAAGACTGGGATTGGGCTTGGGTACGCCGTTGCAGATCGAACACCTTGGCGTGGGCCAACAACGCCATGGCATTGCCACAGGTGGTGGGCGCAGCCGCTAACCAATGTTCAGGCTGCGACTCGATTTGCTCCTTGATCAATGCCTCGATGCTTTCATTGTCCACCGCCGGTTTTTTGTGCGGGGCCAAAAAAAACTCCACAAGCATGGCAACAAAACGATATAGACCGGGTTGACCCGGCTCAAGCGAATGAGGCCTGCGGGGTTGCACCCCTGGGTCTTTATCGGGGTAGCCGGCCAGCGCCTGCGCCTCCCAGCCTGGCGCCACCTGGCGCGCCAACGCCTTCTGGTTTTCGGGGAGTGCGCCGATAAGATTCAACGCCTTTTCTGCTTCGTCCAGGCTGGCATACGCAACAATCACCCGGCTTGCCGCAGCCATGGGCCAATACACCACACAGAGCTTTGATAACCTGTCATGAATGAACAATAAGCCAGCAATGTGCCGATCATGTTCTGGGGTGGCGTCCATCAGGCGCAGAACCGCCAACTCTACGTCGAACCCATCTTTTTTCAGGTCACTTGCCGACCCAGCGGCCATCGCCAGGGTAAACAGACGCTGCGCTTTATCACTCAAACCTTGCTGGACCGCAGAGTACAGCTGCATCTGAGCGCGTTGTCGCAAAGCCCTATAGACCAAAGCCTGTGAGAGCCCAGGAGACGTGGCCGGAGTAGACGTCGGCGGATAAAATGCCTTGAGGATCCGCTTGTCGTACTCGCCCCCAAGATCGAGCGATGACAGGGTGTTGATCAGGTAACGCACGCTCAAGCGCTCTTTCCAGGCGGGGTCCAGCCAGCGTGCGCGATTCAATCGCCAGCGGGTCCAGGGTGCCTTGGGGTCGAGGTTATGCAACGCCAATTGCAGCAGGCTGAAAGTGGTGCGCTGCGAGCTGACGACCTTTTTTGTATCGCGATCGCCTATCGCGCACTGACTCGACCAGCCACACAATTGGGAGCTGACATCATCGGGCAAATCTATCAGGGGTTTGTCGATATCCAGTTGCGGGTAAAACCCGTCCCGAGTCAATCGCGCAATCAAGCCATTGCGGGCGAATGACTCCAAGTCCGGTAAGTCCCGCCACAGTTTGTTCTCCACCGCAAAGGCATTCATCAGGTAACGGCGTGACAATCGTTTGTAGTGTCTTCGACTACCGGTTGAGGCAATGCCCAACCACGAGGGGAGTTTTTTCGCCTGAGTGGCTGCCATCTGCAACAGGTTGATATTGGCCAAGGCCAGTGTGCGAGCATCATTGGCGGGTACTTGCAGGCACTCGAACAACTCCTGGGCCAGTAACATTCGGCTCAACTGCGGATCGCTCACCTCACTGAACAACCGAACACCCCTGCCCACACGTTTGTTCAACGCCGCGTAACGTTGCATTAGCTTAATGAACAAGTCTTTGAGCATCGTGCGCTTGATGGCCTCGTAACTCACTACCAATGGCGCATCCTTGGGCAACGCCTGGACCCAGCCCCGCGCAGCCACACGGTGATCACGCTCGATGCAGCGCCACAACACGGAGCCATCGCGGCTTTTCAGGCTGGCTTGAAGCCCCTTGGCGAACGCGTTCACGTTGTCAAAGGGCACAAGCCCGCCATACAGACCCGTCACGTATAACAATACTGAGTGTGGGCCACTCGGGTGAGCCAGGGCCTGGTGGGTGGTCACGAGCAGAGCCCCCAGCAGCGGGTACAACTGGCCGGACTCACTGCCGACCGTTACTTGCAATACACAGGTATCAGCAGCACTGTCGCCAGGCACCCAAGACTCACTCAATACCGTATTCAATCGCTCCAGATGCACGGAAGGCATCAGGTTCAACTGTTGCTGCATCTGGGCTTCCAGAAGCAAAGCCCGGCGCAGGGCAGTCCCCACCAATGAGCCGCGATTAGACGTGCCCAAAGGCTGTTCAAGCCAGAACGCCTTTTCAAACATGCGCTCGTGCGGGGCACGGGCCAATTGACTCACGGTGCTCACTTGTTCCTGCCATCGCTGATCGAGGTTCAAAAAGTCTTGATAGGGTGCAGTGCTTTTGCCCACATCCGTCGGATCCAGCAGGGCCATCAAGCCTTTTTCGTAACGTTTGAGTTGCGCTTCACGGGTCTTGAGGGCGAGGTCCGGCGTCAAACTTGCACACACAATCTCACCGCTGCGGCGCTGATGATCCCACTCCGGCAAGGCGTCCAGGCTGTTTCCCAGCAGGAGGCTGCATGCCAGCCGGCGACGGCCTTTTTCGATGAATTTGAGGAAGCGTTTCACCTCAGGAGCGTTGAATTGCCCCACACCTTGAACGCCCACAGCCGCAGGGTTGATTGACAATGCACAGGCCACCTCGTTATCCCACTGCGCCTCCAGCAGCTCGGTCGCACTGGCAAGCAACACGTCTTCCTGGTGTACACCCATAAGCTGAAGGGTAAACGCCTGAGGCGTAACACTGGGTGTGTTACACAGCTCATGCCAACGGCGCAGTGGCAAACACTGCCATAGCACCTGGCTCAAAGGGCCGTTGACCAGCGCAGGCAGATCACATTGCATTCGATACCAGGAACTGAACTCGTAAAACTCACGAATCAGACCCGGCAGATAAATCACATGGGGCGTGTCCCCCGCGATGTCATCACGATAAATATGCAAAGCGCCCGGAACAGGAACCAGTGCCCGATTTGTGCCAGGCCACGCCACCCTGCTCACTTGAATATTCGCCCACTCACCTGCGGCGCGACGGCGCGCATCGGCACCCGGGATCTCCATGACTTTACGGACCATGGCATAGCCGCGGTCCGAGAGCTGGTAAACGCGATGGGCCAGCAGTGCATGCTCGGCGAACAAGGATTTTCGTAACTGGACCCAACGCTGCTTGCGCGTCAGCCAGGAGCCATAGGCCAGTTGCTGCCAATAGTCTCGTTCAGCCTTCTCAACCTGACCGAGCAGCGCCAACCCCTTCACACGTACCAACGCATCCCAAGCGGTAAACGGCAACGTCCGTGCCGGTTCGTCCTTGATACGCAATGTAGTGAACTGGTTAATGTCCAGCGGCACATCCGGATCAATGAGAAGTGCCAAGCCTTTTTCGGTCAGGCTGTAGACCTTCTGGGGCAAAGGCGGCGGCCGGAACTCGGTAAACAACAGCGTATCGGGGTCCAGCGCAAAGGCCTTGCGTAATGCGCCCCGGATAATGCCCAAGACTCTCGGCGCACGCCCAATCAAGTCTTTTAGGAGTTTTACCGCCTCTCTGGCCCTGGCTTGGGCTTCGTACAGGCGATTGATTTCAAGACTGGGCTGCGTGACCGCGTTAAGCCGTCGGGTCAGGAGTGTGCGAATCGCCGCATCACGCTGCGCGTCCGAGGTTTGCGGGTCATCAAAATTAAGCGTTTGCGCCGCAGCAGCCTCAGCGGCCAACCAGGCGGTGGTGTCGGTACTCATGGCGGACTGTTCCATACAGAAAAGCCGAGCCTAGGTACCTCGACCGCCCCAGGTGCGTTACATACTTGGGCGGCCCGTGAGCCATTCAGAATAAAAAAAGCCCGCAGTGTGGGCGGGCAAAAAACCAACGAAGAGCTTTGGGGGTGTGAAGCGAGGTGACGACTCAGCTACCGCGATAGGTGGAGTAGCTGTAAGGCGAAATCAGTAAAGGCACATGGTAGTGATCCTGTTCGGCGCTGATGCCAAAACGCAGCACGACGACGTCGAGAAACGCCGGTTCCGGCAATTGCACACCACGAGCGCGGTAGTAGTCGCCGGCGCTGAATTGCAGTTGGTAAACACCACTGCGGTAGTCGTCACCTTGCAGCAGCGGCGCATCGCAACGGCCGTCGCTGTTGGTGGTGGCAGTGGCAACCCGTTCCAGCTGCGCGCCGTCGACGCGGTACAGCTCGACCTTGATATCGCTACCGGGGCAGCCGTGTGCGGCGTCCAAAACGTGTGTGGTCAAACGTCCCATGGCGTCTTCGCGCCTCCTGAAGTCAGTAAAAGAGAAACCTGCACTTTTTCAGGGCATCGAAAAAGCCGGCGATGGCTGATTAAGACACTTTTTAAAAAAATTGTACACAATAAAAATCACAAAGCTTTGGATCTTCCCGTCGGTATTGCTCGATGAGTCAATTCGTGAGTAAACCTTGCTTTTAAACGACCTTTTGTCCATTAACTGACCAGTCAGGCAAGTTTCTTGCTACAGCATCTGAACCCGGCGATGCAGAAAAAATGCAGAAATGTAGGCTTACAAAGTGACAGATAAGTTGTATACAATCACTCATCGCTGTGACGCCACCCAGTCTTTTCACTGCCCGGCCGCCACACACACTTGCTATCACGAACAAGAAGGAAGACTGCAGTGAGCGCTGACTACCCACGCGACCTGATCGGTTACGGCAGTAACCCTCCTCACCCCCACTGGCCGGGCAAGGCACGCATTGCGCTGTCGTTCGTACTCAACTACGAAGAAGGCGGTGAGCGCAACATTTTGCACGGTGATAAAGAGTCCGAAGCCTTCCTCTCGGAAATGGTCTCGGCCCAGCCGCTGCAAGGCGCCCGCAACATGAGCATGGAGTCGCTGTACGAGTACGGCAGCCGTGCGGGTGTGTGGCGCATCCTCAAGCTGTTTAAAGAATTCGATATCCCGCTGACCATCTTCGCCGTCGCCATGGCCGCCCAGCGCCACCCGGATGTGATCCGCGCAATGGTCGACGCCGGCCACGAGATCTGCAGCCACGGCTACCGCTGGATCGACTACCAGTACATGGACGAGGCCCAGGAGCGCGAGCACATGCTCGAAGCCATCCGCATCCTCACCGAACTGACCGGCGAGCGCCCATTGGGTTGGTACACCGGCCGCACTGGCCCCAATACGCGTCGGCTGGTGATGGAGGAAGGCGGTTTCCTGTACGACTGCGACACCTATGACGACGACCTGCCCTACTGGGAGCCGAACAACCCGACCGGCAAGCCGCATTTGGTGATCCCTTATACCCTGGACACCAACGACATGCGCTTCACCCAGGTGCAGGGTTTCAACAAGGGCGATGACTTTTTCGAGTACCTCAAGGACGCGTTCGACGTGTTGTATGCCGAAGGGGCCGAGGCGCCGAAGATGCTTTCCATCGGCCTGCACTGCCGCCTGATCGGCCGCCCTGCACGCCTGGCTTCGTTGAAACGGTTTATCGAATACGCCAAAGGCCATGAACAGGTGTGGTTCACCCGTCGCGTTGACATCGCCCGTCACTGGCACGAAACCCACCCGCACACGGGAGCGGCGAAATGACTGCGTTCCAGACCCTGAAGCCATCGACCCTGAGCCGCGATGAATTTGTCGCCGCTTTCGCCGATATCTACGAACACTCGCCATGGGTGGCCGAAAAGGCCTTCGACCTGGGCCAGGACAGCTCGGTCGACCAGATCGAAACCCTGCACCAGCGCATGAGCGATATCCTGTTAAGCGCCGATCATGCCAGCCAATTGGCCCTGATCAACGCTCACCCGGACCTGGCCGGCAAAGCTGCCGTCCAGGGCCAACTGACCCAAGCCAGCACCGATGAGCAAGCTGGCGCGGGGATTCACCAATGCACGGCCGAAGAGTTCTCGCGCTTCACCGAGCTGAACGATGCCTACAAGGCCAAGTTCAAGTTTCCCTTCATCATGGCGGTAAAAGGCAGCAACCGGCATCAGATCCTCGCTGCGTTCGAAACGCGCATTCACAATTCGGCAGACGCCGAGTTCAAATGCGCGCTGGCCGAGATCAACAAGATCGCGTTGTTCCGTTTACTGACCCTCTAACAGACCATCCCCAGCCACTCTATCTAAGGCAGACAAGAAGAATGAAAGCTTACGCCGTACCTTTCGAAAAGTTCGTCAACCTGGCCGATGCCCGCCTGGGCACCAAGATCATCTCGGTGACCGATGACTGGTTCGCTGACGCCAACCGCCTGTTCCAGCCGACCCCGGCCGTGTGGAAGGAGGGCGTTTTCGATGACAACGGCAAGTGGATGGACGGCTGGGAGTCACGCCGCAAGCGCTTCGAAGGCTACGACAGCGCGGTGATCCGCCTCGGCGTACCCGGCTCGATCAAGGGCGTGGACATCGACACTTCATTCTTCACCGGCAACTTCCCGCCATCGGCCTCCCTGGAAGCCTGCTTCCTGGCCTCGGGCGAGCCGGACGCCAACACCCAGTGGGTGGAAGTGCTGTCGGCCGTGGAGCTGCAAGGCAACAGCCACCACTACCACGAGATCAACAACGACCAGGCGTTCAGCCACCTGCGTTTCAACATCTACCCGGACGGCGGTGTGGCCCGTCTGCGTGTGTACGGCGTGCCGTTCCGCGACTGGTCCTCGGTGGGCGACAACGAACAGGTCGACCTGGCAGCGGCCCTCAACGGCGGTCGCGCCCTGGCGTGCTCCGACGAACACTTCGGCCGCATGAGCAACATCCTCAACCCGGGCCGTGGCATCAACATGGGCGACGGCTGGGAAACCGCCCGTCGTCGTACGCCAGGCAATGACTGGGTGATCGTCGCCCTGGGCCACCCCGGCGAGATCGAGAAAATCGTGGTCGACACCCTGCACTTCAAAGGCAACTACCCGGACACCTGCTCGATCCAGGGCGCGTTCGTGAAGGGCGGCACCGACAGCCAGATCGAAACCCAATCGCTGTTCTGGCGCGAGCTGCTGCCGGCGCAGAAACTGGAAATGCACGCTGAACACACGTTTGCCGAGCAGATCAAGGCACTGGGGCCGATTACCCACATCCGCCTGAACGTGTTCCCGGATGGTGGTGTGAGCCGCCTGCGGGTCCTCGGTAAAGTCGCTAAATAAGCGGTGAGCCCATCGCAGGCAAGCCAGCTCCCACATTTGAATGTATTCACAGATCAAAATGTGGGAGCCGGGCTTGCCCGCGATAGCAATAGAACAAACAACACAGAATCCGGATAAGAAGACAGCCATGCGCACACTAGTGATCGAACCCCTGACCAAAGAAGCCTTCGCCCCTTTCGGAGACGTTATCGAAACCGATGGCAGCGATCACTTCATGATCAATAACGGGTCGACCATGCGCTTTCACAAGCTGGCCACGGTAGAAACCGCCCAGCCTGAAGACAACGCAATCATCAGCATCTTCCGCGCCGATGCGCAGGACATGCCGCTGACCGTGTGTATGCTGGAAAGACACCCGCTGGGCAGCCAGGCCTTCATCCCGCTGCTCGGCAACCCCTTTCTGATCGTGGTCGCGCCACTTGGCGATGAACCTGTATCGGGCTTGGTCCGCGCCTTCGTCACCAACGGCAGGCAGGGCATTAATTACCATCGCGGCGTCTGGCACCACCCGGTGCTGACGATCGAAAAGCGGGATGACTTCCTGGTGGTTGATCGCAGTGGCACAGGCAATAACTGCGATGAGCATTTTTTCAAAGAGGATGAGCGGTTGATCCTCGCCCCCCACCAATAAGAGAAGGTCTGATCACCCGACAACAAGGGTGACAGGCGAGAGGTAAAGACTGTGGAAGCACATTTGATGGAATGGCTGAACCTTAGCGTGCGCTGGGTTCACATGATCACTGGCGTCGCGTGGATCGGCGCTTCCTTCTATTTTGTCTGGCTGGAAAACAACCTTAATCGCGTCAATCCCAAAGACGGCCTGGCCGGTGACTTATGGGCGATTCACGGTGGCGGTATCTACCACCTGGAAAAATACAAACTGGCCCCGCCGACCATGCCGGACAACCTGCATTGGTTCAAATGGGAAGCCTATTTCACCTGGATGTCGGGCATCGCGCTGCTGTGCGTAGTGTTCTACGCCAACCCGACCTTGTACCTGCTGGCCCCGGGCAGCAGCCTCAGTGGCCCCGAAGGCGTACTGCTGGGCATTGGCTCACTGTTCGTCGGCTGGTTCATCTATTCCTTTCTGTGCGATTCGGCGCTGGGCAAACGCCCTGCCCTGCTCGGCTTTATCCTGTTTGTACTGTTGATTGCGGCCGCTTACGGCTTCAGCAAGGTCTTCAGCGGTCGCGGTGCTTACCTGCACGTAGGTGCGGTGATCGGCACCATCATGGTCGGTAACGTATTCCGCATCATCATGCCCGCCCAGCGCGCGCTGGTAGCGGCCATCGCCGAGAACCGCACACCTGACCCGGCGCTGCCGGCCAAGGGTCTGCTGCGTTCGCGTCACAACAACTACTTCACCTTGCCGGTGCTGTTCATCATGATCAGCAACCACTTCCCGAGCACCTACGGCAGCCAATACAACTGGCTGATCCTGGCGGGTATCGCGGTGGCAGCGGTGTTGGTGCGTCACTACTTCAACACACGGCATAACAGCCAGAAGTATGCGTGGACGTTGCCGGTGGGCGCATTGGCGATGATTTGCCTGGCGTATGTGACCGGTCCTAAACCTGTTTCGACTGCGCCTGACGTGGCCAAGGCACCCGCGGCCATCGAGTACCAGCCATTGCCGGAAACCGCATTGGGCGGTGGCTTGAAACCTGCTGCGCCAGCCGCACCCGCTGCAGAACCTGCTGCGGCACCGGCCCAGGCGACGATTGATTTCGACAAGGTGCATGGCGTGATCCAGGAACGCTGCGCCGTGTGCCATTCGGCCAAGCCCACCAGCCCGCTGTTCAGCACCGCACCGGCAGGCGTGATGTTCGATACCCCGGCGCAGATTCAGCAGCAGGCGGCGCGTATTCAAGCGCAGGCCGTGGCCAGCCAGATCATGCCGCTGGGCAACATCACCCAGATGACCCAGCAGGAACGGGATTTGATTGGCACCTGGATCAACCAGGGGGCGCGCACTAACTGACAGCCTGAGTAACACAAATCCAAAATGTGGGAGCTGGCTTGCCTGCGATAGCGGTGCATCAGCCACCAGATGAGTTGCTGAGCCACCGCCATCGCAGGCAAGCCAGCTCCCACAGGGATTTGTGGTGATTTACAGAGTGCGTTCCAAACAACACAAAAATAAAAAAGATCCGAGGTGTTGCATGACCGAGTTAGTCGAACCGCAGATTCCCGCCGCACCCGCCATGGTGCGGCTGCCCCTCTTGCAACTGATTCTGGTAGGCCTGCAACACGTCTTGCTGATGTACGGCGGCGCCGTCGCCGTCCCCCTGATCATTGGCCAGGCCGCAGGCTTGAGCCGTGAAGAAATCGCCTTTCTGATCAACGCCGATCTGCTCGTGGCTGGCATTGCCACCATGGTGCAGTCATTCGGCATCGGCCCGGTGGGCATTCGCATGCCGGTGATGATGGGCGCCAGTTTCGCCGCCGTCGGCAGCATGGTGGCCATGGCCGGCATGCCTGGCATCGGCCTGCAGGGCATCTTCGGCGCGACCATCGCTGCCGGTTTTTTCGGCATGCTGATCGCGCCGTTCATGTCCAAGGTCGTGCGGTTTTTCCCGCCCTTGGTGACCGGCACCGTGATCACTGCCATCGGCCTGTCGCTGTTCCCCGTGGCCGTGAACTGGGCCGGTGGCGGCAGTGCCGCCGCCACCTTCGGCTCGCCGGTTTACCTGGCGATTGCCGCGCTGGTACTGGCCACCATCTTACTGATCAACCGTTTCATGCGCGGCTTCTGGGTAAATATCTCGGTGCTGATCGGCATGGCGCTCGGCTATGGCTTGTGCGGCCTGCTCGGCATGGTCGACCTCGGCGGCCTGTCCCAGGCACCGTGGGTGCAAGTGGTGACGCCACTGCATTTCGGCATGCCCAAGTTCGAGTTGGCACCGATCCTGTCGATGTGCCTGGTGGTGGTGATCATCTTCGTCGAGTCCACCGGGATGTTTCTTGCGCTGGGCAAAATCACCGGCCAGGAGGTCACGCCAAGGATGCTGCGCCGTGGCCTGTTGTGTGACGCTGGCGCCTCATTTTTCGCCGGTTTCTTCAATACGTTTACTCACTCCTCATTCGCCCAGAATATCGGCCTGGTGCAGATGACCGGCGTGCGTTGCCGCTCGGTGACGATCATGGCCGGGGCGTTCCTGATTGTGCTGAGCCTGCTGCCCAAAGCCGCCTTTTTGGTGGCATCGATTCCACCGGCAGTATTGGGCGGCGCCGCCATTGCCATGTTCGGCATGGTCGCGGCGACGGGCATCAAGATCCTGCAGGAGGCCGACATTGCCGACCGCCGCAACCAGTTGCTGGTGGCAGTCAGCATCGGCATGGGCCTGATCCCGGTGGTGCGCCCGGAATTCTTCGCGCAATTGCCCCTGTGGATGAGTCCGATTACCCACAGTGGAATCGCCATGGCCACCCTCAGCGCCTTGTCGCTGAACATCCTGTTCAACATCCTCGGCGGTTCGGAACGCCCCGCGGTCGCCCACACGCATTGATTTGGCCTGTTAGCAAACAACAACAAAAATAATAACCAACAGGAAATACCCACATGCACCCTATTCACCTGGGGCCGGCCACAAGCCGCGCCCCATTCTCGCCCCCTGCGCTCTCTAACAGCGCACTTGAGCCAAGGCCTGGGAGCCAGTATTCTCCGCGCCCGCTCGAATCGACTCAAAAAAAAACAGCGAATGTAAAAGCTGACTGCAGGGCCAACTTATCCTGGCCCAATGTCTGCGGCCAACGTGCAGAAAAAAACCTCCGGATTCGACTGCATCAAGTGCAGCCGAAGGCCTTTTATTGGCTTTTTAAACACCTTGGCGCAGCTCTTGCTAAAAGCATTAAAGCTGACCAAACAGACGATTTTTGCAGCGAACCAAAAGGCGCCACACCAGAGCGCCTGCGTAGAAAAACAACCATAAAACTTTGACTCGGGAGCAACCGAATGAAACCTATGTTCAAAGGCCTGATGCTGGCAGGATCCCTGCTGGCCGGCGGCCAAGCCGTGGCAGGCGATTTGTTGCAGTGGCAGAACAACAGCCTGACGTACCTGTGGGGCAAGAACTTCACCGTTAACCCGCAGATCCAGCAAACCGTCACCTTCGAGCACGCCGATGCGTGGAAGTACGGCGACAACTTCCTGTTCGTCGACCGCATCTTTTACAACGGCAAGGAAGACGGCAACGTCGGCCCAAGCACCTACTACGGCGAGTTCAGCCCACGGTTGTCGTTCGGCAAGATCTTCGACAAAGACCTCTCGTTCGGCCCGATCAAAGATGTGCTGCTGGCCTTCACTTACGAGTTCGGCGAAGGCGATAACGAGTCGTACCTGCTGGGCCCGGGCTTTGACCTGAACATCCCTGGCTTCGACTACTTCCAGTTGAACTTCTACCAGCGCCAGACCGAAGGCAACCGCCCGGGCGATGGCGTGTGGCAGATCACGCCGGTGTGGTCGTACACCATTCCCGTGGGCAACTCCAACGTGCTGATCGACGGCTTCATGGACTGGGTGGTGGACAACGACAGGAACGCCCGTGGCACTTACCACGCCAACCTGCACTTCAACCCACAGGTCAAGTACGACTTGGGCAAGGCGCTGCATTGGGGCGAGAAGCAGCTGTATGTCGGCTTCGAATATGACTACTGGAAGAACAAGTACGGGATCGAAGATTCCGGCGCGTTCAAGACTAACCAGGACACGGCGAGCTTCCTGGTCAAGTATCACTTCTGATTGAGCAACACCAATCCCCTGTGGGAGCTGGCTTGCCTGCGATAGCGATCTGTCAGCCAACATAGTTGGCACAGGAATACCGCTATCGCAGGCAAGCCAGCTCCCACATTTAGTTCACTGTCAGCCCAAGGAATTTGGACAATTCCTCGCGCTTGGCAAGTGCGTCCTTGCGCCCCAGCTCAATCAACTCGCTGCAATACCCCGCCTCGAACAACAAGTAACTCAACACCCCCGCCCCACTGGTCTTGGTCGCCCCCGGACCGCGCAAGAACAGACGCAACGCCGCCGGCAATTCCTGCCGATGCCGCGCCGCGATTTCATCGATCGGCTGGCTGGGCGCAATCACCAGCACCTCTACCGGCGCCAGCCCCGGCGCAACATGGCTGAATTGGTTCAGACGCTCCAACAGCTCAATATCGCTTTCCAGGCTGTCAATAAACGTGCTGTTAAGCATATGCCCACCAATCTGCGCCAAGGTCGGCTCCTGGCCAGTGTAAGTACGTTGCACCGAAGGTTCATTGCCACGCGGGTTGCCGCTCACGCCCACCACCAGCACCCGGCTGGCACCCAGGTGCAAGGCCGGGCTGATGGGCGCGGATTGGCGCACGGCACCGTCACCAAAATATTCCTGGTCGAGTTTGACCGGCGCAAACAGCAAGGGGATCGCGGAGCTGGCCAGCAAGTGCTCAACCGTCAGTTGGGTCGGCACACCGATGCGCCGATGGCGCAGCCAGGCATCGATCTTACCGCCGCCCTGATAGAAGGTCACCGCTTGCCCGGACTCATAACCAAAGGCCGTGACCGCGACTGCATGCAGATGCTTGTTGCGGATCGCCTCATCAATGCCGTGCAGGTGCAGTTTGTCGTTGAGCAAGTCGCGCAACGGCGCACTGTTGAGCAACGCCACCGGCACCTGGGCACCCAGGCCCAACAGGCTATGGATAAAGAAACGGCTGGCCTGGTGCACCACGCCCGGCCAATCGCTGCGCAGCACCAGATGGCTGCGAAAGCCCTGCCAGAAGGCGGTAAGGCGTTGGATGGCCGCAGTGAAATCCGTGGCGCCACTGGCCAGGCTCACCGCATTGATCGCGCCGGCGGAGGTGCCGACAATCACCGGAAAAGGATTCGGCGCCCCCGGCGGCAGCAACTCGGCAATCGCCGCCAGTACGCCCACCTGATACGCCGCTCGCGCCCCGCCACCGGAAAGAATCAAGCCTGTGACCGGTTCAGCTGGGCGCATTGCGTCACTCCATAGCGGAAAAAGTGCGGGTTACCGGCGGCGCGGTTCGTACAGCTTAGCCTCGCCGGGCGGGCGGCTCTTGAAGCGCCGGTGCGTCCACAGGTACTGCTCGGGGCATTCGCGCACCGAGGCTTCGACCCACTGGTTGATGCGCAGGCAGTCAACCTCGTCGCTCTCACCGGGGAAGTCGGTCAGCGGCGGGTGGATCACCAGGCGATAACCGCTGCCATCGGCCAGGCGCTCCTGGGTGAAGGGCATCACCAGCGCCTTGCCCAGCCGCGCAAACTTGCTGGTGGCGGTCACGGTAGCGGCCTGGATGCCGAACAGCGGAACAAAAATGCTTTGCTTGGCGCCGTAGTCTTGATCCGGCGCATACCAGATGGCGCGGCCCGAACGCAGCAGCTTGAGCATGCCGCGCACGTCGTCGCGCTCTACCGCCAGGGAATCGAGGTTGTGCCGCTCACGGCCACGGCGCTGGATGAAGTCGAACAGCGGGTTGCCGTGCTCGCGGTACATGCCATCAATGGTGTGCTTCTGCCCGAGCAGGGCCGCGCCAATTTCCAGGGTGGTGAAGTGCAACGCCATCAGGATCACACCCTTGCCATCCAGATGCGCCTGCTTCAAATGCTCAAGCCCTTCGACATGGGCCAGGCGTGCCAGGCGCGATTTGGGCCACCACCAGCTCATGGCCATCTCGAAGAAGGCGATGCCGGTGGACGCGAAGTTTTCCTTGAGCAGCCGTTTACGCTCCTTGGCGGATTTTTCCGGGAAGCACAGCTCGAGGTTGCGCGCGGCGATGCGGCGGCGATCAGCAGCCACACGGTACATGCCGGCACCAAGTAATCGACCAATGGTCAGCAATGCACGGTAGGGCAACTGGGTAATCAGCCACAGCAGGCCGAGTCCCAGCCATAACAGCCAAAAGCGCGGGTGAAAAAATACAGCTCGAAAACGCGGGCGATCCATTACAGATTCCGGTAAAGACAAGGGCCGCGCATTCTACAACGTTCGACTCGGCTTGCGGCCCGTGGTTGTTATCGTTATAAGTCTCGACACTTTTCGTGACAAGCCGCTTTTGCCGACCATGAGCCAAACCGAACCGCTAGACCAAGATCCCGTGTTCCAGCTGAAAGGCAGCATGCTCGCCATCACCGTGCTGGAACTGGCCCGCAACGACCTCGACGCCCTGGACCGCCAGCTCGCCGCCAAGGTCGCCCTGGCGCCGAACTTCTTCAACAATGCCCCGCTGGTACTGGCCCTGGACAAACTCCCGGCCGGCCAAGGCGCGATTGATTTGCCCGGCTTGATGCGCGTCTGCCGCTCCCACGGCTTGCGCACCCTGGCCATACGCGCCAGCCGTATCGAAGACATTGCCGCGGCCATCGCAATTGAACTGCCCGTATTGCCACCCTCCGGTGCCCGCGAGCGCCCGCTCGAACCGCTGGAAGGTGAAGTGAAGAAAAAACCGGAAAAACCGCCGGAACCTGCGGTCAAGCCTACAAAGATCATCACCTCCCCCGTACGCGGCGGGCAGCAGATTTACGCCCAGGGTGGCGATCTGGTGGTGATCTCCTCGGTTAGCCCCGGGGCGGAACTTCTGGCCGATGGCAACATCCATGTATACGGCCCTATGCGCGGACGTGCCCTCGCCGGCATCAAGGGCGATACCAAGGCGCGGATTTTTTGCCAGCAGTTGAGCGCTGAGCTAGTGTCCATCGCAGGCCAGTACAAGGTTTCAGAAGATTTGCGCCGTGATCCGCTGTGGGGGGCCGGGGTGCAGGTCAGCCTGTCGGGCGATGTGTTGAACATCATCCGTCTTTAACGGATACTGCCGCATTTTCCAAGCATCTCTAGACTCTGATAGCAAAGCGAAACCGGCAAGACTTGTGTAGGAATAATTGGAAGTTGGCGTTTCCCTGCGGAAATCACATCTTTTTCCTACAAAGGCTGTCCGCCTGCAGCGAGTTCCAAGAGATGTTTTTCAGGGGCTGAAAAGTCCTTTTTCCTTAGGGGTGAAACACCTTGGCCAAGATTCTCGTGGTTACATCCGGCAAGGGTGGTGTGGGTAAGACCACCACCAGCGCCGCTATCGGTACCGGCCTCGCTCTGCGCGGCCACAAAACAGTCATCGTCGACTTCGACGTCGGTTTGCGTAACCTCGACCTGATCATGGGCTGCGAACGCCGCGTGGTGTACGACTTCGTCAACGTGGTGAACGGCGAAGCCAACCTGCAACAGGCCCTGATCAAGGACAAGCGCCTTGAGAACCTGTACGTGCTGGCCGCCAGCCAGACCCGTGACAAAGACGCGCTGACCAAAGAAGGCGTAGGCAAAGTCCTGGCCGAGCTTAAAGAAACCTTCGAATACGTGGTGTGCGACTCGCCGGCCGGTATCGAAACCGGTGCTCACCTGGCGATGTACTTCGCCGATGAAGCCATCGTCGTCACCAACCCGGAAGTCTCCTCGGTACGTGACTCGGACCGCATGCTCGGCCTGTTGGCCAGCAAGTCCCAGCGTGCCGAAAAAGGTGAAGACCCGATCAAGGAGCACTTGCTGCTCACCCGTTACAACCCTGAGCGCGTCAGCAACGGCGAAATGCTCGGCGTTGAAGACGTGAAGGAAATCCTCGCAGTGACCCTGCTGGGCGTGATCCCCGAATCCCAGGCGGTCCTCAAGGCTTCCAACCAAGGTGTTCCGGTGATTCTTGATGACCAGAGCGACGCCGGCCAGGCGTACAGCGATGCAGTTGATCGCTTGCTGGGCAAGACCGTGGAACATCGCTTCCTCGATGTTAAGAAGAAGGGATTCTTCGAGCGTATCTTTGGAGGCAACTAAATAATGAAATTTCTCGACTTCTTTCGCGCCAACAAAAAGCCAAGTACCGCGTCGGTAGCGAAAGAGCGTCTACAGATCATCGTGGCGCACGAACGCGGCCAACGCAGTACCCCGGACTACCTGCCAGCCTTGCAGAAGGAACTGGTCGAGGTGATCCGCAAGTACGTCAATATCGGCAACGATGACGTGCATGTCGCCCTGGAAAACGACGGCAGCTGCTCGATTCTGGAACTCAATATCACCCTGCCTGATCGTTAATCGAAAAGGCGGCCGCCACGGCGGCTCGATCACCTTGATCCCGTTTGGGAACCGGGTGGCCGAGCCGCCGTTGGCGTTTGTTACGAGGCTGTTTAATGCCGCTGTCCACTATTCATATCCTGCATCAGGACGCCGCCGTCCTGGTGGTGAACAAGCCGACCCTGTTGCTCTCGGTGCCTGGCCGCGCCGATGACAACAAAGACTGCCTGATCACCCGCCTGCAGGAAAACGGCTACCCCGAAGCCCGCATCGTGCATCGCCTGGACTGGGAAACCTCGGGGATCATCCTGCTCGCGCGGGACGCCGACAGTCACCGCGAACTGTCGCGGCAGTTTCATGACCGCGAAACCGAAAAAGCCTACACCGCCTTGGCCTGGGGCCAGCCGGCGCTGGACAGCGGCAGCATTGACCTGCCTTTGCGCTACGACCCGCCGACCAAGCCGCGCCACGTAGTCGACTATGAGTTTGGCAAAAACGCACTGACCTTCTGGAAAGTGCTGGAGCGTTGTGGCGATTGGTGCCGCGTGGAACTCACGCCGATCACCGGGCGTTCGCACCAGTTGCGGGTGCATATGCTGTCGATCGGCCATCCGCTGCTCGGTGATGGCTTGTACGCCCATGAACAAGCCCTGGCCGCCTGGCCACGCCTGTGCCTGCATGCGAGCATGTTGAGCTTTACGCACCCGCAAAGCGGCGAGCGGCTGCGCTTTGAGTGCCCTGCACCTTTTTAAGCTGAAAATACAGTCAAATGTGGGAGCTGGCTTGCCTGCGATAGCGATCTGTCTGTGCCAAATATATTGGCTTACACACCGCTATCGCAGGCAAGCCAGCTCCCACATTGGCCTTGCAGGGTTTTCAAGCGAGTAGCTTCACTTCAAATGTGGAGCCAATACGGTAAACTCCGCGCATTGCTGTCTGGAGCTATTTATGCGCGAAGCGTTGAATCAAGGCCTGATCGACTTCCTCAAGGCCTCCCCTACTCCTTTTCATGCCACTGCCGCCCTCGCCCAGCGCCTGGAAGCGGCCGGTTACCAGCGTCTCGACGAGCGCGAAACCTGGGCCACCGAGGCCAACGGGCGCTATTACGTCACCCGTAACGATTCCTCGATCATCGCCTTCAAGCTCGGTAAGCATGCGCCGCTGCAAGACGGCATCCGTATGGTCGGCGCCCACACCGACAGCCCCTGCCTGCGGGTCAAGCCCCAGCCGGAGCTGCAACGCCAGGGCTTCTGGCAGTTGGGCGTGGAAGTCTACGGCGGCGCGCTGCTGGCGCCGTGGTTCGACCGCGACCTGTCGCTGGCCGGCCGCGTGACCTTCCGCCGCGACGGCAAGGTCGAGAGCCAACTGATCGACTTCAAGTTGCCGATTGCCATCATCCCCAACCTGGCTATTCACCTGAACCGTGAAGCCAACCAGGGCTGGGCGATCAATGCACAGACCGAGCTGCCGCCGATCCTTGCGCAGTTTGCCGGTGACGAGCGGGTGGACTTCCGCGCCGTGCTCACTGAGCAACTCGCCCGCGAACACGGCCTGAACGCCGATGTGGTGCTCGACTACGAGCTGAGTTTCTACGACACGCAAAGCGCTGCGGTGATCGGCCTCAATGGCGATTTCATCGCCGGTGCGCGCCTGGACAACCTGCTGTCGTGCTACGCCGGCCTGCAAGCCTTGCTCACCAGCGAAAACGACGAAACCTGCGTGCTGGTGTGCAACGACCACGAAGAAGTCGGCTCCTGTTCGGCCTGCGGCGCGGATGGCCCGATGCTGGAACAGACCCTGCGCCGTCTTCTACCGGAAGGTGAGGAATTCGTACGCACCATTCAGAAATCACTGTTGGTCTCGGCAGACAATGCCCACGGCGTGCACCCTAACTACGCCGAGAAACACGACGCCAACCACGGCCCCAAACTCAACGCCGGCCCGGTGATCAAGGTCAACAGCAACCAGCGCTACGCCACCAACAGCGAAACCGCCGGGTTCTTCCGCCACCTGTGCATGGCCCAGGAAGTGCCGGTGCAGAGCTTTGTAGTGCGCAGCGACATGGGCTGCGGCTCGACCATCGGCCCGATCACCGCCAGCCACCTGGGCGTGCGCACCGTGGATATCGGCTTGCCGACGTTTGCCATGCACTCGATTCGTGAGCTGTGTGGCAGCCATGATCTGGCGCACCTGGTGAAGGTGTTGGGTGCGTTTTATGCGAGCCGCGATTTGCCCTGACCTCAGGGGCTGAATGCGGTCAAAACTGTGGGAGCGGGCTTGCTCGCGAAAGCGGAGTGTCAGTCAATTCATCTGTAACTGGCACACCGCATTCGCGAGCAAGCCCGCTCCCACAGTTGGTTTTGCATAAACCTGACCCATATCACTCCAACTTCCCACAATCCGGCCTAGACTTGTCAGTATTCCCACTCCGACAAGGCCGTCGCCCCATGATCTCCATGTCTTCGTTCCACGCCATGCTCATTCCCATCATCATCGGCATGATCCTGCTCGCGACCGGCTTCAACTTTCGCGACAAGCCGGTGGGTGTGTTTGGTATGTGGGTCGGTATGCTGTTGATCCTCGGCACTGTGGTTTACAAGATCCTTGCCAAACTGGCGGAATAACAAATGCACTCGCATTGGGCATAGCGGCCTCGTACACTCGGTCAATTCGTCGTTTTCAAGGTTGACCGCCTCGTGCTTTCCCGTCTCTTTGCCCTGCCCTGCTATTTTCTGATCGCCCTGCTCACGCTGCTGCCCCTTGCGCCAGCGCAAGCCGTGAGCCTGCCCGGCCTGCTGGGCAGCACCAACAAGACCCAGCCTCAGGCCGATGTGCCGCTGGGCCAGTCGCTGGACGAGGTGATCAAGACCCTGGAAAACGACCAGCAGCGCACCCAACTGCTGAGCGACCTGAAGAAGCTGCGCGAAGCCACGCAAAAAGCCCAGCCCGCTGCCGAACAAGGCGTGCTCGGCTTGATCGGCAGCACCCTGGCCGAGCTTGAAGCCCAGTTTTCCGGGGCCGACAGCCCGTTGGGGCGCTGGTCCAACGAGATCGACCTGGCCCAGGAAGAACTCACGGCACTGATGCTGCCGGCCACCGAATGGCTGCCGATCATTTTTGGTTTTGCCGTGATCCTGGCAGTGTGGAGCCTGCTGGCCGCCGCGCTGATCTGGCTCAGCCACCGTGTGCGTGAACGTTTCGGCCTGCCCGAAGAACTGCCGCAACACCCGCGTACCTGGGACATGGTGCGCTTCGCCCTGCGTAAACTGGGGCCGTGGCTGATTGCGTTGATCATCACGGTTTACCTCAGCTATGCACTGCCTTCGTCCCTGGGCAAATCCCTGGCGATGGTGCTGGCCTATGCGCTGGTGATCGGCACCTGTTTCTCGGCAATCTGCGTGATTGCCTTCTCGGTTCTCGACGGCCCACACCGTCACCGGGCCTTGTATATCCTGCGCCACCAGGCCTTCCGTCCGCTGTGGTGGATCGGCAGTTTTGCCGCCTTCGGTGAAGCCTTGAGCGACCCAAGGCTGGTTGCGGCGCTTGGCCAGCATCTGGCCCACACCGCCGCGACCGTCGCCAATGTGATGGCCGCGCTGTCCACCGGCGTGTTTATCCTGCGCTTCCGCCGCCCGATCGCGCACCTGATCCGCAACCAACCGCTGTCGCGCCGCCTTACACGCCGTGCCCTCACCGACACGCTCTCGATCATCGGCTCCTTCTGGTACATCCCGGCGTTGTTGCTGGTGGGCATCTCGCTGTTCGCCACCTTCCTGTCGGCCGGCGACACCAGCACCGCGCTGCGCCAGTCGCTGCTGTGCACGGTATTGCTGGTGTTGTGCATGGTGATCAACGGGTTGGTGCGCCGCCATGCGCTCAAGCCGCAACGTGGGCACAAGCGCCACGCGCTGTACTCCGAGCGCCTGAAAAGCTTCGTCTACACCCTGGCCCATCTGGTGGTGTGGCTGGTATTCATCGAGCTGGGCCTGCGCGTGTGGGGCTTGTCGATGATTCGCTTCACCGAAGGTGACGGCCATGAAGTCAGCGTCAAGCTGTTCGGCCTGGGCGGCACGCTGCTGTTTGCCTGGCTGATCTGGATCCTCAGCGACACCGCGATCCACCATGCCCTCACCCGCTCGCGCAAAGGCCTGGCCAATGCGCGTGCGCAGACCATGATGCCGCTGATCCGCAACGTGCTGTTCGTGACCATTTTTATCATCGCCGCCATCGTCGCCCTGGCGAACATGGGCATGAACGTCACGCCGCTGCTGGCCGGTGCCGGTGTGATCGGTATCGCCATCGGTTTTGGCGCACAGTCGCTGGTCGCGGACTTGATCACCGGCCTGTTCATCATCATCGAAGACTCCCTGGCGATTGATGACTACGTGGATGTCGGCGGCCACCTCGGCACTGTCGAAGGCCTGACCATCCGCACCGTGCGCCTGCGCGACATCGACGGCATCGTGCACACCATCCCGTTCAGCGAAATCAAGAGCATCAAGAACTACTCGCGGGAGTTCGGCTACGCGATCTTCCGGGTGGCGATCCCCTTCAACATGGAGATCGACGACGCCATCAAGCTGATGCGTGATGTCGGCCAGAAAATGCGCAACGACCCGCTGCAACGCCGCAACATCTGGTCGCCGCTGGAGATTCAAGGTGTGGAAAGCTTTGAGTCCGGCAGCGCGATCCTGCGGGCGCGCTTCAAGACCGCGCCGATCAAGCAGTGGGAAGTGTCGCGGGCGTTCAACCTGTCACTCAAGCGTCATCTGGATGAAGCCGGGCTGGACCTGGCAACACCGCGCTTGAGCGTGCAGGTGGTGACCGCCGGTACGGTGCAGGAGAAAGATCAACAACAATAAACAAGGAGAGGTCTGTATGCGTTTAAACGGTCTGACACACCAATGGGTTTTCGGCATGCTGTGCGGGCTCGCCAGCAGCGCGGTGATTGCCGCCAGCAGCGGCCAGGATGCTGCCCGGGAAGAAATCGCCGCCCAGGCCAAAATCCTCGAACCGGCGTTGCTGGAAACCCGCCGCGATATTCACGCCCACCCCGAGTTGGGCAATACCGAAACCCGCACCGCCGAACTGGTCGCCAAACAACTGCGCGACCTGGGCCTTGACGTCAAAACCGGCGTGGCCCGCACCGGCGTGGTCGCCATCTTGAAAGGCGCGCTGCCCGGCCCGACCGTGGCCCTGCGTGCCGACATGGATGCGCTGCCGGTCAAGGAAGTCGCCGACTTGCCCTTTGCCTCCAAAGCCAAAGGCACCTACCTGGGCAAGGAAGTCGACGTGATGCACGCCTGCGGCCACGATGCTCACACGGCAATCCTACTGAGCACCGCGAAAATCCTCAGCGGCATGCGTGAGCGCCTGCCCGGCACCGTGGTGTTTTATTTCCAGCCGGCCGAAGAAGGCCCGAGCGACTTTATCCCCGACGGCAAAAACACCTGGGGCGCGAAAATGATGGTGCAGGAAGGTGTGATGAAAGCGCCCAAGCCGGACGCGGTGTTCGGCCTGCATGTCTGGGCCGGTGTGCCTGCCGGGCAGATCGCCTATCGGCCTGGCCCGACCCTGGCCAGCTCCGATGACCTGCGCATCAAGATCCTCGGCAAACAGACCCACGCCGGCCGCCCGTGGGACGGCATCGACCCGATCACCGTCGGCGCGCAGACCATTGTCGGTTTGCAGACCGTGGTGAGTCGGCGCACCGACATCTCGTCGTTTCCGTCGGTGGTGAGCATCGGCACCATCAACGGCGGCACCCGCTACAACATCATCCCCGAGTCGGTGGACATGAGCGGCACCATCCGTTCCTACGACTACGGTATTCGCCAGAAACTGCACGCGGACGTGCGCCAGACGGTGGAGAAAATCGCCGAAAGCGGTGGCGCCAAGGCCGAAGTCACGATCATCGAAAAATACGACCCGACCATCAACAACCCGGCACTCACCGAAAAAATGCTGCCAAGCCTGCGTTGGGCGGCCAAGGATGATGTGGTGCAAGGCCCACTGGTGGGCGGCGCCGAGGACTTCTCGTTTTACGCCAAGGAAGCGCCGGGGTTGTTTGTGTTTCTGGGGGTGACGCCGAGGGATCAGGACATGAGCAAAGCGGCGCCGAACCATAATCCGGGGTTCTTTGTGGATGAGTCGGCGTTGGTGGTGGGGGTGCGGACGCTGGCGTCGTTGGCGACGGATTATCTGTATACCAACACAAAGCAGTAGCGAAGCGCTTTCTGTGGCGAGCGAGCTTGCTCGCGCTGGACCGGGCTGGCGCTCCAGTGCGAAGCACTCCCGTTTTTGGGGCTGCTCCGCAGCCCAGCGGGAGCAAGCTCCCTCGCCACAGGAAGCCCGCTCACAGTGCTCCGACGTGTCAGCCAGCCAGCGCAGCGCCATCCATCTTCTGGCGCAGGCTCAACGGGCGCATGTCGGTCCAGACTTCCTCAATGTAAGCCAGGCATTCTTTCTTCAGGCCGCTCTTGCCCACGGTGCGCCAGCCTTCGGGCACCACTTTGTAGTCGGGCCAGATGGAATACTGTTCTTCGTGGTTGACCACTACCTGAAACAGGATGTCGTCGCGGTCAAATACTGAGGTCATTGCTGTTCTCCATCGCTAAAAAACTGGCTGCGCACCACGCGCAGCACTGATATCTGTAGAAACGTACCAGGCCCGCTAAAAATTAGAGGCTGGCGACGGCTGCCACCAGCGCACGCCCGAAGATCTCGGCCACGCGGTCGACTTCGGCGGCGGTGATCACCAGCGGCGGCAGGAAGCGCACCACGCTGCCGTGCCGGCCGCCCAGCTCCAGGATCAGGCCACGCTTGAGGCATTCGCGCTGCACCAGCGGTGCCAGTTGGCGATGCACCGGCGGGTGGCCCTGGATATCGGGCGTGCCGTTGGGGTCGACCAGCTCAACGCCCAGCATCAGCCCACGCCCACGAATATCGCCCAGGTGCGGGAAGTCGCGCTGCAGGATGCGCAGGTGCTCAGCCAGGCGCTCGCCCATGGCCGCCGCATGGCCGGCCAGGTCGTGTTCCTTGAGGTAGCGCATCACCGCCGAGCCCGCCGCCATCGCCATCTGGTTACCCCGGAAAGTCCCGGCATGGGCACCCGGCAGCCAGGTGTCGAGCCAGTCGCGATACACCACCACCGCCAGCGGCAAGCTGCCGCCGATGGCCTTGGACATCACCACCACGTCCGGGATGATGCCGGCGTGTTCAAAGGCAAACATCTTGCCGGTACGACCGAAACCGCTCTGGATTTCATCCACGATCAAGGCCACACCGGCCTGCTCGGTGATGCGTCGCAGGCCGCGCAACCAGTCGAGATCGGCCGGGATCACACCGCCCTCGCCCTGCACCACCTCGACAATCACCGCCGCCGGCAACAGCACGCCGGCTTCCGGGTCGTTGAGCAGGTTTTCCAGGTAATGCAGGTTGACCCGCACGCCTTCTGCGCCGCCCAGCCCGAATGGGCAGCGGTAGTCATAGGGGTACGGCAAGAATTGCACGCCATTACCCAGCAGAGCGCCCAAGGGCTTTTTCGGCCCCAGGCTGCCCATCAGGCTCAGCGCGCCCTGGCTCATGCCGTGGTAACCGCCCTGGAACGACAGCACCGTGCTGCGACCCGTGGCAGTGCGCACCAGCTTCAGCGCGGCTTCCACCGCGTCAGTGCCGGTGGGGCCGCAAAACTGAATTTTCGCTTCTTGCGCAAGCTTTGCCGGCAGCAGGCCGAACAGGTCCTGGACGAACTGGTCCTTGACCGGCGTGGTCAGGTCGAGCGTGTGCAGTGGCAGCTCGTCGCTCAGCACCTGCCGGATGGCTGCGATCACCACCGGGTGGTTGTGGCCCAATGCCAAGGTGCCAGCACCGGCTAGGCAGTCGATGAAGCTACGGCCTTCGACGTCTTCCACGTAGATGCCCTTGGCCCGCTTGAGCGCCAGCGGGATACGCCGAGGGTAGCTGCGGGCATTGGATTCCTGCTGACGCTGGCGGGCCAGCAGTGGGGTTTCTTCGAAGTGGTAGAGCGTTTCCACCGGTGCTGCGCCTGCATGCACCGGTGCGTCTTCGATACGGCTGGTAGCGACTGACATCTCTCGATCCCTCAATACGCGGGTAGGGGTGACCAAACGGGCGATCCGCGTATGTGCGGATTTCATGTTCTGGAGACGCACCAGCGCTGGGGGGATTTAGGCTTGTTGTGGTTTTTGGTCGACTGCGGGACGCAGAGCGTCCAGGGCGGCATTCCCACGCAGAGCGTGGGAAGGATCAAATCCCTCGATAGCGATCATTCAACGCATACAAAATCGCACACGTCTCCCCATCCAGCACCCCGCAATAATCGCGCGGCCGAAAGTGCATCTGAAACGCCCGCGTCCTCCATTCAAACGCCTGCCGGTTCCAGGCCGGTTTATACCCGCACCGCTGAAATGCCCGCTCCACCTCTACTTCCGGCGGCAACCCAAGACAAAACCGTCGCTGGTACATCCTGCGCGTAGTCTCATCAAACCAGGCGCCGATCCCGGCCTCGAACAAGTACCGCCAAGGCAACCGAGGCCCCGGATCACTCTTGCGCCAATACGCCACATCCGAATGCCCGAGCACATCCAGAGGCCCCACCTGCGGATAACGCCCAAGCATGTCGCGAACCAACGCGATCAACGTATCAACCTGCTCCCGGCCATATTCGGGGAAGGTAAAGACCCCGGCATCATCGCGCGCCAAATTGACGATCTCGATGCCGATCGCACGGCTGTTGAGGTTATCCAGCCCGCCCCAATGGCTAACCCCGGCATGCCAGGCCCGTTTGTCCTCGTCCACCAGGCGAAACACCCGCAGTTCGTCATAACCGGCAGCGCCATAGCTGGGCTCATCAGGGTCAGGAAGCAAATAGTGAGCGCTGACGCCACCTTGTGTCAGGGTACGCAAAGACGACGCAAAGGGCGCCGCGGTGTAATGCAGGATCACCTGCCGCACAGCCTCGCCATTGCGTTGATTAAAATCTTTAGCGGGGAAACTGCTGTCGATCACCAACATAAGAACCGTCCTTTTCAATACAGGCTGAGTCATTCAGCCCGTTCAAACGCAAAAAAATTACCGCCATCCTGAAGGGATCAATGTCAGGCGGGCGGTAATTATTCAGTGCTTGAAGAAAAGTCCTCAGCGTCGCAACGGCATCCCCAGATCGACCCGCAGGCCATCCGGTTGGCTGTCGAATTTCAGCGAGCAGGAGCAGCGCTGCACGATGGCCTGCACGATCGCCAGGCCCAAGCCACAACCCTCGCTGCTGCCATTGCGCCAGAAACGTTGGGTCAGGTATTGCAAGTCTTCGGCAGAAATCTGCTTGCCATGGTCGCGCACGCGAAATACCACGGTGTCGGCGCTGGTGAACACGCTCAGCTCAACGCGAGTGTCACCCGGCGTATGGCGCAGCGCGTTATCCAACAGGTTACGCAAGGCCGCTACCGCCAGGGCCACCGGAATTTCCACCGGCGCTTGCGTGAGGTTGTCCGCCAGGATCAGGTCGATGCGGCGGTTATCGCCGGCATTGGCATCCTGAATCGCCAGCCGCGCCACTTGTTCGGCGCTTGATTGCAAGCCATCGTCAAACGACAAGCTGCCCTCGACCCGCGCCAGCAGCAGCAATTGCTCCAGGGTGCGATGCAAGCGGTCGGCGCCCTCTTCGGCGTGGGCCAGGGACTGGTCGCGGGCGGCGCCGTCGGTCATGCGGGCCACTTGCAGGTGGGTCTTGATCGCCGTCAGCGGGCTGCGCAGTTCGTGGGCGGCATCGCCGGTGAGTCGGCGCTCGCGCTCGATGGTCTTGGCAATGCGCTGCAACAGTTGGTTCTGGGTGTCGAGCAGCGGCTTCAACTCGCTGGGCAGTGGGTGAATCTGCAGCGGTTCGAGGGAGTCGGCACTGCGGCGCATCAGGGCATCGCGCATGCGGTTAAGTGGCAACAGGCTTTGGCCGATGCCCAGCCACAGCAGGCACAGGCAGCCCAGCAGGGCTACGCCCACCGGCACCGAGGCCGCCAACAGGATCGACAGGTTCAGCGCCTCACGCTCCACCTGGCGGTCAGCGGTGGTGATCAGCAGGTCGCCACGGGACAACGTGAAGCTGCGCCAGCCCACACCGTCGATAATCTGGTCGCGAAAGCCACTTTTGCGCGACTCCAGGCCTTCATCCGGGGTCATGTGGCTGCGCGCCAGGATTTCCCCGCGCAGGGAGCTGACCTGGCAGGCCATGCCGCCTGGCACGTTCAGTTGTTCAGTGCGCAAATGCGTAGGCGCGCCGCTCACACTGGCCAGGCCCGGCATCTGCTCGGTCAGCCCGGCCACCATGCGCGCCGATGCCACCAGACGCTGGTCGAGGGAAAACATCATCTGGTTGCGCAGATCGTTGAGCATCCAGGCGGCTGCCAGAATCCAGATCAGCACAAAAGCGGCGCCCAACTTGAACGTCAGGCGCAGGCGCAAACTCATCACGACGCGTCCTCTCCCCCATCCGCCGTGCCCAGGCGATAACCCAGGCCGCGCACGGTTTCGACGATGCCGTTGCCCAATTTGCGCCGCAGGTGGTGGATGTGCACGTTGAGAGCGTTGCTTTCCAGTTCGTCGTTGAAGCCGTAGACGCTGTCTTTAAGCTGTTCGCTGGACAGCACACGGCCCTTGTTATGCAACAGGGCTTGCAACAAGGCTTGCTCGCGGCGCGACAGGTCGACCGGCTGGCCAGCCAGGAAGGTTTCGCGGCTGCTGGGGTCGTAGGCCAGTTGGCCATGTTCGATCAGGTTGACCCGGCGCCCCGCCACGCGGCGCAACAGGGTTTGCAGGCGTGCGGCAAGTTCACGCAGGTCGAAGGGTTTGAGCAGGTAGTCGTCGGCACCGGCTTGCAGGCCGTCGACACGGTTGGTGACTGAATCGCGCGCGGTAAGGATCAGCACCGGGATTTCCAGGCCCTGGCTGCGCTGTTGTTGCAACAACTTGAGGCCGTCTTCATCGGGCAGGCCGAGGTCGAGCACCATGATGTCGAACGTGGCGGCCTTGAGCATCGCGCGTGCGGCGGCGGCCGAGGCCACGCGCTCGACGGTAAAGCCCTGGGCGCCAAGCCCGGCCACGATGCCGCTGGCGATCAGTTCGTCGTCTTCACAGACCAGTACGTGCATGGTTAACCCTTCATGAAAGATGGGGGAATTAAAGGTTGGGCGGATTAAGCGCCGATTATGCCGTGAAAACCGGCAGGCTCAGTTTAGAATAGCGCCCGGTTAATCATCGGTTAATCAACGCCACACATTGTGTGCCTAACTTGCATCAAACTAAGGCTTGACCATGCGGTATCTGTTTACCTTTCTGCTGGTGTTATTCGCAGGGTTCGCCCAGGCCGCGCCGGGCAATCCATTCGAGAGCAAACCCGACTTCCTGCCGGTGGGCAAAGCGTTCACCTTTACCTCCGAGCGCCTTGAAAGCGGCGAAACCCAGCTGTATTGGCAGATTGCCGATGGTTATTACCTTTATCAGCAACGCATGAAGTTCGACGGGCTGGCGGAAAAACCCGTGCTGCCGCAAGGCGAAGCCCACAGCGATGAATTCTTCGGCGAACAGCAAGTGTACCGCCAGGGCCTGGAAGTGAAGATCCCGGCGGGCGCCACCGGCCAGCTCAAGCTCGGCTGGCAGGGCTGCGCCGATGCCGGCCTGTGCTACCCGCCGCAATCGATCACTGTAGACCTGGGCGGCAACCCGGCTGTTGCGGCGACCGCACAAGCCCAGGACCAAAGCCTGGCCAGCGGCCTCCAACAGCGCAGCCTGGGTTGGAGCCTGCTGGTGTTCTTCGGCCTGGGCCTGCTGCTGGCATTTGCCCCGTGCTCGCTGCCGATGCTGCCGATCCTCGCGGGTTTGGTGGTCGGCAGCGGCGCCAGCCCCCGCCGTGGCTTTGCCCTGGCCAGCAGCTATGTGGTGTGTATGGCGCTGGTGTATGCGGCGCTCGGCGTACTGGCCGCGCTGCTGGGCGGCAACCTTGCCGCCCTTCTGCAAACGCCGTGGATCCTTGGCAGCTTCGCCGCGCTGTTTGTGATCCTGGCCCTGCCGATGTTCGGCTTCTTTGAACTGCAACTGCCGACCTTCCTGCGTGATCGCCTGGACAACGTCAGCCGCCAGCAAAGCGGTGGCAGCCTGGTCGGCGCCGGTATTCTCGGTGCGCTGTCCGGCCTGTTGGTCGGCCCGTGCATGACCGCGCCACTGGCGGGTGCCCTGCTGTATATCGCCCAGAGCGGCAACGCGCTGCACGGCGGCCTGATCCTGTTCGCCATGGGCATCGGCATCGGTATTCCGCTGTTGCTGCTGGTGACCGTAGGCAACCGTTTCCTGCCCAAGCCGGGCACCTGGATGAACGTGCTCAAGGGCATCTTCGGCTTCCTGTTCCTCGGCACTGCCGTGCTGATGATCCGCCCGGTGGTCGGCGAAAGCCTGTGGCTCGGCCTGTGGGGCGCCTTGGCGCTGGTGATGGCCTACTGCGGCTGGACACTTGCCCGCGAATACGGGCTGGCGGCCAAGGTATTCGGCGCCGGCTCGCTGGTGCTGGGCCTGTGGGGCGCGCTGCTGGTAGTGGGCGCGGCCGGTGGCAGTGACGACCTGTGGCAACCGTTGAAGGTTTACAGCGGCTCCAAGGTTGGCGCTGCACCCAGCGCCCACGATGCGTTCATGACCATCAACGACCCAGCCGTGCTGCAAAGCCAGCTCGACAGCGCCAAGGCCCAGGGCCAGTGGGTGCTGGTGGACTACTACGCCGACTGGTGCGTGTCATGCAAGATCATGGAAAAACAAGTTTTCGGCCAACCCCAGGTGATGGACGCGCTTAAAGACGTGCGCCTGTTGCGCCTGGACGTCACCGCCGACAACGCCGCCAGCCGCGAGCTGCTCGGGCGCTACAAGGTGCCGGGGCCACCGAGCTTCGTGTGGATCGGCCCGGACGGTGAAGAACGTCGCGCCCAACGCATCACCGGCGAAGTGGATGCCGCCGCCTTCCTGCAACGCTGGACGCAAACCCGAGACGCGCGCTGATGCTGACCCTGACCATCGGTACGTTCGCCATCGCCCTGAATCACATCCTGCTGATCAGCGCGCTGATTCTCGCCACGCTGGTGGGTTGGCGCGTGGCCAAGCGTGGCGGTGAAAACCCCGAATCGGTGCTGTTCAGCCTGTTTTTGCTGGGCATGCTGGTGGCACGCTTAAGCTTTGTACTGATGTACTGGAGCGACTACAGCCACGACCCATTGCAGATAGTCGACCTGCGCGACGGCGGCTTCCTGCCCTGGCCCGGCGTGATTGCACTGGTGCTGGGCGCCGTGTTCTACGGCTGGCGCCGTCCGGCCATGCGCACACCGCTGAGTGCCGGGGTAGTCACGGGCCTGGTGTTCTGGGGCCTGACCAGTGTGTCCCTGAGCCTCTACGACAAGGGCGCACAATTGCCGGACATTACCTTGCGCAACGCCAATGGCGACGTGGTGCAACTGGCCGACTACAAAGGCGGGCCGCTGGTGATCAACCTCTGGGCCACCTGGTGCCCGCCGTGCCGCCGCGAGATGCCGGTGCTGGAGCGTGCGCAACACCAACGCCCGGACGTGACCTTCCTGTTCGTCAACCAGGCCGAAAGCATGCAAAGCGTCAGCACCTTTCTCGCCACCCAGGGCCTGACCCTCGACAACGTGCTGTTTGATGCGAGTGGCCGCCTTGGCCAGGCCGTGGGTTCGATGGCCTTGCCGACAACCCTGTTCTACCAAGCCGATGGGCGCCTGATCAACAGCCACCTGGGCGAGTTGTCCCAGGCCAGCCTGGCCCGTGCCATGGAACCCTTCGACACTGCCCCTGCTGCCACAAGGAAACCGACATGCCAAGACTCCGCCACCTGCTGACCCTGCTGCCGCTGACGCTTGCGGCCACACTGGCCCAGGCCGAAGACTGGCCGGCGCCGATCAAACAGATCGAAGCCAAGGGTGCCAAGATCCTCGGCAAGTTCGACGCGCCCAGCGGCCTCACCGGCTACGCCGCGCAATACCAGAACCGTGGCATGGCGCTGTACCTGACCGCGGACGGCAAAAGTGTGCTGGCCGGCAACCTGTACGACGCCCAGGGCAATGACCTGAGCAACGCGCCACTGGAAAAACTGGTGTACGCGCCGATGGCCAAGGAAGTCTGGGCCAAGATGGAACACAGCAACTGGATCCAGGACGGCGACAAAAACGCGCCGCGCACCGTCTACCTGTTCAGTGACCCCAACTGCCCGTACTGCAACATGTTCTGGGAACAGGCACGTCCGTGGGTCAAGGCCGGCAAGGTGCAATTGCGCCACATCATGGTCGGCATCATTCGCGAAGACAGCCCAGGCAAATCCGCCGCGCTGCTGGCCGCCAAAGACCCGCAAAAAGCCCTGGAAGAACACGAAGCCGCCGGCAAGGGCAGCAAATTGCAGGCATTGGACAAGATTCCGGCGGATATCGAAGCCAAGCTCGATGCCAACATGAAGTTGATGGAAGAGCTGGAACTGTCGGCAACGCCAGCGATTTTCTATCTGGATGACAAGGGTGGCTTGCAGCAACAGCAAGGCGCGCCGTCGCCGGACAAGCTGGTGAAGATTCTCGGGCCTAAATAGCCCATCAGATCGCTCCCTACGCTCTGCGTGGGAATGCCTCAGGTGACGCTCTGCGTCACGCTTTGGGACGCAGAGCGTCCCGGGCTGCATTCCCACGCAGAGCGTGGGAATGATCAGTGAAGGGTGGCTTGCAGCAACAGCAAGGCGCGCCGTCGCCGGACAAGCTGGTGAAGATTCTCGGGCCTAAATAGCCCATCAGATCGCTCCCTACGCTCTGCGTGGGAATGCCTCAGGTGACGCTCTGCGTCACGCTTTGGGACGCAGAGCGTCCTGGGCTGCATTCCCACGCAGAGCGTGGGAACGATCAGTCTGGATGACAAGGGTGGCTTGCAGCAACAGCAAGGCGCGCCGTCGCCGGACAAGCTGGTGAAGATTCTCGGCCCTAAATAGCCCATCAGATCGTTCCCTACGCTCTGCGTGGGAATGCCTCAGGTGACGCTCTGCGTCACGCTTTGGGACGCAGAGCGTCCTGGGCTGCATTCACACGCAGAGCGTGGGAACGATCAGTTACAAACCCTCCAGCTCCGCCATCAGATCACTCAACCGATCGACCTTCTCTGCACTGATCTCATTGGCCTCCAGGCCGTCGATATACTCGGCCAACTCCGCCACCGTGCTGCATTCGAACATCGCCCGCAGCGGCACATCCCGTTGCAGGGTTTTCTGCACCCGCGAAGCAATCTGCGTGGCCAGCAATGAATGCCCCCCCAGCTCGAAGAAGTTGTCCTGCACGCCTACCCTTTCGACCTTCAACACCTCAGCCCAAATCGCTGCCAGGGTAGCTTCCAGTTCGTTGCGTGGCGCCAGGTAATCCTGACTGTGCAACTGGCCAATCTCCAGGGCCGGCAGAGCGTTGCGGTCCAGCTTGCCGTTGGCGTTCAGCGGCAGGCGGTCAAGCCATAACCAGTGCAGCGGCACCATGTATTCCGGCAGCTCCGCGCGCAGGCGTTGCTTGATGCGGTCCAGGCGCTCGCCTGGATTCAGCGCTGCATCCGTCGCCACCAGGTAACCCACCAAATGCTTGCCGTTGACGCCTTCCTGCACACCCACCGCCGCATCCCGCACATCCGGCTGCTCATGCAGGCGCGCTTCGATTTCACCCAGTTCGATGCGGTAACCGCGAATCTTCACCTGATGGTCGATACGCCCGACATATTCCAGCACACCATCACTGCGCCGACGCGCCAGGTCGCCGGTGCGGTATAGCCGCTCGCCCGGCGCGCCGAACGGGTTCGGCACAAACACCTGGGCGGTGCGCAATGGGTCGCTGACATAACCACGCCCTACGCCCCTGCCTGCCACACACAACTCGCCCACCGCACCTTGCGGCACCAGCGCCAGCGCACCATCAAGCAGGTACAAGCGGTTGTTGTCGGTTGGCGTGCCAATCGGCAGGTACGTGCCACGGGTCGACGCCAGGTCAACGCGGAAGAACGCCACATCATCCGAGCACTCCGCCGGGCCATAAGCGTTGACCAAGCCGATCTCGGGGTAACGCAGCAACCACTGGTGCGCCAGCTCCGGCGGCATGGCTTCACCCGTCGGCAGCATCCAGCGCAAGTCGTCCAGGCTCATGCGTTCTTGAGCGAGCATGCCCTGGATCAGCGACGGCACGCTCTCCAGCACGGTAATACCTTGGGCCTGCACGTGCGCCAACAAACCCTGCGGGTCATGGGCGATGGTGTTCGGCACAATATCCACCCGCGCGCCAAACAGCGGCGCGGTGAGGAACTGCCACACAGAAATATCGAAGCTCTGCGAAGCGGTCTGCGCGATCACATCTGTCTCGCTCAGTTGCAGATACGGCACCTTGCTCAACTGGTTATTGAGCATGCCGCGCTGTTCCACCATCACACCTTTGGGCAAACCCGTGGAGCCGGAGGTGTAGATCACATAGGCGAGGTTATCCGGCGCGCTGTAGATGCCGGGGTTTTCGCCACGGCCGGGCACTTCTTCCCATACCAGCAACTGGCAGTCGGTGCCGTCCAGCAATTCAATCGCCTGCTCGCGGCACGCCTCGGTGCACACCAGCAACGGTGTGCGGCTCAGGTCGATGATGCGGTTCAGCCGCTGGCTTGGCAGGCCTGGGTCCAGCGGCAGGTAACCGGCACCAGCCTTGAAGCTGCCGATGATCATGCCGAGCAAATCCAGGTTACGCTCGGCCAGCAGCGCCACCGGCTGATCCAGCCCGACACCAGCCTCGATCAGCGCGTAGCCCAAGCCGTTGCTGCGACGGTTCAATTCATCGTAGGTCCATTGCTGGTCGAGGCAACTGGCAGCGATGCGCTGCGGATGTTGTGCCACCTGCACTTCGAACAACTCGACATAGCTGCGTTCCAGCGGGTAGTCATGCTCGCTCTGGTTACAGCCGTCGACCAGGAACGCCCGCTCCTGCTCGCCGATCAGCGGCAAGTCCGCCATGTCGCCATGGAAGCCCTGCACCAACGCCAGCAGCAGGCGCTTGAACTCGCCCAGCATGCCTTGCACGGTGGTTTCATCGAAATAACGCTGGTCGTAGGACAGGTGCAAGCCGAGGTCATCGCCCGGATAACACACGGCCGTCAGCGGGAAGTTGGTGTGGGTGCGGCCGGAGTCCGAGGTGGCATTCAGGCTTTGCGCACGGTCCAGCACCGAGACTTCCACCGGTGCGTTTTCAAACACGAACAGGCTGTCGAACAGCGGTTGGCCTTTAGGCAATTCGCTGTGTTCCTGGATAGTCACCAGCGGCAGGTATTCGTATTCGCGCAGTTGCATATTGCTGTCGAGCAAGCCGCTCAGCCACTGACGCACACCGCAAGTCTGGTCGTCTTCCGGCAGTTTCACCCGCAGCGCGATGCTGTTGATGAACAGGCCGACAGTGCGTTGCATCTCGGGCATCTCCACCGGCCGCCCGGCGACGGTGACGCCAAACAGCACATCACGATCACCGCTCAAACGCCGCAGCACCAAGGCCCACGCCGCTTGAGCGAAGGTGTTGACGGTGAGTTGATGGGCCTGGGCCAATTCGCGCAATTGCGCACCGTCGCGGGCATCCAGGCGGGTGTAGCAATCGCCTACCACCATGCCGCCGCTGTGGCCTGCGTGTTCGCGCAGGAACGGCCGGTCGCTCGGGATCGGCGTGGTGCGCTCGAACCCTTGCAGGTTCTGTTGCCACCACTGGCGCGCTTCATTGAGGTTCTGGCGTTGCAGCCAGGCGATGTAATCGCGGTAGCGCGGCGGCGTGGCCAATTGTGTATCGCGGCCCTCGCCCAAGGCCATGTAGATGTCGAAGAAATCATTCATCAGCAACGAGCGGCACCAGGCATCGATCAGGATGTGGTGGTTGCTCATCATGAACCAGTAGCGCGCCTCGCCCACGCGGATCAGCCGCAGGTGGAACGGCGCCTGGTTGAGCAGATCAAAACCGGCCTCGCGCTCGGCCTTGAGCAAGGCTTGCAGGCGCGGCTCCTGCTCGGATTCGGGGTCATGGCTCCAATCCAGATACTCAATCGGCGTGCTGCCCGGCTTGTGGATCACCTGCAGCATGTCCTCGCCGACGTTCCAGCAGAACGACGCACGCAAGGCTTCATGCCGGGCGATCACCGCCTGCCAGGCCTGGGCGAAACGCTCGGGGTCGAGGGCGCTGTTGATGCGGTAGCGGTCCTGCATGTAGTAGAGGCCGGTGCCCGGCTCCAGCAAGGTGTGCAGCAGCAGGCCTTCCTGCATTGGCGTCAGCGGGTAGACGTCTTCGATGACGTTGGCCGGCACCGGCAGGCTGTCGAGCTGCGATTGAGTCAGGTGCGCCAACGGGAAGTCAGACGGCGTAAGGCCACCCGCCTCGTCGTTGAGGCAATGCGCGATCAGGCTTTGCAGCTCGCTCAAGTACCCATCCGCCAGTTCACGGATGGTCTGTGGGTCATGGCGCTCACGGCTGAAGGTCCAGCGCAGCAGCAACTCACCGCCGTACACCTGGCTGTCGACACTCAGCTCGTTGGGCAGCGGCGCATCCGGGTCGTGGGCCAGGCCCGCCGATTCATCCAGCGGGTGGAACAGTGCATCGGCGCCGAAGCTCTGGTCGAACTGGCCGAGGTAGTTGAAGGTGATCTGCGCCGTTGGCAATGCGGCCATGGCCTGCTTGCACTGATCGTCCGCCAGGTAACGCAGCACGCCATAACCCAGGCCTTTGTGCGGCACGCCGCGCAGTTGTTCCTTGATGGCCTTGATCGAGTCGCCCTGCCCGGCTTGCGGTGTCAGGCGCAACGGGTAAGCACTGGTGAACCAGCCGACGCTGCGGGTCAGGTCGATTTCATCGAACAGGGTTTCACGGCCATGGCCTTCCAGTTGGATCAAGGTCGAGGCGTGCCCCGTCCAGCGGCACAGCACGCGGGCCAAGGCGGTCAGCAGCAGGTCGTTGACTTGGGTGCGATACGCGCTCGGCGCCTGTTGCAGCAACTGCCGCGTGTGTTCGACACCCAGGCGCACGCTGACGGTTTCAGCCTCGCGGTTGCGCAGTGAACCCTGTGGACGCTCCACCGGCAACGCCACTGCCGGACCGGCCAGTTGCTCTTGCCACAGGCTCAATTCTTCGCGCAGGGACTCGCTACCGGCATAAGCGCGCAAGCGCGCAGCCCAATCGCGCAATGCGCTGGTCTTGGCCGGCAGGCTGACGGACTGGCCGTCGCTCAACTGGCGGTAAACCGTTTGCAGGTCCTCCAGCACTACGCGCCACGACACGCCGTCTACCACCAGGTGATGAATCACGATCAGCAGGCGTTGCTGGCCTTGCGGGCCGTCCACCAGCAAGGCGCGCAACAGCGGGCCATGCTCAAGGTCGAGGCTGCGTTGGGTGTCAGTGAACAGCTCAGTGCAGGCCTGCATATCGCGCACTTGCGCCTGCATCAGCACACCGCCTTGGGGCACGGCCAGGTGCTCGGCATGCCAGTGTGCGTCGCGCGTGGAGAAGCTCAGGCGCAAGGCGTCGTGATGCTCCAGCACCGCCAGCAGTGCTTGCTCCAGGCGATGGGGCTCCAGCAATTGCAGCGGCTTGAGCAGCAATGCCTGGTTCCAGTGCTGACGGTTGGAGATCTCGGTATCAAAGAACCAATGCTGGATCGGCGTCAGGCCCGAGCTGCCGGTGAGCAGCCCCTGCTCGGCTGTCACTTGCTCGGAGCGCGTAGCCACAGCGGCCAGGGTTTGCACGGTCTGGTGCTGGAACAAATCCCGTGGGCTGAAATGAATCCCGGCCTGCCGCGCACGGCTGACCACCTGGATCGACAGGATCGAGTCACCGCCCAATTCAAAGAAGTTATCGTCCAGGCCGACTTGCTGCACGTTCAACACCGCGCACCAAATGGCCGCCAGGTTTTGCTCCAGCTCATTGCGTGGCGCCACATAGGTTTGGCGATTGGCCGCAGGATCCGGCTGCGGCAAGGCGCGGCGGTCGAGCTTGCCGTTGGCGGTCAGCGGCATGCTGTCGAGCACGATCAGGTGCGCGGGCACCATGTAGTCCGGCAGTTGCGCCTTGAGGTGCGCCTTGAGTGCATCACGCAAGGCGGCAGGGTCGGCGTCGCTGACCAGATACGCCGCCAGCTGTTTACCACTGGGTGAATCCAGCGCCAGCACCACTGCTTCGCGCACGGCTGCGTGCTCCAGCAAGCGCGTTTCGATTTCACCCAGCTCGATGCGGAAACCGCGAATCTTCACTTGATGGTCGATACGGCCCAGGTACTCCACCAACCCATCGGCGCGTTGGCGCACCAGGTCGCCGGTGCGGTACAAACGGCCGCCATCGGCAGCAAACGGATCGGCGACAAACCGCTCGGCCGTCATGCCAGGACGTTCGTGATAACCCTGGGCCAGACCGGCCCCGCCGACATACAGCTCACCGGTCGCGCCTTGGGGCACCAGCGCCAGGTCGGCGTCGAGAATATAGGCCACGCGAGCGCCGATGATGCTGCCGATCGGCACGCTGGCGGCGCCTTCTTCCAACACGTGCGGCGCCAGGCTGGCCAGCGGCATCACCACGGTTTCGGTCGGGCCATAGGCGTTGAAAAATAGCTCGGGCTGGAACACCGCACGAATCCGCTGCAAGTGTTCGCCGGTCAGCGCCTCGCCGCCGGTGATGCACATGCGCACCGGCAAAGTCTGTTGCCGGGTCGCCAGCCATTGCGCCAATTGGCTGCCGTAGCTTGGCGTGAAGCCGAGGATATTGATGCCATGGGCACGGATCAGTGCGCAGATTTCTTCGGCATCCCATTGGCCTTGGGCGCGCAACACCACCTGCGCACCGCTGAGCAGCGGCACCAGTAGACGCTCGGTGGCGGCGTCGAAGTTGATGGAGTAGAAGTGCAGCTCGCAATCATCCGCGCGCATGCCAAAGCGCTCGATCACCGCCTGGCAATGCATGGCGATTTCACCGTGGGACACCACCACGCCCTTCGGCTTGCCCGTGGAGCCGGAGGTGTAGATCAGGTACGCCTGATGTTGCGGCAGGCTGATAAAGGGCGGCTCGGCGGCAGGGTAATTGGCCAACACCGGCAAGTCATCTTCCAGGCACCAGCACGCGACCGTCGCCGGCAATTCGCCAAGGGCTTCGAACATCGCCGCATCACTGAGCAGCAGGCCGATGCCACTGTCTTCGATCATGTAGTGCAGGCGGTCGAGCGGGTATTCCGGGTCCAGCGGCACATAAGCGCCGCCAGCCTTGAGGATCGCCAGCAGGCCGATGACCATTTCCAGCGAGCGCGGCAGCGCCAGGCCGACCCGCACCTGCGGGCCAACGCCGCGCTCACGCAGCATCCAGGCCAGGCGGTTGGCGCGCTCATCCAGTTCGCGATAACTGAGCGTGACCCCGGCAAAGGTCAACGCCGCTGCATCGGGGCGGGCCAATGCTTGTTGGCTGAACAGCGGGTGAATGCACTGATCCAGGCGGTGTTCACCCGCCTCGATACCCAGGCTGCTCTGCAAGGCGCGCTGCTCAGTGGCCGTCAGCAAGGGCAACTCGCTCAGACGCTGTTGCGGGTTGGCGATCAACGCTTCCAACAGGTTTTGCCAATGTGCGGCCATCCGCGCAATACGCGGCTCGTCGAACAGATCGGTGCTGTAGGTCAGGCAGCAACCCAGCCGATGGTCGAGGTCGGTGACTTCCAGGTTGAGATCGAACTTGGTCGCCCGCGCATCGTTGACCAGGTATTCGACGGTCATGCCCGCCAGTTGGCGGCTCTGCTGGAATTCCCAGCGCTGCACGTTGCACATCACCTGGAACAGCGGGTTATATGCCGCGCTGCGCGATGGTTGCAGGGCTTCCACCAGATGATCGAATGGCAGGTCCTGGTGAGACTGGCCTTCGATCACGGTATGGCGCACCTGCTCTAACAACTCGGCCACATTCATCTGCCCATTGAGCTGGCAACGCAGCACCTGGGTGTTGAGGAATGCGCCGATCAGCCCTTCGCTTTCCGGGCGAATGCGGTTGGCCACCGGCGCGCCGATGCGCAGGTCGGTCTGGCCGCTGTAGCGGTAGAGCAGCACCGCCAGGGTGGCGGTCATGGTCATGAACAACGTCAGGCCACGTTCGGCGTTAAAGGCGCGCACGCGAGCGGCCAAGTCATCGCTCAGATCAAAACGGTACAACTCGCCCTGATGGCTTTGCACCGGTGGCCGTGGGCGGTCGGCGGGCAGTTCGAGCAAAGGATGCTCATGGCCCAGTTGCGCAGTCCAGTAGTCCAGTTGGCGTTGGCGCTCGCCAGCCTCCAGCCACTGGCGCTGCCACACGCTGTAGTCGAGGTATTGCACCGCCAGCGGCGCCAGCGGCGAGTCGCGTTCGTCGATAAACGCCTCGTACAGCGCGCCGAGCTCACGGGCGAAGATGTCCATGGCCCAGCCTTCGGTGACGATATGGTGCAGGGTCAGCACGAAGTAGTGCTCTTGCTCGCCGGCCTTGACCACGCAGGCCCGCAACAGCGGCCCGGTTTCCAGGTTGAACGGCGTGTGAGCTTCCTGATCGGCGAAATCTTGCAGGCGCTGCTGACGCTCGGTTTCATTGAGCGCCGAGAAATCCTGCCAGCCCATGCGCATACCGGTTTGCGGTGAGACCTTTTGGTACGCCACGCCATCGACGCTCGGGAAGGTGGTGCGCAGGGTTTCGTGACGCATGATCAAGGCTTGCAACGCCGCCTCAAAACGCCCCACATCCAGCACGCCGCGCAGACGCGCCATGCCGCCGACGTTGTAGGCCGGGCTGTCGGGCTCCATCTGCCAGAGGAACCACATGCGCTGCTGGGAATAAGACAGCGGCACCGGCGCGCTGCGGTCGACCCGGGCGATAGCGGTTTGCTGATTGCGTTGGCCCGAAGCCTGGATCGCGCCCACTTGCTCGGCAAACGCACCCAGCTCGCTGGCTTCGAACAAGCTGCGCAACGGCAACTCGACGTCGCAGGCCTGGCGGGTGCGGGAGATGATTTGCGTGGCCAGCAACGAGTGGCCGCCGAGGGCAAAAAAGTCGTCGCGCAGGCCGATACGTGGCAAGCCCAGCACTTCGCGCCAGATCGCGGCAATCTGCTGCTGCAGCGGCGTTGCAGGCTCAATGTGTTCACGGGTTTGCCACACCGGTTCGGGCAAGGCGCGGCGGTCGAGTTTACCGCTGGGGCTCAGGGGCATGGCGTCCAGACGCATCAGCAAGGCGGGCACCATGTACTCCGGCAGCTCAGAGGCCAAGGCGGTTTTTACCTCCTGCTCGGTAAGCTTCGCAGGCGCGGTGTAGTAGCCGATCAGTTGTGCATCACGCACCAGCACCACGGCTTGGGCGATGCCGTCCAGCGCCAGCATCCGTGCTTCGATTTCTTCAGGCTCCACACGGAACCCACGCAGTTTGACCTGTTGATCAAGGCGGCCCAGGTATTCGAGCACGCCATCTGCGCTCCAACGCACACGGTCACCGGTGCGGTACAGGCGTGTGCCGGGTGCGCCCAACGGGTCAGCCACAAAACGCTCGGCGGTCAGCCCGGCGCGGCCAAGATAACCGCGCGCCAGGCCGATGCCGCCGATGCACAGTTCGCCCGGCACACCGGCCGGTAATGGGTTGAGTTGCTCATCCAGCACGCGGCAGATCACATTGCCCAGCGGCCGGCCGATGGGCGAGCGTTCGCCATCCGCAACCTGGCAATGCCAGTGGGTCACGTTGATCGCGGTTTCAGTCGGGCCATACCGGTTGTGCAGTTGCACCGCCGGCAGCTGCGCCAATACGCGGTTACGCAGCTCGGCAGGCAAGGCTTCACCGCCGGAGAACAGACGCCGCAGGCTGGTGCATTCAGTCACCAACGGCTCATCGATAAACAGCTGCAGCAGCGGCGGCACAAAGTGCAGCGTGGTCACGCCGTGTTCCTGTACCAGCTGCGCAATGCGGTGCGGATCGCGATGTTCGCCAGGGCCGGCCAGCACCAGGCGGCAGCCGCTGATCAGTGGCCAGAAGCACTCCCACACCGACACGTCGAAACTGATCGGCGCCTTTTGCATCAGCACATCGGTGTCGTTGAGTTGATAGGTGGCCTGCATCCACTGCAAGCGCTCGGCCAGGGCCGCATGGGTATTGCCCACACCTTTGGGCTGGCCGGTGGAGCCGGAGGTGTAGATGACGTAGGCGAGGTTGTCGCCATTCAAGTGCAGGCCCGGCGCCTGGGTCGGCCAGCTGTCCAGGTGCAAGCTGTCCATGGCGATCACGCACACGCCTTCGGTGGCCGGCAGCAGTTCAAGCAGTGAGGTTTGGCTCAGCAGCAGGTGCACGCCGCTGTCCTTGAGCATGTAGGCCAGGCGGTCGGCGGGGTAATCCGGATCGAGCGGCACATAGGCGCCACCGGCCTTGATGATTGCCAGCAGACCGATCAGCAATTGCGGCGAACGCTCGGCGGCGATGGCCACGCACACATCCGGGCCGACGCCCTTGTCACGCAGGTAGTGGGCCAGGCGGTTGGCCTGGGTGTGCAGTTGGGCGAAGGTCAGGCTGCTGCCTTGCCAGACCAGTGCGGTGTGGTCCGAGGTGTGCTGGCTGAGCAGCTCGGGCAGCCACTGCCGGGCCGGGGCACACGGGGCTTCGCTCCATGGCTGCTGCTCGTCTGTGTGCATCAGCTTGAGGTCGCCGATGGCTTGCTCCGGCTGCTCGCACACCGCGTGCAGCAGGCTGATGAAGTGCTCGGCGAGGCGCTGGATGGTCGCGCTGTCGAACAGCTCATCGGCGTAGTCGAACGCCAGGCTCAAACGCCCGTTGCGGTCTTCTTCAGTGTGCAGTTGCAGGTCGAACTTGGCTTCGCGACTGTGCCATGGCAGCTCATCCGCAAGCATGCCCGGCAAGCGGCGCAAGGCGCTCAAGTCGCGCTGCTGGTGGTTGAACATAACCTGGAACAGGCCTTGTTCGCGGGCCTGGGGGAAGGCTTCCAGCAGTTGTTCGAAGGGCAGGTCCTGGTGAGCCTGGGCGCCCAGCGCAGCCTGGCGCGTGGCAGCCAACAGCTGATTGAATGGCAGGCGCCCGTCCAGCTCAACGCGCAACACCAAGGTGTTGATGAAGAAGCCAATCAGGCCTTGGGTTTCCTGGCGTGGGCGATTGGCGTTGGGCACGCCGATACGGATATCGCGCTGGCCGCTGTAGCGGTAGAGCAGGCTCTGGAACGCCGCCAGCAACAGCATGAACGGTGTGGACTCATGGGCTTGAGCGGCCTGGCGAATGGCTTCGCTGAGCGCTGCGTTCAAGCGCACGCTATGGCGCGAGGCACTGTGGGTGTGCTGCGCAGAGCGTGGATGGTCGGTGGCCAGGCTCAGGGCCGGGTGCTCATCACCCAGTTGCGCCTGCCAATAGGCCAATTGCCGCTGGCCTTCCCCTTCGGCCAGCCATTGACGCTGCCAACTGCCGTAGTCGGCGTATTGCAGGGCCAGTGGCGGCAGTTCCAGGGGTTGGCCTTGGGTTGCGGCGGCATACAGACGCGAGAATTCGTCGATCAGAATGTTCAGCGACCAACCGTCGGCGATGATGTGATGCAAGGTCACCAGCAGTTGGTGATCTTCATCGTCCAGGCGCACCAGCGTCACCCACAGCAACGGGCCTTTTTCCAGGTCGAACCGGGTGCGCGCTTCGTCTTCGCGGATCTGCTGCGCGCGGGCTTCGCGTTCGGCGCTTGGCAGGTCGCTGAGGTCGATCACTTGCAGCTCGAAACCGGTGTTGGCCTCGACGCGCTGGAAGGCTTGGCCATCGCGTTCATAGAAGCGCGTGCGCAGGGCTTCGTGGCGCTGGATCAACTGCTGGAAGCTCGTGCGCACGGCATCTTCGTCCAGCTCGCCGCGCAACCGCAGGGCGCCGGGGATGGTGTAGGCGCTGCTGTGCGGGTCCAGTTGCCAGGTGATCCACAGGCGGTTCTGTGCCAGGGATTGCGGCAAGTCTGCCTGGCGTGACAAGGCCTGGATCGCGCCTTGGGCAACGCCGCCGTCTTGCTGCAATTGCGCCACATTGGCGGCGAACGCCGAAAGCGTCGGCGCCTCGAACAGCAGGCGCAGGTTCAGCTCCAGGCCCAGGCTTTCACGCAGGCGCGCGACCACCTGGGTGGCGGTGATGGAGTTGCCGCCGAGCAGGAAGAAGTGGTCATCGGCCGCCACGGTTGCGACCTGCAACTGCTCGCACCAGATCGCTGCAATCTGCTTTTGCAGCTCGGATTCAAGCAGCGCGTCACTGGCCTGGGCTTGCAGATTCGGGAACTGCGCATAGCTGTCGAGGCTGCCATCGGCATGACGAAGCGCGCAGGCCGAACGCTGCACCTTGCCGCTGGAGGTCTTGGGCAAGGCGCCGGGGTTGAGCAGTACCACCACGCTCGGGGCTTCTTGATAGGCCTCGGCCACCGCCTGGCGAATCGCCTTGATCAAGGCCTCCGGCGGCAGGATTTTCTGCACGCTGCGGCTGATTTCTGCGGCGATGCCGATGCCTTCCAGACCTTGGTGATTCACGGCAAACGCCGCTACCCGACCCTTGCGCACCACTTCGACTTCGCGCTCGACGGTCTGCTCGATGTCCTGCGGATACAGGTTGTGGCCGCGCACGATCAGCAGGTCTTTGAGGCGACCGGTGATGTACACCTCGCCGTCGCGGATAAAGCCCAGGTCGCCGGTGCGCAGCCAGGTGCGCCCCGCGTGTTGTACAAAGGTTTTGGCGCTGGCCTCGGGGTTGCGCCAGTAGCCGTGGGCGATGCTGGGGCCGGCGGCCCAGAGTTCGCCGACACGGTTGTCGGGCAATTCGGTGAGGGTGTGCGGATCGGCGATCAGCACCGCGTGTTCCGGCTGGCTCGTGCCGCAACTCATGATCGCGCTGCCCTGCCCCGGTTCAGCGCGGTTGGCGGCCAGCGCCTGCTCATCCACACGCAACGCGGGGATGCCTTGACCACGGGTGCCACCGGCGACAAACAACGTCGCCTCGGCCAGCCCGTAGGAGGCGAAGAAATTATTCGAGGTGAAACCACAAACGGCAAACTTCTCGGCGAAACGTTCCAGGGTGTCGAGGCGGATCGGCTCGGAGCCCGAATACGCCACGCGCCATTTGCTCAAATCCAGGCGTTCCAGCGCGGTTTCACTGACCCGCTCACTGCACAGCCGATAGGCGAAATCCGGCCCGCCGCTGATGGTGCCACCGTATTCGCTGATCGCTTCCAGCCAGCGCAATGGGCGGCCGAGGAAGTACGCCGGCGACATCAACACACAGGGCACGCCACTGAAGATCGGTTGCAGCAAGCCGCCGATCAGGCCCATGTCGTGGTACAGCGGCAGCCAGCTGACGATCACATCATCCGGGTGCAGATCAATGCCGAAGCCGCGACGGATCAGCACTTCGTTGGCCACCAGGTTGCCGTGGCTGACTTGCACGCCTTTAGGCAGTGCGGTGGAGCCGGAGGTGTATTGCAGGAAGGCGATGTCGTCCGCTTGCAGCGCGGGCTCGACCCAATTGCCGGCGGTCTGCAGGGTATCGACGCTCAATACCGGCGGCGCGTTCTCGATCTGCGCCAGGCCGTCGGCGAGGCTGGCGATGGTCAGCAGCAGGCGCGGCTCGGCATCGCTGATGATCGACAGCAGCCGCTCCTGATGATGGCGCTTGGTCGACTCCGGCGGATAGGCCGGCACGGCGATGACCCCGGCGTACAGGCAACCAAAGAACGCCGCGACGTAATCCGGGCCGCTGGGGAACAACAGCACCGCACGGTCGCCCAATGCCGCATTGGCCTGCAAGGCGGCGGCGATGGTGCGGGCGCGCTGGTCTAGGTCGCGGTAACTGAGCACAACGCTGTCGGCGGCGGATTCGGCAAGGAAGCGCAGGGCCACCTGGTCCGGGGTCTGCGCGGCGCGGTGTTGAAGGGACTGGACCAGGGTGCGGGGAAGTTCGAAGGCGTCCATCATGGGGTTCCTGCCTGAAATCGGCTTACGGGAAAATCGGGAATTAGGGCCGTGCTAAACGGCAGCCAGTTGGCGCGCCGCATCATTGCGCCAGCGGGCCAAGTGCTCGTCGGCATAGCGACGCAGGCAGCGCAGCACCGCGCTTTCGTGCTGCACGAGGAAGAAGTGGTGGCCGTCGAACATATCCAGGGAGAAGCCGCTGGCGGCATCCAGTTGCCAGTCGAGCAACTGGTCGGCGCGCACACTGTCCTGCTTGCCGCCAAACACATGGATCGGCATGCCCAGTGGCGCGCGCTCGCCATAGGTGAAGCTGCCGCACAGCAGGAAGTCGGCGCGCAGAATCGGCAGCATCAACTGCATCAATTCCGGGTTGCACAGCGCCTCTTCGGCGGTGCCCTGCAGTTCGCGCAGGCGGGCGATCAGTTGTTCATCGGTCTTTTCGATGGCGTATTCGCTCACATCGCGGCGCGCCGGGCCGGCGGTACCGGAAGCAAATAACGCCAGCGGCGCAGGCAGATTGCGTGCTTTCAATGCATGCGCCAGTTCAAATGCCAGCAGGCCGCCCAGGCTGTGGCCGAACAAGGCATAGGGGCTGCCCAGGTCACGACCGATCTCGTCGGCAAGCTGCGCGGCCAAGGTTTTGATATCGCGCTGCAACGGCTCATCCATGCGCATGCCGCGACCCGGCAATTCCAGCGGGCACACCTGCAACCAGTCAGGCAGAGCCCGGCGCCAGCGTGCATAAACCATCGCGCTGGCCCCCGAATAGGGCAGGCAGAACAGGCGCAATCGCGTGGAAACGCTCATTGATCGCGGTCTCCAAACTGAAAAACGCTGCCTGCACGATAAAAACCCATTTCGCCCTCCTGCGGGTGCTGATCCTTGGCCGTTGGCTAACGGGCCTGTCACCCAGAAGAACGGACGGCCCGGGCAAATAATTAGTCGCCGGGAGCGAGGGAGGCGTAGTTCACAGCGAACAAGAAAGCATAAGATTAGTTCGTCTTCTCATTTGACAATCATTATCATTAAGAATAATTTGTTGCCCGATGTGTAGGAGGCCTCAGCAAGGACGCCCTCCCCTAACTCTTTCGCGACAAGGTGATTTCCATGACGGAACAAGTATCCACAGGCAGGTGCGACTCACCCCTTTTGCAGGCATTCGTCGACAATCGACTTATTTTGGTGAAGATCGCCGCCCGGATTACCGGTTGCCGCTCGCGCGCCGAAGACGTCGTGCAGGACGCCTACTTTCGGCTGCAATCAGCGCCGACCATCACCTCGTCGTTCAAGGCTCAATTGAGTTATCTGTTCCAGATCGTGCGCAACCTGGCGATCGACCACTACCGCAAGCAGGCCCTGGAGCTCAAATATTCGGGGACGGAAGAGGAAGGCTTGAATGTGGTCATTCACGGCGCTTCACCGGAAACTTCGCATATCAACTTCAACACCCTGGAAAACATCGCTGACGCCCTGACGGAGTTGCCCCAGCGCACCCGCTATGCGTTCGAGATGTACCGCCTGCACGGCGTGCCGCAAAAGGACATCGCCAAGGAGCTGGGCGTTTCCCCAACCCTGGTGAACTTCATGATTCGCGATGCGCTGGTGCATTGCCGCAAGGTGTCGGGCAGCCATAGCGATACGTTTGCGCGCAGGGTGTGAAGCTGTAGAGATATGTGGCGAGCAGGCTTGCCCCAACAAGCCAGGTGGCCACAACAGGCCTGCTCAACGCAGATAATCAGGGCACCGGCCTCACATCAATGCGATACGGCTCGAAGATCTTCAACATCTCCCCGCTCTCACGCAGGTGCTTGAGCAACTCGGCGAACGCCGCGCCGGTGATCGGCGCTTTGGGCCGTACCAGCGCGTAGTGGTGATACACCTGGTCAATCCGCTCCGAGACCAGGAACTGCCCGGCCATGTCCGCATTACGCACCATGAAGTCGCTCAGGTACGAACGCGTGACCAGCGCAATATCGGCACGCCCGCGCGCCACCATCAGCAGGTTGCTGTCATGGGAGTAGGTCAATGTGGCGTTGAAGTGTTCGGCCATGTTCTTGGGGTCGGGGTTGAAACCGGCAAAGGCGTAGTGATAACCGCTGAACACTGCAAGGCGCTTACCGGCGAGGTCGGTGAAATAGCTTTGGTCGCGGCCGGGCTTACGTTGGGTGACGAAGATTTCTGCATCTTCCAACCCCATGTCGACACTGGTGTGGGGAATATCCTGCCAACCCCAGTCGGGGTTTTCGAAGATGGCCATGTCGACCCGACCTTGCTCGAAATCACGAAAGCGCCGTGGAATCGAAGTCGGCACCAACACAAACTGGTAGTCGGTTTGCGCAGCGTTCAGGGCTTCGACCAGTTGCGGCAACAAACCGGTATCAGCGCCCTGCTCGGGCCGAACGGTGTAGGGCGGGAAGTGCGCGGCGCCGATCCTGACCAATTGCGCGGCCGACGCCGGCAGCCACCACGCAGTGCCCAGTGCCCATATAGTCAGTCCTGCAGCCAGCCGCCATGGCGAAAACATTGAGGCACACACCGTTTAACACTCTGATGGCAATAAGCTAGGCGTTTTTGTCAGGGGAGACAACTTTCCGTCGGCAAATTAATAGCTTGCGCCTCAATCAGCTTTAAGCACCATCAACAGCGCCTCCTCGGCCAACTGCTCGAGGGTCAGGCTGCCTTCGGCGCGAAACCAGGTGGTGGTCCAGGACAAGGCGCCGGTCAGGAAGCGTCGAGTGATAAACACATCGCCCCGGATGTAACCCGCCGCCTTGGCCTCGCCCAGCACCTGCAGCCAGATATCCTCATACACATCGCGCAACGCCAGCACCTGGGCCTGGCCCTCGGCTGACAGCGAACGCCACTCGTAGACCAACACCGCCATCGCCTCACCACTGCCGCCCATGATCGACTGCAACTCGCAGCGGATCAGCGCCAGCACGCGCTCACGCACGTTGCTGGCCTCTTCAAGTGATGCGCGCATCATCGCGGTGTTGTAGTGGATGGTTTCCTCCATCACGGCACGCAGGATCTCGTCCTTGCTCTTGAAGTGATGAAAGATACTGCCGGACTGAATACCCACGGCACTCGCTAGGTCACGCACGGTCGTGCGCTCGAAACCCTTGTTGCGAAACAGGTGAGCCGCGGTTTGCAGCAACTTGCCCCGGGCACTGTCGGGGTCGGTCAACTGGCCGCCGTCGACCATGGTGCGCATCACCCGCAGGGCTTTTTGCTCATCCATGCTGCTCTCCTTCATCTCTACTGACGTCTTGGGCGGCAATTTAGGCCGTGGCCGCCAGCCAAGCAAGCGCTTGGGCAAAACTTATATCAACCGTTTACAAACCAAGCGCTTGCTTGGTAGTCTCGACACCAGCCATCAGAGGAAGGATTTCTCATGAGCAAGACGGTTCGTATCGGCTGCGCCAGCGCCTTCTGGGGCGACACCTGCACGGCTGCCGCCCAATTGGTGCACGGCGGCGCCCTGGATTACCTGGTGTTCGACTACCTGGCGGAAGTCACCATGTCGATCCTTGCCGGTGCGCGGATGAAAGATCCCCAGGCCGGTTACGCCACGGATTTTGTCGAGGTGCTCACGCCGTTGCTGGGGGAGATCCAGCGCCAGGGCATCCGCGTGGTCAGCAACGCCGGCGGCATCCACCCGCACGCCTGCGCCGCCGCCCTGCAAGCGGCCTGCGACAAGGCCAGTGTGCCGCTGAAAATCGCCGTACTGCTGGGCGACGACCTGCAACCTCAACTCAAGCAATTGCACAACATTACCGATATGTTCAACGGCGCGCCCCTGCCGCCGATGTGCGTTTCGGCCAACGCCTACCTCGGCGCACCCGGCATTGCTCAGGCACTGGCGCTGGGCGCCGATATTGTGATTACCGGGCGCGTGGTCGACAGCGCCGTGGTCAGCGCCGCCTTGGTGCATGAATTCAACTGGTCGTGGCAGGACTACGACCGCCTCGCTCAAGCTGCGCTCGCCGGGCATATCATCGAATGCGGCGCGCAGTGCAGCGGCGGTAACTTCACTGATTGGCGTGATGTACCGGACTACGAGCACATCGGTTTTCCCATCGTCGAAGTCAGCGCCGACGGCCAATTTACCGTGAATAAAGTCGCCGGCACCGGTGGGCTGATCAGCGAACTCAGCGTGGCCGAACAGTTGCTGTATGAAATCGGCGACCCGCGCGCGTATTTACTGCCCGATGTGATCTGCGATTTCAGCCAGGTCAACCTGCAGCAACAAGGCCAAAACTGCGTGCGCCTGCACGGCGCCAAGGGTTTACCGCCCACCGATCAGTACAAGGTCAGCGCCACTTACCCCGACGGTTTCCGTTGCACCGCCAGTTGCCTGATTGCCGGGATCGACGCGGTGGCCAAGGCCGAGCGAGTCAGCCAGGCGATCATCAACAAGACCTCGGAACTGTTCAGCCAACGCGGCTGGGCGCCTTACACCGAGGTAAACATTGAACTGCTCGGCAGCGAAGCCACCTACGGTGCCCACGCCCAGCGCCAGGATTGCCGCGAGGTGGTGGTGAAATTGGCGGTACGCCACCCCAGCAAGCAGGCCTTGGTGCTGTTCGCCCGCGAGATCGCCCAGGCGGCGACCGGCATGGCACCCGGCTTGACCGGCATTGTCGGCGGGCGACCGACCGTGTACCCGCTGATCCGGCTGTTTTCATTCCTGGTCGACAAATCATCCTGCGCACCGCAGGTCGACTTCCAAGGCGCGCGGCACACCGTTGCGTTGCCTTCATCAGCGCCGATGCGCACACCCGCCGCGCCGATTGATCCACCCAAACCCGAAGGCCGCGCGGACGCCAGTGTGCCCCTGGTGAAACTGGCCGTGGCGCGCTCCGGCGACAAGGGCAACCACAGCAATATCGGCGTAATCGCCCGCCACCCCGACTACCTGCCTTGGATCGCCGAAGCGCTGACCCCGGAGGTGATCGTCGACTGGATGAGCCACGTGCTCGACCCACTTCACGGCCGTGTCGAGCGCTGGTACTTGCCCGGCAGCCACAGCTTGAATTTCCTGCTGGAAAACGCCTTGGGCCGCGGCGGCATCGCCAGCCTGCGCATCGACCCGCAAGGCAAGGCCTTCGCCCAACAATTGCTGGAAATCCCCATCGCCGTGCCGCAACACATAGCCGATCAACTCTCCTAAAGGACCGTCGCCGTGGCCTTCGACTCGATCTTCAAAGCCGACCTGTTCCAGGGGCAAACCGTGATAGTCACTGGCGGCGGCAGTGGCATTGGCCGCTGCACTGCCCATGAACTGGCGGCCCTTGGTGCCAGTGTGATACTGGTGGGGCGCAAGCCGCAAAAGCTGCAACAGGTGGCCGCCGAAATCGCCGAAGACGGCGGCACCGCGCACTGGCTGGCCTGCGATATTCGCGATGAAGAAGCAGTGACAGCGCTGGTCACGCAGATCATCCGCGAGCATGGGCCGATCCATGGGTTGGTGAACAACGCCGGCGGTCAATACCCGTCGCCACTGGCTTCGATCAATCAAAAAGGCTTTGAAACCGTACTGCGCACCAACCTGGTCGGCGGTTTCCTGATGGCCCGTGAAGTGTTCAACCAGTCGATGAACAAGCACGGCGGCGCCATCGTCAACATGCTCGCCGACATGTGGGGCGGCATGCCCGGCATGGGCCACTCGGGTGCTGCACGCTCAGGCATGGACAACTTTACCAAGACCGCCGCTTTCGAATGGGGTTACGCCGGTGTACGCGTCAACGCCGTGGCGCCGGGCTGGATTGCGTCCAGCGGCATGGACACCTACGAAGGCGCGTTCAAGGCAGTGATCCCCACCCTGCGTGAGCACGTGCCGCTCAAGCGCATCGGCACCGAATCGGAAGTCAGCGCGGCCATCGTGTTTTTGCTCAGCCCCGCCGCCGCGTTTATCAGCGGTAGCACCTTGCGCATCGACGGCGCTGCCAGCCTGGGCAGCCGCGCCTGGCCGCTGCACAAGGCGCAGCCGCCGAGCGAGCCGTTCAACGGTTTCCACCGCGCCTATTTACCCGATGTGCTGAAGACGGAGCACTGAACCATGCCGGTGATTGAAAGCCTGATCGACGCCCACAGCCCACAGTTCGCGCACAACCGTGAAGCCATGCTGGCAAGCATCCAACAGTTGCGCCAACTGGAGCACAACCTGCTCGCCAAAGCACAGGAAGCCAAACCCAAGTTCGACAAACGCGGCCAGTTGTTGCCCCGCGAGCGCCTCAACCTGCTGCTGGACCCCGGCGCGCCGTTTCTGGAATTGGCCAGCCTGGCCGGCTACAAACTCCACGATGACAAAGACGGCAGCGCGGCCGGAGGCGGCTTGATCGCCGGTATCGGCTACGTCAGCGGCGTACGCATGCTGGTGGTGGCCAACAACAGCGCGATCAAGGGCGGCACCATTTCGCCGTCCGGCCTGAAAAAATCCCTGCGTCTGCAACAGATCGCCATGGAAAACAAACTGCCGGTGGTGACCCTGGCGGAAAGCGGCGGTGCCAACCTCAATTACGCCGCCGAGATTTTCGTCGAAGGCGCACGCAGCTTCGCCAACCAGGCGCGCATGTCGGCCATGGGCTTGCCGCAGATCACCGTGGTACACGGCTCGGCCACGGCGGGCGGCGCGTATCAACCGGGGCTGTCGGATTACGTGGTGGTGGTGCGCGGCAAGGCCAAGCTGTTTTTGGCCGGGCCGCCGCTGCTCAAGGCCGCCACCGGCGAAGTCGCGACTGATGAAGAGCTGGGCGGCGCCGAGATGCACGCGCAAACCGCCGGCACGGCCGAGTACCTGGCGGAAAACGATGCCGATGGCGTGCGCATCGTGCGCGAAATCGTCAGCCTGCTGCCGTGGGATGATCGCCTGCCACCCGCTCCACAACGGGCTTACAAGGAGCCGCTGTATCCTATCGACGAGTTGCTGGGGTTGATCCCCGATGACCCGAAAAAACCCTACGACGTGCGCGAAATCCTCGCACGCCTGGCCGACGGCTCGCACTTTCTGGAGTTCAAAGGCGAGTTCGACGCCCACACCGTCTGCGGCCACTTGCATATCCAGGGCCGCGCCGTCGGTGTGATCGGCAACAACGGCCCCATCACCCCCAAGGGTGCGAGCAAGGCGGCGCAATTTATCCAACTGTGCGACCAGAGCCGCACGCCGCTGCTGTTCCTGCACAACACCACCGGCTTTATGGTCGGCACCGAGTCGGAGCAACAAGGCGTGATCAAGCACGGCGCGAAGATGATCCAGGCGGTGGCCAATGCGCGGGTGCCTAAACTCACGGTGGTGGTCGGCGGCTCTTATGGCGCGGGCAACTATGCAATGTGCGGCCGTGGCCTGGACCCGCGTTTTATCTTCGCCTGGCCCAACAGCCGCACGGCGGTGATGGGCGGCGCGCAGGCGGGCAAGGTGCTGCGCATCGTGACTGAGGCCAAGCAATTGAAGGACGGTCTGGTGCCCGACCCCAAGGTGCTGGACATGCTCGAACAGGTCACCGCGCAGAAACTCGACAGCCAGTCCACCGCCCTCTATGGCAGCGCCAACCTGTGGGACGACGGGCTGATAGATCCACGCGATACCCGCACGCTATTGGGGTTCTTGCTGGATATCTGCCACGAGGCCGAGGTGCGCCAACTGCAGCCCAACAGCTTTGGTGTAGCGCGCTGATCGTTCCCACGCTCCGCGTGGTAACGCAGCCAAGGACGCTCCGCGTCCCAACAAGGAGAACAACAACAATGATCTTCACCCAGGAACACCAGGAACTGCGCCGCACCGTGCGTGCCTTCGTCGACCGCGAGATCAACCCGCACGTGGACGAGTGGGAAAAAGCCGGGCGCTTCCCCATTCACGAAATTTTCCGCAAGGCCGGCGACCTCGGCCTGCTGGGCATTTCCAAGCCGGAACAATTCGGCGGCATGGGCCTGGACTACAGCTACTCCATTGTCGCCGCTGAAGAATTCGGCACCATCCGCTGCGGCGGCATCCCCATGTCCATCGGCGTGCAAACCGACATGTGCACGCCCGCCCTCGCCCGCTTCGGCTCCGATGAACTGCGCGACGAATTCCTGCGCCCGGCCATCAGCGGCGAGCAAGTGGGTTGCATCGGCGTCTCGGAAACCGGCGCCGGCTCCGACGTGGCGGGGCTTAAAACCCACGCGCGCAAGGACGGCGGCGACTACGTGATCAACGGCAGCAAAATGTGGATCACCAACTCGCCCAGCGCCGACTTTATCTGCCTGCTGGCCAACACCTCCGACGACAAGCCGCATATCAACAAATCACTGATCATGGTGCCAATGACCACCCCTGGCATCAGCGTCAGCCCGCCGCTGGAAAAGCTCGGCATGCACAGCTCCGAGACCGCCCAAGTATTTTTCGACGGTGTGCGCGTGCCGCAACGCAACCGCATCGGCCACGAAGGCGCAGGGTTCATGATGCAAATGCTGCAGTTCCAGGAAGAACGCCTGTTCGGCGCGGCCAATATGATCAAGGGCCTGGAGCACTGTATCGACAGCACCATCGAATACTGCAAAGAGCGCCAGACCTTCGGCAAGGCGCTGATCGACAACCAGGTGATCCACTTTCGCCTGGCCGAGCTGTCCACCGAAATCGAATGCCTGCGCGCGCTGGTCTACCAGGCCACCGAGCAATACATCAAAGGCCAGGATGTGACCCGCCTGGCCTCCATGGCCAAACTCAAGGCCGGGCGCCTGGGCCGTGAGGTCAGCGACAGCTGCCTGCAATACTGGGGCGGCATGGGCTTTATGTGGGACAACCCGGTGGCCCGCGCCTACCGTGATGTGCGGCTGGTGTCGATTGGCGGCGGCGCCGACGAAATCATGCTGGGCATCATCTGCAAATTGATGGGCACCCTGCCCGGGAAAAAATCATGAACACCCTGCTGCTCGAGCCGCACAACGGCGTGCTGCACATCACCCTCAACCGCCCCGCCAGCCGTAATGCGATGAGCCTGGAGATGGTCAACGAACTGCGGTCGGTATTGGCACAATTGGACAGCCAGGTGCGCGCCGTGGTGATCAGCGGCGCCGGTGGGCACTTCTGTGCCGGGGCGGATGTGAAAGACATGGTCATGGCGGGCGGGCAGTTGCCGGCGCTGAACCGAGCCTTCGGCACCCTGCTGCAAGCCGTCGAAGCCGTGCCGCAAGTGGTGATCGTGGTGCTGCAAGGCGCGGTGCTGGGCGGCGGCTTTGGGCTGGCGTGCGTGAGTGATATCGCGATTGCCGACCACCAGGCGCAGTTCGGGTTACCTGAGACCAGCCTGGGCTTGTTGCCGGCGCAGATTGCGCCGTTTGTGGTCAAGCGCATTGGCTTGACCCAGGCACGTCGACTGGCGCTGACGGCGGCGCGCTTTGATGGGGTTGAGGCTGAGCGGTTGGGCGTGGTGCATTACGTCGAGCGCGATGCACAAGCATTGGCGGAACGATTGGATGAGGTGCTGGGGCAGGTGTTGCGCTGTGCGCCGGGGGCGAATGCGCGGACTAAAGCGCTGTTGCTCGCCAGTGTGGAACAACCGGTGGGCCCGCTGTTGGATCAGGCCGCGCAGTGGTTTGCCGAGGCGGTGACGAGTGAGGAAGGGATTGAGGGGACGCAGGCGTTTGTACAGAAGCGTAAGCCTGGGTGGTCTCGATGACGCCATCGCAGGCAAGCCAGCTCCCACAAGGGGAATGCATTTCAAACTGTGGGAGCTGGCTTGTCGGGTCGCCGCATCGCTGCGATAGGGGCCGAACATTCACCCAATGTACCAAGGGATAAACCCATGCCTGCATTCACCAAAATCCTGATCGCCAACCGCGGCGAAATCGCCTGCCGCATACAGCGCACCGCCCAAACCCTGGGCTATCGCACCGTCGCCGTCTTCAGCGACGCCGACGCCCAGGCCCTGCACGTGCAAATGGCCGACGAAGCCGTCCACATCGGCCCCGCGCCGGTTAACCAGTCGTACCTCAACATCCCGGCCATCCTCGACGCCGCCAGACGCACAGGCGCCGACGCCATCCACCCCGGCTACGGCTTCCTCTCCGAAAACGCTGGATTCGCCCAAGCCTGCCTGGACGCCGGCCTCACCTTCATCGGCCCCAGCGTTGCCGCCATCGAGCTGATGGGCAGCAAACGCCAGTCCAAACTCGCCATGCTCGACGCGGGTGTGCCGTGCATCGCCGGTTACCAAGGCAATGCCCAGGATGACGCGACCTTGCAGCAAGAAGCCAACCGTATCGGCTACCCGCTGATGATCAAAGCCAGTGCCGGCGGTGGCGGGCGTGGCATGCGCCTGGTCCACGACGGCAGCCAACTGCTCGATCAACTGCGTACCGCACGCTCCGAAGCCCTCAACGCGTTTGGCAGCGACGAACTGATCCTCGAACAAGCTTTGATCGACCCGCGCCACGTTGAAATCCAACTGTTCGGCGACAGCCACAGCAACCTCATTTACCTGGGCGAACGCGACTGCTCGATCCAGCGCCGCCACCAGAAAGTCATCGAAGAAGCGCCCTGCCCGGTGATGACACCTGCGCTGCGCCAAGCCATGGGCGAAGCTGCGCTGAAGGCTGGGCGTGCGGTCAATTACGTCGGCGCCGGCACCGTCGAATTTCTGCTCGACCGCAACGGCCACTTCTACTTCCTGGAAATGAACACCCGTCTGCAAGTGGAGCACCCCGTTACCGAACTGATCACGGGGTTGGACTTGGTTGAGTTGCAACTGAACATCGCCGCTGGCGAACCGCTGCCCTTGCAACAGGCCGACGTGACCCTGACCGGCCACGCCATGGAAGTGCGCCTGTACGCCGAAGACCCGGCCCAGGGCTTTTTGCCGCAAACCGGCGATGTGCTGCGCTGGGAGCCGGCTGCCCGGGTACGCATCGACCACGGCGTGCTTGAGGGCCAACGCATCAGCCCGTTCTATGACGCCATGCTGGGCAAAATCATCGCCCACGGCGCCACCCGCGAAGAGGCCCGGCGCAAATTGCTGCGCGCAGTGCAAGACACCGTGTTACTGGGCGTCACCACCAACCAGGGTTTGCTGGTGGACCTGCTCGGGCAAGCGGACTTTATCGCAGGCGAGTTCAGTACCGGGTTTATCGCCAAACACTTCAATGACATCCCACGTCACGCCGCGACAAAGGAGCAGGTCGCGCTGGCCGCCGCACTGTTTTACCAACACAGCGCCAACACCCACCGCCAAGGCTTGTCGGGATGGCGCAACAAGGCCGCCTGGCGCTATCGCCTGGCGGTGAACGACGAGGTGCAGGACCTCGACGTCAACGTATTGGACGGCAATCATCTGCAAGCCAACGGCATCGAGATCCATGACCTGACCACCGACGGCCGCTGGGCCACACTGGTGATCGACGGCATTCGCCGTCGCCTGCCCTACCATCTGGACGACACTCAGCTCTGGCTGCCGGGCGTGAAGATCATCAACCGCACCCAACACGTCGCCAGCCGCCGGGCCGACGCCAGCACCGGCATCGTCAAGGCACCGATGGACGGCGCGATTGTCGATATCCGCGTAAGCGCCGGTGAAAGCGTCAGCAAAGGCCAACTGCTGCTGGTGCTCGAAGCCATGAAAATGGAACATCCGCTGACGGCCGGCATCGACGGTGTGATCAAGGGTGTGCAGGTTGTCGCAGGAGATCAAGTGCGCAATCGCCAGGTTTTGCTGGAGATCGAATAACACCCTAGGCGGAACTACACGGCCCAGCTACGCTCTATCCCCATCAGGAAAGGACGAGTACGGGAACCTGCACGATGCCCCATTGGCTGATTATTGACCTTGAAGCCACAACGGATGAAGGCGGCTGGCCCGTGACGGAGATGGAAGTCATCGAGATCGGCGCCAGCCTCGTGAACCGCCAGGGCCGCGAACTGGATCACTTCCAGCGCTTTGTGCGGCCGCTGCGTCGCCCCTTGCTGACGCCGTTCTGTCGCCAACTCACGCATATCACCCAGGCCAACATCGACGCGGCGGCGCCGATCACCGAGGTGTGGCCCTTGTTTGAGCGTTGGCTGGGCCAACATCAAGCGCGCCTGGAAGGCTGGGCCAGCTGGGGCGACTACGACCGCGCGCAGCTTGAACTTGAATGGCAACGCCATGGCCTGACCAGCGCGCTCGCCCAGACCGCGCATGTGAACCTCAAGCAGCGTTTCGCCAAGGCCCGGCGGCTGGACAAGCCCTTGGGGCTCAACGGTGCGCTGCAATTGGCGGGGATGCAGTTCCATGGCCAGCAACATCGGGCATTGGAAGACGCGCGCAACACCGCACGCCTGCTGCCGTTGATTTTGCCGGTCTAGGCAGCACCACCGGCCTTGGGCATACTGGCCGACCTTTCCAGACCCTTTTCCGAGGATTCACCCATGTTCAAAGTCAACGAGTACTTCGACGGCACCGTCAAGTCGATCGCTTTCGGCACCGCAGAGGGCCCTGCGACCATCGGCGTGATGGCACCGGGTGAATACGAATTCGGCACCGCCCAGCGTGAAATCATGCACGTGGTGTCCGGCGCCCTGTCCGTCAAGCTGCCAGACGCCAACGCCTGGGAAACCTTCGCGGCCGGCAGCCAGTTCAACGTGCCGGCCAACAGCAAGTTCCAACTGAAGGTTGCCGTAGACACCGCTTACCTGTGCGAATACCGCGGCTAAGGGTTACAGCGCAAAAAAATGCCCGTCTCGCAGGAGACGGGCATTTTTTATTCCAGGATCGTCACGGGCATTCCGACGGCTAATTCACCGCTGCCATCGTTGACCAGGTTCTGGCCGAACATCACGTCACCGCCCTGCTCACGGTAGGTCTTGAGTGTCGCCAGCGGCTCACGGTCGGCGCTGCGCTCGCCGCTGGCCGGGTCGATGGTGGTGAGGATGCAGCGCGAGCACGACTTGACCACGCGAAACTCCACGTCGCCGATACGCACGCGTTTCCAACCGTCTTCGGCGAAGGCCTCGCTGCCTTCAATCACTAGATTGGGACGGAAACGCAGCATTTCCATCGGCCGGCCGATGCGCTGGGACAAGTCGTCCAACGAGGCCTGGCCGATCAGCAGCAAGGGGAAACCATCGGCAAAACCGACCTGATCGTCGTCCTTGCCATAACCGGCCTCGGTAGTACGTGCACGTGCCAGCGGCACCTGCACCAGCCGCGTGGGCTTGCCGATAAATTCGCTGACCCAGGCTGCCGCCGCATCGCCGGCATCCGGCACACGCAAGGTGTCGCGCCAAATAGTTACACCGCGCAACTCGGCATCGCTGCCCGGCAGCGCCACGTCCAGCGTGGCAAAGCCAGGCGAATTCAGGGTCAGGCCACCGGCGCTGTTCCACAACGCCGACAACTGGCTCATCTTCGCCACCGCCCGCTGGGTCAGGAATCGGCCACTGGCTTCGTCCACCAGCATCCAGCGTCGATCCCCATCCAGCCCGAGTTTATCCAGGCCGATGTGCTGCAAGGCTTCGGCCTTGCCAGACTTCAAGGGGTAACGGTACAGCGCGCTGAGACGAAGCATGGGCCTGCATTCCTGAGGGGGACAAAGCGCCACCCTATAGGACGGGACTTCCAGAATCAAAGGTCGCTGGAGCTCTTGTGACCGGTAAGCTTACTGTGGCGAGCCTGCTCGCCACAACAAGCCTGCCTGCCATCACAAGACTGCCTGCCACAATAGGCCGCCTGCTCAGGCGGGCACTTCGTCCAACATCAAGCGTTGGCGCACCACATCCACCAGCTTGTCGGGCTGAAATTTGGACAGGAAGTTGTCGCAACCGACCTTCTTGACCATTGAGTCGTTGAAGCTGCCCGACAGCGAGGTGTGCAGCACCACATAAAGGCCACGCAGGCGCGGGTCGTTGCGGATTTCGGTGGTCAGGCGGTAGCCGTCCATCTCGGGCATTTCGGCGTCGGTGAAGATCATCAGCAATTTGTCGGTCATGACCTGGCCGCTGTCGGCCCAGGCCTTGAGCATGTTCAGCGCCTTGAGGCCGTCGCTGGCAATGTGCATCTTCACGCCGAGTTGCCCCAGGGTGTCGCGCAGTTGCGAGAGGGCCACGTTGGAATCGTCCACCAGCAGCACTTCGCGGCCACGGGCACGTTCCAGCACCGGGTCTTCAAGTTTTTCCCGCGAGACTTTGGCGTTGTACGGCACGATTTCGGCGAGGACTTTTTCCACGTCGATGATTTCCACCAACTGGTCATCGACCTTGCTGATGGCCGTGAGGTAATGCTGGCGCCCGGCGCTGGCCGGTGGCGGCAGGATGGCTTCCCAGTTCATGTTGACGATGCGGTCCACACCGCCCACCAGGAAGGCCTGCACCGAACGGTTGTACTCGGTGACGATAATCGTGCTGTTCGGCCCCGGCACCAGCGGGCGCATGCCGATGGCCTGTGACAGGTCAATGACCGGCAGGGTCTGGCCACGCAGGTTGACCACGCCGCATACAAACGGGTGACGCTGGGGCATCAGGGTCAACTTGGGCAGTTGCAGGACTTCCTGAACCTTGAACACGTTGATCGCAAACAATTGCCGACCGGCCAGGCGAAACATGAGGATCTCCAGGCGATTCTCACCCACCAGTTGCGTGCGTTGATCTACCGTGTCGAGAATGCCGGCCATTAAAAGCTCCTGATGTGGGATTGTGCAGCTCACTTAAGGGTGGTTATCGGCGGCAAGCGCCAGACCTTGACCCCGGTAAAATGCCATGTAAATACATTGATGTCACACTGACATCATGGTTTACTGCAATCCGCTCTCCAGACGGCAGTACAGCGACCTTGCGCGACATTCAAATCGACGTAGGGTTCCGCTGTGTAAGGGATTCCCCTATGCACAATCAGGCCCGACCTGATATTCGCGATATCTAATAGCCATTAATGTGACGCCATTCTCATTGCATGAATGGAGTCAGGCTTTTGTTTGCCATCCCAAGCCCTCGGCCCACGGGTCTTCCAGACTTATACGTGGCGGCAACCAAAGTTGTGCAAATGACCCGAATGACCAGGGCCTTCCACGGCGACTCTGATCATTCAAGTAACGGTCCTACTGAAATTTCAGAAGCAGGCTACAGATCTCAGTCATATTTCAGCGGTAGTTTTACGCCATTCACCCGGTGCGACATCTCATCACCCGACCTTATGTTGCGGAGACTTGCATGATGAATAGCGCAAACGAATGGCAGACTGCACTTCCCGAGTTTCTGCTGGAAGCCGAAAAGCTTTTGGCCAAGTCAGAAGAGTGCCTGCACCATTTACATCTGATTCGCAACGACAGCGATGCCATCGACTGCATGAAAACCAGCCTGGCCAAGCTGGCGGAAAAAGCCGAAGGCCTGGCCCTGCAGGCGATCAGCGAGTTTTCCCGACATATCCAATACCTGATCGCCAACGCCGCAAGCCCCATGGAGCTGCACGACCAGGCGCTGAGTGCCCTGCATGACTGCCTGACGCTGCTGGCCTGGCAACTGGAGCTGATCGACATCCGCACCGGCGAACTGACGCTGGATGACAGCGAACAAACCACACTGATCGCGACCGTCACTTTGCAGATCCCGCAGAAAGACTTCACGCATAAACCACAACAGCGCGTACATCACGCGTCCTGAGTACTGACAGGTCGTATTTGATCGTCGAGTTATCTAAAAACGACCGTACATTCAACGGTCGACAATGATGCGTGGGCGATATATATCAATTAGCCATCAACGCAATATCGATACAAACAAACCAAATTAATATAACTATGCTGAGTAAACCGCTGGCTCTTTGAACTACGGAGTCAGGTTCCTCGGCGTTTGGCGCAGATTAGGCGGCACCGGGTAAGGCGCCAGGCGACCGACGGTAATAGTGGTGGTACTATGCCCCGTTCGAAGTGACTCAACTTCATCATGTATAAAAAAACGTTCCAGCACCGTATTCCACACAGAGCCCTGTCAGCCGCAGTGACCGGTCTTCCCGCAGCGAACCTTCATTGGCTCCATCCGCTATGTACGCCAGCCTAAAGTCACTCATCGCAAGGTCCGTGTCCCGCAGCAATGCTCGCCGCCTGGCCCTCGCCCTGTGCCTTTGCTCGCTGTTGGTCAGTCTGTGGGCCTACACACGCTCAGCTCCCCTGCCTTTGTTGATAGTGCTGCTCAACCTGGCCACCCTGGTGGTGGTGGGGCTGCAGCAGTGGCGCTCGCGCAAGTCGATAAAATTCCAGCCGCAGGAACTGGCCGACCGCCTGCTGCAGGTCCAGGAAAACGAACGCCACCGCCTCAGCCGCGAACTGCATGACGATATCGGCCAACTGCTGACCGCCGCCAAACTGCAAAGCGAATGGCTCAAGCGTCGCCTGCCCGACGACCTGCAAAGCCAATGCACGGTGTTATGCAATACCTTGAACGAAACCCTGGCCAAAGTGCGCGACGTGTCCGCCATCCTCAACCCCCGCCAGTTGGCCAGCCTGGGCCTTGAGGCGAGCCTGCGCGCGCACTTGCTCAAGACCCTGGAAAACACCTCGGTGCACTGGAGCCTGGAATGCCAGCAGCGCCTGACCGGCATCCCGGAAGAAATGGCCGTGGCCGCCTTTCGCATCACCCAGGAAGCGGTGACCAATATGTTGCGCCATGCCCAGGCGCAGAATTTGCTGGTACGCCTGCAACGCCTGCCCGAAGGCCTGTCGCTGATGATCTGCGATGACGGCCTGGGCTTTTCACCGGCGACCAACCCAGGCCTTGAAGGCCAACGAGGCATGGCCGGCATGACCGAGCGCATCGACCAACTGGGCGGTGCATTGTCTGTCAGCAGCCAGCCAGGCAAAGGCACACGCATCGACGCGCTTTTTCCCTGGGCGCCCCGCGCCCTCGAACGGGCCAATTCCCCTAAGGTTCTCGAGTGACTTGCAACTTACTCCTGGTGGATGACCACGCACTGATCCGGGCCGGCGTACGCGCGCTGATCCAGGATATCCAAGGCTACAGCGTGATCGGCGAGGCCAGCGATGGCGCGCAATTGCTGGAGACATTCAGCGCGCTGCAGCCAGATATCGTGCTGCTCGACCTGTCGATGAAATACACCGGCGGCCTCGACGCCCTTCAGCAACTCAAGGCGGCCTACCCCAAAAGCAAGGTGCTGATCCTGTCGATGCACACCGACCCGGAGCTGATCATGCGCGCGCTGGAGTCCGGCGCCCATGGCTACCTGCTCAAGGACACCACCGCCAGCGAGCTGGAACATGCCCTGCTGGCCTTGCGTAACAACGAGCGCTACCTGAGCCCTGCGATTGCCCACACGGTGATCAACCAGGCGCTGATCCGCAGCCAGGGGCCTGTCTCCTCCGCCGCCGACAACCATAACCTTACGGCGCGCCAGCTGGAGATCCTGCGTTTGATCGTGCGCGGCAAGTCCACCCGGGAAATCGCCCATGGCCTGGGCTTGAGTATCAAGACAGTGGAAGCGCATCGCTCGCAGATCATGAAACGCCTGCAGATCTTCGACGTGGCGGGCCTGGTGTTATTCGCCGTTCGCGAGCAGATCATCAGCCTGGACGACTAACGGCGAGCCCAGCGGCAAGTGCACGCGCAGGGCCTTGGGCAGCGCGGAAAAACGCAGGTCATCGCCTTTCAATGGCTCGCCATCAAGGTTGATATACAGCCCTTCGGCCACTTTGATCTCGACCCATGGCAGGCGCGCGCGGACAAACATATTGTCCAGGCCCCAGCCGTCACTCATCAGGGTCATCAGCGTGCCGACCACTTCCTGGGGCGCCGGCAAAATACTGATATCAAGCAAGCCATCATCGGCCAGCGCGCCAGGGCACAGCACATGCCCACCGCCCGCCTGGCGGCCGTTGCCGATGCCCAGTGCAAGCAAATCGCCCTTCCAGTGAAAGCCCGGCCCTTCCAGCTCGCCATACGCCGCCTTCAACTCGCTGAAACGCGACAGCCCGGTGAACAGATACGCCGCGCCGCCCAGCACTTTTTTCAGGTCTTCAGAGGTATTGGCGGTGACCTGGCTGCCAAAGCCGCCGGTGGCCATATTGAGGAACATCTGCCCACCGGCCTGACCGAGGTCGATGGCCCTGGGCGGCACATCCAGCAGCGCCAGCGCGCGTTCAGGCTCCAGCGGCACACCGGCGGCGCGGGCAAAGTCGTTGGCGGTGCCCAGCGGCATCAACACCAGGCTGGCGTCGGTCTTGGCCAAGGCCATGGCCTCGGCTACATCACGCAACGTGCCGTCGCCACCACCGGCGATCAAGTGGGTATAACCGTCGGCCAAGGCTTCATTGACCAGGCGCTGGGCATCGCCGCCCTCCCACGTCACCCGTACCGCCAGCTCCCAACCCTGCTCGCGCCGGGCCTGCACGGCAGCGCGCACGTCCTCATTGAGGGCTTGCTTGCCGTGCAGGATCAACAGTGCTTTGGGGGTGGTCATGGGGGCATTCTCCTGGGTTCAAGGGTTCCTGAAGGATGTGGACCTTTGAGGAGAAGAAAAAAGCCATCCGCTTGAAAATTAATTCGTCGCCGGGTTACATCAATTTCAAAGCCTGCGATTAAAAACCGACTACATTAAAACCCATGGTGCAGCGTGAACCGCTGGTGAGTCGCCAAAATTTTTGCTCAGGAGAGCCAGAATGAAAGACGACTCAACAGACGATAAACCCGCAATCGCCGCGCCCCTGGCTCGCCGGGACTTCCTCGGCAAAACCAGCCTGCTGGTTGGCAGCGCCGCGCTCGGGGTTGCTTTTGGCCCGTTGGCGCGCGCGGCACAATCTCCCGGATCAGCCGATGAACAACTGGAAGTGCCGGCCTGGACAAAAACCTTGGGCGGCCCCACCGGTGTGCCCTACGGTAAACCGTCCAGCTTTGAGACGGATGCGGTGCGCAATCTCTACCCCGGGCTTACCGAGCGCATGTCGGCTTACAGTACTTCGCCCCTGCAGGAACTGGACGGCATCATTACGCCCAACGGGCTGTTTTTTGAACGCCATCACGCCGGCGTGCCAGCGATTGATCCGGCCAGGCACTTCCTGGTGATTCATGGGCTGACCGACACAGCGCTGCTGTTCACCCTCGATGAGCTACGCCAGTTTCCCGCCGTCTCGCGCATCCACTTCATCGAATGCTCGGGCAACCCTTCATTCCTGCCGCCCTGGGGCAAAACCGCCGCTGAAGTCGCGGGCCTGGTCAGCTGTGCCGAGTGGATCGGCGTGCCGCTGAAAACCTTGCTGCACGCGGCTGGCCTTAAGCCAGGGGCGAAATGGGTTGTGGCTGAAGGCGCCGATGGCGCTGCCATGACCCGCAGCCTGCCGCTCGAAAAATGCCTGGATGACGTGTTGGTCGCCTACAGCCAAAACGGCGAAAGGCTGCGCCCCGAGCAAGGTTACCCCCTGCGTCTTATCGTTCCGGGTTATGAAGGCAATACCCACATCAAGTGGCTGCGCCGCCTGCATGTCACCGATGCCCCGGCGTACAGCCGTGAAGAAACGGCCAAATACACCGACTTGATGCCAGATGGGCGAGCCAGGAAGTTCTCCTTCGTGATGGAGTGCAAGTCACTCATCACGGCCCCGTCCGGCACCCAGACACTCACCCGCAAAGGCCCGCATGAAATACGCGGGATCGCCTGGAGCGGCAACGGAAAAATCACCCGCGTGGACGTGTCCGTCGACGGCGGGAACAACTGGTATGCGGCCACGCTGCAGGAGCCGGTGCTGAACAAATGCCTGACGGTGTTTCGCGCGCCCTTCCAATGGCTGGGCAAAGAAATGCTCATCATGAGCCGCGCCATCGACGAGACCGGCTACGTGCAACCCAGCCTGGAACAATTGAAAGCCGTGCGCGGGGACTTCTCGTTCTACCACAACAATGCAATCCAGCCCTGGCGCATCAACGCCAATGGGGAGGTGAGCAATGGCCGTGCATAACCTTACCGCCATGGCATTGGGGCTACTGAGCATGGGCGTGGTCGCATGCGCATCGACGGCTGCGCAATCCGGCTTGGGGCAGCCGGTGACAGAGCACTACATCGCCCGCTGGAACATCGACGTCGCTCCCGATGGCAAGAGCCTGCCCGCCGGACAAGGCACGGTCATGGAAGGCGAAAAGGTCTATCAAACCAGCTGCCTTGGCTGCCACGGCGCCAACCTGGAGGGCGGCACTGGCCCGGCACTAATGGGCGGCGCAGGCTCGCTCCCCACATCCAAACCGGTCAAAACTGTCGGCAGTTATTGGCCCTACGCAACCACCCTGTTCGACTATGTAAGGCGCACCATGCCCTTCCAGCAACCACAGTCGTTGAGCAATGATCAGGTGTACGCAGTGGTGGGTTATATCCTGAACAAAAACGAGATAGTGGAAGCGAACGCCACGGTGGATGCTGCCACCCTCACTCATCTGAAGATGCCCAATCGCGACGGCTTCTACGTCGACGACAGGCCGGATGTGCGTGTGGAGCCTTGCTATAAGGATTGTATCGGTAGCCCGAAAGCACATTGATGCGCTTTTGATCCAACCACTCCGGTCGGCTTTCGATCTCAAGCGCAGATCAAAAGACCGCTGATTTCGCCAGCGAAAAGGATGTAATGGCCAGAGCAACAGAACAATACTCGGTCAACTGTGGGAGCTGGCTTGCCTGCGATGCAGGCACTTGGGTACATCAGGTACACCGAGTTGATGCCATCGCAGGCAAGCCAGCTCCCACATTTCGACCGCGGTGTCTCAGAGGATCGCCGCAATCAGCTCTTGTGCAACTTGCTCATCAACTGCGCCTCAGCCTGGGTCAACCCACACGACTGCGTCAGCTCATCCACCGTCGCCCCCATGCCGACCAATTTGGCCGCCTGGGCAAACGACAGGCTTGAAGGATCACGCTGCTCAATCTGCGCCAACTTATCCGGCAACGGCCCAAGAATCGCGCGCAGTTCATGCACTTCATCCCCGACCTTCACCGCACTCTGCTGGAAGTGATCCACACGCTTGACCAAATCCAGAATCCGTCGGTCACGCACAGCATCGCGCTCGGCCTGCTGCACGGCCAGTTCCCGTTGCTGGCGCATATAGCGCAGCAGGAATGCCAACGTCCCGGCCCACAACAGGGCCAGGACAATCACCGCCGCATCAAGGAACAATCAGATGCTCTCCAGTTCCGACCATTCTTCTTCGCTCATCATCTTGTCCAGCTCAACCAGAATCAACAGCTCGTTGTTCTTGTTGCACACGCCCTGGATGAACTTGGCCGACTCTTCGTTACCGACGTTCGGCGCGGTTTCCACTTCCGATTGGCGCAGGTAAACCACTTCAGCCACGCTGTCGACCATGATACCGACCACTTGCTTGTCGGCTTCGATGATCACGATACGCGTGTTGTCGTTGACTTCAGTAGGCATCAGGCCAAAACGCTGGCGGGTATCGATCACCGTCACCACGTTGCCACGCAGGTTGATGATGCCCAGCACGTAGCTCGGCGCGCCTGGAACCGGGGCGATTTCGGTGTAGCGCAGCACTTCCTGCACGCGCATCACGTTAATGCCGTAGGTTTCATTGTCCAGTTTGAAGGTAACCCATTGCAGGATCGGATCATCCAAACCTTGTGCGGATGCTGACTTGTTCATACCCCTGACCCCTTCAGTGTGTGCTTCTTCGACCGCGCAACCGCACGGCCCTTATTGTTCAATCAACTGCGTTTGTTCTGTGGCATCGTCTTGACCGCCCCACTGGCGATCAACTCGGCCAGTTCGGCGACGTCGAGCAACGCGCACATATGTTCAATCACGGTGCCCGCCAGCCAAGGCCGCTGGCCCCGGTGGCTGCGCCACTTGATTTCATTGGGGTCCAGGCGCAACGAGCGGCTGACTTGATGCACCGCCAGCCCCCACTCGTAGCCCTGCACCGAGATCACGTATTGCAAGCCCTGGCGAAAATCATCGCGGTAGCGGTCGGGCATCACCCAGCGCGCCGTATCCAGCACCTTGAGGTTGCCGGCCTGGCTGGGCAGGATGCCGAGGAACCACTCCGGTTGCCCGAACAGCGGCGTCAGCTCCTGGCCTTCCAGCGAGTAGATCGACCCCAGGCACACCAGCGGCACCGCCAGGGTCAACCCGGCGACGTCGAACAGCAGGCACTCGAACGGCTCGGCCGCCCACGATGGGCGACCGTCACCCGTGACCGGCGGCGGCGTGATGCTCGGCGGCAGGTGCACATCGACCACCGGTTCAACCACCACGGGCGTGACCACCACGGGCGCAGGCACAATCGGCACCACCACGTGGGCATCACGAGCCTGTTCTTCCAGCACCGCTAACTGAAATTCATCCAGGGTGCTTTCGGGTTCGACTACGGCCGGTTCAAGGACCAGAATCGGCTCGGGCAATTCTTCTGCCGTCGCATCCTGCAACAAGGCGTCCAGGTAGGATTCCAGTGCCAGTTGCGGCCGGGTCTTAAGCTCAACGGGACGGTTCATCACGCCACCTGCGCCACAAGTTGCTGGGACAGCAGATGTTTAAGCAACGCACGGTAAGCCAGTACGCCACGGCTCTTGCCGTCGAACTGCGACGGCGTGAGCCCGGCGCGGCTGGCGTCACGCAAGCGCGTGTCCACCGGAATGTAGCCGTTCCAGATCGTTTCCGGGTAAGCATCGCGCAACACCCGCAAGGTGCCCAGCGACGCTTGGGTACGACGGTCGAACAGTGTAGGCACGATGCTGAACGGCAGCGCCTGTTTGCGCGAACGGTTGATCATCGCCAAGGTGCTGACCATACGCTCCAGGCCTTTGACCGCCAGGTGTTCGGTCTGTACCGGGATCACCAACTGCTGGCTGGCCGCCAAGGCGTTGACCATCAGCACGCCCAGCAACGGTGGGCTGTCGATGATCGCGTAGTCGAAGTCCTGCCACAGTTGCGCCAGGGTCTTGGCGATCACCAGGCCCAGGCCGCTCTGCCCCGGCGACTGGCGCTCAAGGGTCGCCAGCGCGGTACTCGACGGCAACAGCGAAATGCTCTCGTTGCTGGTGGGCAGCAGCAATTGCCCGGGCAAATCTGCCGGTACGCTGCCCTTGTGCAGGAACAGGTCGTAACAGCTGTGCTCCAGCGCATCCGGGTCATAGCCGAAATAACTGGTCATCGAGCCGTGCGGGTCCAGGTCGACCACGACCACACGCTTGCCCGCCTCGGCCAGCAAGCCGGCCAAGGCGATGGACGTGGTGGTCTTGCCGACTCCACCCTTTTGATTGGCAACTGCCCAGACTCTCATTCAGTTGGTTCCTCCCGGTAGGCTAAGGCGCGACCGAGACATTACATAACATTATTGAGCCGGTGACGGAGAATTGACGGTGCTCTGACGAACCGGCGGCTTAACGGTTGGCGGTGCAGTTTGTGTGCCAGCCCGCTTCAAGGCTGCATCCGGTGTTGCGTTGGCAGTACCGGTGCCGGTCAGGCTGCGGCGCACATCCAGGTTACGTGACACCACCAGCACCACACGGCGGTTGCGCGCGCGGCCTTCGGCAGTGGCGTTATTGGCCACCGGTTGGAACTCACCGTAACCCACCGACGCCAGGCGCCCAGGGTTCACGCCCTGCATCGCGAGCATGCGTACGATGCTTGAGGCCCGTGCCGATGACAGCTCCCAATTGGTCGGGTATTGCGCGGTGCTGATCGGGAAATTATCGGTAAAGCCTTCGACGTGGATCGGGTTCTCAAACGGTTTGAGAATCGCCGCCACCTTATCGATGATGGTAAACGCCTGATCGCTCGGCAACGCATCGGCGCTGGCGAACAGCAGGCTGGAATTAAGCTCGATCTCCACCCACAACTCATTGCCGCGCACGGTCATCTGGTTGGATTTGATCAAGTCGCCAAACGCGGCACTGATGTCATCGGCGATGCTTTTGAGCGGGTCGCTGGTGCCACCGATGCCGGCGGCGGTTTCGTCACTGTCATTGACCAGCGGCTTGGCCGGCGTCACGGTCTTGGGCCGCTCCTCGCCAATCGGGATCGGCTTGAGCGAGCGGTCGGTGTCGTTGAATACGCCCACCAGCGCCTGGGAAATAATCTTGTACTTGCCCTCGTTGATCGACGAGATGGAGTACATCACCACAAAAAACGCGAACAGCAAGGTGATGAAGTCGGCGTAGGACACCAGCCAGCGTTCATGGTTGACGTGCTCTTCAGGCTCGCGGCGACGACGGCTCACAGGCAGATACCTCCCTGGCCCCTATTGAGCGCTTCACTGGTGCCCGCTTCATTGTGGCGAGCGAGCTTGCTCGCGCTGGGGCGCGAAGCGGACCCACTCCAGGCAATGCGTTTGTTCAGGCAGGTTGCGGTGTATGGTTTTGGGGCTGCTTCGCAGCCCAGCGTGAGCAAGCTCACTCGCCACAACAAGTTCGCTCGCCACATAACGCTCACTGGCCACAGGTCGATGTGCATGGGCATTAATCCATGAAGCCCTGGAGCTTCAATTCGATGGAGCGCGGGTTCTCGCCCTCGGCAATCGACAAGATGCCTTCCAGCAGCATTTCGCGGTAACGCGATTGACGCATGGCGATCGACTTGAGTTTGCTGGCCACCGGCAACAACACCAGGTTGGCACTCGCCACGCCGTAAATGGTGGCGACAAACGCCACGGCAATGCCGCTACCCAGCTGCGACGGGTCGGCCAGGTTGCCCATCACGTGGATCAGGCCCATCACGGCACCGATGATGCCGATGGTCGGCGCGTAGCCGCCCATGCTTTCAAAGACTTTGGCGGCGTTGATGTCGCGGCTTTCCTGGGTGTAGAAATCCACCTCAAGGATGCTGCGAATCGCCTCGGGTTCGGCGCCATCGACCAGCAGTTGCAGGCCTTTGCGCGCATAGCTGTCGGGCTCGGCATCGGCCACGCCTTCCAGGCCCAGCAGGCCTTCCTTGCGCGCGGTGAGGCTCCAGTTGACCACACGGTCGATGCCGCCGGGCAGGTCCACGCGCGGCGGGAAGATAATCCACACCAGAATCTGCATGGCGCGCTTGAACGAACTCAGCGGCGACTGCAACAGCGCCGCGCCCACAGTACCGCCAATCACGATCAGCGCCGCCGGGCCATTGGCCAAGGCGCCGAGGTGGCCGCCTTCCAGGTAGTTGCCGCCGATAATCGCGACAAACGCCATGGTGATGCCAATCAGGCTCAAGACATCCATCAGAGGCAGGCCTCCACCAGATGTTTGCCAATGTCGTCCAGACTATAAACCGCGTCAGCCAGGTCCGCCTTGACGATGGCCATGGGCATGCCATAAATCACGCAGCTGGCTTCGTCCTGCGCCCAGATCGCGCTGCCACCCTGCTTGAGCAGGCGTGCGCCTTCACGGCCGTCGGCACCCATGCCGGTGAGTACCACCGCCAGAACTTTGTCGCCGTAGGACTTGGCCGCCGAGCCGAAGGTGATATCCACGCACGGCTTGTAGTTCAAGCGCTCGTCGCCCGGCAGGATTTTGATCGCGCCACGGCCGTCGACCATCATCTGCTTGCCGCCCGGTGCCAGCAGTGCCAGGCCAGGACGCAGGATGTCACCATCCTCGGCTTCCTTGACGCTGATGCGGCACAGCTTGTCCAGGCGCTCGGCAAAGGCCTTGGTGAAGGCGGCGGGCATGTGCTGGATCAACACGATCGGCGCCGGAAAGTTGGCCGGCAGTTGGGTCAATACGCGCTGCAAGGCCACCGGGCCGCCGGTAGACGTACCAATGGCGACCAGCTTGTAGGCTTTGCGCTTGGGCGCAGGCGAATGCGCGCTCGGTGCCGGGGCCCGCACCGGCGCCACTGCGGGCCGGGCTATCGGGGCCGGGGCCGGGCGAGCAAACGTCGAGGTGCTCGGCGTCGGCGCGGCAACTGGCGCAGGCGCAGGCGCACTGAACAGGCTGCGACGGTTACTGCGCGAAATGCTGTGCACCTTCTCGCACAGCATCTGCTTGACCTTGTCGGGGTTGCGCGAGATGTCTTCGAAATTCTTCGGCAGGAAGTCCACCGCACCCGCGTCCAGCGCGTCGAGGGTCACCCGGGCGCCTTCGTGGGTCAGCGAGGAGAACATCAACACCGGGGTCGGGCAGCGCTGCATGATGTGCCGGACTGCGGTGATGCCATCCATCATCGGCATCTCGTAGTCCATGGTGATCACGTCCGGTTTCAACGCAATGGCTTGATCAATCGCCTCTTTACCGTTGGTGGCCGTGCCGACCACCTGGATGGTTGGATCGGCGGAAAGAATTTCCGAGACGCGGCGGCGGAAGAAACCCGAATCGTCCACCACCAGGACCTTGACTGCCATAAATACTCCGTTAGGCGGGGCGGGCACTACCGCCCTGCCCCACCAGAATCAAATACGCCGAGCGGCGTAACGCTTGAGCATGCTCGGAACATCAAGAATCAGCGCGATCCGACCGTCACCGGTGATGGTCGCACCCGACATGCCTGGGGTTCCCTGCAGCATTTTGCCCAAAGGCTTGATGACCACTTCTTCCTGGCCCACCAGTTGATCGACCACAAAGCCGATGCGCTGGGTGCCCACGGACAGAATCACCACATGGCCCTCGCGCTGCTCTTCATGCTTGGCCGAAGCCACCAGCCAGCGCTTGAGGTAGAACAGTGGCAACGCCTTGTCGCGCACGATCACCACTTCCTGGCCGTCCACCACGTTGGTGCGTGACAGGTCGAGGTGGAAGATCTCGTTGACGTTGACCAGCGGGAAGGCGAACGCCTGGTTGCCCAGCATCACCATCAGGGTCGGCATGATCGCCAAGGTCAACGGCACCTTGATCACGATCTTGGAGCCCTGGCCCTTGGTCGAGTAAATATTGATCGAGCCGTTGAGCTGGCTGATCTTGGTCTTCACCACGTCCATGCCCACGCCACGGCCGGACACATCGGAAATCTCGGTTTTGGTCGAGAAGCCCGGCGCGAAGATCAGGTTGTAGCATTCGGTGTCGGTCAGGCGGTCGGCGGCGTCCTTGTCCATCACGCCGCGCTTGACCGCGATATTACGCAGAATCGCCGGGTCCATGCCTTTGCCGTCATCGGTGATCGACAGCAGGATATGGTCGCCTTCCTGCTCGGCCGCCAGAATCACCTTGCCGTTACGCGACTTGCCCGAGGCTTCGCGTTCTTCCGGGGTTTCGACGCCATGGTCGACGGCGTTGCGCACCAAGTGGACCAGCGGGTCGGCCAGGGCCTCGACAAGGTTTTTGTCGAGGTCGGTTTCTTCACCCACCAGTTCCAGGTTGATTTCTTTCTTGAGCTGGCGCGCGAGGTCGCGAACCAGGCGCGGGAAACGGCCGAAGACTTTCTTGATCGGCTGCATGCGCGTTTTCATTACGGCGGTCTGCAAGTCTGCGGTGACCACGTCGAGGTTCGACACGGCCTTTTGCATGGCTTCATCGCCGCTGTTCAGGCCCAGGCGCACCAGGCGGTTACGCACCAGCACCAGTTCGCCGACCATGTTCATGATGTCGTCCAGGCGCGCGGTATCAACCCGCACGGTGGTTTCGGCTTCACTGGCAGGCTTTTCGGCTACCGGCGCCGCTGCGGCACGCGCAGGTGCGGCAGCCGGTGCCGGTGCGGGCTTGGCAGCCACAGGCGCGGCGGCTTTGGCTGGCGCAGGTTTGGCAGCCACAGGCGTTGCAGTCGCTGCTGCAGCCGGGGCCACTTCAGAGAACTTGCCTTTGCCATGCAACTCGTCGAGCAGCGCTTCGAATTCGTGATCGGAGATCAGGCCGTCAGCGCCAGGCTCAACGCTGGCAGGCGCGGCGCTGGCGGCAGGTGCGGCCGCGATGGCGGCGACTTCCGGCAAGGCTTCGGCGGCAAACGTGCCCTTGCCATGCAGTTGGTCGAGCAGTGCTTCGAATTCGTCGTCGGTAATGTCGGTGGCGCTTGTAGATGTGGCAGACGCAGCAGGCGCTGCCGACTCAGCAGCAGGTGCCACGGCGTCCGGCGCAAACTGGCCTTTACCGTGCAACTGGTCGAGCAGGGATTCGAACTCTGCGTCGGTAATGTCTTCGCTGGTCGGCACGGCAGGCGCAGCCACCGCTTGCGGTGCTTCAGCTTCGGCTTTCACCGCGCTCAGGGAGTTGAGCAGCTGTTCGAACTCGCTGTCGGTCACATCCGGCTCGGCTTCAACCTCAGGCTCAGGCGCGGCGACCGGCGCAACCGAGGTATCGGCAGGTTCGGCCAGGCGTGCCAGCGCAGCCAGCAGCTCCGGCGTGGCGGCCGTGATCGGCGCACGCTCGCGCACCTCGCTGAACATGCCGTTGACCGCATCCAATGCTTCGAGAATCACGTCCATCAGTTCCGAGTCGACGTGACGCTCACCCTTGCGCAGGATGTCGAACACGTTCTCGGCGATGTGACAGCACTCCACCAGCTCATGGAGCTGGAGGAAGCCGGCGCCCCCTTTTACAGTGTGAAAACCGCGAAAAATTGCATTGAGCAGGTTCGCATCATCCGGTCGGCTTTCCAGCTCGACCAGTTGTTCGGACAGTTGCTCTAAAATTTCGCCGGCCTCTACAAGGAAATCCTGAAGGATTTCTTCATCGGCGCCGAAGCTCATGTGGGTGCTCCTTAGAAGCCTAAACTGGATAACAGGTCATCTACGTCATCCTGACCTGACACAACGTCTTCACGTTTATCGGCATGAATCTGCGGACCTTCACCCTTGGCGAGATGTTTTTGTGGATCTTTTTCCGAGAGGATCGCTGCGCGGTCATGTTCGATGCCGGCAAAACGGTCGACCTGGCCGGCCATCAGCACCAATTTGAGCAAGTTGCTTTCCACTTCGGTGACCAGTTGGGTCACGCGCTTGATCACTTGACCGGTGAGGTCCTGGTAATCCTGGGCCAGCAGAATGTCATTGAGGTTGCTGGCCACCGTGCGGTTTTCCTGTTCGGTGCGCGACAGAAAGCCCTCAACCCGACGCGCCAACTCACGAAACTCCTCAGCCCCCACTTCCCGGCGCATGAAGCGGCCCCAGTCAACGCTGAGCGCCTGAGCTTCGGTGGCCATGCCATTGACCAAGGGCGTGGCGTTTTCCACCAGATCCATGGTGCGGTTGGCCGCCGCCTCAGTCAGCCGGACCACATAGGACAGGCGTTCGGTGGCATCGGTGATCTGCGAGATTTCTTCGGCCTGGGGCATGTGCGGGTCAATCTGAAAATTGACGATTGCACTGTGCAGCTCGCGTGTGAGCTTGCCCACTTCCTGATACAGGCCGCGGTCACGGGTCTGGTTAAGCTCATGGATCAACTGCACCGCGTCGCCGAACTGGCCTTTTTCAAGGCTGTCGACCAACTGGTGAGCATGCTTTTTCAGGGTCGATTCAAAATCGCCCTGTGACGTTTCTTTATGCTCCATAGCTCCCCCGTGGTGACATCAGCCGTGGATGCGTTCGAAGATTTTTTCGATCTTCTCTTTCAAGGCCAATGCAGTGAATGGCTTGACCACGTAACCGTTAACCCCGGCTTGGGCGGCTTCGATGATCTGTTCACGCTTGGCTTCGGCGGTCACCATCAACACAGGCAAGCTGCGCAGTTTTTCATCGGCGCGCACGTGACGCAGCAAGTCGATACCGGTCATGCCCGGCATGTTCCAGTCGGTTACCAGAAAGTCGATGCTCCCGCTGTTGAGGATCGGAATCGCCGTCAGGCCGTCATCCGCCTCGACCGTGTTGGTGAACCCAAGGTCACGCAACAGGTTTTTTATGATCCGCCGCATCGTTGAGAAGTCATCAACGATGAGGATTTTCATGTTCTTGTCCAATTCGACCTCCAAGCAGTCTTAAACGCGCCCAGCACCTGGACGCGCCATTTCAATCAACAGGCGTTACACAAAAAGGACTGCCCAGGGCACCACGGCACGAACCCGCAAAAGCGTAGAGCCTTTGCGGTAGCGTCTGCAGTGTCCCCACACTGCCTGTCAGCGCGCGCGCCACTCTCCCAATCGCCCCCGCAAGCGGGCGGCGCACTGGCTATGCAGCTGGCTGACACGCGATTCGCTGACCCCCAGGACCTCACCGATTTCCTTGAGGTTCAGCTCTTCGTCGTAGTACAGCGCCAACACCAGTCGCTCACGCTCCGGCAAATTGGCAATCGCCTCCGCCAACGCGCTCTGGAAACGTTCGTCTTCCAGGTCGCGCGACGGTTCCAGATGTGCACTCGCGCCGTCCTCGTGCAGCCCTTCGTGTTCGCCGTCCTGCAAAAGGTCGTCGAAACTGAACAGGCGGCTGCCCAAGGTATCGTTCAAAATCCCGTAGTAATCGTCGAGACTCAATTGGAGTTCGGCCGCAACTTCATGATCTTTAGCGTCACGACCGGTTTTTGCTTCAATTGCACGAATTGCGTCACTGACCATACGCGTATTGCGGTGTACCGAACGCGGCGCCCAATCCCCTTTACGCACTTCATCGAGCATCGCACCGCGTATGCGAATACCCGCATACGTCTCGAAACTCGCGCCCTTGCTCGCGTCGTATTTGGTCGACACTTCGAGCAGGCCGATCATGCCGGCCTGGATCAAGTCCTCAACCTGCACACTGGCAGGCAGGCGTGCCAGCAAGTGATAGGCAATGCGCTTGACCAAGGGCGCATAGCGCTCGATCAGTTCGCCCTGACTGTCACGTGCCGACTTTTTGTAAAGGTTGTAGCCGCTGGATGTCATAGCACAGGTCCCGCGCTCGTCTGATGCACCAATCGCTCGACGAAAAACTCCAGATGCCCCCGAGGGTTGGCAGGCAACGGCCAAGTATCGACCTTCTGAGCAATAGCCTTGAACGCCAATGCGCACTTCGAACGAGGGAACGCTTCATAGACTGCACGCTGCTTTTGCACAGCCTTGCGCACACACTCGTCATAAGGAACTGCGCCCACGTATTGTAAGGCGACATCGAGGAAGCGATCCGTGACCTTGGTCAACTTGGCAAACAGATTTCGCCCTTCCTGCGGGCTTTGGGCCATGTTGGCCAGCACGCGGAAGCGGTTCATGCCGTAGTCACGGTTAAGCAGTTTGATCAGGGCATAGGCGTCGGTGATCGACGTGGGTTCGTCGCACACCACCAGCAGCACTTCTTGCGCGGCGCGCACGAAGCTGACCACGGACTCGCCGATCCCGGCGGCGGTGTCGATCACCAGCACATCGAGGTTGTCGCCGATGTCGCTGAACGCCTGAATCAGGCCGGCATGCTGCGCCGGGCTCAGGTGCACCATGCTCTGGGTGCCTGAGGCAGCCGGCACGATGCGAATGCCACCGGGGCCTTGCAGCAGCACATCGCGCAGCTCACAACGGCCTTCGATCACATCGGCAAGGGTGTGTTTGGGTGTCAGCCCCAGCAGAACGTCCACGTTCGCCAGGCCCAGGTCAGCATCCAGCAGCATGACGCGACGGCCAAGCTCTGCCAGGGCCAGGGACAAATTCACTGACACGTTAGTTTTCCCGACGCCACCTTTGCCGCCGGTCACCGCGATCACCTGTACGGGATGCATGCTGCCCATTTTATTTCTTTACCTTGTCTTGCTTAGACGCAGGCTACATGGCTTGGCCGCGTGAATCGCTTGCAGACCATCGATGTAGATACATTTCACGGTGTTCATCCTGCCTCACCCCACCCGCTTAGCCGGGTTGTGGTAAAGGTCGGCGAACATATCGGCCATCGCTTCCTCGCTAGGCTCTTCTTGCATTTGCACGCTGACAGCACGGCTGACCAACTGATGACGGCGCGGCAGATGCAAATCATCCGGGATCCGCGGCCCGTCGGTCAGGTAGGCAACCGGTAACTCATGACTGATCGCCAGGCTCAACACCTCGCCCAGGCTCGCAGTTTCGTCGAGCTTGGTGAGAATGCAACCGGCCAGGCCACAGCGTTTGTAGCTGTGGTAGGCAGCGGTAAGAACCTGTTTCTGGCTGGTGGTTGCAAGCACCAGGTAATTTTTCGACTTGATGCCACGCCCGGCCAGGCTTTCAAGCTGCATGCGCAGTGCCGGGTCGCTGGCTTGCAGGCCGGCCGTGTCGATCAACACCACGCGCTTGCGCAGCAGTGGGTCGAGTGCATTGGCCAGCGACTGGCCCGGGTCGACGTGGGTCACCGTCACATTGAGGATGCGGCCCAGGGTCTTGAGCTGCTCCTGGGCGCCGATGCGATAGCTGTCCATGCTCACCAGCGCGATGTTCTGCGCGCCGTACTTGAGCACATAACGCGCGGCCAGCTTGGCCAGGGTGGTGGTCTTGCCCATGCCGGCGGGGCCGACCATGGCAATCACACCGCCCTCTTCCAGCGGTTCGATTTCCGGCGTGGCGATCATGCGCGCCAGGTGCGCCAGCAACATGCGCCAGGCTTGGCGCGGTTCTTCGACTTCAGCCGTCAGTGCAAGCAAATCGCGCGACAACGGGCCGGACAGGCCGATGCGTTGCAGGCGACGCCACAGGTTGGCCTGGTGCGGTTTACTGCCTTGCAGCTGCGTCCACGCCAACGAGCCCAACTGCACTTCGAGCAACTCACGCAGGCCATTGAGTTCAAAACGCATCGAGTCGAGCGCGCGCTGGTCGACAGCGGCGGCCGGGGCTGGCGCTGCAGGGCGTGGCGGTTCTTTGAAGGTCGGTTCTACCAACGGCTCGGCGGCGGTCAGCGGCAAGCCGGCGAACAATTGGCGATTGGTGCTGGCATCGCTGTCGCCACGCATGCTCAATTCAGCCTGGGCCGAGACAATGCGCGAAGCGGTCTTGCGCAGTTCGTCTTCGAGTTCCATGTTCGGCACGCGCGGCGCCAGCGCCGACGGGGTGTAATCCAGGGCAGCCGTCAGCTCGACACCGCCGGCAATGCGACGGTTTCCAATAATCGCGGCATCGGCGCCCAGCTCATCACGTACCAGTTTCATGGCCTGACGCATATCGGCGGCGAAAAAACGCTTAACTTGCATAACCCACTACCTCAGCCGTTGGGCCCTACTGTCGCGACGATAGTCACTTGCTTATTGTCAGGAATTTCCTGATAAGCCAAAACGTGCAAATTCGGAACTGCCAGGCGACCAAACCGCGACAACATCGCTCGAACCGGGCCTGCCACCAGCAGAATCACCGGGTGGCCCGCCATTTCCTGACGCTGGGCGGCTTCGATCAACGAACGCTGCAGTTTCTCAGCCATGCTTGGCTCCAGCAGAACGCCCTCTTCCTGGCCAAGTCCGGCCTTCTGAATACTATTGAGCAATATTTGTTCCAACCTTGGTTCCAAGGTGATCACAGGCAGCTCAGACTCAATGCCTACAATGCTTTGCACGATGGCGCGGGACAACCCGACACGCACCGCGGCCACCAAAGCGGCAGTATCTTGACTCTTGGCGGCATTGTTGGCGATGGCCTCGGCAATGCTGCGAATGTCGCGCACCGGCACCTGTTCGGCGAGCAAGGCTTGCAGCACCTTGAGCAACTGCGACAGCGACAGCACGCCGGGTACCAGTTCTTCGGCCAGTTTCGGCGAGGCTTTGGCCAGCAAACCCATCAATTGCTGGACTTCCTCGTGGCCGATCAGCTCATGGGAGTGCTTGTAGAGGATCTGGTTGAGGTGGGTGGCGACCACGGTGCTGGCGTCGACCACGGTGTAACCGAGCGATTGTGCCTGGCTGCGCTGGCTGACTTCGATCCATACCGCTTCCAGGCCAAAAGCCGGATCTTTGGCGGTAATGCCATTAAGCGTGCCGAACACCTGGCCAGGGTTGATCGCCAACTCACGATCCGGGTAGATCTCGGCTTCGGCCAGGATCACGCCCATCAGGGTCAGGCGGTAGGCGCTGGGGGCCAAATCAAGGTTGTCGCGGATGTGCACGGTGGGCATCAAGAAGCCCAGGTCCTGGGACAGCTTCTTGCGCACACCCTTGATCCGCGCGAGCAGTTGGCCACCCTGGTTACGGTCCACCAGCGGAATCAGGCGGTAGCCGACTTCCAGGCCGATCATGTCGATCGGGGTCACGTCATCCCAGCCCAGCTCCTTGGTTTCCTGGGCGCGGGCCGGGGATGGCAGCAAGTCTTGCTGGCGGGCGATTTCCTGCTGGGCCTGGACCTTGACCGCATTTTGCTTGCGCCAGAACAGGTAGGCACCACCGGCGGCCATGGCCGCCATGCTCAGGAACGACACGTGCGGCATGCCCGGCACGATGCCCATGATCGCCATGATGCCGGCGGCCACGGCCAGCGCCTTGGGCGAGGCGAACATCTGGCGGCTGATCTGCTTGCCCATGTCTTCGGAGCCCGAAGCACGGGTGACCATGATGGCTGCAGCTGTGGATAACAACAGTGATGGCAATTGCGCCACTAAACCGTCACCAATGGTCAGCAAGGCGTAGACCTTGCCCGCATCGCCGAAGGTCATGCCGTGCTGGAAGATCCCGACCGCGATGCCACCGATCAGGTTGATAAACAGGATCAACAGGCCGGCGATGGCGTCGCCGCGCACGAATTTACTCGCGCCGTCCATGGAGCCATAGAATTCGGCTTCCTGGGCGACTTCCAGGCGACGGGATTTGGCTTGGTTCTGGTCGATCAGGCCGGCGTTGAGGTCAGCGTCGATCGCCATTTGCTTGCCGGGCATGGCGTCGAGGGTAAAACGCGCGCTCACCTCGGAAATCCGCCCGGCGCCCTTGGTCACCACCACGAAGTTGATGATCATCAAAATCGCGAACACCACGATACCGACCACATAGTTACCGCCGATCACCACCTCACCAAAGGCCTGGATCACCTTACCGGCGGCGGCGTGGCCGTCCTGGCCGTGGAGCATCACCACCCGTGTGGATGCCACGTTGAGCGCTAGGCGCAGCAGGGTCGCGATCAGCAAAATGGTCGGGAATACGGCGAAATCCAGCGGCCGCAGGGCATACACGCAGACCAGCAGCACCACCACCGACAGCGCAATGTTGAAGGTGAAAAACACGTCGAGCAGGAACGGCGGCATTGGCAACATCATCATTGCCAGCATCACCAGCAACAACAACGGCACACCCAGGTTGCCCCGCGACAAATCAGTCAGGGTGCCACGGGCCGTGTTGAGCATTTGAGAGCGATCTACCACCGGTATTCCTCGTGTTCCTTGAAGCAAAGTTTTGACGCGGGAGAGCGTCCTGGAGGCGGTATTGCAAGAAGCCTTCCAACTTTGGTTTCAGGGCGACGATCGTCGAGCGGTCACCGGTTCAAATGTGGGAGCTGGATGGGGGTGTGATGATCGTTCCCACGCGCAGCAAAGGAATGCAGCCAGGGACGCTCCGCGTCCCGACTTGAGCCCGGCGCAACGGTGACGCAGAGCGTCACGGGAGGCATTCCCACGCGGGAGCGTGGGAACGATCTTCAGCGGGCTTGCTCGCGAAGGCGGTGGTTCAGTTAGAACAGTTTTGGCTGACACACCGCTTTCGCGAGCAAGCCCGCTCCCACAGCTGGATGGGGGTGTACCTGTTGTAAAGATCGTTCCCACGCTCTGCGTGGGAATGCAGCCAGGGACGCTCCGCGTCCCGACTTGAGCCTTGCGCAACGGTGACGCAGAGCGTCACAGGAGGCATTCCCACGCGGGAGCGTGGGAACGATCTTCAACCAGCTCCCACAGTTGGATGGGTGTGTACCTGTTGTTACTGAGGAAATTTCCGACAAGGTTTTCGGGTTGCCCCTAGGAACCGGGCTCCCTAGTCTCCGTACACCGCTGCAAATGCAGTGGTCGGGCGTCGCGGCCCGGTTTACTACGGAGTAAAAGCACCATCTCCCTTTCAGTCGACGCTTTTTTATCGTCTACTGTGCGGCGCTATGGCGGCTGTGCGCGGGATACCTTCGGGTATGCCGGGTTGCTCCTAGACCGGTCCGCGAACCTGCGTACAGCTGCCACCTTCAATCGCGTCGCGGCGATCAGTGGCGGCTCCACTTTCGCAAGGAGCTTCACAATGATCAAACCCACCCCAAATCCCCCACCCAGCGTAATCCTCACCCTTATCGACGGCATCAGCACCGAAGACCTGCTGGTCAACCTCACCGAAACCCTGGCATCCGCCCACGCCCTGACCTGCGACGTCGCCTTTGACCTGGAAGGAACACAGCGAGAAGGTGCGCTGGGTATTGCGCAGTTGATTGAGGTGGGACGGTTGTTGGCTGAGCGACTGCTGGATGACAGGGAGCCGTCACCAGCGACGATCGTCGAGGGGTGACCCGTTCAAATGTGGGAGCTGGCTTGCCTGCGATTGCGGTGTGCCAGGCACTGAAGGGCCAGCTGTAAGTCAGTGATGATCGTTCCCACTCTCCCGCGTGGGAACGATCAATGATCTTCAAATCCTCACGCTGGTCGCACGTTCTGAGCTTGGGGCCCTTTCGCTCCCTGCCCTATCTCGAACTCCACTTTTTGATTTTCCTCGAGTGTCTTGAAGCCTTCAGCTGAAATTGCAGAAAAATGAACAAAAAGATCAGGCCCGCCACCATCCTGGGTAATAAACCCAAAACCCTTCTCCGCGTTAAACCACTTCACTTTACCCGTTGCCATTGCCGTTCTCCTGACATCCCATTCAAAAATCCGCACCAGGCTCCCCAATAAGCCTGATACAAAACGCAAACACACCCTTTGGCCGGTGAATCCTGGCGAACTGTACCCGCTGGCCTTCTCTCCACCGGGTACACGCTGAACTCAAGCGGTCCAAACACACCGGTTCATCATCGCCATCCAACGCAATCAGCCCTTCACCGGTCTTGCGGTTATAAACCTTGATCGTCCCCGTCACCGCTTCCATCACCCTTCCCCTGCATCTCGTTACTACTTGCGTACAGTGCCTGGCACCATCAAACCGCGAGAACGCAGAGCTGACTACTGTCAGAGTTGACAGGTAGACGGGGATTAACGACCAGTGGTAGTGATTGTTTGCTGAGCAGGCGGGGGGTTATTTTTTTCGTTTGCGGGATTTGCGCGCCTTGGGCGGCGCATCGATTTCGCTGCAGGGATTGCCCGTTGCCTGAACGGGTACTGCATTGCCTTCGCGGTCGCGGGCGACAAAACCAATGCCCTTGACGGCGTCAAACCACCTGACCGTAGCCCTGTCCATGACCGCTCTCCCGAGCCGCGCATGACGGCGCACCTCGCCGCTCTATGTAACAGTGAAGGCGGTGCAATGGATACTGTCAAAGTTGACAGGTAACGCTGAACTTTAGACAGATGGCAGCGCTGGTTGTTATGCCGCCAAGGGCTCCGCCCGCCGTGCCTGCACCGCAGCCAGTCCGGCAAGTTCGGACAAGGGAGCAACCGAAGGGGTTGCCCAAGCAGGGTGCGGAGCTTCAAGGCTGGTGTTCAAACGTTCCGATTCTCACCTACGAGGTGTCAGCGCCTGGTAGGTCGTATCAGTTTGAAGTAGTCATGGTCTTGTTCCAGAACAGCTTTGTAACCGGCGCCTGCTTTGAGGGGAATCCTTACACTTTTGAAAATGTCATCCCATTGGGCAAATGCGGCTAGCGTTTGCTCAATGTAGTCGTTCGGCTTGAGGTACTTGTAGTCTGCGCACAGCTCCTGAATCAGCCTCCGGATTGCCTTCCCTCGACCGTTATATGCCGTTGTGTGTTCACCCCGAGCCTCCGAGAAAGTCAGGTCGTATGCCGGCGCGAGCGTCCACCTTGCTTCGTCGCCAGGCTTCTCTGGCTCACGCCCGATGAACGCGAAGTTCTTGGTGTGATCGTCGTAGTTGTGAAACAGTGCATTGAAAACCATCACCCTGGCCATTTTTTCGACCTCTGCGGCACTACGCGTCAGCATGTTTGTGAGCTTCAGTAGCCCGCTGTAGTCCATGGATGGCAGTTTGTACGTAGCGTACATAAGCGCAGAAACCGTGATCATGTGAAGCTTTTTATCGCGCTGCCGGTCAAAGCGCTTTGTTGCGAAGAAGCCCTCGCGACTACCGTCATGCATGGTCATGTTCAGGACAGTCGACTCAGCCATTTCGACACCTGCGTCCCTGGCCATCAGGTAGTAAGCATACTCAATTGCGCCGGTTTCAACCGGCTCATCTGGTGCCCTGAATTTGACTATCCAGTGATCATAGCCCGGCAGAATTGGCCCAAAAGCGGACGTTGCATGCTGCCCATCAGGAGACATTGCGACAATCGCTTTAGGGCGGGCACCACCAGGCGATCCCCCTGCAAGCCTGAGCTTGGTAAGCACTGCCGAAGTGTCTCCTGACAGGACTTCCACGGAATTCTCGAAGAGCTCTGCAAGGTTAATTGTCCCCCTCAGCTCTCCTCTTTCCGCTTTTGGATGGTACTCAAACGCTCCCATGGCTCTGTCGCCCATGTAAGCGAGCCGATCCAGGGCAGTAACTGTGTAAGCAGTTCCCTCACCGAATGTGGCATTAAGGAATCTGTCCATCAGCAGCATGCCCCAGCCGTCTGGAAGAGAGTCCGCAAAGGGGCCGTGCAATCCTTCGAACAGTTCAGGAGCACGAGCAAGCTGGGGTTTGTCGTCAAACTTCATCGTGAACGGCGACAGGTTGAAGCCTGTAGCGAGCCATACCGGGTCGTAAGTGAAAAAAATCCCAACCCCCTCCTCCCTGTACAGATCACCGACTTTCACACCGCTTTTGGTGACCTCAAGGGATTCGAAACGCTTCAGCTTCGGATAATCCTGGCGCGGTTTCATTTAGAACCCCGTTTGCGCTTTGAGTTTTTCAGCTCTGTGAGGGAGTTCGGCTGCGAAGGTTTAAACAGAGTCGTTAGCGGAGTCAGCTCATCGAGCGCGGTGGCGAGCAGAATCATCGATTCGAGAGTAATAGAACCTGCAGTCTCGAACCGCTGGATCGACGACTCCGATACCCCTGAAAGCTCTGCCAAGGTCTTCCTCGTGAGGTTTTTCGATAGCCGTAGCTTTTTTGCATTTTTCCCCACATCGCGAGCGATCTCTGCGGGGGAGCTGAGCAAATGCATGAAGGACATGGCAGGCCTCGTTTAATTTTTACTAATGGCTAAATCTGACTTATTAAGGGCATGAAATCAGCATTATTAGTCAGTTTTGACCATTATAGTGCTATTGGCGTGCGCGAGGAAAAATCATATACCTTGCTAACAGTCAGATATGACTATTTATATGGAAAAATTCGCTTTAATAGGTCAGTTATGACTAATTATATTTTCCCTGCGCACAACTCAAACTTTGGTTGTCCGTGAGGCTCCCTATCCATTGGGGTTTAGATCATGCGCCGAACGGCGCGCTGCAAGCTCGGCGCACGGGCAGGAAAAAACGCGAGGTCGGAGCCGGGCTTGCCTGCGATGGCGTCGGTGCAGGACGACTCAGGAATCGCGGCGCAGCTCCGGCGGAATCGGCAGGTCCTTGAGCGGGTCTGGCCGCTTGCCCTTGCCCGCGCGGTATTGGCGGATCTGGTACACGTAGGCCAACACCTGCGCCACGGCCAGGTACAGGCCAGCGGGGATCTCCTGGTCGAGGTCGGTGGAGTAGAAGATCGACCGCGCCAGCTCCGGCGATTCCAGCAGCAGAATGTCGTTGGCCACGGCGATTTCGCGAATCTTCAGCGCGGTAAAGTCGCTGCCCTTGGCCAGCAACATCGGCGCGCCGCCCTTCTCCGGGTCGTACTTGAGCGCCACGGCGTAGTGGGTCGGGTTGGTGATGACCACGTCGGCATCCGGCACCGCCGCCATCATCTTGCGCTGGGACATTTCGCGCTGCAGTTGGCGAATCCGCTGTTTGACCTCGGGGCGACCTTCCTGGTCCTTGTGCTCGTCACGCACTTCCTGCTTGGTCATCAGCAGTTTCTTGTGGCTTTCCCACAGCTGAATCGGCGCGTCCACGGCGGCGATGATGATCAGCCCGCAGGCCATCCACAGCGCACTCCAGCCCACCACCTGCACACTGTGAATAATTGCGGACTCCAGCGGCTCATGGGCGATGCGCAGCAAGTCGTCGATGTCGGAGGACAACACCGTCAACGCCACAAACAGGATCAGGATAAATTTCGCCAGCGCCTTGAGCAGTTCCACCAGCGCCTTGGTGGAAAACATACGCTTAAGCCCAGGCCCAGGGTTCATGCGGCTGAACTTGGGCGCCATGCTGCCGGCGGCAAACAGCCAGCCACCCAAGGAAACCGGCCCGATCAGCGCCGCCAGCAACAGGGTGATAAGCACCGGCTGCACTGCCAGAATCGCGATCTTGCCCGAGTGCAACAGGTACTGGCCCATGGCGCCGGGGCTCAGCAGCACTTCGCGCGGCAGCGAAAAGTTGAGCTTCATCAACTCCATCAGGTCCAGCGCCAGGCCACCGCCGTAGATCAGCAGGCCCCCGGCACCGGCGAGCATCACCGCCAGGGTATTGAGTTCTTTGGAGCGGGCAATCTCGCCCTTTTCCCTGGAGTCCTTTTTACGTTTCTCCGTGGGGTCTTCTGTTTTGTCCTGGCCACTCTCGCTCTCGGCCATGGCTCAACGCGCCCGTGCCAGATCACGTAAAAACTGCAAGGCGTCGGTGGCCAGCGGTTGATACTGATTGAGAATGTCGGCCATGCCGATCCAGAAAATCCCCATGCCCAACACCAGGGTCAGCGGGAAACCAATCGAGAAAATGTTCAGCTGCGGCGCCGCGCGAGTCATCACGCCAAACGCGATGTTGACCACCAGCAGCGCAGTAATCGCCGGCAACACCAGCAACAACGAGGCGCCCAATACCCAACTCATGCGGCCGACCAATTCCCAGAAGTGATTGACCACCAGCCCCGAGCCCACCGGCAAGGTGGTGAAGCTTTCGGTCATGACCTCGAACACCACCAGATGGCCGTTCATCGCCAGGAAAATCAAGGTCACCAGCATGGTCAGGAACTGCCCGATCACCGCCACCGACACACCATTGGTGGGGTCGACCATGGACGCGAAGCCCATGCCCATCTGGATCGAGATAATTTGCCCGGCGATTACAAAGGCCTGGAAGAACAACGTCAGCGAGAAGCCCATCAGCGCGCCGATCAATATCTGCTCGGCAATCAGCAACAACGCACTGAGGTCCAGGGCATTCACCGGCGGCATCGGCGGCAAACCGGGCACGATGACCACGGTAATGGCGAAGGCAAAATACAGGCGGATGCGCCTCGGCACCAAGGTGGTCCCGAACACCGGCATGGTCATCAGCACTGCCGTGACGCGAAACATCGGCAAAATGAAAGACGCCACCCAGGTGCTGATCTGGGTGTCGGTCAAGGCCAGCACAGATTGCATCCGGTCAGCCGATCAACTGCGGAATACTGCCGTACAGCTGCAGGATGTATTCCATAAAGGTTTGCACCAGCCACGGGCCGGCGACGATCAGGGTGATCAGCATCACCAGCAAACGCGGGAGGAAGCTCAAGGTTTGTTCGTTGATCTGGGTCGCGGCCTGGAACATCGCCACCAGCAGGCCCACCAACAGGCTCGGCACCACCAGCACGGCGACCATCATGGTGGTCAGCCACAGCGCTTCACGGAACAGGTCGACCGCTACTTCTGGCGTCATGTCACTACACCCCGCCGAAACTGCTGGCCAGGGTGCCGATAATCAGCGCCCAGCCGTCCACCAGCACAAACAGCATGATCTTGAACGGCAACGAAATAATCAGCGGCGACAGCATCATCATCCCCATGGCCATCAGCACGCTCGCCACCACCAGGTCGATGATCAGGAACGGGATAAAGATCATGAAGCCGATCTGGAACGCGGTTTTCAATTCGGAAGTGACGAAGGCCGGCACCAGGATGGTCAGCGGCGCCTGATCCGGCGTGGCAATGTCGGTGCGCTTGGACAGGCGCATAAACAGCTCCAGGTCGCTGGAGCGGGTTTGCGAGAGCATGAAGTCCTTGATCGGGCCTTGGGCTTTGTCGATCGCATCCTGGGCCGTAAGTTTCTCGGCCAGATAGGGCTGCAAGGCTTGCTGGTTCACCTTGTCGAACACCGGCGCCATGATGAACAAGGTCAAGAACAGCGCCATGCCGGTGAGGATCTGGTTCGACGGTGTCTGCTGCAGGCCCAGGGCCTGACGCAGAATCGAGAACACGATGATAATCCGCGTAAAGCTGGTCATCAGCATGACAAACGCCGGGATAAAACTCAGCGCGGTCATGATCAGCAAAATCTGCAGGCTGACCGAGTATTCCTGGGCGCCGGCCGCGTTGGTGCCCAGGGTGATCGCCGGGATCGACAACGGGTCGGCTGCCAACGCCAGCGGCGCGGCCAGCAACAGCATGAGCGTCAATAAAACGCGCATTACTTCTTATCCTTCTGATCCTTGCCCAGCAACTCCATCAGGCGCTGGGCGAATTCCGGCGTGGCGGTCTCGGTCCTGGTCGCTTCCACCGGCGTCTTGAGTACGTGCAACGGGGTGATGCGGCCGGGCGTGATACCCAGCAGGATTTGCTCTTCGCCCACCTGCACCAGCACCAGCCGATCACGCGGGCCGAGGGCGCGCGAGCCGATCATCTCGATCACCTGGCCATTGCCCGGCCCGATGCGCTGCACGCGGCGCATCAGCCAGGCGAGCACGAAGATCAGACCGACTACCAGCAACAACCCAAGCACCAGCTGGGTCAACTGGCCGCCGATACCACTGCTGACCACAGGTGCCGCAGCCGCCGCTTGGGCGACCGGCTCAGCCGCCAGGGCGCTCAATGGCAGCGCCAGAAACAGTCCCGCCATCGAATACTTCATCTCAGCGCAACTTCTTGATGCGTTCGCTTGGGCTGATCACGTCCGTCAGGCGGATGCCGAACTTCTCGTTGACCACCACCACCTCGCCATGGGCGATCAGGGTGCCGTTGACCAGCACGTCCAGCGGCTCACCGGCCAGGCGGTCGAGCTCGATCACCGAACCCTGGTTGAGTTGCAGCAGGTTGCGGATGTTGATTTCGGTGCTGCCGACTTCCATGGAGATCGACACCGGAATGTCGAGAATCACATCCAGGTTCGGGCCGTCGAGGGTCACCGGGTCGTTGTTTTTCGGCACGCTGCCGAATTCTTCCATCGGCAGGCGTTTGCCGGCCGGCGCCATGGCGGCGTCGGCGGCCAGCAGCGCGTCGATGTCGTCCTGGCCGACATCGCCGGTTTCTTCCAGGGCCGCAGCCCATTCGTCAGCCAGGGCCTGGTCTTCGGCGGAAGTGTTTTCGTGTTCGGTAGCCATTACATGTCCTCGGCGCAGCAAAAATTCATCGATAGAAGGGGCAGATCAGCGACGGTTGATCGGTTCGATCACTTGCAACGCCAGGTTGCCCTTGTGGGAACCGAGCTTGACCTTGAACGACGGCACGCCATTGGCGCGCATGATCAGCTCTTCCGGCAACTCCACGGGGATCACGTCCCCCGGTTGCATGTGCAAAATATCGCGCAAACGCAGCTGGCGACGGGCCACAGTGGCGCTCAAAGGCACGTCGACGTCCAGCAGGTCTTCGCGCAGGGCCTTGACCCAGCGTTCGTCCTGGTCGTCGAGGTCGGACTGGAAACCGGCGTCGAGCATTTCGCGCACCGGCTCGATCATCGAGTACGGCATGGTCACGTGCAGGTCGCCGCCACCGCCATCAAGCTCGATGTGGAAGGTGGAGACCACAATGGCTTCGCTGGGGCCGACGATGTTGGCCATGGCCGGGTTCACTTCCGAGTTGATGTACTCGAAATTGACTTCCATGATCGCCTGCCAGGCTTCCTTCAAGTCGATGAAGGCTTGCTCCAGCACCATGCGCACCACACGCAATTCGGTAGGGGTGAATTCACGCCCTTCGATCTTGGCGTGGCGGCCGTCGCCGCCGAAGAAGTTGTCCACCAGCTTGAACACCAGCTTGGCGTCGAGGATGAACAGCGCGGTACCGCGCAACGGTTTGATCTTGACCAGGTTGAGGCTGGTGGGCACATACAGCGAATGCACGTACTCGCCGAACTTCATCACCTGCACGCCGCCTACCGCTACGTCTGCCGAGCGGCGCAGCATGTTGAACATGCTGATACGGGTGTAACGGGCGAAACGCTCATTGATCATCTCCAGGGTCGGCATGCGCCCACGGACGATGCGATCCTGGCTGGTGAGGTCATAACTTTTGACGCTGCCGGGTTCGGCAGCCATTTCGGTCTGTACCAGACCATCGTCGACGCCATGCAACAGCGCGTCGATTTCATCCTGGGACAGCAGGTCTTGCACGGCCATGTCGTGATCCTACTGCAATACGAAGTTAGTGAAGAGCGCCTGCTCGACCACGACTTTGCCGAGCTCTTTCTGGGCCACTTCCTGCACGCTGGCAGTGACCTTCTGGCGCAGCATTTCCTGGCCGACCGGGGTGGCCAGGCTGTCGAAGCTCTGCCCGGAGAACAGCATCACCAGGTTGTTGCGGATCACCGGCATATGCACTTTAAGCGCATCCAGGTCCGCCTGGTTACGCGCCAGCAAGGTGATGCTCACCTGCAGGTAGCGTTGGCGACCGTTCTGATTGTAGTTGGCGACAAAGGCCGGCAGCATCGGCTCGAAGATTGCCGGTTGCTTGACGTTAGTGGCGGTTTCGGCGGCGGGAGCCGGTTTGCTCGCGCTGCTGTGCATGATGTACCACGTGCCGCCAATCGAGGCGCCAATGGCCAGGAGCAGGCCCAGCACAATCAGCAGGATCAGCTTGAGCTTGCCTTTGCCTGCGGGTGGGGTTGCTGCTGCGTCGTCACTCTTCGCCATGCCAATAATCCGTCACTATTCGGGGATTCATAGATCTACGGGAAGGCAAGAGCAAGTGTTATGCCAGAGTTGTCTGACTAACCGGGGAACGGCGAACACCCAAAATCAAATGTGGGAGCTGGCTTGCCTGCGATAGCGGTGGATCAGCTCACATCTCTGTGCCTGATACAGCGCCATCGCAGGCAAGCCAGCTCCCACATTGACCGCGTTTTTTGGCTCAAGTCAGGCGTAGTAATCGACGGCGCTGGAGCCGATCACGGTCTGGCTCACCGGCGCGACCGCCGCCGCCACTTCAGCAGCGTCACCCGCATCGCCGCCATCACCACGCCCACCACTGCCGCTTATGCCGCGGGCCTGATTCTGCTGCTGTTGCTCCTGGCCCTGACCCTGCCAGCCACGCGACTGGTCGGAGACGTTGACGTCGACCTGCCCCATGCCTTGCTGGGCAAACATCTCGCGCAAACGGCCGGACTGGCTTTCCAGTGCTTCACGTACCACGGCGTGGCCGCTCATGAAGTTGACCTGGGCTTGCTGGTCGGCGGTCATATTGACCTTGATATCCAGGCGCCCCAGTTCAGCCGGTTGCAACTGAATCTCCGCCGACTTGAGGTTGGCGCTGGACAGGTACATCACGCGGTTGACCACCTCTTCGGTCCAGCCGCTCTGGTGCATGGCCAATGGCGCATTGGCCACGGGCGGCAAGGCGTTCGCGGTTTTCGGCGTGGCAGCCTGGGTCAGCGCGGCCAGGCGGTTGGCGAAATCATCCACCCGCGTGTCGCTGCCGGCGTCTTTCAAATCCTTGAGGCCACCTTCGATCAGCCCACTGAAGGCCTTGTCGCCGCCCTGGTCAGTGCTGTCTTTGGTGGCTTGCTGGTCGACCATGCTGGCAAGACCTGCGGCAAAGTTCTGCGCGGCGGTTGGCTGGTCCTGAGTGGTGGTCGGCGCGGCTTTCTGTGGCGTCTGGCTGCTGGCCGACACATGGCCGCCCTGCTCCATGGCCAAGCGCACGGCCGGCATCGAATCCAGCGGATCGGCTTCAGGGTCGAAAGCCGGTTGCTTGGCGTCATCGGTGGCTGCAAGCGGCGCCGCGACCACCGGCTGGGCCGTGTCGTCATGGGTGGCTACCGGCGCGGGCGTTGGCACCGGAACAGGCACCGGCGCAACAACGGCGACCAATGCCGGGTCGACCACCGGATCAGCCGGGGGCTGCTGCGCCACGGCCGGGTCGACGGGCTTGTCGTCATCACTGCTGGCGCTGTCGTCAGCCTTGGCCGGCTTGGCAGGCAAGGGATTGCCGCTATCGGCAACCGCTGGCGTGCTGGCGGCAGGCTTGTCGTTGTTGGCGACCGGCTTGGTGTTGGTATCCGAAGGCTTGTCACGCGAGATTTTGACCGGAGTGTCATCGGTCTTCAGCGTGGGCTTGGGGCTTTGGTTGGCAAACACTTGAGCGAAACCAGGGCCCTTGTCCCGTGGGTCCGCGGCCGCTACAGGCGGTGTGGCGGCCGGCGCTTGAGGCTTGGCCGCAGCGGCAGCCTGAAGGAGCGAATTGGGGGCGACTGGCATAGTTAAAGGTCTCCACTGCATTGGGGGTCGGGGATGCAGTATCGGGAGATAGAGCAAGAGTCGGGCCAGGTTTGGTTTTTTGACGGTAGATCCATTGTGCTCTGTGGGAGCTGGCTTGCCTGCGATGCAGACACCTCGGTGTATCAGGCAAAACCAGTCGATGCCATCGCAGGCAAGCCAGCTCCCACATTTGGCCGAGACCGGCTTGGCGACTCAATTCAAAGCTGAAAGCGCTGCCTTTCCGACTCATACAGCGGCCGCACCAACGCAAACTCATGATCAATCTGATCAACCAGCGCACCCAAGTCCGCCGACAACTCGACGGACTCCACCTCCAGCCGCTGACACAACTGCGCCAACCGCACCGCCCCAAGGTTGCCACTGCTGCCCTTGAAGCTATGGGCAATCCGGCCCAACGCCTTGGCGTCACCACGCGACTTGCGCAACGCATCGATACGCTTTTGCGAATCGTCCAGAAAGGTATCCAGCAATTTCGGATATTCGCTTTCCATCACTTCCTGCAGGCCCGTCAGCACATCAGGGTCCAGATGAATCTCAAGCACTTGTTCGCTCCTTGATCAAGAATCGGCGGATTATGCCAGAGCCCCCCAGCAAAACTCCACGCACACACTGCGCCCGCCATCGGTCCAGCGTACATCGCTGCTCAGTTGCCGTACCAGGCTCAGCCCCCGGCCAGACAAACGGTCGATATCCAGCGGCCGCGCCAGCACCTGTTCCACGTCAAACCCTGGGCCACTGTCTTCGATGCGCAGCGTCATTTTGCCGCCCGTGGCAGTCGGCACCACCTGCACATGTACCCGCACATAACCGCTGTTCAACTGCGTCAGGCGCTCATTGCGCTGGCGGTAATACTCGGCAAATCCTTGGGCATCGCGCTTGAGTCGCGAATCCAGGCCCAGCACGCCATGCTCCAGCGCATTGGAATACAACTCGGCCATCACGCTGTACAGCGCCCCGCTTTGCCCACGCAGGCCATGAATCTCCAGCAGCAATTGCAACAGGTACGGCAACGGGTTGTAGCTTTTGAGCGTTCGCGCACGAAACTCGAAGCTCACCGACCAATCCAACGGGCACGACTGGCCACTGTCGGCATACAGCGGCTCAGCCGCCCGCGACGGCTGGCCAGGCTGCAAGGTGATCTCCACCATGCTGACATCATCGCGCGCCTCACCCCGGAACACCGCCAGGGCCTGCTCAATCTCCTCAAACAAGCGGTCAGGCTTGCGATTGCTGGCAAATACCTGCTGCAAACGCGCCGCGCCAAATAACTGTTCACTGGCGTTGGCGGTATCCAGCACCCCATCGGACAACAAGAACACCCGGTCGCCCAAGGCCATGGGCCAGACTTCGGTGCTGTCATCAAACGCCTGTGCCGAAAGCACACCCAGCGGCAGGTGCCGGGATAACAAAGGCGTACGCTTGCCGGTGGCGATCTCATGCACATAGCCGTCGGGCATGCCGCCGTTCCATACCTCCACCACGCGCCGCTGGGTACTCAGGCACACCAGCGTGGCGCAGCAGAACATGTCCACCGGCAAGATGCGCTTGAGCTTGGCATTCATCTCGCGCAGGGTCTGCGCCAGGCCGTAACCCTTGGCGGTCATGCCGTAGAAGACTTCCGCCAGCGGCATGGCGCCCACTGCGGCCGGCAGGCCATGGCCGGTGAAGTCACCGAGCAGCACATGCATGTCGCCGGACGGCGTGTACGCCGCCAGCAACAGGTCGCCGTTGAACAGCGCATAGGGCGATTGCAGGTAACGAATGTTCGGCGCCGCATTGATGCAACCCGAATGCGCTACCTTGTCGAACACCGCCTTGGCCGCGCGTTGCTCATGCAACAGGTAATCGTGGTGCCGGGCGATCTGGTCGCGCTGACGCAATACCGTGGCCTGCAGGCGCCGCAGACGGTCCATGGCATTGATCTTGGCGGCCAGGATCAGCGGGTTGTAGGGTTTGGGCAGGAAATCATCGCCACCGGCATCCAGGCATTGGGCCAGGGCTTCGCTTTCGCGCAGCGAGGTGAGGAAGATGATCGGCACCAGCGCCTCACCCGCCAACTGTTTGATCCGCCGCGCCGCTTCAAAACCGTCCATCACCGGCATAAGGGCGTCCATCAACACCAGTTGCGGGCGCTCACGGGTAAACACCTCGACGGCTTGCGCGCCATTGGTGGCGGTGAGCACCTGGTGGCCCTGACGCCGAATGATGGTCGACAGCAACAATAAATCGGCGGCGCTGTCTTCGGCGATCAGGATCGTCAGTGGCTCAAGGACCGGGGCCAAGGTGCTCAACTGATGTCGAACAGTTTGTCGAAGTTGGAGATGCCGAGGATCTTGCGCACATCGGAGTTGCTGTTGATGACCTGCACTTCGGCCTCATCGCCACCGGCATGGTCCCGCAGCAGCAGGAGCATGCCGAGCGCCGAGCTGTCCAGATAGGTGGCTTCTTTCAGATCTACCACGTAGATGTCGGGCACCTTGTAGAACCGCTCGTAGGCATCGCGAAAGGTCTGGTGGCTTCCGAAATCGAATCGGCCTCTTACTTTAATCGTCAACTTCGTCCCATCCAGGGATACTTCTGACTCGACTGACATGTGACTGCTTCCTTGTCATTGGCAATGTGCAACAAGGTTTAGCAGCTGAACCGGATCTGGGCAACACCGAGCACTCAATGTGGGAGCTGGCTTGCCTGCGATGCAGGCGACGAGGTGTATCAGTGATACAGCGGTGATGCTATCGCAGGCAAGCCAGCTCCCACAGTAGGCAAGTGGAAACTGTTAGTACTGTGACTGGCGGGGAAGGCGCTGTGACAGCTCATCGAGCAGCTTCTGCTCACGCTTGTCCTCAATCGCCCGCGCTTCGTCGATATAACGCTGCACCAGCTTGCGCAAGCCTTCAACGCGGGCAAACGCCGCCTGCCAACTTTCACGGGCTTTATCAAGATTGTTCTGGTGCCAGGCCAGGCTCTGGCGCTGCTGGCCCACAGCGGTTTCCAACTGGTTGAGAAAGCCCTGGTAGCCCATCAACCACTGGCCGGAGACGCCCTTGCTGCCACGCTCGATCCACTGCTGCTGATATTCGCCGCGAAAGCGCTCCAGGTCGCCCAGCTTGCTTTCCGCCAGGCGCACCTGACCCTGGAAGTAACCCAGGCGTTGCACGGCGGTTTTTTCGGCCTTTTCGGCCATGTCCACCACTGGGCCCAGGCGCGAAGAACGGGTGCTGGCCATGGCTTAACCGCCCGGCGCCGGAGCGAAGATCGAGCCCAGGTGAGCTTCGCTTTCGCCCATGCTGATCTTGTCGTTGAGCCCCTGGCGCAGGTAGCTCACCAGTTGCGGTTGCAGCGCGATGGCCAGGTCGGTTTCGCGATCACCACCGGCCACGTAGGCGCCGACGCTGATCAGGTCGCGGCTCTGCTGGTAGCGCGACCACAGTTGTTTGAAGTGCTGCGCACGCGCCATGTGCTCCGGGGTGACCACCGCCGGCATCACCCGGCTGATCGAGGCTTCGATGTCGATGGCCGGGTAGTGCCCTTCCTCGGCCAGGCGCCGCGACAGCACGATGTGGCCATCGAGCACGCCCCGCGCCGAGTCGGCAATCGGGTCTTGCTGGTCATCGCCTTCGGACAACACGGTGTAGAACGCGGTGATCGAACCACCACCGGCCTCGGCATTACCGGCGCGCTCCACCAGCTTGGGCAGCTTGGCGAACACTGAAGGCGGGTAGCCTTTGGTGGCGGGCGGTTCGCCGATGGCCAAGGCGATTTCCCGCTGGGCCTGGGCGAAACGTGTGAGCGAGTCCATCAGCAACAGGACATTCTTGCCCTTGTCGCGAAAATATTCGGCGATACGCGTGCAGTACATGGCGGCGCGCAGGCGCATCAGCGGCGCATCATCCGCAGGCGACGCGACTACCACCGAGCGTTTGAGGCCTTCTTCACCGAGGCTGTGCTCGATGAACTCTTTCACTTCACGGCCGCGCTCGCCGATCAGCCCGACCACAATAATGTCGGCCTCGGTAAAACGCGTCATCATGCCCAGCAACACCGACTTACCCACGCCCGTACCGGCAAACAGGCCCAGACGCTGGCCGCGACCGACCGTCAATAAACCGTTGATGCTGCGAATGCCCACGTCCAGCGGCACACTAATGGGGTTGCGGTTGAGCGGGTTGATGGTCGGGCCGTCCATCGGCACCCAGTCTTCGGCCTTCATGCCGCCCTTGCCGTCGAGTGCGCGGCCGGCGCCGTCGAGCACGCGGCCGAGCATGCTCATGCCCATCGGCAGGCGGCCGGTGTCGGCCAACGGCACCACGCGGGCGCCAGGGGCGATGCCCGCCAGGCTGCCGACCGGCATGAGGAAAATCTTGCTGCCGGAAAAGCCCATCACCTCGGCTTCGACCTGCACCGGGTGGTAGCTGTCGTCGTTGATCACCAGGCAGCGGCTGCCCATGGCGGCGCGCAGGCCTTCGGCTTCGAGGGTCAGGCCGACCATGCGCAGCAGGCGCCCTTCGAGGATCGGCTGGCCGGGCAACTCCGTGGCCTCGGCGTAGCCACCCAGGCGCTTGGCGAAGCTGGTGCGATCAAGGCGCATCGGTGGCGTCCAGGTCCACACTCAGGTCAGGCTCGGCCGGGTGCAGGGCTTGTTCATGCAGTTGATCAAACAGCTTGGCCATGATCTGGCTGATGCGGGTTTCCACCGTGGCATCGATGCGGCTGTGTTCGGTTTCGACGCGGCAGCCACCGGGTTGCAGGTTGGCGTCCTCGACGATGCGCCAGGTTTCTTCATGGCGCTCGCGCAGGGCTTTGACCTGTTCGAAATCCTGCGGGTTGATGTACAGGCGCACATTGCCCACGCCCAACGGCAGCAGCTTGAGGGCTTCGCGCATGACGCTTTCGATATGGCTGGAATCGAGCACCAGCTCGCGCTGGATGACCTGCCGGGCAATGTGCTCGACCAGGCCGACCATGGCTTTTTCGATCTGCGTATCCTGCTCGGCAATCGGGTCGAACAGCGTACCCATCAGCCGCTCAAGGCTGGCGAGTTTGACGCCGAGCGCCTCTTCGGCTTCCTGGCGTACTTTGAGGGTAGTGCTGCGAAAGCCGTCTTTTTCGCCGGCCGCAAAGCCTTCGTTGTAGGCTTCCTGGCGGATGGCTTCCAACTCTTCAAGGGTCAGTGGCTGGACTTCATCCAGTGGCACTTCTTCCATCTCTACCGGCGTTTCAACCAACGGCTCGGGCTCAGGTTCCGGCACATGTGGATCGAAGCTGGGCAGCGACCAGATGTCGAACCCGCCGACATCCCGCGCGCGAATCAGATCGCTGGGCGTCTCATCTTTGTTCGACATGGGACGCGCCTTAGATCATTTCTTCGCCGCCCTTCCCACCGAGAACGATTTCTCCGGCTTCGGCCATACGGCGGGCAATGGTGAGGATTTCTTTCTGCGCGGTTTCGACGTCGCTGACGCGCACCGGGCCTTTGGCTTCGAGGTCGTCGCGCAACAGCTCGGACGCACGCTTGGACATGTTCTTGAAAATCTTCTCTTTGACGTTTTCGTCCGAGCCTTTGAGGGCCAGCACCAGCACGTCGGAGGAGACTTCGCGCAGCAACGCCTGGATGCCACGGTCATCGACATCGGAGAGGTTGTTGAACACGAACATGAGGTCTTCGATCTGGCCGGACAGGGTGTCGTCGATCTCGCGGATCGAGTCCATCAACTGGCCTTCGACCGAGCTGTCGAGGAAGTTCATGATGTCGGCCGCACGCTTGATGCCGCCCAAGGTGGTGCGCGAAGCGTTCGAGTTGCCAGAGAACTGCTTCTCCAGAATCGTGTTGAGTTCTTTCAGGGCCGCCGGCTGCACGGTGTTCAGCGACGACACGCGCAGGATGATATCCAGGCGTACTTTATGGTCGAAGTGGCCGAGCACTTCACCGGCCTGGTCCGGGTCGAGGTAAGCGACGACGATGGCCTGGATCTGCGGGTGCTCGTAGCGGATCACGTCGGCCACCGCGCGCGGCTCCATCCACTTGAGGCTGTCCAGGCCACTGGTGTTGCCACCCAGCAGGATGCGGTCGATCAGGCCGTTGGCCTTGTCTTCGCCAAGTGCCGAGGTGAGCATCTTGCGGATATAGCTGTCGGAGCCGACGCCCAGGCTGGTCTGGTCGCCGACGATCTCGACGAACTCACTCATCACCTGCTCGACTTGCTCGCGGTGCACATTGCGCATCTGCGCCATGGCCACGCCCACGCGCTGGACCTCTTTAGGCCCCATGTGGCGCAGCACTTGGGCAGCGTCGGTTTCACCCAGGGACAGCAACAGGACTGCGGCTTTGTCGACCTTGGTGAGCTTGGCAACAGCGGCTCGATTATCACTCATCTGCGTTGATCCACTCTTTCACGACCTGGGCCACACGGCCCGGGTCTTCTGCTACCAGACTCTTGATTGCGTTCAGCTGAGCGTCATAGCCTTCGCTCGGGCTTGGCAACAGGATGCTTTGCGGGCCGCCGAGGCTGACGCGGTCGTTGGCCAGTTCGCCGTCCAGGCCGCCCATGCCACCCAACTCGACGTCGCCACCGGCCAAGGCCAGCTGTTTCTTGCCGTTGCCGGTGATGTTGTTGAGCACCGGGCGCAGCACGCCAAACACCAGCACCAGAATGAACAACACACCCAGCACTTGTTTAACGATGTCCCAGAACCACGGCTGCGTGTAGAACGCAGGGTCGGCGATCACTTCGGCGCGCTCGGCGGAGAACGGCATGTTGATCACGCTGACGCTGTCACCCCGGCTGGCGTCGAAGCCGACGGCGTCCTGCACCAGGCGCGTGAAACGGGCCAATTCATCGGTGCTCCAAGGCGCACGGGTGACGGCGCCGTCAGCCGGGTTGACCTTGACCTGATCATCGACCACTACCGACACCGACAGGCGATTGATCTTGCCCTGCTGCTGCTTGGTGTGGCTGATGGAACGGTCGAGTTCGAAGTTCTTGGTCGACTGGTTACGCTTGTCCGCCGGGTACGGCGCGAGCATCGGCTGGCCGGTGGCCGGGTCCATGATCTGCTGGCCGTTGGCGTCCAACAATGGCTGCCCTGGCTGGATCGCGCCAGCCGTAGCGGCCGCGCCACCGGTGGTTTGTGGTGCAGTCGCCGGAGCCGGTGGCTGGTTGCTCAGGGCACCCGGCACACCTTGCGGGCCATTGCTGGCGGTGCGTTGTTCGCTGGTGGACTGCTCGCTGCGCAGCGCCGGTTGGTCGGGGTTGAACTGTTCGGAGGTCGACTCGACCGCGCTGAAATCCACGTCGGCGGACACTTCAGCCTTGTAGCGATCGTTGCCCAACACCGGTTGCAGGATGTTGTGCACGCGCTGGGTCAGCATGCTTTCCATGCGACGGCTGTAGTCGAACTGCTTGCCGGCCTGGGTCAGCGCGGAGTTCTCGGCCTGGTCGGACAGCAGGTTGCCCTTCTGGTCGACCACGGTGATTTGCGACTTGCTCAATTCGGGAACGCTGGTGGCCACCAGGTTGATGATCGCCAGTACCTGGCCAGGCTCCAGGGAGCGGCCGGAAAACAGTTCAACCAACACCGAAGCACTGGGCTTGCGTTCGTCACGCACGAACACCGAGCTTTTCGGGATCGCCAGGTGCACGCGGGCGCCCTTGACGTTGTTCAGGCTGCTGATGGTGCGCGCCAGCTCGCCTTCCAGGCCACGCCGATAACGGGTGGCTTCCATGAACTGGCTGGTGCCCAGGCCCTGGTCCTTGTCGAGGATTTCAAAACCGATATTGCTGTCAGACGGCGTTACGCCGGCTGCAGCCAGCTTCATGCGCGCACGGGCCACGTCATCAGCCTTGACCAGCAAGGCGCCGGAGTTGGGCTCCACGGTGTAGGCGATGTCGGCGGCGGCCAGGGTTTCCATGATCTGCTTGGAATCCATGCCGGCCAGGCTGCCGTACAGCGGGCGGTAATCAGGTTGTTGCGACCACAACACCACGGCAAAACCAATCGCCACACTGGCGGCCAGGCCGACCATCAGGCCCACCTGACGCAGCATGGTCATTTCCGAGAGGTTTTCCAGGAACGACAGGCCAAACAGCGGCGGCTTGCCGTCTGCCTTGGCGGGTACGTTGTCGGAGACTGCTTCTGCCATGACTTAAATCTCGTCCTTAAACCGGCATCTGCATGATGTCTTGATAAGCCTGAACCAGCTTGTTACGCACTTGGGTCAAGGCTTGAAAGGAAACGCTGGCCTTTTGCGAGGCGACCATCACATCGGTGAGGTCCACGCCGCTCTTGCCGATCTCGAAGGCGGTGGCCAACTGACTGGAGGCTTGCTGGGTGTCGCTGACTTTGTTGATTGCCTGACCGAGCATGTCGGCAAAACTGCTTTGGCCCAATTCCGGCGCTGGCGCGACGGATTTCGGTTGAGCCATGGCATCCATTTGCATGGAGCGCATATCCAACATCAACCGATTGAACTCAATACCCTGGCTCATGACCTTCTCTCTCCGACGACCCGCAATTTTTTGACACTACGCAGCGGTTACTACGGGTGGTAGCAACAAGGGTGCCAGCTCCGTGGCAATTCGTAAGAAAAGGCGACAAACCCTGTCAGCCCAAGAATTTTTCAGGTGGCGAAAAGGTAGGCTTCCACGTCCATCCCGGCGTCGCGCATCTGCGCCAGCTTGTAGCGCAGGGTGCGCGGGCTGATGCCCAGGCGCTCAGCGGCCTCTTTGCGGCGGCCGCGCTCGGCACGCAAGGTGTCGATGATCATCTGGAATTCGCGGCGGCGCAGGTCGTCGCCCAGGGCACCGCCGGACTCGGTTTCGGCAGCCGCCACAGGTGCGGGCGCCAGGCTCGGCAACGGCGCGCTGCCATTGCCCATGGCCAGGCAGAAGTCTTGCGGCTGGATCAAGCCGCCCTGCTGCAAAATCAGCGCGCGCTGGATGGCGTTGTCCAATTCGCGCACGTTGCCGGGCCATGGGTAGCTGATCAGGCAAGCCTGGGCCTCAGCCGACAACCGCGCCTGGGCGTGCTTCATTTTTTTGACGTGGTTGTTCAGCAGGCGCTCGGCCAGCGGGATGATATCCGCCGGGCGCTCGCGCAACGGGCGCCAGGCCAGCGGGAATACGGATAGCCGGTAGAACAGGTCTTCACGAAAGCGCCCCGCCGCCACTTCGCCCGCGAGGTCGCGGTTGGTGGTGGCAACCACGCGGATATCCAGCTGGATCGGCTTGCGTGCGCCCACACGCTCAACCTCACGCTCCTGCAATACCCGCAGCAGCTTGGCTTGCAGGCCCAGGGGCATTTCCGAGATTTCGTCGAGCAGGATGGTGCCGCCGTCGGCCTGTTCGAACTTGCCGGCCTGGGCCGCGATGGCGCCGGTGAACGAGCCTTTTTCATGGCCGAACAAGGTGGCTTCAAGCATGTTGTCGGGGATGGCCGCACAGTTGATCGCGATAAAGGGTTGTTTGGCGCGGCTCGATTGCTGGTGGATATACCGCGCCAGCACTTCTTTACCGGTGCCGGACTCGCCGGAGATCAGCACGGTGGAATCGCTACGCGCCACACGCGCTGCCAGTTCCAGCAACTGTGCGCTGGCCGGCTCAAAGGCAATAGGGCCTTCGCCTTCAGCATTCGAAACAACGCCGAGTGCATGCCGGGCAACCAGCTCGATCAGGGCTTTGGGTTCAAAGGGTTTGACCAGGTAATCCGCCGCGCCCTGGCGCATGGCGTCCACCGCCCGCTCCACGGCGCCATGGGCGGTCATCAGCAACACCGGCAGTTGTGGCTGGCGCGCGCGCAGCAGGCCGAGCAACTGGTGGCCGTCCATGCCGGGCATGTTGACGTCACTGACCACCAGGCTGAAAGACTCCTGCTCGACCGCCTCCAAGGCTTCCTCGGCAGAACCGACCGCCCGGTAGTCATGGCCCGCCAACAGCAGCGTGTCAGCCAATGCTTCACGCAGGGCACGATCGTCTTCGACCAATAAAACCTTGATAGCCATAGTCCTTTTACTCCGCGCTTACCGTGCTGGAAAACAGCGGCAAGGTCATCAATGCACAGGTGCCACGCCCCAACCGGGAGTGCAGCTGCAATTCTCCCTGATGCGCGCGTGCCACGGCCTTGACCACGGTCAGGCCGAGGCCGGTGCCGTTGGTCTTGGTGGTAAAAAACGGTTCGCCCAGGCGTTGCAGCACACACGGCTCAATGCCGCTGCCGCTGTCGCTGATACACAGGCGCAGGGTTTGCTCGCGGGTGTACAGGTGCACCTTGAGCCGCGCCCCGGGCAGGCTTGCCTGGGTGGCGTTTTCGATCAGGTTGAGCAAAGCGCCGACCAGGGTGTCGCGGTTGCACAGCAACTCGCCCTGGTGGCTGTCGCACTGCCAACGCACCTGGGCGTCCTGGATATGGGTGGCCGCCGCCGCTTGCAGCGACTGCATCAACATAGCGGGCGTAACGCGGTCGGTCAGCGGCAATTCGCCGCGGGCAAACACCAGCATGTCGCGCACCTGGTGCTCCAACTCGTGCAGACGCTCTTTGAGGCGGCCAGCAAAACGTTGGTGGGTGGCGGCCGGCAATTGCTCATCAGTCAAATGACTGGCGTAGATCAGCGCCGCCGACAACGGCGTGCGGATCTGATGCGCCAAAGAAGCAACCATCCGCCCCAACGATGACAAGCGCTCATGACGCGCCAGTTGGTCTTGCAGGTGACGGGTTTCCGTCAGGTCGTTGAGCAGCACCAGTTGGCCGGGCTCGGCGTCCAGGGAGCGGGTGGCGATGGACAGACGCCGGCCGTCCTTGAGGGAGATTTCGTGGCCGTCGTCTTCACGCGGAGCGAAGCAGCGGGCGATGACTTCCCGCCACAACTCGCCTTCCAGCGGCAGGCCGAGCATGTCGACGGCAGCCGGGTTGGCTTCACGCACGCGGCCCTGGTCATCAATGACGATCACGCCACCGGGCAGCAGCGACAGCAGGTTTTGCAGACGGTTGGCCAGGCGCTCTTTCTCGGCCAGCTCTTGCATGCGCTGGGCACTGACCACCGCCAGCTCGCCTTTAAGCTCGGAAACCCGCGCCTCCAGCAAGCTGTAAGAGTCAGTCAGTTGGCTCGACATCTGGCTGAACTGCGAGAACGCCTGCTCAAGACCCTGCCGGGTAAGCGGCTCTGCAGACGGAACGAGGCCCGGGATAGCAGGGGCTGTAGAAAGTTGGGCGGCGTGGGGCATCATGCTCTCTCGCTTGGCTGACCGTCAGTTAAACGGAACGTTGCGAGGGCTATAGCAATACCCGTGCCGAAAAAAAACTACTGATATTTCAGTAGCTTAAAAAACAGGCGTCAATCATCCGCCTGTTCATCCCCTTCCCGGCGGCTCATACCGTACTTGCGCATCTTCTCAACCAAGGTGGTTCGACGGATACGCAAGCGCTCGGCGGCACGGGCGACAATGCCGTTGGCATCGTCCAGCGCCTGCTGGATCAGGCCTTGTTCGAGGCTACCGAGGTAGTCCTTCAAGTCCAGGCCTTCGGGCGGCAGCATGGCGGTGGAGCCGAAGTCCGGCGTGTGGCCGTTGATGGCCACGCGCTCTTCGAGGTCGGTGCGCAGGCTGTCGACCAGTTGCTCGTCTTCGTCGTCGACGTAGCGAAATTTCTTCGGCAACTCGACCACGCCGATCACACCGTAGGGGTGCATGATCGCCATGCGCTCCACCAGGTTGGCCAGCTCACGCACGTTGCCCGGCCAGCCGTGGCGGCACAGGGACATGATCGCGGCGGAGTTGAAGCGAATCGAACCGCGCTTTTCGTGCTCCATGCGCGAGATCAACTCGTTCATCAGCAACGGGATGTCTTCCACGCGTTCGCGCAGCGGGGCCATCTCGATGGGGAATACGTTGAGGCGGTAGTACAGGTCTTCGCGGAAGCTGCCGACCTCGATCATGCTTTCGAGGTTTTTGTGGGTGGCCGCGATGATGCGCACGTCGACGCTCTGGGTCTTGTTGCTGCCCACGCGCTCGAAGGTGCGTTCCTGCAACACGCGCAACAGCTTGACCTGCATCGGCAGCGGCATGTCGCCGATTTCGTCGAGGAACAAGGTGCCGCCGTTGGCCAGCTCAAAACGCCCGGCACGGCTGGTGATCGCCCCGGTAAAGGCGCCCTTCTCGTGGCCGAACAGTTCGCTTTCGAGCAGCTCTGCCGGGATCGCCCCGCAGTTGACCGGCACGAATGGCCCGTCGCGGCGCTTGGAGTGGTAGTGCAGGTTGCGGGCAACCACTTCCTTGCCGGTGCCGGATTCGCCAAGGATCAGCACGCTGGCGTCGGTGTCGGCGACTTGCTGCATCATCTGGCGCACATGCTGGATCGCACGGCTGGTGCCGACGAGGCTGCGGAACAGGTTGGGTTCACGGTGACGGCCGCGCTCGCGGGCCTGGTCATACATCTCGCGATAGACCTGGGCACGGTGCAGCGAATCGAGCAATTTGCTGTAGCTGGGCGGCATTTCCAGGGTTGAAAGCACGCGGCGACGCTGGTCTTCCGGCAGGTCCACGGAAGAAATATCGCCCATCAGCAACACCGGAAGGAACTCATCCCAGGTCGACAGTGTCTTTAACAGGCCCAAAATGGCGCCAGGAGCATTTACCGTCCCGATCAGCACACAGATAACTTCACGGCTCGACGACAAAGAGCTGACCGCCTGCTGCCAGTCATGGCTGCCGCAGGGTAAATTTTCTTCACCGAGAAAATTTAAAATCACCGCTAAATCGCGGCGGCGGACGCTATCGTCATCAATCAGCAGAATTTTGGTTTCACGCCACATGCAATAGCAACTTCCCTAGTAAAACTTCCTGCCCCAGAGTGAGGGCAATCGAGACGCCTGTAGGACTTCATACCTTACTGACGCCTGAAATCTGAAAACAGCACTAGTTAAGTCAAAAATACGAGCACAGTCAAATATATGACGCGCTGTTCGGATTAACTGAGCCAGTTCAGCCGAACAGATGGTAAACCTTTGACGCACTTTGCGCGCGGTTGATCTGCGACATCTCTTCGAAAATCGCCTGGCGCTCGCCGGTCGTCACCTCCAGCAACTGCTGATACACCGCCAGCAAACTCTCCAGCTTCTCCCGCAGCGCATCCTCGTCCACCGGCGCGTTATTGAGCGCCTCGTCGATGACCGCGCGGCACCCCATGTCCAGTTCGCCGATGGCGTCCCAGTTACGTTGCGCCAATGCGTCGACCAAGGCTTCGCGGGTCTCGTCAATCCGTTGCAGGGCGTGGCTCATGACATCATCCTCAGGCCAAAGGCCTACAGTGTTGCAATACCGTCCCAGCCTTCCTTGAGCGTAATCATCAGGCCGGCTACTTCATCGATCATGCTGACATCGCTCTTGCTGTTGGCTTCAAGCAAACGCGTGGTCATGTAGGCATACAGGTTATCGAGTTGCTGCAACGCGGCCGGATCATCGGTTTTTTCCGGGTTCAGGCCATCACGCAGGCCGATCAGGATGTCGATCGCCTTGCCCAGCAGCAAACCCTTCTGCGCGATATCACCACGAGCCATGGCGCCCTTGGCCTGAGCCATGCGGTCCAGCGCGCCTTCCATCAGCATCTGCACCAGACGGTGTGGGCTGGCTTCGGAGACCTGGGCATGGGAATTGACCTTCTGGTATTGGCGAAGGGCTCTCATGGGATTCATGTTTCTACCTCGTGACAGGCAACAGCTAAATTAGGATGGGCTCTGACTAATATGTCGACGGGATGACAAAAAACTTTAATCCGGCGATCTGCTCAAGGCCGTGCCCGGTGCAGGAGCACCGGGCGGCGCCAGCCGGAATCAACTGTCCGAATTCGACTTGTTCAGCGCGTTGAGCGTGGTCATGACACTGGAGCGCTGGCTGGTGAGCTGGGCGACCAGGTTGTTCATGGTGGTGTACTTGGCGGTCAGGCTGGTCTTGAGGGCAGCCATACGCGCGGTCAGGGTGTCCTGCTGGTTTTGCAGGTCCTTGAGGTTGTTCGACAGCGTGGTCGAACGGGTAGCCAGTACACCGGTGTTGCTCAGGGCAAAGCTGTCGGTCGCGGTTTTCATGCGGGCGAGCAGGCCTTTGTCACCGTTGAAGATACCGCCGATATCGGTGGGGTTGGTGGCGACGGCCGCGCTGAAGATTTTGTCGTCAATGCTCAGCTTGCCGGTGGTCTGATCGGTGTTTACACCAAACTGAGCCAGGGACTTCAACGTGCCCGAGCCACCCAACGCGTTCAGCTCGCTACGCAGCGCCTGCTGCAGGGAGCGCATGGTGGCATCGCCAGTCAGCGCAGAAGGCGTGGTCGAGCCATCGGCATTGGTGGTGACTTTGGTTTCGGTGCCGATCGCGGTCATCAAGGCGTTATAAGTGTCGACGAAGCCTTTAACCGAACTTTTGAGGGTGTCGTTGCTGCGGGTGACCGTGATGGTCGAGGCGATACGCTTGGACGGGTCGGTGACACCAGTTGGCAACGGCGACACAGCCGTCAGCTTGATGCTCACACCACTGATTGCTTCAGTCAGGGTATTGCTCTTGGACTCTTGTGAAGTACCGTCAATGGTGTACTTCGCGTTTTGCGGTGGGTCACCCACCACCGCGGCCCCAGCTTGCAGGCCAGAGTTACCGCCCAAGGTAATGTCGGTACCAGCGCCGGTATTGGTCGAGGTCACGACCAGACGTGAACCGGTGGAGTCAGTCAGGATGTTGGCACTCAGACCCGCGCTGCTGTACTGCGCGTTGATCGAGTCACGCACCTGCTGCAAGGTTGCGCCCGGTGGAACACTCACCCCGTAACTCTGACCAGACTGGGAAATTTCCAGGGTCGTAGCGGCAGTGCCGGCATTGACGACAGTCTTGGCCCCACCTGGGTAATTTTGGGTAGCGATCTTCGAGGCAGTCGCCAACTGGTTGACCACCAGCTGATAACTGCCGGCCGAAGCACCAGCGCCCAAAGTGACCGTGGACACGTTGGCATCCGAGGTGGTCGCCGTCAGGCCACCAATACTGGCGTCCTTGGCCATGTTGTCCATGGCGCCACGAAACGCATCCAATGCCGCTTGAATCTTGCCGATCGAGGACAGTTGGGCGGTCTGCGTCTGCGTCTGTTTGTTGATCTGCGACTGCTTGGGCGCTTGTTCAGCGTTCACCAAGGCCGTAACGATCGACTCGGTATTAATCCCCGTAACCGGGCCGCTTACCGTGATATCACCCATGACACTTCTCCTGATCGGGGCTGGCGCTTTATTGACGGACGACGCCTCAAGCAGCTACAGCAACAAAATTCATGCCAGCTCAGACTTTCGCGTCAAACAACACGTTGCTGGCGTCGTGAAGGCTTTGTGCGAGTTTCAATGCAGTTTCCGACGGGATCTGACGAATGACTTCGCCACTGTCGGTTGCAATCACCTTGACCACCACCTGATGGGTGGAGTCATCGATGGAAAATTCCAGGTTGCGCTGGGCAGCCTGAACGAAGTTGCGAATATCCGTAACGGCCTGTTCGAGGTCGGACGGTTTCGAGTCTTGCTGGGGTTGAACCGTGGCCAGCGCGGGGTCTACCTTGGTTTTCTGCAGGCCGTTGTTCACGGGGGCAGGCGCGCTCTGCGGCGCCACTGCCGGATAAGACAGGTTCAGCTTCACACTCATGTCCATGTCCAATCTCCTCATCACGCAAAAGACGAAAGGGCACGTAAACGCGCCCTTCCGTCATTCATCTGCCGATGGCTATTACTGAAGCAGCTTCAGTACAGCGGATGGCAGTTGGTTGGCCTGGGACAGGATCGCAGTGGAAGCCTGTTGCAGGGTTTGTTGCTTGGTCAGCTGAGCAGTTTCAGCAGCGTAGTCAACGTCCTGGATCTGACCGCGAGCGGCGCTGGAGTTGTCGGCAATGCTCTGCAGGTTGGCAACGGTGTTGTCGAAACGGTTCTGAACAGCACCCAGGCCGGCACGCTGGGAGTCGATGTCGGAGATCGCTTGAGTGATCACGTCGATCGAGTTCTGTGCGTTGGCAGCAGTGGTGATGTCAGTGTTGTTAACGGTGGTTTTGGTGGAGTTGGCAGCAGTACCAGCGGCTGCGAACAGACCGGTCACACCTGCACCGCTCAGCGAGTAGCTGCTGGAGGAGTTCAGGGAAACAGCACCAGTAGCGATGATCGCGGTGTTAGCCAGAGCAACGGCAGTACCGGCGGTACCAGTACCGTCCAGGGTAGCAACCTTGACACCTGCGATAGCACCGGCGTCACCAGCGTTGAAGGTCAGGTTCTCACCGGTGTCGGACTTGACCGACAAGGCTTGGGTGGTCGAATCGTAGTTGACGCTGATGCCCAGCTTGGCAGCGTTGGACTTCAGTTGGTCAGCCAGGTCGGAAGTGCTGGTCACACCAGTGAACTGCACTGCAGTACCGCTGCCCACTTGCAGGGTGAAGTTGGCGCTGGCCGGAGTAGCAGCAGCAATGGCAGTGGCGTCAACGGTGAACTGTGCAGTGGTGCTGGCAGTAGCAGCCAGGCCGCCTACAGCGCCGTTCATCTGAGCAGCGATCTGCTTGGCGGAAGCGCCGGCAGCGATGGTCAGGGCCTTGGACTGGCCACCACCGGTAACGGTGATTGCGCCGCCGGCAACGCCTGTTGCACTTGGAGCAACGCCTTGGCTTTTCAGCTGCTGCGAACCAATGTTGTTGGCTGCAACGTTACCGATGCTCATGTCGATGGTCTGGTTGGCGTTGGCGCCGACCTGGAACGACGTAGTACCGAAAGAACCGTCCAGCAGGTTCTTGCCACCGAAGGTGGTGGTGGTAGCGATACGGGTCAATTCAGCAGTCAGGGCTGCGTATTGAGCCTGGTTCGACTTACGGTCTTCAGCGCTTGGCGAGCCGTTAGCGGATTGCAGTGCCAGGGTACGCATGCTTTGCAGGATGTTGGTGGACTGCTGCATTGCGCCTTCAGCGGTCTGAGCAATCGAGCTGCCGTCGTTGGCGTTTTTGATTGCAACGCCCAGGCCGTTGATCTGGCTGGTCAGACGGTTGGAGATTTGCAGGCCGGCCGCATCGTCTTTGGCGCTGTTGATACGCAGGCCGGAGGACAGACGCTGCATGGAGGTTTGCAGGGCGCCGGAAGCCTTGTTCAGGTTGTTCTGAACGGTCAACGAAGCAAGGTTGGTGTTTACTGTTAAAGCCATGACGAAATCCTCGTGGGTGGTGTACTGCGGCTTCCGGCCCTGGCAACCGCCGGGTGTGGCCTAGAGAACCTTCGTAATAGTTATCGTCGTGAAAGCAGGTTGCTTGAGGACTTTTTTGATTTTTTTTACTAGCACGGGGCCACCCTTTGTAATTCAAGGGCTTAAAGCGGCTGAAAAGTCCTGAATTCATGGGCCGCTGACATCTTGGGGCTGCTGCGCAGCCCAACGCGGGGCAAGCCCGCTCGCCACAATAAAAAACGCCCAGGCTTTTTGAGCCTGGGCGTTTTTGTGCGCAGCCTATTAGAGCGTTACGGGCGATAGAGAATCGCCGAGCCCCACGACAGGCCCACGCCGAAACCGCTGATGGCAACGCGCTTCCAGTCGGCGTCCATCATGTGCTTTTCCAGCAGCAACGGAATGCTCGACGACACGGTGTTGCCGGTCTCGACCATGTCCTTGATGAACTTCTCTACCGGGGCCTCTTCGAAACGCCGGGCAACCGCGTCGACAATCGCCGCACTGCCCTGGTGGATGCAGAATGCGTCGATTTCGTCAGCTTTGAGGTCCGACTCATTGAGCAGCTCGTGCAAATGTGCCGGCACCTTGAGCAAGGCAAAGTTGAACACCTGGCGGCCGTTCATGAAAAACACGCCATCACTTACCTTCAAATGCGGCGCGCCGGAACCGTCGGTGCCGAACTTGGACTTGCCCAGCAACCACGGCGCGTCTTCACCCATCCAGGTGGCGGTGGCGGCATCGCCGAACAGCATGGTGGTGTTGCGATCTTCCGGGTCGACGATCTTCGAATACGGGTCGGCGGTGATCAACAGGCCATTTTTCAGGCCGGTGGCTTCCATGAAGCCCTTCATCGCATAGATGCCGTAGACGTAGCCCGAGCAGCCCAGGGAAATATCAAACGCAGCCACGTGGGTGGGCAGGCCCAGCTTGTCCTGGACGATGGCGGCGGTGTGGGGCAAACCCTCTTCGTCGCCGTTTTGCGTCACAACGATTAGCGCGTCGATGGATTCGCGCTTCAAATCCGGGTTGGCCGCAAACAAGGCGTTGACTGCCTCGACACACAGATCAGAGGTTTCCTGCGCAGCATCCTTGCGCGGCAGGAACGCCGAACCGATCTTGCCGATGATGAAATCTTCATCCTTGGCGAATTTGGCGCCCTGGGCGTAGTTATCAACCCCGTCTGCCGGCACGTAACTGGCGATGCTTTTTATGCCAATCATTGTGGCTTCCCAATACTAAATAGCTGGATAACACCCCTCGGGCTTGGCCGGGAGCGCTGACAATAAAGGGGATAACCCCATGAAAATATCGCTGAAAGCCGCCGCGTAAAGACTCGCAAGCGACTTATCCTTTTCACACGATACAGTGAAGATGCCCTTTATGACTCACAGGTCACTCAATTTTGTGCGCTTTATGCAAAACCCGGCAACATTCACGGCACCAGAAACGACAACGGCCCACCCTGTTGCCAGGGTGGGCCGTGTGTAGGACTGCCGATTACATGCGGCTGAACAGGCTCAACTGGGAGATTTTCACAAAGGCCAGTTGCGAGGCTTGCAGCATGGTTTGCTGCAAGGTCAGGTCAATGGCGGCCTGCCCCATATCGACGTTGGCCAATGAGGACATGGTCGATGTGTTGGCCAGGCCCAGGCTGGTGTTTTCCTGGCCTTGGATATCCAGGGCATTCTGGCGCGCACCGATGGAGCCGCGCACCTGGTTGATCTGTGCGTCGGCATTCGACAGGTTGCCGATGGTGGTGTTAAGCACATCCTTGAGCTTGTTCATAGCCACCGGGTCGCCATCGGCCGGGGTCTCCAGCGCCTTGCGCAGCTGGCCCAAGGTATCCAGGGCGTTCATGTTCTTGTTGCTGGTGGCACTGAGCGAAAACTGATCACCGGCCCCCGGCGTACCGCTTACATCGAAAGTTACCCCGGCGGCGGTGATCGATGTCGCGCCGGTGGCCATGGTACCTGTGGCAATCGATTTGCTGTCGGCCGTATAGGGCTGGGCATAAACCTCGTAGGCATTGCCGCTGGTGAACTTGATCACCGCCCCCGAGTTGGGAAAGGTACTGGCGTAGGCCGCCTGATCCGTGACGCGGCCACCGGTCAGCTGCGCCGTGGACGGATTGCTCGCCGTACGCGAACTGCTGAAGGTGTCCGGCTTGCTTTCCAGCGTAAACGCCTTGCCCGCCACCAACGCATCAGACGGCGCACCCGTGGCAACATCCGGCCCCAGGTTCAGGCTGATATCGAACTTCACGCCGCGCAGGTTAACGCTGGAAGCGCCTTCCTTGGTGGCATCAAAGGTGCCGTTACCGGTGATCTCCGAGGTAACGTCATTGCCGTCCTTGTCGGTCACGCTGTACTGGGTGCTGCTGGCGAAGGTCAGCTTATACGGCTGGCCGTCGGCAAAACTCTTGGTGTACGCGGTGCCGGACGTGACCAGGCCTGCCGAGATCGCGACTTTGCCGTCATTCACAGCCGGTGGCAAAATCGAGGTCTGCGTGCGACCGGTATTGGAGGAGCTCTCCAGCAGGGTCTTGCCGGTATCACCCATGGCGACCGTCAGGTTGCTCGAGACCTGCAGGCTCAGCGGTGTTTCGTCGCCCTGATAAGTGTAGGTACCATCGTTATTGCGACTGTAGGGCGGCGTATCGGTCTTGGCCCCAGAGAACATGTAGTTGCCACTGGAATCCTTGGAGTTGAGCAGGCCCAACACATGGTCCTCAAGCGCACCGACCTGGGCGGCAATCGCCTTGCGATCATCATTGCTGAGCTTAAGGTTACCGGCCTGCAACGCCAGACCGCTGGCGGTTTGCATAGCCAGGCTGATGCTGGCAAGCACGCTTTCTTCATTATTCAGCGAGTTCTGCAAAGTCGTAATGTTGCCGTTGTACTGCCCCAGCATGTCTTTCTGCTGCTGCAACATCAGCAATTGGGCAGCAGCCACCGGGTCATCGGACGCGGTTTGCACACGCACACCGGAACTCGCCTGGTCCTGGGCCTTCACCACACCCGAATAGTTGTCCTGATACTTGCTGGAGCTGGTGTCGAAATACTGCTGTGTAGAGATACGCATCGTTCCAGACTCCTTTAAAGGGCGTTGATCAGTGTGCTGAAGGTTTCCTGCGCAGCCTTGATGATCTGCGACGACGCGGTGTAGTACTGCTGGAACTTGATCATGTCGCCCGCTTCCTCATCCAGGTTGACCTGGGACACCGAGTTGCTGGCCGCCTTGTTCGCCGCCAGCAAGGCGCCGGTGGCGGTGCTGTCGGTGTTGGCCTGGGCGGCCTTGGAGCCAACCTGGGACACCAGCCGGCTGTTGGCACTGACCAGGCTGACACCCGCATTCCCGTCCACCGCACCCACCGTGGCCTTGGTCTGCAACCCCAGCAGTTCCTGGGCGTTACGGCCATCGGAGGTGGCGCCGCTGTTGAACGAAAAGGTGGTGCTGTCGCCGTTGGCCGGCGAACCGGACACGGTGGTGTCAAAGCTGAAGCTTTTGCCGGGGATCAACGCACCGCCGGCATCACGCATCGGCACGTTCACACTGATCTTGTTGCCCTGGCCCGGAATGATGGTGCCGGTGCCGATCGGGTTGCCCTGGGCATCACTGATCGCATAGGACTGGGTGCCGTCCGCCGCCGGCTTGCCGAACACCATTTTCACCGGCATCGAGTTTTCGATCCCGGTTCGCAATTGCGCAGTCGCGGCGCCGCCGTCGATATCGATCGGCACGGTCAAGGTCGGCTGGGTGAACGTACCGGTGCCGGTATTGGTCTTGCTGGCATTGCCGGCCAAGGGCGCGGCGAAGGCGAGTTTGTTCGGGTCTTTGAGGTCGACACTGATGCCGCTGGCGCCATTGGCCGTCGGGCTGACCTTGAAGCTGTCGCCGGCCGCCACCGGTCCCTTGCCGTTCAAGGCCAGGGTGAAGCCGTCAATCACCGGCGGTGGCGTGGTGGTGGTGTCGAACGAGCCCATGGCTTTGCCGTCGGAGCGCACCACGTTGTATTGATTGCCGCTGGTGAAGGTCACCTTGTAGTCGAAGGTCGACAGCTTGCTGCTGTCGGCAATCGTCACGTTCAGGTTGCCCGAGCCTGCACTGTTACCGGCGGCCGCCTGGCTACGCTGGGAAATCGCCGCAGCGCTGTTGATGTCGCCAAACAGCGAGGAGCCGAAATCGCTGTTCAGGTCCAGGCCCTGGCCCAACTGGCTGTTAACGCTGTCGGCCGTGGCAATGGCGATGCGCCCCAGGTCGTTGATGGCCGGCATCAGCGCATCGCTGCGATAACGCAACAGGCCGCCAATGCTGCCGCCACTGACCACATTGCCGATGTCCATCGGCGTGTCGCCCATGTTCAGCTGGATGGTGTACTGGCTATTGTCGTTCTTGCTCGGCACTGCCGAAATGGTATTGGCAACGCTGCCTTCTACCAGCGATTGGCCGGTGCCGGTGGTGATGCTGAACTGGCCGTTCTTTTCGGTGGCCGTCACGCCGATCAGCTCATTGAGCGAACGCACCGCCTCATTGCGCGCATCCAGCAGGTTGGCCGGCGCACTGGTCGAAGAACCCTGGGCCGTGGCAATTTGGCTGTTGAGCGAGGCAATCGACGAAGTCAGTTTGTTGACCTGGTCACTCATGGTCTGCAACTGACCGTTGATGCTTTCTTTCTGCTGGGTCAACTGCGTGGAAATCGCATTAAAGCGGTTGCTCAAGGTCTGGGCGTTGGTGATCAGCAACTGCCGCGCAGACACGTCGCTGGGCGTTGCCGCGGCGTTCTGCAGAGAGGCAAAAAACGCGCTGAGCACGGCCGACATACCCGTGGACTTGTCCGACAGGGTCTTGTCGATGGCGGCGGCCTGGCCCGCGTAGGCGTTGGCATCGCTGTTAAGAGCGGTGCTGCTCTGGTAGGCAGCGCCCAAGAAGTCGTTATAAATGCGGCGCACATCCGCAAGCGTTGTACCACTGCCGATAAACACGCCGCCATACTGGTTGCTGGCGTTGGCGTTCTGGGTGGTCTGCTGGCGCGAGTATCCCGGGGTATTGACGTTGGCAATGTTGTTACTCAAGACCGACAACGAGCCTTGAGCGGCATTGAGTCCTGACATCCCGATACTGAGCAAACTCATGATTCAGACCTTATAAATGTGTGGTTGCGCCAGCGGCAGCGAAATTCTGGTAACTGTTCATCGTTTTGGCGATCTGCGAAATCTTGCTGGCGTAGTCCGGGTCGGTTGCATATCCGGCTTTTTGCAACTCGCGTACAAACTGTTCCGGGTTGTCGGCTGATTTCACAACTTCTTTATAGCGATCATTGCTTTGCAGCAATGTCACGAGGTCGTGGAAGCTGTCCTGGTAGGAGTTGTAGGAGCGAAATTGCGCCGTTTCCTTGACCATCGACCCATCACGAAACTCGCTGGTGATTGCACGCGCCTGGCCGCCCTGCCAGCTCTGCCCGGCCTTGATGCCGAACAGGTTGTGGCTGCTGCTGCCGTCCTCGGCGCGCATCACCGATTTACCCCAGCCGGTTTCCAGCGCGGCCTGGGCCACCAGGTACTTGGGATCCACGCCGATGCGCGCGGCGGCCGCCTTGGCCATCGGCAGCATGGTGGCGACAAATTCATCCTGCGAGCTGAAGGCTTTTTTCGCCGGCGCCAGCGGTGGCTGGGCAATCGCTCGGCCATAAACCTGCATGCGCCCGCTCGGCACGGCAAAGTTGCGCGCGGTGCTGTTGACCACGTTATCGGTGGCGGCGCTGTTACGCAGTGGCGCACTCGCGGCCTGCGTGGCGGGCTGAGTGCTCGGCACGATGCCGGCCAGCAGGCGGTCGGTCAGCTTGCTCGGCAACGCCATGCGGCGCTGGTTCATCAGTTCCATGTCGTTGGTGTGCGCACTGGCGCCTTGCGGCTCTGCAACGCGGTAAGCCCACAACGGCCGCTGGCCATTGGAGCGCCCCAACGGGCCATTAGCCAGGGTGCCGGCGCCGATTTCAGTCGGCACATCAACCTTCTTGGCCTTGACCGGCTCGGCCGCCGCCGGGCCTTGCAAGGTCGAGGACTGCGCCTCGACCGGCTTGTTCTTCTGCATCTGGCGCATCAGCACGTCAGCCAAACCGATACCGCCGCCTTCGCGGGACATCGAGACCGCCAACTGCTGGTCGTACATTTCCTGGTACTGCTTGGCAGCCGGGGTGTTCAGCGGGTTGTCCTTGCCCAGCGCCTCGGTGGCCGAACGCATGGACTTGAGCATCTCGCTCAGGAACAGCGACTCGAACTCCTGCGCCACTTTGCGCATGTTGCCTTCGCTGTTCTTGTCGGCGCCGACCTTGAGCTGGTTCAGCCGGTTGAGGTCGGAGTAAGACCCCGAATCCGCCGTGCTGGTGAACCCGCTTTTGTGCATATCCATGGCCATGGCCTTAGATCACGATCAGGTCGGCTTGCAAGGCGCCGGCCTGTTTCAAAGCTTCGAGAATCGCCATCAAGTCGCCGGGCGCTGCGCCCACCTGGTTCACCGCGCGAACAATTTCATCCAGGGTGGTGCCGGGGCCGAATTTGAACATCGGCTTGGCTTCTTGCTGGGCATTGACCCGCGAGCGCGGTACCACTGCCGTCTGGCCATTGGACAGCGGCCCAGGCTGGCTGACGATAGGGTCTTCGGTGATGGTCACGGTCAGGCTGCCGTGGGTGACCGCTGCTGGCGACACCTTGACGTTCTGGCCGATCACGATGGTGCCGGTGCGCGAGTTGATGATGACTTTGGCAACTGCCTGGCCCGGGTCGACTTCAAGGTTTTCCAGGATCGACAGGTAGTCGACACGCTGGCTTGGGTCGAGCGGCGCCGTCACACGGATCGAGCCGCCGTCGATGGCTTGTGCTACGCCAGGGCCGAGCATGTCGTTGATCTTGTCGACCACACGCTTGGCGGTGGTGAAGTCCGAGCGGTTGAGGTTCAGGGTCAGGCTGTTGCCCTGGTTGAAACCGCTGGGCACGGTGCGCTCAACCGTGGCGCCACCGGGAATGCGACCGGCCGATGGCACGTTCACGGTGATTTTCGAGCCGTCACGGCCCTCGGCGTCAAAACCGCCGACCACCAGGTTGCCCTGGGCAATGGCGTAGACGTTGCCGTCGATACCTTTGAGCGGCGTCATCAGCAAGGTGCCGCCACGCAGGCTTTTCGAGTTACCGATGGAGGACACGGTGATATCCACCACCTGGCCCGGCTTGGAGAACGCCGGCAAGTCGGCACTGATCGACACGGCCGCGACGTTCTTGAGCTGCACGTTGCCCGACCCAGGCGGCACCTTGATGCCGAACTGCGAGAGCATATTGTTGAAGGTCTGCAGGGTAAACGGCGTCTGGGTGGTCTGGTCACCTGTCCCGTTGAGCCCCACTACCAGGCCGTAGCCGATCAATTGGTTGGAGCGCACGCCGGAAATACTGGCGATGTCTTTCAACCGCTCGGCGTGTGCCCCAGCGCTCAAGGCCAGCAATAACGCGGCAGCCATCAGCTGTTTGAGGTTCAAAATGGCCACCTAGAAAGGGAACAGCGGGCTAAGGAAGAAACGGTCGAACCAGCCCGGCTGACTCGCATCAGCAAACGAACCCGTACCCGAGTAGGTAATGCGTGCATCGGCAATGCGCGTGGACGGCACGGTGTTGTCGGTGGAAATATCATCGGCACGCACCATGCCCGCGATACGCACCAGCTCGTCGCCGGTGTTGAGGGTCATCCACTTTTCACCGCGTACGGCGATGATGCCGTTGGGCAATACATCCGCCACCGTTACGGTGATCGAACCGGTCAGGCTGTTGCCCTGCCCCGCCGCGCTCTTGCCATTGGTGGCACGGTCGCCGCTGTAACCGGCGTTGAGGCTCAGGTCGCCATCGCCCAAAGGGTTATTGGTGGTCAGGCCGCCACCAAACAGCGAGGTCAGGCCGATGCCGGTCTTGCTGGTCTTGCCGATCTGCGAGTTGGCATTCTTGCTGGCCTGGGTCTTCTCGTTCAACGTGATAGTGATGATGTCACCCACACGGAAGGCCTTGCGGTCGCTGTACAGGTTCTGTTCGAAACCGGCCTGGTAAATCGAGCCATTGTTGGCCGCCGCCGGCAACGGCGTGCGCGGCAACACCGGCGCGTAGTACGGGTCATTGGGTTTTGGCGTCGGGGCGACACAGCCCGCGAGCACGGCGATCCCACTCAATGCCAGAACAGAAACATAGCGATTCATGACCCTTACCTCACGGTGTTGCAGGCGCCGCAAAAGGCGCCCCATAGACTTGATTACAGATTCTGCGTTACGAACGAAAGCATCTGGTCGGCGGTGGAAATCACCTTGGAGTTCATCTCGTAGGCGCGTTGGGTGGTGATCATGTTGACCATCTCCTCAACCGTGCTGACGTTGGAGGTTTCCAGGGTTTGCTGCAGGGTGGTACCGAAGCCGTTGAGACCTGGCGTGCCGATTTGCGGCGCGCCGCTGGAGGCGGTTTCCAGGAACAGGTTGTTACCCATGGCCTGCAGGCCGGCCGGGTTGATGAAGTCGGCGGTTTGCAGGTTGCCGATCACTTGCGACGCCGGGTTGCCGGCCACGGTGATGGACACGGTGCCGTCGGTGCCGACGGTAAAGGTCTTGGCATCGGCTGGAACCACCACAGCCGGCTCCAGCGCGAAGCCGTTGGCGGTGACGATCTGGCCATTGGAGTCCAGGTGAAAAGTACCGTCACGGGTGTAGGAAGTAGTGCCATCCGGCTGCAGGATCTGGAAGAAACCCCGGCCGTTGATGGCCATGTCCAGCGGCTGGTTGGTTTGCTGCAGGTTACCGGCGCTGAAGTTCTTCTGGGTGCCGACGATCTGCACACCGGTACCCAGTTGCAGGCCCGACGGCAGTTCGCTGTCCTGGGTCGACTGGGCGCCTGGCTGGCGCTTGATCTGATAAAGCAAGTCCTGGAACTCGGCGCGATCACGTTTGAACCCCGTGGTCGACACGTTCGCCAAGTTGTTGGAGATGGTGGTCAGGTTGGTGTCCTGCGCGGCCAAACCTGTTTTGGCAACCCATAGAGCCGGAAGCATAGTGTTCTCCTTCGTGCGCCTGTTTGTTGGCGCTGTGCTGCAAAATTAGTCTTCAGTAAACCGGCAATCAGCTCATCGACAGAACGCGGGTCATGGCCTGGTCGTCTTCTTTAGCGCTGTTCATCATCTTGATGTGCAGTTCGAACTGCTTGGAGAGCGACAGCACGGCGGTCATTTCTTCCACCGCATTGACGTTGCTCGCCTGCAGGAAACCCGAGGTCAGCCGCACGTTCGCGTCGGCCTGGGCCGGTTTGCCATCCTTGGTATGGATGGCGCCATCCAGGCCCTTGGTCATGTTCTTGAGGTCGGGCTGGACCAGCTTGATGCGGTCCACTTCAGCCATCACGCGTGGGCCTTCGCCCATGGCGCGGATGCTGATGGTGCCGTCGGCGCCCACTTCGATTTTCTGCTCAGGCGGCACGGCAATCGGGCCACCGTTGCCCATCACCGGCATGCCGTTGCCGGCACGCAACACGCCCAACGCATCCACATTCATGCTGGCGCTGCGCACGTAGGCTTCGCCGCCATCCGGGGTTTGCACGGCCATCCAGCCGTCACCGCTGACCGCCACATCGAGGTCGCGACCGGTTTCAATCATGGCGCCCTGGGAGAAGTCGGTGCCCGGCCGTTCGGTCATGGCGAATGCCCGCGCCGGAAAGCTGTCACCGAACACCGGCATCGAACGCGCCTGCTCCAGGTCCCGTTGGAAACCGTTGGTGGAAATGTTCGCCAGATTGTTGGCATGGGCCTTTTGCGCCAGTGCATTCTGGCTGGCGCCGGTCATTGCCACATAAAGGTACTTGTCCACGCTCTATCCTCTTTCTGACGGACGCTTGCCGCCCACCGTTGCTCTGATGAGGCTTAAGCAATTTGCGAACCAACTTTTGAAAATAGATTGAAGTCCATGTACGGCGGGGGTTTGCGGGCAGGCTTAGAGATTAGGTGGCAGGGATAGAGTCGAAAAAACGGCGGACTACTGCCGCCTGCGGCAAGCACCGGTCTTAAGGACGACAAAGATCAACTGTGGGAGCTGGCTTGCCTGCGATAGCGGTGTATCAGCGACACATGAGCCAACTGACCCACCGTCATCGCAGGCAAGCCAGCTCCCACAGGTTTAACCGCGTTCATTCTTCAGAATTTCGTAATCACGCAACTTATTCGCGATCGTGGTGTGCGACACGCCTAGGCGCTTACCCAACTGCCGACTGCTCGGGTGCTCGGCGTACAAAGCCTCCAGCACCGCCTTTTCAAACCGCCCAACGATGTTCTCCAACCCGCCTTCCAGGGAAAAATCCCCAAGGGGCTGGCGCACCCCATAATCCGGCAGGCGAATATGCTCAGCCTTGACCATGCCGCCGTCGCACAACGACACCGCCTGAAACAACACGTTTTCCAACTGCCGCACATTGCCCGGCCAATGGTAGTGACTGAGCCGGTCCATCGCCGCCGGCGCCAGCTTGGGCAGCGGGCAACCAATCTGTCGGCTGGCCTGGTCCAGAAAGTGCTCAACCAGCGGCGCCAGGCCATCCAGGCATTCACGCAGCGGCGGGATATGCAGCGACAGCACGTTGAGCCGGTGATACAGGTCCTGACGGAATTCGCCACGGGCGCAGAGTTCCGACAGGTCCACCTGGGTGGCGCAGATCACCCGCACATCGAGGTACACCTCTTCATCACTGCCCACCCGGCGAAAGCAGCCGTCCTGCAAAAAGCGCAGCAATTTCACCTGCAAGCGTGCGCTCATTTCCCCCACGCCATCGAGAAACAACGTACCGCCCGCCGTCAGCTCCAGCAGGCCCAACTTGCCCTCGGCCCGCGCCCCTTCAAATGCGCCGGGGCCGTAGCCGAACAGCTCGGTCTCGGCCATCGACTCCGGCAGGCCCGCGCAATTGAGCGCCATCAAGGGCGATTGCCCGCGCGGACTGGCCAAGTGGCAAGCGCGTGCCAGCAACTCTTTGCCGGTGCCGGTTTCGCCTTCTATTAATAGCGGCGCATCCAGCGGCGCCATGCGCCGGGCTTCGCGCACCACCGCGGCCATGACCCTGGAGCTTTGGAAAATACTGTCGAAGCCGCGCAGCTCTTGCTTGCGCACATTGTAGATACGCTCGCCCACACGGTCGGCACGGTGCAGGGTCAGCACGGCACCGGCCATGGCCTCGCTGTCGTCGTGTTCGGAAGACTGCAGCGGCGCGATGTCCGCCAAAAACACGTCACCCTTGACCTTGACCCGCAAGCCGTTGATGCGCGATTTGCTCGCACGCACCAACTCCGGCAGGTCGAAATCCTCGGCATAACGCGACAGCGGAATGCCCGGCACCTCGTCCACCCGCACCCCGAGCAACTGCGCCGCCGCGCGGTTGGCGGCGACGATGGAGCCGCCCATATCAATCGACAACACCGGAAACTCCAGGGCGCCGAGCAGCGCATTGAGCTCCATATGCCGACGTTCGCTGGGCATCAGCCCTACCCTTTTAACGCCAAATACCCCGGCAATTGCTTCGAATTGCGGGCGCAGCGCCTGGAACTGCATGTTCACAAGGTTGGGGCAAAACAGGTAAATGGCGTTGCCATGTTCACCGCCTACCTCGCCTTTGGCGACGTTGACGCCGTATTCCACCAGCAGGTTGAGAATGTCCCGCAGGATGCCGATACGGTTCTGGCAGTGCACTTTAATACGCATGAAAAAGCCCAAATGGTGGGAAAGCGCCGGGTCTTTTTGCCGCTGGGCGCAGATAGTCGTCAAGATTATGTGACAGCTTGTGACCTTTTCCCAGCCCAAGACAACGAGAGGCCGGCATACCGTAACGAAAACTTTACGAATGACGGTAATTTTTCCTACGCGCAAGCACCGGAGCCCGATGGAATCCGTCGCCTTCCGGGTTATCAATAGGCTCATCGCAGGACATAACAAGAACGAATGCCTAGCAGGAGAGCCGTATGAAGCAGACGCACTACGTGGCCCGCGAGCCCGATGCGCAAGGTTTTATCCACTACCCGCCGGAAGAACACGCGGTGTGGAACACCCTGATCACGCGCCAATTGAAAGTGATCGAAGGACGCGCCTGCCAGGAATACCTGGACGGCATCGACAAGCTCGGCCTGCCCCTGGACCGCATCCCGCAACTGGGTGAGATCAACAAGGTGTTGGCCGAAACCACCGGCTGGCAAGTTGCCCGCGTCCCCGCACTGATCCCCTTCCAGACCTTCTTTGAATTGCTCGCCAGCAAGCAATTTCCGGTGGCGACCTTTATTCGCACCCGCGAAGAACTGGACTACCTGCAAGAGCCGGATATTTTCCACGAGATCTTTGGCCACTGCCCGCTGCTGACCAACCCATGGTTTGCCGAGTTCACCCACACTTACGGCAAGCTCGGCCTCGCGGCCACCAAAGAGCAACGCGTGTACCTGGCGCGCCTGTACTGGATGACCATCGAATTCGGTTTGGTGGACACGCCGCAAGGTCGACGCATCTACGGTGGCGGCATCTTGTCGTCGCCTAAAGAAAGCGTGTATTGCCTGTCGGATGAACCCGAACACCAGGCCTTCGACCCGCTGGAAGCAATGCGTACGCCGTATCGCATCGACATCCTGCAACCGCTGTACTTCGTACTGCCCGAGCTTAAGCGCCTGTTTGAAGTGGCGCAGGAAGACATCATGGGCATGGTCGAGCGCGGTATGCAGTTGGGTCTGCATGCGCCGCTCTTCACCCCAAAGGCAGTGCCGCCCAAACCCGAAGCTGCTTGAACCTTACATTTTGAGGCCAGGTGAATCTGTTCCCTGGCCTCGCGTTGCTTTAGGGTAACGCCCACTGATCTCAATCTTTCGAATTCAGGACACCCCCATGACCACCTTGAACCAAGCCCACTGCGAAGCCTGCCGCGCCGATGCCCCACAAGTCAGCGACGAAGAGCTGCCGGTACTGATAAAGCAGATTCCCGACTGGAACATCGAAGTACGCGACGGCGTGATGCAGCTGGAAAAGGTTTTCCTGTTCAAGAACTTCAAATTCGCCCTGGCCTTTACCAACGCCATGGGTGAAATCTCCGAAGCCGAAGGCCATCACCCGGGCCTGCTCACCGAGTGGGGCAAAGTCACCGTGACCTGGTGGAGCCACTCGATCAAAGGCCTGCACCGCAACGACTTCATCATGGCCGCGCGCACCGACGAAGTGGCCAAGGACGCCGAGGGCCGCAAGTAATGCATTTTGATGCCATTGGCCGCGTGCCCGGGGACCCGATCCTCGGGCTGATGGACCTGTATGCTCAGGACGCCAACCCGAACAAGTTCGACCTGGGCGTGGGTGTGTATAAGGACGACCAGGGCCTGACGCCGATTCCGCACTCGGTAAAACTGGCCGAACAGCGCCTGGTGGACACGCAAACCACCAAGACCTATATCGGCGGCCATGGCAATGCGGCCTTCGGTTCGCTGATCAGTGAGCTGGTGCTGGGCGCCGATTCAGCGCTGATTCGCGAACGTCGCGCCGGTGCTACGCAAACCCCTGGCGGCACCGGCGCGCTACGCCTGGGTGCCGACTTTATCGCGCAAAACTTGCCCGGCCGCGGCGTGTGGCTGAGCAACCCGACCTGGCCGATCCACGAAACCATCTTCGCCAAGGCCGGGCTCAAGGTCAGCCATTACCCGTATGTGGGCGCGGATAACCGCCTGGACGTGGCCGCGATGCTCGCAACGCTGGCCACCGTGCCCACAGGCGACGTGGTGTTGTTGCATGCCTGCTGCCATAACCCGACCGGTTTTGACTTGTCCCAGGACGACTGGCGCCAGGTGTTGCACATCGTGCGCGAACGGCAATTGCTGCCATTGATCGACTTCGCCTACCAGGGCTTTGGCGACGGCCTGGAGCAGGACGCCTGGGCGGTACGGTTGTTTGCCGCCGAGCTGCCGGAAGTGCTGGTCACCAGTTCCTGCTCGAAGAACTTCGGCCTGTACAGCGACCGTGTCGGCGCGCTGATCGTGTGCGCGGCAGACGCCGAGAAGCTCACGGACGTGCGCAGCCAACTGGCGAATATCGCGCGCAACCTGTGGTCGACGCCGCCGGATCATGGCGCCGCAGTGGTAGCGACCATCCTGGGCGACGCCGAGCTGAAAAAGCGCTGGAGCGATGAAGTCGAGGCCATGCGTTCACGCATTGCCCAACTGCGCTCCGGGCTGGTGGAGGCGCTGGCGCCCCACGGGCTGGCCGAGAAGTTTGCGCATATAGGTGCGCAGCGCGGGATGTTTTCCTATACCGGTTTGAGTGCTGAGCAGGTCAAGCAACTGCGCGAGAAGCACAGCGTGTATATGGTCAGTTCGGGGCGGGCGAATGTGGCGGGTATTGACGCGACACGCCTGGCATTACTGGCCGAGGCCATCGCCGACGTCTCGAAATAACTGAAGAAATCCAATCAAATTGTGGGAGCTGGCTTGCCTGCGATTACGGTGTGTCAGTCACTGAATAAGTTGACTGAACAACCGCCATCGCAGGCAAGCCAGCTCCCACATTTTTGACCGTGCGAACCTTCTAGCCCGCAACCATCTCAGCCTTGAGCAGCGCCTCTTTAGCCTGCGCATCCGCCAACCGATACAACTCGATACTGCCATCCCAGTGCTCGATCAACGCGGTGCACGACTCCACCCAATCCCCGCAATTGAGGTAGTCCACCTCGCCCACCTTGCGAATCTCGGCATGGTGAATATGCCCGCACACCACGCCATGCAGCTCGCGTTTGGTCACTTCGTGGGCGATCGCTTCTTCGAAATCGCTGATAAAACTCACCGCCGTCTTGACCTTGTGTTTCAGGTACGCCGACAGCGACCAGTAACCATAGCCATACCGCGCACGCCAGTGATTGAGCCAGCGGTTGAGCGTGAGGGTGAACTCATAGGCCGAATCGCCCAGGAACGCCAGCCAACGGTGGTATCGGGTGATCACATCAAATTGATCACCATGAATCACCAGGAGATGGCGGCCATCGGCAGTGACGTGCACGGCCTCGTCCACCAGCTGGATATTGCCCAGGATCAGCTTGGAGTAGCGGCGCAGGAATTCGTCGTGGTTGCCGGTGACGTAGATCACCTCGGTGCCGCGCTTGGCCATGGTCAGCAGGCGGCGGATCACATTAGTATGAGCCTGAGGCCAGTACATGCCGCCGCGCATTTTCCAGCCGTCGATGATATCGCCGACCAGATAGACCTTGTCGGCGTGGTAGCCCTTGAGGAACTGTGACAGGTGCTCGGCCTGGCAATCCCGGGTGCCCAAGTGCACGTCGGAGATCCACAGGGTACGAACCCGTTGTTTGCGGCTGGGTTTGGCGAACTCGGCACTGGTCATGGGCATCCCTCGACGGTGTTTTCGCGAGCTTGCGCCCAGGCGGTTAATAGCCCATGACAACTGTGCGTCATTCTGATGACAGCGATCAAAGCCCTTGAAGCGTTGTAGACTGCGGGCCTGCTGCCCAGGAGACCGCGATGAGACCGACCCTCACGCTGCGCCACTACATTGAAGAGCCGCTCGCCCACAGCCATGACCACGCCCAACTGGTGTTCGGGTTGTCGGGGCACCTGGACCTGGAAGTCGATGGCCTTGGCAGCCAGGTGCACGCCAGCAGCGTGATGGTGCTGCCCTTCTCGGCCCACCATGCCTGCGGCAGTCGCGACGGCAGCCGCTGCCTGGTGCTGGATGTGCCCGACGAGCATTGGGTGGCGCAGTCCTTGGGCGAGCACGCCGACACCAGTCGCCGCCTGCTCGATCAACCGGCGCGACTGACACTGGACGCCCGGCAAAGCCAGTTGGTGCAATGGCTGGCACACAGCCCGGTGGATGACCCGCTGATCGCCCAGCAAGGCGCGGTGTTGCTGCTGGCCAGTCTCAATCATCCGCTGGCCCAACCGCTACCGGGCAAGCGTTTGCCGTATGCCGCGTTCAATGCGCACATCGAACGCCATGCTGCGCACCCGTTGCAGGTGGCCGATCTGGCGCGTATTGCCGATCTCTCGGTAGCGCGCCTGCATGCGCGCTTTATGGCCGAGTGCGGGCAAACCCCCATGGACTACCTGCGCGGCCGTCGTCTGCACATGGCGCTGAAGCTCCTGCGCGAGACGCCACTGCCCGTTGGCGAAATTGCCGAGCGCGTCGGCTACGCCTCGCAAAGTGCCTTCTCTGCCGCCATGTTGCGTGAGTTTGGCGCCTCACCGGGCACCTTACGCCGCTCATCGTAATCATCAACGCTGACCGCCCAGGCGGCTGATCCCAACCGCGAATACCGTCACGGTGGCGAGCGGGCTTGTTCTGCGTTGGACTGCGCAGCCGGGCCATTTTTGGGGTCGCTTCGCAACCCAACGCAGGGCAAGCCTGCTCGCCACAGGTTATTCGTTGCCTAATGGGATGATTATGATGAGAGGCTGGCGCTAAGATTCGCGAGGTCCGCGACAGACACCGGCGCCCTCGAACCTCTAGACTGCGATTCTGTCACCCCCGTTGTTTCAAGGATCGCAATGACTCCCCGCTCAGCCCTTGGCGCCCTGCATATCGGCGCACTGATGTTTGGCCTCACTGGTGTTTTCGGCAAGCTGGCAGCCGCCTCGCCGGCCATCATTGTGTTTGGCCGCGCCGCCTTTGCCGTAATCGCCCTGGCGATCTTTGCGCGATTTGCCAGCAACACCACCTGGAAAACCCTGGAGATGCGCGACTGGCGTCGCCTCGTGGTCAGTGGCGTGCTGCTGGCGGCGCATTGGGTGACCTTCTTCATTGCCGTCAAAGTCGCCGGGGTGGCCGTCGCCACCCTTGGCTTCACCGCGTTCCCGGCCTTTACCGTGATGCTTGAAGGGCTGATCTTCCGTGAGCGCATTCGCGCCAACGAAGTGTTGCTGGTTGCGCTGGTCACGGTGGGCCTGGTGTTGGTCACGCCAGACTTCGACCTCGCCAGCCAAGCCACGGGCGGCCTGCTGTGGGGGATTCTCTCGGGCCTGTTGTTCTCGCTGCTGTCGCTGAACAACCGCGCCAGCTCCGGGCGCATTCCGGCGGTGCAGGCTGCGCTGTGCCAGAACGTGGTGGTCGCGGCGTGCCTGCTGCCAGTCGCAGCACCGGGCCTGGCGGATGTACGTGCGATTGACTGGCTGTGGATCGGTCTGCTCGGGGTGTTCTGCACCGGCCTGGCCCATAGCTTGTTTGTCGCCAGCCTCGCGGTGATCAAGGCGCGCACCGCGTCCGTGGTGTTCGCCATGGAGCCGGTCTATGGCATCACCGCGGCCTGGCTGCTGTTTGCCGAAACCCCGACCTTGCGCATGCTGCTGGGCGGCGTGCTGATCATTGTCGCCATCGTGCTCTCAGGCTTGATGGGCAGTGCCAGCCAGGCCAAACAGCTGGCAGCCACCGCGTAGCCTTCAGGCTTGGCGGTCGTTGTGCCCCAGGTCGCGCTGCGGGTCGATCTGGTCGCGCACGCGCTGCTTGAGTACCTTGGCCTCTGGAAAGCCGCCGTCGGCCTTGCGCTCCCAAATCTGCACACCGTCGCAGGTGATGCGAAACGCCCCGCCGGTGGCTGGCTCAAGCGCCACACGGCCCAAGTCATCGGCAAATGTACTCAACAATTCCTGGGCCAGCCACGCCGCGCGCAACAGCCATTGGCATTGGGTGCAATAGGTGATGACGATCTCGGGTTTGCTGGCAGACATAATTAGAGAAGTTCCTGACATATCGGGCACGGACGATCGAGTGACTATAATACCGGCCTTTATCGCCCAGCCTCGAGATTCATGATGCGCCGCCTGTTGTCCTGCCTGTTTCTGTGCCTGCTTCCCCTGATCGCTGATGCCGTCGAAAGCCCACGCCCCAAGATCGGCCTGGTGCTGTCCGGCGGTGCCGCCCGTGGCCTTGCGCATATTGGCGTGCTCAAGGCCCTGGAGGAGCAAGGTATCCATATCGATGCTATCGCCGGCACCAGCATGGGCGCGGTGATTGGCGGCCTGTACGCCTCGGGCTACAAGATCGATGAACTGGAAAAGCTCGCGCTCAATATCGACTGGCAGCAGGCATTGTCCGACGCCCCGCCGCGCGAAGATGTGCCGTTTCGGCGCAAACAGGATGACCGCGATTTCCTCGTCAAACAAAAACTCAGCTTTCGCGATGACGGCAGCCTTGGCCTGCCGCTCGGCGTGATCCAGGGCCAGAACCTGGCGCTGCTGCTGGAAAGCATGTTCGCCCACTCCAGCAATACGCGTAACTTCGACAAGCTGCCAATCCCGTTCCGCGCTGTGGCCACCGACATCACCACCGGCGAAAAAGTGGTGTTCAGCAAGGGTCACTTGCCCCAGGTGATCCGTGCGAGCATGTCGATCCCGGCAGTGTTCGCTCCGGTGGAACTGGACGGACGGCTGTTGGTGGACGGCGGCATGACCGACAACATCCCACTGGATGTGGCGCGCGAAATGGGCGTCGACATCGCTATCGTCGTGGACATCGGCACGCCGCTGCGTTCACGCAAGCAACTGGCGACGGTCGTGGATGTGCTCAACCAGTCCATCACCCTGATGACCCGGCGCAACTCAGAAGAACAACTCAAGGCCCTGCATCCCAAGGATGTGCTGATCCAGCCACCGCTGGCCGCCTACGGCGTGACGGACTTCGGCCGCGCCAAGGACATGATCGACGCCGGCTACCGCGCCACCCGCGCCCTCGACGTGCGCCTGGCGCATTTGCGCCCCGCCGAACCGATCGACCCGCAATTGGTTGAGGCCCGCACCCCGGGCGAACGCACGCCGGTGATCACCGCCATCAAGGTGGAGAACGACTCGAAAGTCAGTGACGACGTAATTCGCTACTACATCCGCCAAACCCTGGGCGAGCCGCTGAACCTGGGCCGCCTGCAAACCGACATGGGCACGTTGTACGGCCTGGATTACTTCGAGCAGGTGCAATACCGCGTGGTGAAAAAGGGCCAGGACAATACCCTGGTCATCAGCGCGCGCGGCAAACGCAGCGGCACCGACTATTTGCGCCTGGGCCTGAACCTGTCGGATGACATGCGCGGCGCCAGCGCTTACAACCTCGGCGCCAGTTACCGCATGAACGGCATCAACCGCCTTGGCGCCGAATGGCTGACGCGCGTGCAGATTGGTGATCGCCAAGAGCTGTACAGCGAGTTCTACCAGCCACTGGATGTGGGCTCGCGCTATTTCGTCGCGCCTTATATCAGTGCCCAGGCGCAGAACGTCGACCTGGTGCTGGACAGCGACCCTATCGCCGAATATCGCCTGGAGCGCTACGGTTTTGGTTTGAACGTGGGGCGCCAGATTGGCAATAGCGGCGAGATCCGCTTCGGCGTCGGTGAAGCCTGGGGCAAGGCAGATGTGCGTGTTGGCGAGCGCGACTTGCCGAGTGTGAGCTTCAATGAGGGTTTCTATGAGCTCAAGTACTCGTTCGATTCGCTGGATAACGTGTACTTCCCCCATACCGGCGAAGACATCGGCCTGGCCTTCCGAGAGTTCGAGCCCGGCCTGGGTTCGGACCAGCGCTACCGACAGTGGGAGTTCAAGCTGGACAAGGCCATGAGCCACGGCCCGGACACCTTGATACTCGGCGGTCGTTATGGGCGCACGCTGGATAAATCCGACGTGGTGGTTTCCAGCTTTCTGCTCGGCGGTGCGCGGCAATTATCAGGCTTTCGCGAAGACTCAATCTCGGGGCAGAACATCGCCCTGATGCGTGCTGTGTACTACCGCCGCCTGACGCCGCGCTCATACCTGCCGCTGGATTTCCCGCTGTACCTCGGCGCCTCGGTGGAACGCGGCCGGGCGTGGAACAACGATAACCAGTTTGACAGCGGGTACATCAATGCCGCGAGTATTTTCCTCGGTTTTGATACGCCGTTAGGGCCGCTGAATTTCAGCTATGGGTTCAATGATGACAAGCAGCAGGCGGTGTACCTGAACCTGGGGCAGACGTTCTAGCTGGATGCCAGGCTACTGTGGCGAGGGAGCTTGCTCCCGCTGGGGTGCGAAGCGCCCCCAATGCGGTGAATGCGATCATTCAGGTGCAACGAGGTTGATGGCTTTGGGGCTGCTACGCAGCCCAGCGGGAGCAAGCTCCCTCGCCACACCTCAGGACTTTTCCAGGTTCGCCAGAATGTGCCCATGCACGCGCATGCACACGCGCAAATCTTCTTCATCCACGCCCACGAACAACTCATGGCGCAAGGCCGTGGCGATGGTTTCGATCTGATCAATCAACGGACGGGCGGTGTCGCACAACAGAATGCGTTTGGCGCGACGATCCTCCAGCACCGCCTGGCGCTGCACCAGGCCCTGGCCTTCAAGGCTGTCGAGCAGGCGCGCCAGGGTCGGACCTTCTACGCCGACGCTTTGCGCCAGTTCACGCTGGGTGGGCGCATCTACAAAACGGGCCAGGTGCAACAGCACCAGCCAACGCGCCTGGGACAAGCCCAGCCCCGCCAAACGGCGGTCGAGTTCGGCGCGCCAGCCTCGGGACATTTGCGCCAACTGCATGCCAAAGCGGTGTTGTTCGGTTAACGGCATAAAAAACTCATGATTTAGACTGAAAATAGAATGTGGCTAATTATTAGTCAGCTAAGCATGAGCCATGCCAGGAGGCAAGTGGTGCTATGTACTGATTCGTTACATTGTCGTAATTGGCACATTAAATTTCGAATTCAGACTGCAAAGCGGCACGTACGCAATACAAAACCCCCTCAGGAACACGCCCGGTAAACAGCGGTGCGATCTCCGTGACAGGTGGCAATTCGCCTTCTCCGTCGAGGAAGGCATCCTGGATTTCACCGAGCAAATCTTCCGGTAAATCAAGGGCCTGCTCCAACGACAACTGTTGCTTGCCGATGGATTCAGCCAGCAAGGTGTAGACGTTTTTTTCCGAGCATTGCAGCTGGCCGGCGATCTGGATCGGGGTCATGCCGGCACGTGCCAGGCTGATCAGTTCATGGCGGATGTCGGCGACTTCCTTGGGCGCCTCGGCCTGGCCGCCGAGCACCTCGAGGAAGGCCTGGCCGTAGCGTTCCAGCTTGCGCGCACCCACGCCGCTGACCTTGGCCATCTCGGCCATGCTGGTCGGTTGCTCGCGCAACATCTCCAGCAACGTGGAGTCGGGAAAGATGACGTAAGGCGGCACGCTGTGTTCCTGCGCCAGTTTGCGCCGCAGGGTGCGCAAGGCTTCCCACTGTTCGCGTTCTTCGCCACGCACCAATTGGCTGGCCGGGCTGGTGCTGCTGCTTTTTGCGGTGGTTTGCGGCTTAAGGTCGCGGCGCAGCTCCAGGCTCACCTCGCCCTTGAGCAATGGCCGGCAACTGTCGTTCAGGCGCAAGCCGCCGTAGCCTTCGATGTCGATGTCCACCAGGTTGCGCGCGACCATCTGCCGGAACAACGAACGCCATTCGCCTTCGGCGCGCGCCTTGCCGACGCCGTACACCGAGAGTTTTTCGTGGCCGAAGCTGCGCACTTTCTCGTTGTCCTTGCCCAGCAATACGTCCACCAGATGCCCCACGCCGTAGCGCTGGCCGGTACGGTAGATGGCCGACAACGCCTGGCGCGCCGGCTCGGTAGCGTCCCAGGTCTGTACGCCATCGGTGCAATTGTCACAGTGCCCGCATGGCTCGGGCATGTCCTCGTCGAAATACGCCAGCAGCGTCTGTCGGCGGCAGCGGGTCTCTTCGCACAGCGAGAGCATGGCATCGAGCTTGTGTTGTTCCAGGCGTTTGTGGCGCTCGTCGCCTTCGGAGTTCTGCAACATCTGCTTGAGCATCACCACGTCTTGCAGGCCGTAGACCATCCAGGCATCCGCCGGCAGGCCATCACGGCCGGCGCGACCGGTTTCCTGGTAGTAGGCCTCAAGGGACTTTGGCAGGTCCATGTGTGCAACAAAACGCACGTTGGATTTGTCGATGCCCATGCCGAACGCGATGGTGGCCACCATGATCAGGCCTTCCTCGTTGAGGAAGCGCTTCTGATGGGCAGAGCGCGTGTCATTGGGCAGCCCCGCGTGATACGGCAGCGCCGGGTAGCCTTGCTCGCAGAGAAACGCGGCCACTTCATCGACCTTCTTGCGCGACAGGCAATACACGATGCCTGCGTCGCTGCGCCGCTCGGACAGGAACGCCAGCAACTGCTTGCGCGGTTGTTCCTTGGGCACGATGCGGTAAAAAATATTCGGCCGGTCGAAGCTCGACAGAAAGCGCTCGGCGTTCTGCAGATGCAGGCGCTCGACGATTTCTTCGCGGGTGCGTTTGTCGGCGGTAGCAGTCAGGGCGATGCGCGGCACGTCGGGGAACAATTCCGCCAGTTGGCCCAGTTGCAGGTATTCGCGACGGAAATCGTGGCCCCATTGCGACACGCAGTGGGCTTCGTCGATGGCGAACAACGCAATTTCCAGGCTCTGCAGGAAGGCCAGCATGCGCGGCTGCACCAAACGCTCAGGCGCCAGGTAGAGCATCTTCACTTCGCCGCGCTTGATGCGCGCTGCCAGCTCGCGCTGCTGCTCGGCACTCAAGGTGGAGTTCAAGGCGGCGGCGGCGACACCGAGTTCTTCTAGGGTGGCGACCTGATCGTCCATCAACGCGATCAGCGGCGACACCACCACGGCCAAGCCATTGCGCAACAGCGCCGGCACCTGAAAGCACAGCGACTTGCCGCCGCCGGTAGGCATCAGGACCAGGGCATCACCGCCACTGGCCACGCGCTCAATGATCGCACCCTGGCGGCCACGAAAACTGTCGTAGCCGAAGATGTCCTTGAGGACGCGTTGAGCCTGTTCGAGCATGTAAAACTCCAAAATGGTGCCGAAATCCCTCTGTACAGGCTGGCCGAAAAAACACCGCTTCACGGGAAATAATCCGTAAGCGAAGTTTTCGCGGATTGGCGCTTGGCCTGCAGGGGCATCACAAAACGCGGCAGTATACCCGAGCGTTACCTGGCAAAGGGCGCCACTGACGAATAGTCACCCCGCTCCAGAACCCGGCAAATATGCCTTGCAGCTGGCCTGGACGCTCAAGAAAGCCTAGAATTGCGCATCGTTTATTCCCAAGGTAGCCCTTCAATGTCCTTCGCTGAGCAACTAACCCGCCTGCAAGCCTTCCTCGACGCCGATGAGCTGCATGACGAGGCGCTGGACTACGTGGCCGCTCACGGCTACCTGACCGCCCTGTCGATCTGCGCCGACGTCGTGCCCGACCGTGAATGGATCGACGCGCTGTTCGCCGAAGAACCGCACTACGCCGACGCCGCCCAACGCGAAGAAATCGAATCCACCCTGCTGGCCCTCAAGGCCCACATTGGTCGCCAACTGGCTTCCGATGAGGAATTCGAGCTGCCGTGCGAGCTGGACCTGGGCGAGGAGCCGGATGACTCCGACCTGCGCGGCTGGTGCATCGGCTTCATGGAAGGTGTGTTCCTGCGCGAAGCCGCCTGGTTCGAAACTGCCGAGGAAGAAGTCAGCGAAATGCTGCTGCCGATCATGGTCGGTTCGGGCCTGTTCGACGACCAGCCGGAATTCTCCGACATCGCCGCCGATGCCAACCTGATGGACGACATGATCGTACAGATCCCGGAAGCCCTCACCGCCTTGTACCTGCTGTGCAATGCGCCTGACGAAAAACCGGCGATCCTCAAGCCACGTCACCACTGAGTCGGTTGCCCATGACGCCCATGGGCAAGCGCTCACTGCTCCTGCGCTACGTGCTGCTGGCCATCGGCTGGCTGAGCGTAGCGCTGGGAGTGATCGGTATCTTCCTGCCGGTATTGCCGACCACGCCCTTCCTGCTACTCGCAGCCGCCTGCTTCGCCCGAAGCTCCCCGCGCTTCTACCAATGGCTGGTGGAACACCCGCGCCTGGGGCCGTGGATCAAAGACTATCTGGACGGCAATGGCATTCCGCTCAAGGGCAAGGTCTACGCCATCGGCCTGATGTGGCTGAGCATTGGTTTTTCCTGCTACCTGGTGCCGCTGCCTTGGGCACGTGGGTTTATGCTGACCAGTGCAGTGCTGGTGAGCATTTACATCTTGCGTCAGAAAACCCTGCCACCGCGTTGAACACGCGCTGCGACATTCGATCCCACACGACCTTGGTCGACACTGACTAACCCCCAGCATCATGCGAGACTGTCCCACCGGGCTCGGAATGCCCGGGTGTTCTTATGCTCGGAGTTACCATGACGCTGTCCAGCGGGCTGATCGCCGCCGTTGCCCTGGCCTATATGGCCATTATGTTTGCCATCGCCTTTTACGGTGATCGCCGCCACGCGCCGCTACCGCCACGAATACGTGCCTGGGTATACAGCCTGTCGCTGGCCGTTTACTGCACCAGTTGGACCTTCTTCGGCGCCGTAGGCCAGGCCGCCGAGCAGCTGTGGGCGTTTTTACCGATCTACCTGGGACCTGTCCTGCTGCTGGTGCTGGCACCTTGGGTGTTGCAGAAGATGATTCTGATCAGCAAACAGGAAAACATCACCTCCATTGCCGACTTTATCGCCGCACGCTACGGCAAATCCCAATCGTTGGCGGTGGTGGTGGCGCTGATCTGCCTGGTCGGCGTGCTGCCCTATATCGCTCTGCAACTCAAAGGCATCGTGCTGGGCGTGAACCTGTTGATCGGTTCCGGCCCCGACACCACCGGCACCCGCGCCCAGGACACCGCGTTGATCGTGTCGCTGGTATTGGCGCTGTTCACCATTGTGTTCGGTACCCGCAACCTCGATGCCACCGAACACCACCGTGGCATGGTGCTGGCGATCGCGTTTGAATCCCTGGTCAAGCTGTTCGCCTTTCTGGCGGTAGGCGCATTCGTGACCTTCGGCCTATACGATGGTTTTGGCGATCTGTTCAGCCAGGCCATGCTCGCCCCGCGCCTTGAAGAATACTGGACAGAAACCATTAACTGGCCATCGATGGTGGTGCAGACTGGCGTAGCGATGATGGCGATTATCTGCCTGCCCCGGCAGTTTCACGTCACCGTGGTAGAGAACATCGACCCGCAGGATTTACGCCTGGCCAAGTGGGTGTTCCCGGCGTACCTGATCCTCGCCGCGCTGTTCGTCATCCCTATCGCCCTCGGCGGCAAAATGCTCTTGCCCGCCTCGGTATTGCCGGACTCCTACGTGATCAGCCTGCCCATGGCCGAAGCGCACCCGGCCCTTGCCGTGCTGGCGTTTATCGGCGGCGCCTCGGCGGCCACCGGCATGGTGATTGTGGCGAGCATTGCCTTGTCGACCATGGTCTCCAACGACATGTTGCTGCCGTGGCTGTTGCGCCGCTCCAGCGCAGAGCGGCCGTTCGAAGTGTTCCGCCACTGGATGCTGTCGGTGCGCCGCGTCAGCATTGTGATCATCCTGTTGCTGGCCTACGTGAGTTACCGCCTGCTCGGCTCCAGCGCGAGCCTGGCAACCATCGGCCAGATCGCGTTCGCCGCCGTTACCCAACTGGCGCCAGCGATGCTTGGCGCGTTGTATTGGAAGCAGGCCAACCGACGAGGCGTATTTGCCGGCTTGGCGGCTGGCACTTTCTTGTGGTTCTACACCTTGGTCCTGCCGGTGACGGCGAAAAGCCTGGGGTGGTCGTTGAGCCTTTTCCCCGGCCTGACGTGGATGCATTCGCACCCCTTTGGTTTCACCGTCACCTCGTTGACCCTGGGTACTGTGTTTTCTCTTGCGGGCAATTTCACGCTGTTTGTGTGGGTCTCGATGCTGTCACGCACACGGGTATCCGAGCATTGGCAGGCCGGGCGCTTTATCGGCCAGGAAATCAGCCAGCGCGCCAATGCGCGCTCGATGCTGTCGGTGCAAATCAGCGACCTGCTCAGCCTCGCGGCACGTTTTGTCGGCAAGGAACGCGCCGAGCAGAGCTTTATCCGATTTGCCTATCGCCAAGGCAAAGGCTTCAACCCCAACCAGAATGCCGATAACGACTGGATCGCCCACACCGAACGCCTGCTGGCCGGCGTACTCGGCGCCTCTTCGACACGCGCAGTGGTAAAAGCCGCGATTGAAGGCCGGGAGATGCAGCTGGAGGACGTAGTACGCATCGCCGACGAAGCCTCCGAGGTGTTGCAATTCAACCGCGCATTACTGCAAGGCGCGATCGAAAACATCACCCAAGGCATCAGTGTCGTCGACCAGTCCCTCAAGCTGGTGGCCTGGAACCGCCGCTACCTGGAGCTGTTCAACTACCCTGAAGGCCTGATCAGCGTGGGCCGGCCGATTGCCGACATTATTCGCTACAACGCCGAGCGCGGCCTGTGTGGGCCGGGTGAGGCCCAGGTGCACGTCGCGCGCCGCCTGCATTGGATGCGCCAAGGCCGCGCGCACACCTCCGAACGTTTATTCCCGAATGGCCGCGTGATTGAGCTGATCGGCAACCCGATGCCCGGCGGTGGGTTTGTCATGAGCTTTACCGACATCACTGCGTTCCGGGAGGCCGAGCAGGCGCTGACCGAGGCCAACGAAGGCCTTGAGCAACGGGTGACCGAGCGTACCCATGAGCTTTCCCAGCTCAATGTCGCTTTGACCGACGCCAAGGGCGTGGCCGAATCCGCCAGCCAGTCTAAGACCCGCTTCCTTGCGGCTGTCAGCCACGACCTGATGCAACCCTTGAACGCTGCACGCCTGTTCTCCGCAGCCCTTTCCCACCAGCACGACGGCCTGTCTGCCGACGCGCGGCAATTGGTGCAACATTTGGACAGCTCGCTGCGCTCGGCCGAAGACTTGATCAGCGACTTGTTGGATATTTCACGCTTGGAAAACGGCAAGATCAACCCGCAGCGGCAGCCCTTTGTGCTCAACGAGCTGTTCGACACCCTCGGCGCCGAATTCAAGGCGCTGGCTCAGGAGCAGAACCTGCGCTTCCGCCTGCGCGGCAGCCGGTTGCGGATAGACAGTGACATCAAGTTGCTCAGGCGGATTCTGCAGAATTTTCTCACCAACGCGTTCCGCTATGCCGACGGCCCCGTGCTTTTGGGCGTGCGCAGGCGCAAGGACGAATTGTGCCTGGAAGTGTGGGACCGTGGCCCTGGCATCCCGCTGGATAAACAGAAGGTCATCTTTGAAGAGTTCAAGCGCCTGGACAGCCACCAGACCCGCGCCGAGAAGGGTCTGGGCCTGGGTTTGGCAATCGCTGACGGCCTGTGCCGCGTGCTCGGGCATACGTTGAGCGTGCGCTCGTGGCCGGGCAAAGGCAGCGTGTTCAGCGTGCGCGTGCCGCTGGCGCGTAACCAGGCCAGCCCGCAGGCCAAGATCGCGCCAGACAATGGGCTGCCATTAAGCGGCGCGCAGGTGCTGTGTGTGGATAACGAGGAAAGCATCCTGATCGGCATGCGCAGCCTGCTGACGCGCTGGGGCTGCGAAGTGTGGACGGCCACCGACCAGGCGCAGTGCGCGGCACTGCTGGCCGAGGGCGTGCGCCCGCAACTGGCGTTGGTGGATTACCACCTGGACCACGGCGAGACGGGCACGGAGCTGATGGGCTGGCTGCGGGCGCAGTTGGCAGAACCGATTCCCGGGGTGGTGATCAGTGCCGATGGGCGACCGGAGATGGTGGCCGAGGTGCATGCGGCAGGGTTGGATTACTTGGCCAAGCCGGTGAAGCCGGCGGCGTTGCGGGCGCTGTTGAGTCGGCATTTGCCGCTTTAAACAGAGTGTACTCGGCCCCACATTTTGGATTGCATTTACTCAGGCAGATGCGCCACACCGTCTGAATCGGTCATCGCCCGTTCAAGCAAATCCGCTGGCAGACTTTTACTCGCACGCGCACCCAGCAACCGCAATTGCTCGGTACGGCTGACCAGATTCCCACGCCCATCTGTCAGCTTGTTACGCGCCGCGCTGTAAGCCTTATCCAACTGTTGTAGGCGGTTGCCCACTTCATCCAGGTCCTGGATGAACAGCACGAATTTGTCGTACAGCCAGCCGGCCCGTTCGGCAATTTCCCGCGCATTCTGGCTTTGGCGCTCCTGCTTCCACAGGCTGTCGATCACTCGCAGGGTAGCCAGCAAGGTCGTGGGGCTGACAATCACGATATGGCGGTCAAACGCCTCCTGAAACAGGTTCGGCTCGGCCTGCAGGGCGGCGGAAAATGCGGCCTCGATGGGCACGAACAGCAACACGAAATCCAGGCTGTGCAGCCCTTCCAGACGCTTGTAATCCTTGCCGGCCAAGCCTTTGACGTGGTTACGCAGGGACAGCACATGCTGCTTGAGGGCCGCCTGGCCAATCACCTCATCATCTGCCGCGACGTATTGCTGATAGGCCGTGAGGCTGACCTTGGAATCGACCACCACCTGCTTGTCGCCCGGCAACATGATCAGCACGTCCGGCTGGAAGCGCTCGCCGTCCGGCCCTTTGAGGCTCACCTGGGTCTGGTACTCGCGGCCCTTCTCCAGCCCGGCATGTTCCAGTACCCGTTCAAGAATCAGCTCGCCCCAGTTGCCCTGGGTCTTCTGGCCCTTGAGGGCACGGGTCAGGTTGGTGGCTTCGTCTGACAGGCGCAGGTTCAATTGCTGCAGACGCTCAAGCTCTTTAGCCAGGGAAAAACGCTCGCGGGCTTCGTTCTGATAGCTTTCTTCCACACGCTTTTCGAAGGACTGGATGCGTTCCTTCAGTGGGTCAAGCAACTGGCCCAGGCGCTCCTGGCTGGTTTCGGCGAAACGCTGCTCACGCTCATCGAAGATCTTCCCGGCCAGCTCGGCAAACTGCGCGCGCAACTCATCGCGCGAACCTTGCAGGTCGGCGAGGCGTTGTTGATGACTGTCCTGTTGTTCACGCAATTCAGCGCGCAAGGCAGCTGACAGCGCATCGAGGCGGCGCAGCTCGGTTTCCTTGGCGCTGCGGTCGAGGTTCCAGGCATGGGCGGCATCGCGGGCGTTATCGCGGTCGATTTGCAGCAGTTCGACTTCGCGGCGCATGGCGGCCAGGTCGGCCTGTTTCGCGGCATTGGCCTGGCTGAGGTCGCTGATTTCATCGCGGCTGGCGTCCAGTTGCGCGGCCAGCCCTTCCTGGGCCAGTTGCGCGGTTGCCAGGCGCTCTTCGAGCAGCTCCCAACCGGTCATGCGCGCGGTCAGTCGACGTTGAATCTGCCAGCACAGGGCCAATAAAGGCACTGCTGCACCCGCCAGACCCAAGGCAATACTGGTCCAGTCAAAAACCATAGCCATTTCTGCCATCACCGAAAAGGAGCAAGGTTAACCAAGCATGGGGCTCGAGGACAGCTCAGTCTTCGACCTGCCCCAACTCGCGCAGGGCGCGGCGGTCGCCAGCGCGAGCCGCCAGGCGCAGCAGGTCGTGGCCAATGCGGCGGTCGCGGGCGTTGCCGCACTCGCGGCACATCAACTGGCCCAGCCGACTTTGAGCGGCGACCACGCCATCGCGGGCCGGCTGCTTGAGCAAGCGTCCGGCGAAGTGCTTGATGTTGGCGTTATGCCCCAGCCGCGGGCTGTCGAGCAGCCACAAGGCAACCTTCAACGAAAATCGCTTGGGTGTGGTAACAGTTTGAGGGGTATCGGTAACAGAGGGTGATACTGAGCGAAACTTCATAAAGCACTGTGGGACAGATTGGAAGGCGCGCCACTCTACTCTTTTTTTCGCGCAGGTAAAGCTGGATAAATCCTACACGCCCGTTCTAGAGCAAGCGCTCGGGACAATCCACAGAAGCTGTGGATAACTCAGTGGACAACCCACCTTGAACCCGCTCAAAGCCCCATGAAACGGGGGCCGCAGTCAAACTGACGATTTTTTCACCAATAAAAAAAAGCGATGTTTTTCATTGACTTAAATTTTCGTTGCAGGCAAACGACGGCACTTGCGGGCAGTTGACAGAGTGGTTACACACCGCGCAACGAATGTGCACAAGTACCCATCCACTGGTTATATCGCCGACACCTTTTGCTTCAATCTGTCCGAAAATGTTACCGCCACAGAGCAACCAGCCTGCAAAACAGAGCACTTTTCAAAACCGCCCGCGCTCGCCACACTGCTGCACCAACGATGTCACTCTCCTGTAGGCGCAGATGAAAGGAATCCTGTTGTTCGCCGTGTTGCTGCTCGCCATCTGCGCGACATCATTGGGAATCAATGCAGCTTTGCCCTCGCCTGACGGGGCGTTGTTTGCCATCGCCATCCTGTTATCAGCGGCCTTTACTGCGGTAAGCCTGTGCATCGAGCTGGGTGAAGGCCGGATCAATGACATGCGCGACGTGATGAAGGTGATCGAAACCGGCCGCTCCTGGCGCCTGACCCTCGCGGCCTACGTGCTGGGCTGCTCGCTGGCGGCCGCCGTAACAGTGCTGGTCTATCGTGGCTTTCTAGGCAGCTGATAAAAGTTTTTTGCTCAGCCGCTTCCCTTCCCGGTTTCGATCCGTTACTATCCGCGGCGTTAGTACCAAGCTGAAAGTCAATTCTGGTCGAACAACTCCCCTGAACAACACGGGACCGACCACCTCGATGGTTTCCAGGTATCACTTGCGACGACACTGCCTTTGAACATGCAAAGGGTGCCGCGAAGTCTCAATACTCTGACCGAACCAACCTGCAAATTGATCAGGATCTTCACCCCGGGCCCAGAACCTTTGCCCCTGTTGTGCTGCCTGCCCTCCTAAGTACCTACCTGCCAGCCCAAGCGCGCCAACTTAATAGCGCTTCAAACTGGCTGCTTTGTTCCAGTCGGTTCTTCGTTTGATCAATGGTGATCAACGTTACTGGAACGTTTTAACGCTGCACGGTTCTTATCCGTGTCATTTGTAGGAACACCAATAATATGAACGCTCAAATCCACACTCAGGATGCCATTCGCACCCTCACCAACGCTTTTGCACCAATGAACTGCCTGATCATGGCCGCTCGCAAAGGCTGCTTCAGCTTCACCCTGGTCAACGAACACGGCATCGCTCGTCACAGCGAACGCCTGTACCCCGATCAATACTCCAGCGCAGAGCCGCTGCAGGCCGTGATCGAGCGTACCCGTCAGGCACTGACTGCCTGATCGACCCGAGTCGCTGAAACACAAAAACCCTGTTTAAAAAGCAGGGTTTTTTATTGCCTGAAATTCGGCATTGAAACATTTTCGCTAAGTTCAAATAGATATAAACGTTATAACTAAATGAAGAAGATGTTTTAAAAACAGTCCTTTACATCATAAATATGACACTACACTTCAACTCAAGCGGCTTGATCCGCTTGCGACGGGCCTGAGATCCGATTCACAGCTGCCAAGCCCCCTCTCAGGCACCGTCGACCACTTTCATGGACCGAGGCTTGTATGGGTATCGCCGCCAGCGAATTGTGTCGTTATGTGATCCGGCCGACGTTGATTTACCTCGGCCGCCATGATGCGACAGCCGAAGCCCTGCTGCTGGGCATTGCTGCCAGCCAGTCGGAACTCGGCTCGGCCCTGCACGACCGGCGTGGCCACGGCCTATACAGCATCACCGAACCGCGCCACCGCGCCCTTTGGGACCATTACCTGGCGCGCGACCCCGAGCGCGCCAGCCTGGTACGCGGCCTGGCCAGTCAGCACGCATTCCTCAGTGCGCCCCAGCTTGAGTTAACCGTCAATCTGCGTTACGCCACCGCCATCGCATGGCTGCTGGTGGAGCAGCACAGCCCTGCCCTGCCGCAGCCGGGCGATGTACTGGCAATGGCACGTATCTGGAAAGAAATTTTTCACCCACAAGGTCGGCTGCGGGACTTCACCCAAGCCTGGCAGACCTGTGTTTCACCCATGAATCAGGTCACTTGTTGACCAGGCGTTTTGCAAGATTCGGCTAAAAACCCCGATTTTGGTCGGATTGTCCTACAAAACCGCTCTATCTCCTGCATTACAGCCTATAGCGCTAACCTAAATTTATTGTTACTTTCCGCAGCGGTGATCACCACGGAGTTCTAATAATGAAAAAAGTAATGCTCAAGACCACACTTAGCCTCGCCGTTGCCATGGCCTCCACCCAACTGTTCGCGAGCGGCTTTGCCCTCAACGAGCAAAGCATCAGTGGGATGGGTACAGGTTTCGCCGGGCGCTCTTCATCTGCCGATGATGCAAGCACTGTCGCTGGCAACCCTGCCGGCATGTCACGCCTCAAGCGCGATCAAATCACTGCCGGTGTCGCAGCTATCGACGCCAAGACCGATATCAAAAACACCAGCGGTGGCCCACCCGGCAGCAGCAACGACGGTGACATGGTTCCTTTTACCAAAGTCCCGATGTTGTTTGCCGTGAAAAAAGCGACCGATGACCTGGCGTTCGGCCTGGGCGTGTATGCGCCGTTCGGCCTGATCACCAACTACGAAGACAGCTTCGGCGGCCGTTACTACGGCAAGAAGAGTGACGTTAAAGTCGTCACCCTCCAGCCGACTGTCAGCTACGCCTTCAACGAATACGTGTCCGTGGGTATCGGCCCGACGTTCAACAAGATCAGCGGTAACCTGACCTCGTCGACGCCGCTGGCGCAAACCTTCGGCCGCAATGATGGCCTGGTGGACATCAAGGGCGATGACACCGCATGGGGCTACAAAGTCGGTATCCTGGTGACGCCATGGGCGAGCACCAACATCGGCCTGACGTACACCTCCAAGGTTTCCTACAACCTGTCGGGTCACACCGATATTTCCGGCCGTGGTTTTGGTCCGTTCAACGGCGGGCGTTTTGACGCCAAGTTGAACATCACCACCCCAGAATCCTACGACATGTCCATCACCCACAAGCTGGATGACCAATGGACGTTGTATGCGGGTACCACATGGACCCGTTGGAGCCGCCTGAAAGAAATCACCGTCAACAACTCGGGCGTTTCGCCTGCACTGGGTGGCGCGGCTGGCCCGATCGGTCGCATCAACGAGCCACAGAACTGGCATGACACCTGGGCCTCGGCCATCGGTGCTTCGTTCCAGGTCAACAAACAGTGGGTACTGCGCACCGGCTTCTCGGTTGACCAATCGCCTACCAACAACACCGACCGTTCGGTGCGTATCCCGACTGGCGACCGTAAGGCTGTCAGCTTTGGTGCCGGCTTCAGCCCTACCGAAGACTGGACGATCGACGCTGCCGTCTCCTACCTGTGGGAAGAAGAAGTCAACGTCAACCGTACCGGCAAGGGCAACGCCTACAACGCCGAGTACAAAAACAGCGCTTGGGGTTACGGCCTGGGTGCGACTTACAAGTTCTGATTCACTGCGAGCCTGACCGGCTCGCCAGCTGAATCTAAAAAAGCCCCGCTCTCCTGCACAGGAGGCGGGGCTTTTTAATCGCCGACGATCAGGGTTTGGAAGCCAAGGCTTCTTCCACTGCCTTGATCAAGTCCGGGCTGTCCGGCTTGGTCAAACTGGAGAAGTTGGCAATTACCTTGCCTTGGCGGTCGACCACGTACTTGTAGAAATTCCATTTCGGCGCGCTGGTCTGCTGCGCCAGCACCTTGAACAGGTGTACCGCGTCCGGTCCTTTGACTTTTTGCGGTTCGGTCATGGTGAAGGTCACGCCGTAATTCACGTAACAGACCTTGGCGGTCTCTTCACCGGTCTTGGCTTCCTGCTTGAAGTCATCGGACGGCACGCCAATCACTTCCAGCCCCTGGCCCTTGTAGCGCTGGTACAAGGCTTCGAGGCCTTTGAACTGTGGTGCGAACCCGCAGAAGCTGGCGGTGTTGACGATAACCAGGGGTTTGCCGGCAAAGCGCTGGCACAAATCGATGGATTCCTTGGCGCGCAGCTTGGGCAATTGGCCCTCAAGCAACGGTGGGCAATCAGCGGCCATGGCAACACTGCCAATGGCCATCAGGACGGGTACTGCAAGCCAGCGCATCTGCATGTCGTGAGTCCTTAACATTTCCAGACCACGAACTTAACAGATCGACATACCCAGTTGCATCAACGCCAGCCCACCACGCTGCCAGCCCCACCAGGCCAGCAGCATCAGCACGACCAGCGCCGCTACCGTCAAACACCGTGCCGTCACACTCATGCCGCCTCCATCTGCGCCTGCAAGCGCGCCACCGGCCGCTCGCGCACCGGCCAGTTCAGCGCGGCGGCGAGCACGCTCAGCAGAATCGCCACCTGCCAGATCAAATCGTAGTTGCCGGTTCGATCATAGACCACCCCGCCCAACCAGCCGCCGAGGAACGACCCGATTTGGTGGAACAGGAACACGATCCCACCGAGCATCGAGAGGTTTCGCACACCAAACAAGGTTGCGACGGTGCCATTAGTCAGCGGCACCGTAGACAGCCACAAAAAGCCCATGGCCATGCCAAACAGGTAGGCAGTGATTTCGGTGACCGGCGCCCACAGGAACAACACAATGACGACCGCACGCAGCAGGTACAGGCCGGTGAGCAAGCGCGGCTTGGACATGCGCCCACCGAGCCAGCCGGCGGTGTAGGTGCCGAATACATTAAACAGACCGATCAAGGCCAGCACCGTGGTGCCCACCGTGGCCGGCAAATGCTGATCGACCAAGTAGGCCGGCAGGTGCACGCCGATAAACACCACCTGGAAACCGCACACAAAAAAGCCGAATGCCAGCAACCAGAAGCCGGAATGGGAACAGGCTTCCTTCAAGGCTTCACGCAAGGTTTGCTGGCCAGTCACCACCGGCAGCGGCTTGTCCTTGAGCATCGCCACCAGCGGCAGAATCAGCGCCACCATCAGCCCCAGCGCCAACAAGGCGGCCGACCAGCCCAGCCAGCCGATCAAGCCCAATGTGCCAGGCACCATGGCGAACTGACCAAAAGAGCCTGCGGCGCTGGCGATGCCCATGGCCATGCTGCGTTTTTCCGGCGGTACGGTGCGGCCCACCACGCCGAGAATCACCGAAAACGAGGTGCCCGACAGGCCGATACCAATCAGCAAGCCGGCACTTAGTGACAATGACCACGCCGAATCGGACATGCCCATCAACACCAGGCCCACGGCGTACAGTACGCCGCCGACGAACACCGTTTTGGTCGCGCCGAAACGGTCGGCCAGGGCGCCGGTGAACGGCTGCGCAAGGCCCCAAATCAGATTCTGCAGCGCGATGGCGAAGGCAAACGTCTCGCGCCCCCAGCCAAATTCGTTGCTCATCGGCGCCAGGAACAGGCCGAAACCGTGCCGCACGCCCAAGGACAACGCCAGGATCAGCGCACTCCCCACAAGGATCCAACCACTGGTGCGCCACATCGAGGTCATGTTCTTATTCTCCGCTCGCGGGTATATACCCGCTTGTAATCGAACAAACCCGCGCTCAGGCGAGTTCATCCAGCAAGGCCAGCAAGGTTTCGCGCTTTTCGGCGCCTAACTGATCAATCAATTTTTGCTGCGCCGCTTCCCACGCCGGCAACGCCGCAGCCAGCCGTTCTTCGCCGGCTTGCGTCAACAGCACCAGGCGGTTGCGCAAGTCATCACCCTCGACCAACTGCACCAGGCCTTCGCCTTCCAGCACCCGCAAGTTGCGCCCCAAGGTGCTGCGATCCAGGCCCATGGCGTCGGCTAGGCTGGAAATGCTCGGTTGGTCGAGACGCTGCAAGTTGCACAGCAAAGAATACTGGGCGACGTTGATCCCGAAGCCGTCGAGAGCGCCGTCGTAATGCCTGCTGACGCCACGGGCGGCACGTCGCAGGTTGGTGCATAAACATTGGGAGGCAAGCATGGAACGTGTATATACCCGCGATTAAGGAAATGCAAGAAAGTGTTACAGAGCCAAACCGATCAACACCGCGACTTCCAGCAACTCCAGGAGTGCGCCAGCTGTGTCGCCGGTGGTGCCACCCAGCCGGTTGACCATCAATTGGCGCAGGCCGATAAAACACAGCGCCGTCAGCAGAACAGCCATGCCGCCGCTGAAACCGCCGATCAGGATGCAGGCCAGGCCACTGAGGATCAGCACCTGTTGGCCGACAACCCGCGGTAAATGGTCCGACAGCGCCTGACCCAAACCGCCTGCACGCACATAGCGCGTGGTAAGGAACAGCGCCAGCATCGACGCCCGCCCGATCAACGGCGCCAGGATCAATGCCGCGTCATTACGTTGCTCGATCAACGCCACCAGCGCGGTGAACTTGAGCAACAGCACCAAGCCCAGGGTAACCACCGCAATCGGCCCGCTGCGCGGGTCTTTCATGATGGTCAGGGTGCGCTCGCGGTCGCCAAAACCACCGAGCCAGGCATCGGCGCTGTCCGCCAGGCCGTCCAGGTGCAGGCCACCGCTAAGCAACACCCACGCGGTCAGCAATAAGGCGGCATGCAGCAACAACGGCGCGCCCATCAATACGCTGTTCAGCGCCCATAACAGCACGCCGAACAACAGCCCGACCACGGGATAAAACAGCAGCGAACGCCCCAACTCTTGTGGCTGCGGCATGCCCGGCAAACGAATCGGCAGGCTGCTGAGAAATTGCAGGGCGATCCAGAATGGCAGCATCGTCAGGTTCCTTCTTTCAACACACCATCGTCAGCCACATGCAGGCTGAACAGCCCACCATGGCCGACCTCGACATTCAACAACTGCTCGCGCGGCAAACCTCGCGCTCGCGCCAATAGCAGACGCATCACACCACCGTGGCTGATCAGCAACACGCGCTCACCGGCGTAAGCCTGGTGCAAGCGCGAGACGGCGCTGAGGACACGGTGTGAAAAGTCGCTGACCGGCTCGCCCTCAGGCGGTGTGAAGCTGTAGGGGTCGGCCCAGAACAGGCCGAGCCCTTCGGCGTCGGTTTCCATCAGCGCCGCTGCGCTATGCCCTTCCCAGGCGCCGAAGTGCAATTCCTGCAGGTCTTTTTCCAGGCTCACCGGCACATCGAGGCGTGCGCCCAACTCTTGGGCGAACATCGCGCAACGTTGCAGCGGCGAGCTGACCAGGCGGTCCCAAGGGCCCTGCTCTGCTACGGCGGCGCGCATCTGCGCCCAGCCCTTGTCGGTGAGCGCGTCGTCGAGGCTGCCGCGCAGGCCGCCGCCCAGCTCGGTTTCGCCGTGGCGCAGCAGGTCCAGGTGCAAGGTCATGCCGGGCGGTCTGCCACGGCCGCTTCGGCGAATGTCGCCATTTGCCCGTGCAGCGCACACGCAAGGCGCAGCAACGGCACCGCCAGCGCCGCACCACTGCCCTCGCCCAGGCGCAGGCCGAGTTGCAGCAAGGGTTCGGCGTTGAGGCTTTGCAGTACGTGACGATGGCCCGGCTCGGCGCCACCATGGCCGAATACCAGCCATTCTCGACACGCCGGGTTCAGGCGCGTGGCGACCAGTGCGGCGACGGTGCAGATAAACCCGTCCACCAGCACGACGATGCCTTCTTGTGCGCAGGCCAGGTAGGCACCGACCAGCGCGGCAATTTCAAACCCGCCGAGGTTGAACAGGGTGTGCAATGCGTCATCGCGCTGTCCGGCATGCAGCGCCAGTGCGCGCTCGATAACTGCCACTTTGTGGCTGACGCCCTGGGCGTTCAAACCGGTGCCCGGGCCTGTAAGGTCGCTGACCTTGCAATCGAGCAGCGCACAGGCCAAGGCGCTGGCGGCGGTGGTATTACCGATGCCCATTTCACCGCCGATAAACAGCTGGGCGCCACCGGCCAAAGCGCGCCGAGCGCTATCGCGACCGGCTTGCAGCGCCAGGCAGCCCTGAGCTTCAGTCATGGCTGGGCCGTTGACGAAATTCGCCGTGCCCGCGCCGATGTTCAGGTGACGCACTCCGGGCAGGTTCAGCGAGGGCGTCACCGTACCGAGGTCGACCACTTCCAGCTGCGCATCCAGCTGACGTGCCAACACACTGATGGCTGCGCCGCCAGTGACGAAGTTGTGCAACATTTGCCCGGTCACTTCCTGGGGAAACGCCGACACGCCTTCTGCGACGACGCCATGGTCACCGGCAAAAATGGCGATCCACACCTGGTCCACCAACGGTTTGACCTGGCCTTGCAGGCCGGCCAGTTGCACCGCTACAGCTTCGAGCTGGCCGAGCGAACCGGCCGGTTTAGTCAGCTGTTGTTGGCGCGCCAGCGCTTGTTCGTACGCTGAGGCGTCGACAGCCTTACAAGGGTTGAGCCACCAGGTGTCAGTCATAACGCAGTACCTTTCAAAGTCAGGGGCAGGCCGGCAACCGTCAGGACAACACGCTGACACCGCTCGGCCAAGGCTTGATGCAGCCAACCGGCTTCATCCACATAGCGGCGAGTCAATTCGCCCAGCGGCACGACACCCATTCCGGTCTCGTTGCTGACAAAAATGATTTCACCCGGCAGTGCAGCCAGGGTTTGCAGCAATTGATCGCGCTCCAGCGCCAGGCGCGCCGGGTCTTCGAGCATCAGCAGGTTGGTAAGCCACAGGGTCAGGCAGTCCACCAGCAGGCAGCGATCGGCAGCGGCGTTTTCGCGCAGTACGCGGGCCAGCTCGATGGGTTCTTCAATCAGGCCCCAATGATCGGGACGCCGCGCACGGTGATGCGCGACGCGCGCGCTCATCTCGCCATCCAGCGGCTGGCTGGTGGCGATGTAGATGACGGGCAAGGTGCTGTCGCTGGCAAGTTTTTCGGCCAGGCGGCTTTTGCCGGAGCGGGCACCGCCGAGGATTAATTGATGCATGGGGTGGCACCTTGTTCGGCGGGTGGAGAGGTTGAAGTGTGCCGCGGCAAGTGGGGTGAGTCAGATAGGCATGCAGTGGCTGAGCCATGGCCATCGCAGGCAAGCCAGCTCCCACATTTGGACTGGGTGTACACCGTCAGAGCCCGCATAGCTTGCGCAACAACGTGGTATCCAGGTGGTTCTCCACCAGGTCCGCCAAACGCTCGATATCGCGCTCGCGCAAGGCGTGGTAATCCACCTCCTGCACGTCCTGCAACCCAGCCCAGCGCAACAAGGCGCTGCACGCCGCGGGGCTTTCGAACAGGCCATGCAGGTAGGTGCCGAGAATCTGCCCGTCGGCACTCTGGGCGCCGTCACTGCGGCCGTCATCCAACCGCACGGCGGCGTTCGCCAGCGCTTCACCGCAAGTCACGCCGGCGTGGATCTCATAACCACTGACCTCGGCATCTTCCAGCAACAAGCGCCCACGCACATTGCGCAGCTGCTTCTCTTCCTCCAGCGTCGTACTGAACGCCAACAGCCCCAAGCCTTCACTGGAGCCAGCCGGCCCTTCCAGCCCGAGCGGGTCATGCAGCTGCTCGCCGAGCATCTGCAAGCCGCCGCAAATCCCCAGCACCTTGCCGCCATAACGCAAGTGCCGCACCACGGCAGTGTCCCAGCCGTTGGCGCGCAAATAGGCCAAGTCACTGCGCACGCTTTTGGAGCCCGGCAGGATAATCAGGTCGGCAGGCGGAATCGGCTGGCCCGGCCCGACAAACTGCAAATCCACCTGCGGGTGCAGGCGCAGCGGGTCGAAATCGGTGTGGTTGCTGATGCGCGGCAATACCGGCACCACCACCTTGAGCACTTGGGCGGCCTTGTCGATCTGGCGCTGGTCGATGCCGTCTTCGGCTTCCAGGTGCAGGTCCATCACGTAGGGCAGTACGCCCACCACTGGCTTGCCGGTGCGCGCTTCCAACCAGTCGAGGCCAGGCTGCAGCAAGGCGATGTCGCCGCGAAAACGGTTGATAATGAAGCCCTTGACCCGCGCCTGTTCGGTTGGCGAAAGCAATTCCAGAGTGCCGACCAGATGGGCGAACACGCCGCCGCGATTGATGTCGGCAATCAGTAGCACCGGGCAATCCACAGCCTCGGCAAAACCCATATTGGCAATGTCATTGGCGCGCAGATTGATCTCGGCGGGCGACCCCGCGCCTTCCACCATCACCACCGGGTAAGCCGCGCTCAGCCGTGTGTGAGAGGCTAGCACCGCCTGCATCGCGATGGCTTTATAGTCGTGATAGGCCACGGCGTTCATGCTGGTCACGGCGCGGCCATGGATGATGACTTGGGAGCCGGTGTCGCTGTTGGGTTTGAGCAGCACCGGGTTCATGTCAGTGTGTGGCGCCAGGTTGGCGGCCTGGGCTTGCACCGCCTGGGCGCGGCCGATCTCGCCACCTTCAGCGGTCACGGCACTGTTGAGCGCCATGTTCTGCGGCTTGAACGGCGCCACCGCGATGCCTTGGCGCACCAGCCAGCGACACAGCGCGGTCACCAGGGTACTTTTGCCCGCGTCGGAGGTGGTGCCTTGCACCATCAGCGTACTCATGGTGCTTCCTTGTAGACAGCCAGGGCTTCGTCGAGTCGCAGCCAATCTGCCTCGGTATCGGGCAAGCCAAAGCGCAGGCTGCTGTCGTGGACAAACAGGCGCAGCAGAATGCCGCGCTGGGCCATGAATTCATGCATGCGTTCGGCGTGCGGGGTGATCAGCCACTGGAACAGGGCGCAGCCACCGTGGGGTTGAAAGCCGTGGCGTTCGAGCAGGTCAAACAAGCGCCGGCCCGCTTCGACACAGCGCTCACGCTGACGAACCTGCCCGGCGGTATCACGCAGGCACACTTGCCCGAGCACGCGGGTCGGCCCGCTGACGGCCCACGGCCCAACCTGCTCGGCCAACAGCCGCAGCAACCGGCGCTCAGCCAGCACGAAGCCCAGGCGCACACCGGCCAGGCCGAAAAATTTGCCGAACGAGCGCAATACAATCAGGCCGACATGATGGGTGTGGCTGGCCAGGCTGAGCTCTGGTGTGACGTCCATGAATGCCTCGTCCACCACCAGCCAACCGCCGCGTTGGGCCAGCCGCGCGTGCCAGTCCAGCAGGCGTTGCGGGCTCAGGCTAAGGCCGGTGGGGTTGTTGGGGTTAACCACCACCAGCACGTCAAGGCTGTCGAGAAAGAAGTCGACTTCCTGCTCCTGCACTTCGCGCACCACATACCCGGCGCGGCGCCAGGCTTCGGCGTGCTCGGCGTAACAGGGCGACAACACGCCAACCTTGCCGGAGCGGCGCAGACGCGGCAGCAGCTGGATCGCGGCCTGGGAGCCCGGCACCGGCAGCAGGTGGGCGGCACCGTAATAGTCGCAGGCGGCCTTTTCCAGGCCGTCGTCGGCTTCCGGCAAACGCGCCCAGGCGCGCAGCGGGATGTCCGGGATCGACCAGGGCCAGGGCGCGAGGCCGCTGGACAGGTCAAGCCAATCGGCCTCGGCAATCCCGTATTCAATCACCGCCTTACGCAGGCGCCCACCGTGCTCAAGCATACAATTGCGCCCCCGCGCAGAGGATCAACAGCCATAACCAAACGCCACGCTGCACCAGTTGCCAGCCACGGTCGATGGCGTCGGCATCGGCGGCCGGGCCTTCGCCCAACTGCGGACGCTGATGCAGCTCGCCGTGATAGATCGCCGCGCCACCCAGCTCGACGCCCAGGGCGCCCGCCCCGGCCGCCATCACCGGACCCGCGTTGGGACTGTCCCAGGTGGGGCCTTGGGTGCGCCAGCATCTGAGCGCCAAGCGAGTTTTGCCTAAAACGGCGTAGGTCAGCGCCACCAGCCGTGCAGGAATATAGTTGAGTACATCGTCGATCTTGGCGGCTGCCCAGCCGAAGCGCTCGAAGCGTTCGTTGCGATAGCCCCACATGGCGTCGAGGGTATTGCTCAGGCGGTACAGCACCACGCCCGGCACACCGGCGACCACAAACCAGAACAACGCGGCGAATACCGCGTCGCTGCCGTTCTCCAGCACTGACTCGGTGGCGGCGCGGGCGACTTCGGTGCTGTCCAGCTCGCTGGTCTGGCGACTGACCAGATAACTCACACGTTTGCGCGCTTCATCCAGGTCACCGCTGCGCAACGCCTGCGCAACCGGGATCACATGTTCACCCAGGCTGCGCATGCCGAGCGCCAGGTACAGCGCCAGGATTTCCAGGACCCAGCCGATATAGGGCGCCCACGATAACGCGGTCGCCAGCAGTGTCAGCGGCACCACGGCGATAAACCATGCGGTCACGCCGTGGCTGCGCCAGCCACGGCCACCGGTGTTGAAACGTTGCTCGATGCGCCCGGCGAAATTGCCGAACGCCACCAGCGGATGCCAGCGCCTGGGTTCACCCAGCAGCGCATCCAGCGCCACCGCAGCGACACACAGCAAGGCCACACTCATTGACTCACTCCCCACACATTCTCATACAACATGTCACTCAGCGGCCGTGGTTCGGTCCAGCCTTCGAGTTGCAACATCGGTGCCGGGTAGAACTCGGCCACCGGGCCCAGGCACAACACGGCCAGGGGTTTGGCGCCGGGCGGCAGGCCCAGCAGGTCGGCCAGGGCTTGTGGCTCAAACAGCGAGACCCAGCCCATACCAATGCCCTCGACACGGGCGGCCAGCCAGAGATTCTGGATCGCGCAGGACAGCGACGCCATGTCCATCTCCGGCAAGGTGCGCCGGCCAAAAATATGGCGCTCGCGGTCGTCCATCAATGCGGCCACCAATACTTCGGCGCAGTCGTGGATGCCTTCGACCTTGAGCTTCATGAATTCGTCGGAGCGCTCGCCCAGGGCTTCGGCGGTGCGCACGCGTTCTTCCTCCACCAATTGCTGAATATTCCCACGCAGTTGACGGTCGCTGATGCGGATAAACCGCCAGGGTTGCATCAAGCCCACGCTGGGCGCCTGGTGTGCGGCCTGGAGCAGGCGGTGCAGCAATTCGGGCGCGACCGTGCCGCCGGTGAAGTGGCGCATGTCGCGGCGTTCAGCGATGGCGCGGTAGACGGCGTCGCGGTCGGCTTGGGGATAGGCGTTGTCCGTCATGGCCCTATCGCGGGCAAGCCCGCTCCCACATTTGCAATGCATTCCCCTGTGGGAGCTGGCTTGTCGGGTCGCCGCATCGCTGCGATAGCGGTCTCAATGCTCGGCGCGAAGAGTGCGGCCACCGCCGTTGGATTCGACGGAAAATAAAAGTGCACATATGAAGCCGTCATCCGCCCCTGCCGATACACCGCCTCCGCCCCGCGCCCGCCATTGGGGCTCAGGCCGCGGGCAATCGGCTGCCATTCGGTGCTGGTCAGGGAATGGTGATAGGTATGGCCGCGCAGCACGCCTTCGGGCAACTCGACACTTTGCAGGGCCAGGGCGGCAAGTTTCTTTTGCATCACCGCATCGCCTTGCAGCAGGCCGACCAGTTCGGCACGGGCGCCGTCCACATCGGTGAGCGAATCCAGCAGGTAGAGCATGCCGCCACATTCAGCCAACAGTGGTTTGCCAGCCGCATGATGGGTGCGAATAGCCGCAAGCATCCGGGTGTTTTCAGACAGTGCCTGGTGATGCAATTCGGGATAGCCGCCGGGCAAGTACAGGCTGTCGGCGTCGGGCAATTGGTGATCATGGATCGGCGAGAAAAACTTCAACTCAGCGCCCATTGCCCGCAACAGATCCAGGCTGGCGCCGTAGGTAAAAGCGAAGGCTTCATCACGGGCTACGGCAATACGCACACCGGCCAACAGCGGCTCAGCCTCAATCAGTTGCGGCGCGGCGAACGTCACCGGCGGCGGCAACGCCACTTCGCAGCTGCTGCCCAGCGCCTGGGCTGCGGCGTCCAGGCGCGCATCGAGGTCATTGAGTTCACTGGCTTGCACCAGGCCCAGGTGACGACTCGGTAATTCAATCCCCGTTTCACGGGACAACGCGCCATACCAGCGCAGGCCTTCGGTGAGGCTGCCCTCGAGCAGCTGCGCATGACGCAGGGTGCCGACACGGTTGGCCAGCACACCGGCGAACGGCAAGTCCGGCTGGTAGCGCGCCAGGCCCAAGGCCAAGGCACCAAAGGTCTGGGCCATGGCGGTGCCATCAATGACCCCGAGCACCGGCACACCAAAGTGCCGCGCCAGGTCGGCGCTCGACGGTGTGCCGTCAAACAGCCCCATTACGCCTTCGATGAGAATAAGGTCAGCCTCGCCGGCTGCTTCCCACAGCAAGCGGCGACTTTCTTGCTCGCCCACCATCCACATGTCCAACTGATACACCGGCGCACCGCTGGCGCGCTCGTGGATCATCGGGTCGAGAAAATCCGGCCCGCATTTGAACACGCGCACCTTGCGCCCCAGGTTGCGGTGCAAGCGGGCGAGCGCGGCGGTGACGGTGGTTTTGCCCTGGCCGGACGCCGGTGCGGCGATCAATACGGCTGGGCAATGACGGGGCTGATTCAAAGTTCGACGCCCTTCTGTGCCTTGATACCGGCTTGGAACGCGTGCTTGAGCATGCCCATTTCGGTGACGGTGTCGCCCATTTCGATCAGTTCAGGCTTGGCGCCACGGCCAGTCACCACAACGTGCTGCATGGGTGGGCGGGCCTGCAGGTCGCTGAGCACCTGGTCCAGATCGAGGTAGCCGTGCTTGAGGGCGATGTTCAACTCGTCCAGCACCACCAGGCCGATGGACGGGTCTTGCAGCAATTCGCGGGAAACTGCCCAGGCGGCTTCGGCGGCGGCGATGTCGCGCTGGCGGTCCTGGGTTTCCCAGGTGAAGCCTTCGCCCATTACATGGAAACGCACTTGCTCGGGGAAACGCCGGAAGAACAACTCTTCGCCGGTGCTGTTACGCCCCTTGATGAACTGCACCACGCCGCACTGCATGCCGTGGCCCATGGCGCGGGCGAGCATGCCGAATGCCGAGCTGCTTTTGCCTTTGCCGTTACCGGTCAGCACCAGCAGCAAGCCGCATTCGTTTGGGGAATTGGCGATACGCTCGTCGATCACGGCTTTTTTGCGCAGCATGCGCGCCAGGTGGCGTTCGTCGCGGTCGGGGGAATCAGTCATGGCAGCTCTCCGTTGGGGCTGGACAAAAACGGCGGGCAGGAAAAAGAAAAACAGACAGCCAAGCATCGCCCACCGTGATGCTGTTGGATGATCCAGGCCGGTCTCCGGGCTCATGAGTGGCGCTCTGCTGATAGCGCGAGCAGGCCAACGGCGCGCCTTCCCATATCACGCGGATACAGTGGCAAAAGGCACCGTTTTGACTCATTTACCGTTGCGGGGGCAGCACCGGAATTGCGGCTGCGCTGTGTACAAACGCGCTCACTCACCGGCTTCCCTGTTTCACTCTGTCGGCACATGGGCCACAGAGCACCTGGAACAAGCCGCGAAGGTTAGTGGGTTGGGGGTGGAGCGTCAATTAAAGCTGGCCTTGCACTTGAACCATCCGACTGCCGCGCTTCTCTACCTTTACAGGTATTAAGGAGAAAACCATGCACAAAACCAGACTCGCCTTACTGATCATGCTGGCAGGCACCCTCGCCGCCTGCGGTGAAAGCTCTACCCTGCAGGTCTCGGACGGCACCGGGCCATCGCCCAAGCTGCCGGAGCCGAACAAAACCCTGATCCCCACCGTAAACATCGCCCCGGCGATCGGCTGGCCGGAGGGTGCCAAGCCGACAGCCGCTGCCGGGACTCAAGTAGCGGCATTTGCCGAAGGCCTGGATCACCCGCGCTGGCTCTACGTTTTGCCTAACGGGGATGTGCTGGTAGCCGAAACCAATTCGCCACCCAAACCGGATGACGCCACGGGCATTCGTGGCTGGGTGATGGAGAAGGTCATGGGCCGCGCGGGCGCGGGCGTGCCGAGCCCGAACCGCATCACACTGCTGCGCGATGCCGACCATGATGGCGTGGCCGAGACGCGCACGGTGTTTCTGGAGAACCTCAATTCACCGTTTGGCATGACCCTGGTGGGTAACGACCTGTACGTCGCCGATTCGGACAAGCTGCTGCGCTTCCCTTACCAGCCGGGTGAAACCGCGATCAAGGAGGCCGGTACCAAGGTGGTCGACCTGCCGGGCGGCAGTATCAACCACCACTGGACCAAAAATGTGGTGGCCAGCAAGGACGGCAGCAAGTTGTATGTGAGTGTCGGCTCCAACAGCAATGTCGGTGAGAACGGCCTGGCGGCGGAGGAAGGCCGAGCGGCGATCTGGGAGGTCGACCGCGCCACGGGCCAGCACCGTATCTTTGCCTCCGGTTTGCGCAACCCCAATGGCATGGCCTGGGAACCGCAGAGCGGCAAGCTGTGGACGGCGGTCAACGAGCGCGATGAAATCGGCAGCGACCTGGTGCCGGACTACATCACCTCGGTCAAGGATGGCGCGTTTTATGGCTGGCCCTTCAGTTACTACGGCCAACATGTGGACGTGCGGGTCTCACCGCAAAACCCCGACCTGGTCGCCAAGGCCATCGCCCCGGACTATGCCGTGGGGCCGCATACCGCGTCCCTTGGGTTGACGTTTGCCGAGGGCAGTAAACTCCCGGCACAGTTCAGCAACGGCGCTTTTATTGGCCAGCATGGTTCGTGGAACCGCAAACCGCACAGTGGCTACAAGGTGATCTTCGTGCCGTTCGAGGGCGGGCAACCCAAGGGGCAGCCGGTGGACGTGCTGACCGGGTTTCTCAATAAAGACGAAAAAGCCATGGGCCGGCCGGTGGGCGTGGTGATTGATCAGCAAGGGGATTTGCTGGTGGCCGATGATGTGGGGAATAAGGTGTGGCGGGTGTCGGCGGTTAAGTAACTGCCTTGTATGGGGCCCATGTGGGAGCTGGCTTGCCTGCGATGGAATCGCCTCGGTTTAACTGACAGACCGAGCCGCCTGAATCGCAGGCAAGCCAGCTCCCACACAAGCCGGCTCAGACACTTGGGCCCGAGTGGCTTAAGGATTACGCGCCAGGCTTGCCGGCAACACGCGCTTGGCGCTCAGGTAGGCATTCTGCCAATAGGCCTTGGACAAGGTGTCCAACTTCACCGTACCGCCCGTTTGCGGGGCATGTACGAATCGCCCCTCACCCACGTAGATACCTGCGTGGCTTACCCGCGAGCCGCCACCGGTGGCGAAGAAGATCAAGTCGCCGGTTTGCAGGTTGTTCTCGCTCACATCCTGAGCGCGCATCACGATCAGTTCGCGGGTGGTGCGCGGCAGGCTGATGCCGGCGGCGTCACGGTACACAAAGCCGATCAGGCCGCTGCAATCGAACCCGGAGTCCGGGGTGTTGCCGCCCCAACGGTAAGGCGTGCCGACCAGGCCCAGCGCACGGAAGAGCACGTCTTCGGCAGCTGGCGAGAAATTTTGGGTCGAATAGTTGAACACCGGCCTGGGCTTGACCGCGACAGGCGCAGGCGGCGGTGGACGGCTTGCGCAGGCGCTGAGGAGCGCGGCGCAAACAAGAAGAATGAGGCGGGCTGAGGTCGACATGGGCAGAACAATCCTGATCTGGATGCGGCTTTCGCTGCCGAACGCTGAAAACCAGAACGCGCAAGCAAAGCTCGCGCGAACGGATTACAACAATGTCCAGGGATTCTAGCGCTTACGCGTCAAACTTCAAGTATCACTTTAACTTTACTTACTAGCGGTAACCGTAGTCGGGGCCATGGCGAGGGCGCGCTTGGCTTCGATGAAGGTTTTGCTCCAGTAGCTGTCACCCAGGTTGTCGACTCGAACACCGCCACTGCGACGGCTGCTGGAGTGGATAAACTGGTTATCGCCCAAGTAGATACCGGCGTGGCTTACACGACCACGGCCTGCCGTACTAAAGAAAAGCAGATCACCGGGCTTGAGGTTGTTGCGTGCGACCAACGGTGCATCCACGTTGATCATTTCGCGTGTCGAGCGTGGCAAATTCATGCCGGCTTCTTCACGGAACAGGTAGCCGATAAAGCCGCTGCAGTCGAAACCGGCTTCAGAGGTACCGCCGAAACGGTAACGGGTACCGATCAGGGACATGCCGCGTTCGAGGATGCTGTCGGCCAGAACGGGAAGCTGGTAAGGCTTGTTGCCGGCGAAGGCAGCCAGTTCTTTCTCAGTAGCCTGCTCTTCTTTATAAAGAGCTTCTTCATAGACAGTAGAAGACTGCGCTGCAACGAACTTTGCCTGATTTTGAACCTGTGGTTTTTGCTGCTCAGCCACGTTTTGAGTGTGGGTGGCGCAACCAAACAACAGGGTAACGAGTGCGAGAGGCACGAGGGGTGCGAAGCGATTTAGCATGGGCACGACCGTGGCTGATGTGTAAAGAAGTCGAGACTATGCCCTCTATCACATCGATTTGCAAATTCAATCGTGATCTATGTGACTTCTGGTTTGGACTATGACATCTAAGCCCTTAACACCCTATTCATGCCTGTTGCGTGGCCAAACCGGCCCAAACGCAGGTTTTCTGGCGCCTGGAAGTTGCCGAAAACCCCACTGGACAAGGGCTGGCTACCAGCCGAGGGTTTCCTTGAGAAACGGAATGGTCAGCTTGCGCTGGGCCTGCAGCGAGGCCTGATCGAGCTGTTCGAGCAAATCGAACAACGCGCTCATGCTGCGGGTGCCACGGGTAAGGATAAAGTGCCCGACCTCATCGGTCAGGTGCAGGCCACGACGCGATGCACGCAATTGCAGGGCACGCAGCTTGTCTTCGTCGGAGAGTGGGCGCATTTGAAAGATGAGCGCCAGGGTCAGGCGTGACTTGAGATCAGCCAGTTTCACCGGCAGCTCACGCGGCGAGGTGGACGCAGCAATCAACAAGCGCCGGCCGCTGTCACGCAGGCGGTTGAACAGGTGAAACAGCGCCTCTTCCCAATCTGCCTTGCCGGCGATGGCCTGCAGGTCATCCAGACACACCAGTTCGTATTGCTCAAGGTGGTCGAAGATGCCGATGCCACGGTCCATCAGCTCAGCCAGCGGCAAGTAAACCGCCGGCTCGCCCATCTGCTCGAAGCGCAGGCACGCGGCCTGCAACAGGTGGGTACGCCCCACGCCGTGTTTGCCCCACAGATAGATCAGGCTTTCAGTCCACCCGGCGTCGGCTTCGCAGAGTCGCTCGACATAGCCGAGTGCAGCGGCATTGGCGCCTGGGTAGTAATTGATAAAGGTGGCGTCGTCACGCAGACGCACACCCAAGGGCAGCTGAATCGGTTTCATGCTGACTGAACGGCTCCAAACGAACCGTTAGTGGCCTCTGTGTAAAGTTTGCAAAGTTTATACCCGTGAAGCCGGGCGCACAATGCAGCAGACCACAAGCAAAATCAAAGGTTTGCGTTAACTTGGGGCGATTTGCGCAATTTGTTTGACACCCCGCCCCAGAAACAACAAACCCGGCTTAGGCCGGGTTTGTTGCGAAACGGTTACAGGTCCGGGTCTTCAACCCCGGTATACGCATCCGAATCCTTATATAGATCATGGACGTGACGCACCAACACCATGATCACCGCCGCCACCGGCAGCGCAAGCAAGATGCCAGTAAAGCCAAACAGCTCACCACCCGCCAGGATCGCAAAGATCACCGCTACCGGGTGCAAGCCAATGCGGTCACCCACCAGCAACGGCGTCAGTACCATGCCTTCCAAAGCCTGGCCGACCATGAATACCGCCACGATCCCAAGCATCGGGTACAGGTCGCCGCCAAACTGGAACAGCCCGGCCACCAGCGCGGCGCCGATGCCAATCACAAAGCCCATGTACGGCACGATGGCGGCCAAGCCGGCGATCAAGCCGATCAACAGTCCCAGCTCCAAACCAATCGCCATCAAGCCGGCGGCATAGATGATCCCCAGCGCCAGCATTACCAGCAACTGACCGCGTACAAACGCGCCGAGCACCTCATGGCACTCTTGTGCCAGGGAAACGATGCGCTCTTCGTTATTGCGTGGCAGCAGGCTGCGGATCTTGGCCATCATGATGTCCCAGTCACGCAGCAGGTAGAACGCCACCACCGGGATCAGCACCAGGTTGGTCAGCCAGCCGATCAATGCAAGGCTGGAGGCCGTGGCCTGACTGAGCACCACACCGACAATGTCGGTGGTCTGGCCCATATGCTCACTGATCGCGGCCTTGACCTTGTCGAACTTCCAGAAGCCATCCGCCAGCCCCAGCTTGGCCTGAGCCCACGGCATCGCCGTGTGCTGCAACCAGTCGAGCATTTGCGGCGCCAGCTCATAGAGACGGAACAGCTGCTTGGCCAGCATCGGCACCAACACCAACACCAGCACCGTGATAATCAATGTGAACAGCGCAAACACCGTCACCACACCCCAGGTGCGCGACATGCCGATTTTCTCCAGTCGATCCACCACGGGATCGAACAGGTAGGCGAGCAGCAACGCCACCAGGAACGGCGTCAGGATCGAATGCAGCAAGAACACAAAAACGCACAGCAGGACAACCCCACCAAGCCACACCCAACGACGCGTATCCGCCATAAACCACTCCATCTATCATTTGTTTCCTTCTATCTATATAGAAGGAAGATCACCTACCAACGAAAACGTAACTGCGCCTGGGGCTCCGGGGCAGCCGGCGGCTGCGTACCATCGGCCACCGGCGGTTGAACCGGCGCTTCGCCCGCAGGCACTTCCTGCAACTTGGCCAGGCTCAACTGAGTGCGCAACTGATCGGCACTGCCGTTGACCCGATACACAATGCGATTGCCATCCACCCGCTGTGGCTGAGCGCCAAAGGGTTCAAGCAGATGGCCCAAGGCGGCATAGCGCTCCAGATTCATGCCCTGCACTTCGAGCAGCTGTTCGGTGCTCACACCTGGTTTGACGGCAAAACGCGGTGCCAGTTTTTGACTGACCGCCAACATCACGGCATCGGCCACCGCGCCAGTGTCAGCGCCCTGGGCGGTGCCCTGCTCGCTTTTGTCGCCCAGCCACAGGCGCCATTTGGCCTGCCACTGGCTGCCTTCCTGGCGCGCGTGCACGGCCAGCAACGCGTCGGCGCCGTAGCGTTCGGAGGCGGCGCGCAAGGGCGTGGCATCGGCACTTTCCAGATTCGGTGCAGTGGCGACGACCTGCTCATCCAGGTCACCCAAGGGCAAACGCAACGGCAAGCCGCGGTGTTGTGCGGCACGGCGCAGTGCACCGGCTATCGCCTGGCCATCACCGACCAGGCTGCTGCCGTCAGTGGAATCGTTGAGCCACCAGCCGAGGATCGACGGCCGATTGCTGCCCCAGATCGACAGGCCGGCCTCACGCAATGCGCGATCAGTGCTCACAGGGTCGAAGTCTACTTGCAGGCTTTCCGGCGGGCCGGCGTCGTAGCCGTATTGGCTGATGATTTGCTGCGGGTCTTTGCGAATCGCCGCCAGGCCTGGGCCGTCGGCAGCCTTGGCATCGCCGGTCAGGCGGATCACCAGGGTTTGCACCGCGCGCTGGGTGGCCTGGTCACGCTCTTGGGGCGACTGGCTGGCAACCGGTTCAAGTACTTGATAAAGGCCATTGAGGGTTTCGGCATGACTCGCCAGGCTGACCAACGACAAGCAGCCTACAAAGAAGAAATTACACAGACGCATGGAAGATTCCCGAACGACAAATTTAGCGGCTGGAACAGACCGCGTGAACTCGGCTTGGCAAGGCTGTGACCACAGCAGCCGGTAAAACATTCACAGGGTCATGGCAGTTTTTGTACTGTCATAACGATAGCGGGTTAAAGGCTATACCTTAATACACGCCATTACCGGCACGTTTAGCATTTTTTTAACCGGCTTTTTTAACCTATATGGCCCTGCCCGTCGGCCCGAGGATGGCCGCTGCCCCTCAAGCCTGATAAAATCGCGCGCCTTCGCAGACCGTCAGCGGCTGGGCCTTTTACCAAAAGCGCCTGCCGGCTCGGTCGTTACCCAGAAATCCCCCCTAAAGGCCTGGATCATGAGCAAGCAACCCTCCCTGAGCTACAAGGACGCCGGTGTAGACATCGACGCCGGTGAAGCATTGGTCGAACGCATCAAGAGCGTCGCCAAGCGCACTGCGCGCCCCGAAGTCATGGGCGGCCTGGGCGGTTTTGGCGCCCTCTGCGAAATCCCGGCCGGCTACAAGCAGCCTGTGCTGGTGTCCGGCACCGACGGCGTGGGCACCAAGCTGCGCCTGGCGCTGAACCTGAACAAGCACGACACCATCGGCATTGACCTGGTTGCCATGTGCGTCAACGACCTGGTGGTGTGTGGCGCAGAGCCGCTGTTCTTCCTCGACTACTACGCCACCGGCAAGCTGAACGTGGACACCGCTGCTCAAGTGGTCACCGGCATCGGCGCCGGCTGCGAGCTGTCGGGTTGCTCTCTGGTCGGCGGCGAAACCGCTGAAATGCCAGGCATGTACGAAGGTGAAGACTACGACCTGGCCGGTTTCTGCGTCGGTGTTGTCGAAAAAGCTGAAATCATCGACGGTTCCAAAGTCGCAGCCGGTGACGCCCTGCTCGCCCTGCCATCGTCCGGCCCGCACTCCAACGGCTACTCGCTGATCCGCAAGATCATCGAAGTGTCCGGCGCCGACATCGAGAATACCCAGCTCGACGGCCAGCCGCTGACCGACCTGCTGATGGCCCCGACCCGCATCTACGTGAAGCCTTTGCTCAAGCTGATCAAGGACACCGGCGCCGTCAAAGCCATGGCCCACATCACCGGTGGTGGCCTGCTGGACAACATCCCGCGCGTGCTGCCTAAAGGCGCACAGGCGATTGTCGACGTGGCAAGCTGGACGCGTCCTGCCGTGTTCGACTGGCTGCAAGCGCAAGGCAATGTCAACGAAACCGAAATGCACCGCGTGCTGAACTGCGGCGTAGGCATGGTTATCTGCGTGGCTCAAGAGCACGTTGAAACCGCGCTGAACGTACTGCGTGAAGCGGGCGAGCAGCCTTGGGTTATCGGCCAGATCGCAACCGCTCCAGAAGGCGCGGCCCAGGTTGAACTGAAGAACCTCAAGGCTCACTGATGCCTGAGACCTGTGATGTCGTGGTGCTGCTCTCCGGCACCGGCAGTAACTTGCAGGCCCTGATCGACAGCACGCGCACCGGCGATAGCCCGGTGCGCATCGCTGCGGTGATCTCCAACCGCAGCGACGCCTACGGCCTGCAACGCGCCAGGGACGCGGGTATCGACACCCGCTCCCTGGATCACAAGGCTTTCGAAGGTCGCGAGGCCTTCGACAGCGCCTTGATCGAACTGATCGACGCCTTCAATCCCAAACTCGTGGTGCTTGCCGGTTTCATGCGCATCCTCAGCGCCGATTTCGTGCGGCACTACCAAGGGCGCCTGCTCAATATTCACCCGTCCCTGCTGCCCAAATACAAAGGGTTACACACACACCAACGCGCCCTTGAGGCCGGCGACACGGAGCATGGCTGCAGCGTGCACTTTGTCACCGAGGAACTCGATGGCGGGCCTCTGGTCGTACAGGCAGTGGTTCCGGTAGAGTCTGCAGATTCGGCGCAGACACTTGCGCAACGGGTTCACACCCAGGAACACAGGATTTACCCGCTGGCTGTTCGCTGGTTTGCCGAGGGACGATTGATTCTCGGCGAACAGGGTGCATTATTGGACGGTCAGTTACTCGCGGCCAGCGGCCACTTGATTCGAACCTAGGAGATTTTATGCGTCGCGCCCTGCTCTTCGCTTTTGCGCTGTTCGCCTTGCCCGCTGTGCAAGCAGCAGACCTTCACCCGTTCTCCGCCAGCTACACCGCCGACTGGAAGCAGTTGCCCATGAGCGGCTCGGCCGAGCGCAGCCTGGTCAAGAATGACAATGGCTCGTGGACCTTGAATTTCAAGGCGTCCATGATGATCGCCAGCCTCACCGAGACCAGTGTTATCCGTCTCGACAAAGATGCCCTGCAGCCCGTGAGCTACAGCTTCGAACGTGGCGGCCTGGGTAAGTCGAAGAAGATCAACCTGGACTTCGACCAGACGGCCAAGAAAGTCACCGGCTTTGAAAACAAAGACCCGGTCAACGTCGCCCTGCAAAGCGGCATGCTCGACAAGTCGACTTACCAGTTGGCACTGCAACGCGATGTGGCGGCCGGCAAGAAGAGCATGAGCTACATCGTCGTTGAAGGCACCGACACCGACACCTACGACTTCCGCGTAATCGGCCCGGAAAAAGTCCAGACCAAGGTCGGCGCCATCGATGCGATCAAGGTTGAACGTGTACGTGACCCGACGCAAAGCAAGCGCATCACCCAGATGTGGTTTGCCAAGGACCTGGGCGGCATTTTGGTAGCCTTGCGCCAGGTGGAAACCGACGGCAAGGAATACAACATCATGCTGCAGGACGGTACCGTTGATGGCCAGGCTATCAAAGGTAGCTGATACCGTGATGTGATTAAAAAGAGCCTCGCTGAATGCGGGGCTTTTTTTCGCCTGGAGGTTTTGTGTTGAAACCACTACCGCTATCGCAGGCAAGCCAGCTCCCACAGGTGAATGCATTTCAAATGTGGGAGCTGGCTTGCCTGCGATAGGGCCAACACGGTCACCACAAGACTTTAAGCCCATCCGAACATGAAACTTTTGTCATAAAACTCAGCACCCTGCGACGCAATGTCGCGATTTGCGTGGCCTGCAGCACTGTTGCATTTCCTGCAATAAATAGTTGCGCGCAAAATCGGTTTACTTAGCAAGCTAACAAAACATATAAAAGAGACCTGCGACGACTTGCCGCAGATCAACCAGAGATTGGAGCAAGCAGATGACTGTAAAAGTAACTGAACGCGACGATGCACACATGTCCCACGAAGCACTGGGCCATGGGATTCACATCTGGGATGTACATCAACAAGACCAACTGGTCGGCATGTTCCACAACGAGAACGAAGCCCACAATTATAAAAACGAGCTCGAATCTCTTGAGATGAAACGCCAGGCTGAAGGCTCCTGAAACTCTGAAATCTGCCAGTCACCCAGCCCCACACAGCAGCTGGTGTGCCTACACACAAAAACCCCGCCTTTGAGCGGGGTTTTTCGTTTCTAACAGCCACCGTTTTCCTGTGTTCTGCCACGACCGCATGAAAGCAGATACACCCTACAGAACCCCAGGCTTCGTACTACAAGTCACCTCAAAGACACTGAACCAGCCTGACTTAGCCCCTTCAACCCTGATTCCAGACCTGCATGGTCGCTCTCTCCGGCTTCGAACCGCCCTCCTTTCGCCCCTGAATAATCGTTTCCGCAAAAAGCGTAACAACAAATAGACATTTGGTAATGATTCTCGATAGTATCCGTTCGCTTTTCACTCAGCCCTACGGATAAGGAGTTCGATTTGATGCACGGACAGGTCGCCACACCGGAAAAACTACTGCTGGAACGCTGGGGTGAAGCACTCTCCACTCGCCAATTCCTGGCTAAGCACGTCACGCTTGATGCCCTGATCGATACCCTCGCACCTGCCGCCGAACGCAGCTTCCAGCGCCTGATCCAAGCCCTGTTCCGTGAAGGCCTGCTCAACCCCACCACACGCACTTATGACGAACACAATCGCTGCTGGCTGGAGCTACCCGACCACACCCGCCTATGTTTTGATCACCTGCGCCCAGGCCGCATGGCCAGCTGGGATTTGCGCGGCACGGTGAGTGTCCTGCGCGCTGGCCAGCCCGAACAGAAAATCCGATTCCCCTCGCAGTTGCTGACATTACTCAACAGCAGCCTCGAATCATCTGCCGCCCCAGACGTCTTGAGCCGCCTCAACCGGGAGATAGACGACAGCTTTATCAACGATACGCTGTGCCTCGCCTTCCACGAGCAGTGGACCCTCGAGCTGCACGCCGCAATGGCCCCCGCGCATCAAAACAATTTGCTCAGCTACCTCAAGAACAACCCAAGCGTTTCCAACCCGACATCAGTACTCGAGCAGTGGGGCACCTTGGGCCATCCATGGCACCCCAACTACAAGACGAAGTTGGGCTTGGGTACAGAGCAGGTGATTGAATTCTCGCCGGAGTTCGAGGCGCGCTTTCCGGTATTACTCTGCGCGCTGCACCGCCAGTTCGCCCATGTCGAAAGCCTGGCCGGTACTGCAGATTACTGGCAGTGGTGGCAAAACCACTTCCCGCAGGCCGCCCGCCAACTGACAGCGCACTTAAGCGCTCAAGGCCTTGAGGCTGGCGACTACCTGCCGATGCCCGCTCACCCTTGGCAAGCTCGCCAAGAGCTGCCGCAACTGTTCGCCAATGAAATCGGTGACAGGCTGCTGGTGCTGACCGACATCGTCGCGTTCACCGCCCACCCCACCATGTCATTCAGGACCGTGTTGCCTGAAGGCCGGTACGACGCGCCAATGGTTAAACTTCCCGTGTCGCTGCGCTTGACCAGTGTGCAGCGCACCGTGTCGCCACGCTCCGCGCGCATGGGGCCACGGATCAGCCATTTACTGCAAACCATCCTGGCACGCGAACCGCAGATTCAACCTATTCTCAGCATCGTGCCCGAACGACTCGGCGTGCATTTCCAACCACAACCTGCCAATGACGAGCACTCCCGGCACCTGGCCGTCCTGTACCGTGACAACCCGCAGAGCCTGCTCGAACCGGGCGAAATGGCCATTCCGGTAGGCAGCCTGTTTGCCATTGATCAGCATGGGCAACCCTTGCTCAAGCAGTGGGTACGCCTGAGCAAAGGCGCTGATGACGCGCAGGCCATGCAGGCGTTTTTTAAAGACTATGCATCGATTGCAGTGCCGGCACTGCTGGGCATGTACTTGCGTTATGGCGTGGCCTTCGAGGCCCATCAGCAGAACTCCTTTATGGTCATGGGCACAAACGGGCAAGCAAACCGCCTGTTGCTGCGTGATTTCGGTGATATCCGCATCGACCGCAAGACCTTGCATGCCCATGGTCTGGACATCGAACTGCACGACCCGAAGATGACCTTGTACGACGATGCCGGCTTCGTGCGCGACAAGTTGCTGCACACCGTGTTCATGTGTCACTTGGGCGAACTGGTATTGCTCAGTGCGCGCCATTTCGATATTCCGGAGGGGCTGCTGTGGGACGAGCTGTCAGCCCAGGTCCGCGAGTGTTTCGATAATTTGCGCAGCCAGGTCGAACCCCAACGTTGGCAGACCGAACGTGCCGCGCTGCTGGAGCAGGACTGGCCAGCCAAGTCGTTTATGCGCATGCGCCTGATGGAAAGCCACGCCGATATCGTCGGACGCCTGCCGAACCCGCTGAGCACTGCCGCCAATGTCGGCTAACAACACTGCATTGCGCCTGTTGGTGGTGATTCAGTTGGTGTCGATGGGCGCCATGGAGATGAGCGGCCCCTTCTGGCCGTTGCAGATCCAGAAACTGCTGGGCGTTGCCAACGCCCAGTACACCGGCCTGCTGTCATCGCTGGTGTATGCCGGGCCGATGATGGCGGCGATGATCCTCACGCCAATGTGGGGGCGCCTGGGTGATCGTACCGGCCACAAGCCGATGATCATTCGCGCGCTGCTGGCCCTGGCGGTATGCCAGGCGCTGGCCGCTGTCACCACCGACCCGTGGCTGCTGGTGGTCATCCGCGTGGCGCAAGGCGCGCTGGCAGGTTTTATTGCAGCGGCCCAAGCCTATGCGCTGGCGTACTGCGCCGAAGGTGGGCGCGGGCACATTCTGGCGCGGCTGCAATCGGCCACCGCCGTGGGCTCGCTGGCCGGGCCGGTGCTGGGTGGCTGGCTGATGGATATTTCCGGTTTCGCGTTGCTGTGCTACAGCGCCACGGCGGTCTGCCTGCTGTGCGCGCTGATCAGCCTGTTTCTACCCAGCGATGCGCCGCGCTCAAGACCGGTACGCGCCTCAACGCCTACGGCACTGCCCAAAGGCTGGCTCGGCGCAATGCTCGCCATCATCGTGCTGATCCAGGCCGCCAAGATGATGCCCCAGCCGTTTTATGCCCTGTACGTCGCCGATGTTCTGCACGCTCCTGCCTGGCTGATCGGCGCCAGCTACGCCGCCAGCGCACTGACGCTCGCGCTGTCCGCGCCGCTGTGGGGCCGGCTGTTTGACCGACACCCGGCGGCGCACACGCTGCGCATCATCGAATGGGTCACGTGGCTTTGCGCCCTGACGCTGGCCTTCACGGCGATGGCCGGCGAATGGCTGGGGTTCCTCGCCAGCCGGCTGCTGTGGGGCGTGTGGCAAGGCGCGCTGCTGCCGGTCGCCTACACGTTGATCGCCAACACCGTTGCACCCAGCCAGCAGGGGTTTGCCTTGGGCCTGGGCAATAGCGCCGCAAAAGGTGGCGCGTTGTGCGGTGCGCTGTTGGGAGGCGTCGGCATGGCAATGGTGGGCTTGGCGCACAGCTTTTGGCTGGTGGCACTGACCTATGCCTTGGCGGCCCTGGGTATCCGCGCCATCCGTTCGTTCACCCGAACACCTGAGACTACCGATTTTTCTGTCAATACTTCTAATAACTCAAAGGCAAGATCATGAACAAATCACAATGGGCCGTCCTGCTGCCCCTGCTCGGTTCGATAAGCGCGCCTGTCTGGGCCGATCAACCTGAAGACGCGCCAGCGGCGGCTACCAACCTGCAATTGCAGGCGACGGTCGTTTCGGCCACTCGCAGTGAAACCAGCATTGCCGCGATCCCAGGCTCGGTGCAGGTCATCGACGAAGCACAGATCCGCCAGCAGACAGCAGCAGGACGCCGGGTTGCCGATATCCTCGGGCAACTGGTCCCGGGCATAGCACCCTCCAGCGGTGGCATGAGCAACTTCGGCCAAACGCTGCGCGGGCGCAACACGCTGATCCTGATTGATGGCGTGTCCCAGAACGCCACGCGTGACAACTTCCGCCAGCTCAACAGCGTGGCACCGGAAAGCATCGAGCGCATCGAAGTGATTTCCGGCGCCAGCAGCGTCTACGGAGCCGGCGCCTCAGGCGGCATCATCAACATCATTACCAAGCGCAACAAAGGCGAAGACCTGGCCTTCAGCAGCAAGATCGGCATGACCGCCGGTAACAATTTCAGCCACAAGGGGTTTTCCTACGAAGCCTTCCAAAGTGCCACCGGCCGCAAAGGCCCGGTGGACTGGTACGTGTCGGGCAATACGGTGCAACGCAACGACCAGTTCGACGGTAACGGCAAACGCATTCCCCAGGACACGTCCCAGGGCAGCAACATGGACACCGACACCTACGACCTGCAAGGTCGCTTCGGCTACGAGCTGGATGACGACAAGAAGATCAGCCTGTCGCTGCAAGACTATAAAGATGAACAGGACACCCGCTACACCAAGAACCCACGCATCACCAGCACTGCCGTCGCGGTAAAAGGCCTGGACCTGGATGACCAACCCTTCACCCACAACCAGGCGGTCAACCTCAATTACGCCGACAAGGACTTCTACGGCCAGGGCTTGCAGGTCGAAAGTTACTGGCGGCGTGCCGATGCACTGTTCTTCCCGGACCTGTCTCGCGGTCGTGCCGGGGTGTCCGACAACAACAGTGTGCAAGACGTCTATGGTGTGCGGGCAGCGATTGATACACAAATGCCGGACATCGGCTCGGCGACCGGTAATCTGGTCTGGGGCGCCGACTATGACCATGAAACCTCGCGCCAACGCGGCGACCAATACCGGGTCAACGGCCTGAGCTATACCAAGACCGGCACCACCTTTGAGATGGGCCCGGACATCGCAACCAGCACCAAAGCCATTTTTGGTCAGCTGTCCTACGATATCGATGACTGGACCTTACGTGGCGGCATCCGTCGTGAGTGGATCGAAAGCGAAGTGTCCGACAGCATTGCCTACGGCGAGATCGTGCAGACCGGCAACCGCGCCACACTGCCGGGCGGCACCCTCAAATACGATGACACGCTCTACAACCTGGGTGCGGTGTACCACCTGAATGAAAACCAGGATGTGTTCGTCAATTTCAGCCAGGGGTTTTCCCTGCCGGATATCCAGCGCTTCCTGCGGGACGTCAACAGCAAATACGACATCCAGGACCTGAACGCCCAAGCCCTCAAGGTCGACAGTTACGAGCTGGGCTGGCGTGGCAACTGGGACAAGTGGCTGGCCAACGTCACCGCGTATGAGAACACCTCGGACGTCACCCAGTTTTATGATGCCAATGACCGTGTGTTGCGCCTGATCAACCAGAAAGAGCGCGTGCGCGGCATCGAAACCAGCCTGACCTACAACGTCACCGATCAATGGTCGGTAGGCGGCACGTACGCCTACGCCAAAGGCGAGACCCAGCAAAACGGCAAATGGATCGACCTGCCCGCCACACGTATCTCGCCCGCCAAGACCACCGCCTTCGTCGGTTATGACCGTGGCGACTACAGCCTGCGCCTGCAAGGCATGCAACTGGCCGACTATGACGCCGCGGCCAAAGACAACAACGGCCGCGATATCAAAGGTTATACGCTGGTCGATCTGCTCGGTTCGGTCAGGTTGCCGGTCGGTCGCCTGGAAGGCGCGATCTACAACCTCAGTAATCGCAATTACCAGAACATGTTTGCCCAGGCCAACGCCCGTGCGCCGTATCCGAACGCTGAAGGGCGTACCTTCAGCGTGAGTTATGCAGTGGATTGGTGATCGGCTGAAGCTGCGCGTTAAAAACACAAACCCCGCCTTTTGAGCGGGGTTTGTTGTTTTTAACGCCTTACCACATCAGATCATCCGGGATCTGGTAGGCCGCGTATGGATCGTCCTCATCCGGCACCTGGCTTTCGGTGAGGATATTGAGCTGCACGATACGCTCTGGTGCGCGCTCCTGGATCTTCAGCGCCGCTTCACGCGGGATCACCTCGTAGCCGCCACCGTGGTGCACGATCGCCAGGGAGCCGTTGCTCAGTTTGTTGCGCATCAACGTGTTGACCGACAGGCGCTTGACCTTCTTGTCATCCACGAAGTTGTAGTAGTCCTCGGTAGTCAGCTTGGGCAGGCGCGAGGTTTCGATCAGTTGTTTAACCTGAGCCGTGCGGGCCTTGGCCTCGGCTTTTTCCTGCTGCTGGCGGTTCAGTTCCTGGTCGCGCTTGACCTTTTCGGCATGCGCTTCGGCGGCCAGGCGCGCCTGGGTGTCATCAGCCTCGATCTGGCCCTTGTGGACCAGGCGCTGCTGCTTCTGTTTGTCTTTGCCGACCTGCTTGGCCTGCTTTTGGTTGACCAGACCTGCTTTGAGCAACTGGTCGCGAAGGGAAAGGCTCATGGTGCTTACTCACTTAGGCAACTGCTCAACCGCAGCTGGACACATTCTTTTCCTGGCGTTTGGCTTCGCCCCACAGGGCGTCCAACTCTTCGAGGGTGCAATCTTCTATGGGTTTGTGCGTATCGCGCAATGCCTGTTCGATAAATCGGAAACGTCGTTCGAACTTGGCGTTGGCGCCACGCAGCGCGGTTTCCGGGTCGACCTTGAGGTGACGGGCCAGGTTGACCGCCGCAAACAACAGGTCACCGACCTCATCGGCGATCGCCACCGAATCGTTATCAGCCATGGCTTCGAGCACTTCATCCAGCTCTTCACGCACGTTGTCGACCACCGGCAAGGCAGCCGGCCAGTCGAAACCTACCTGGCTGGCGCGCTTTTGCAATTTGGCGGCGCGGGATAACGCGGGCAAGGCCGCAGGTACGTCATCGAGCAGGGACAATTGCTCGGGTGCGTCGGATTTTTCTGCGCGCTCCTCGGCCTTGATCTGCTCCCAGCGTTCTTTAACCTGTTCTTCGCTTAACTGGGGAATATCCAGCGGCGCGTACAAATCACCCGTCGGGAATACGTGCGGATGGCGACGAACCAGCTTGCGCGTAATGCTGTCGATTACCCCGGCAAATTCAAAGCGCCCTTCTTCCCGCGCCAGCTGGCTGTAATACACCACCTGGAACAACAGGTCGCCCAACTCGCCTTGCAGATGATCGAAGTCGCCGCGCTCGATGGCATCGGCAACCTCGTAGGCTTCTTCAAGGGTGTGCGGCACGATGGTCGCGTAGGTTTGCTTGATGTCCCACGGGCACCCGTATTGCGGGTCGCGCAGGCGATTCATCAGGTGCAGCAGGTCTTCAAGTGAATACATCGGTCAATCTCTGCCCATTGTCTGGAACCGCTGAAGATCTAATGTGGGAGCTGGCTTGCCTGCGATAGCCTCGACTCGGTCTATCAGACAGACCGAGTCGCCTGCATCGCGGGCAAGCCCGGCTCCCACAGAAAGCAGCCCACAGATATTTTCAGACCGCATCAAGGTGTGCGATTACGCCGCGTCTCGATGATGTTCGGCAACTGGGAAATCCGCCCCAGCAACCGCCCCAACGCGTCCAGCCCCGGGATCTCGATGGTCAGGGACATCAACGCGGTGTTGTCCTCTTTGTTCGAGCGGGTGTTGACCGCCAGCACGTTGATGCGCTCGTTGAGCAGCACTTGCGACACGTCACGCAGCAAACCGGAACGGTCGTAGGCACGGATGATGATGTCCACCGGATACGTGAGCACCGGCACCGGGCCCCAACTGACCTGGATGATGCGCTCGGGCTCGCGCCCTCCCAGTTGCAGCACCGAGGCGCAATCCTGGCGGTGAATGCTCACGCCACGCCCCTGGGTGATGTAGCCGACGATGGCATCGCCCGGCAATGGCTGGCAGCAGCCGGCCATTTGCGTCATCAGGTTGCCCACGCCCTGGATCTGGATATCACCGCGCTTGCCAGGCTTGTAGCCGGTGGCTTTGCGTGGGATCAGTTCCAACTGCTCGCTGCCGCGCTCCGGCTCGACCAGTTGCTGGGCCAGATTGACCAATTGCGCCAGGCGCAAGTCGCCAGCACCGAGGGCGGCGAACATGTCTTCGGCGATCTTCATGTTGGCTTTTTCGGCCAATTTGTCGAAGTCCACCTGTGGCAGGCCCAGGCGCGCCAATTCGCGTTCAAGCAAGGTCTTGCCGGCCGCGACGTTCTGGTCGCGTGCCTGCAACTTGAACCAGTGAACGATCTTCGCCCGCGCCCGCGATGTGGTGATGTAGCCCAGGTTCGGGTTCAGCCAGTCGCGGCTCGGCGTGCCGTGCTTGCTGGTGATGATCTCGACCTGTTCACCGGTTTGCAGGCTGTAGTTGAGCGGCACGATGCGCCCGTTGATCTTGGCGCCCCGGCAGTTGTGGCCGATTTCGGTGTGTACGCGATAGGCGAAGTCCAGCGGCGTGGCGCCCTTGGGCAAGTCGATGGCGTGGCCGTCGGGGGTGAAGATATAGACCCGGTCCGGCTCGATATCCACCCGCAGCTGCTCGGCCAGGCCGCCGATATCGCCCAGTTCTTCGTGCCATTCCAGCACTTGGCGCAACCAGGAGATCTTCTCTTCGTACTGGTTGGACCCGGCCTTGACGTCCGTGCCCTTGTAACGCCAGTGCGCGCAAACTCCAAGCTCGGCCTCTTCGTGCATGGCGTGGGTGCGGATCTGCACTTCCAGCACCTTGCCCTCAGGGCCGATCACGGCGGTGTGCAGCGAGCGATAGCCGTTTTCCTTGGGGTTGGCGATGTAGTCGTCGAATTCCTTGGGGATGTGCCGCCACAACGTGTGCACGATGCCCAGCGCGGTGTAGCAGTCGCGCATTTCCGGCACCAGTACGCGCACGGCGCGCACGTCGTAGATCTGGCTGAAGGCCAGGCCCTTGCGCTGCATTTTGCGCCAAATGGAATAGATGTGCTTGGCGCGGCCGCTGATGTCGGCGTCGACGCCGGTGGCTTGCAACTCGGAACGCAGCTGGCCCATCACGTCGGTGATAAAGCGCTCACGGTCGAGCCGCCGCTCGTGCAACAGCGTGGCAATTTGTTTGTATTGGTCGGGTTCGAGGTAGCGGAAGGACAAATCCTCCAGCTCCCACTTGATATGGCCGATGCCCAAGCGGTGCGCCAGCGGCGCGTAGATGTCGAACACCTCGCGGGCCACGCGGTTGCGCTTTTCGTCGTCGGCGGTCTTCACCGCACGGATCGCGCAGGTACGTTCGGCCAGCTTGATCAGCGCGACGCGCACGTCGTCGACCATGGCCACCAGCATTTTGCGCAGGTTTTCGACCTGGCCCTGGGTGCCCAGCACCATGGACTGACGCGGGCTGAGGCTGGCGCTGATGGCGGCCATGCGCAGCACGCCGTCGATCAGCTTGGCCACCACCGCGCCGAAACGCTGGCTGACCGTCGGCAACGGGATATGCCCTTCACGCACGCCACGATAAAGCACGGCGGCGATCAGCGAATCCTGGTCCAGCTTGAGATCGGCGAGGATCTCGGCGATTTCCAACCCGGTGCGAAAGCTTGAAGTGCCTTCGGCCCACAGGTTCTTGGCCGCATTGTCTTGCTGTTCAGACTCACGAGCGAACTCGCAGGCTGCTTTCAAGGCTTCACGGTCCAGTGCCGGGTCGACACTGACGGCATGATCCAGCCATGCCTCGAGATTGATACTGCCGTCGGTGTTGATCGGCTGGTGTGCTCTCACCTGTACCATCTTGCTTACCTTCCCTACGACGCACCTTGGATGCGCCAAAAATCATCGCTGACCTGCTGCGTAACCCTAGCGGTGCAACCATTAGGCTAGGTACCACTCCCTGACAGGTCACGGCCCAGGAGACGACAGGCCAGTCGGATTAAACGGGCATCCTAGCCCGCTTCAAATAACGCCATGGCCTCGACATGCGCTGTTTGCGGAAACATGTCGAGGATCCCGGCACGTTTTAGCCGGTAGCCTTGCTTGACCAACTCAACCGTGTCCCGCGCCAGCGTGGCCGGGTTGCAGGACACATACACCAAGCGCTTGGCCCCCAGGGTGGCGAGCTTGCGCACAACCTCCAGGGCACCGTCACGGGGTGGGTCCAAGAGTACCGCAGAAAAGCCCTGTTTGGCCCACTCCGCGTCGGTCAAAGGCTGAGACAGATCGGCCTGAAAAAACTGCACATTATGCAAATTGTTGCTGACGGCGTTCTGCGCCGCCCGCTCGACCATGGCTTGCACGCCCTCTACCGCCACCACTTCGCGCACCTGTTTGGCCAGTGGCAGGGCAAAGTTGCCCAGCCCGCAAAACAGGTCCAGCACCCGTTCTTCGGCCTTTGGCGCCAACCACTCCAGGGCCTGGGCGACCATCGCATCGTTGACTCCGGCGTTGACCTGGACAAAATCTCCCGGACGGTAAGCCAGTTCCAGATCCCACGCCGCCAGTCTAAAACCAAGCGCCTGACCCGTCTCTACCGGCTCCGGCTGGCCCTCGCCATGCAGCCACAATTGGGCGTCATGGAAGGTGCAAAATTCTTTCAATACCTGCAGGTCCGCTTCGGACAGCGGCGCCATGTGCCGCAGCAACACGGTAATCGACGAACCACTGAACAACTCCACATGCCCCAACGCCTGTGGTTTGCTCAGGCGGCGCAGCATGTTCGGCAAACGCTGCATGATCGGTTGCAAGGCTTGTACCAGCACCGGGCAATCATCGACAGCGACGATATCCTGGCTGGCCACGGCGCGAAAACCCACCTCAAGCTGTTTGGCCTTGGCATCCCAGCGCACCGCCACACGGGCGCGGCGACGGTAGCCGAACTCCGGCCCGCTCAACGGTGCCGCCCACTGTTGCGGTTCTACACCGGCCACACGGGTCAGTTGCTCGGCGAGCATGCGCTGTTTCAGGGCAAGTTGTTCGTCATGGGGCAGGTGCTGCACGCTGCAACCGCCACAGCGGCCGAAGTGCGCGCACGGTGCCGGGCGACGCAGCTCGCTGGCCTTGAACACACGCTCGGTACGCGCCTCGACGATTTTGCCGTGGGCGCCCAACACCCGCGCTTCGACTTCTTCGCCGGCCAGCGCGCCATTGACGAACCAGGTGCGGCCTTCAAAGAACACAATGCCGCGGCCATCGTTAGCCAGGCGCTCGATGGTCAGGCGTTGCTTCTTGCCCACCGGAATCTGCGGGGCGCGGCTGCCGCCCGTCGGCTGAAAGCGCAGGCCTCTCTCGTGCTTGGCCATCAGTTGGGTTCGTCGAAGATGCCGGTCGACAGGTAGCGGTCGCCTCGGTCACAGATGATCGCGACGATCACCGCGTTTTCAACTTCTTTGGACAGACGCAACATACCGGCCACAGCGCCACCGGAGGACACGCCACAGAAGATGCCTTCTTCACGCGCCAGACGGCGGGTGGTGTCTTCGGCTTCACGTTGGGCCATGTCGATGATGCGGTCCACGCGCGTCGCGTTGTAGATCTTGGGCAGGTACTCTTCAGGCCAACGACGGATACCGGGAATGGCCGCGCCTTCCATCGGTTGCAGGCCGACGATCTGGATCGCCGGGTTCTGCTCCTTGAGGTAGCGCGAGTTACCCATGATGGTGCCGGTGGTGCCCATGGAACTGACGAAATGGGTGATGCTGCCTTGGGTCTGGCGCCAGATTTCCGGGCCGGTGCTGGTGTAGTGTGCCTCGGGGTTATCGCCGTTGGCGAACTGGTCGAGCACCACGCCACGGCCTTCGGCGGCCATGCGCTCAGCGAGGTCACGCGCGCCTTCCATGCCTTCTTCCTGGGTGACCAGGATGAGTTGGGCGCCATAGGCGGTCATCGCCGCCTTGCGCTCGGCACTGCCGTTGTCGGGCATGATCAAGACCATCTTGTAACCCTTGATCGCCGCGGCCATGGCCAGGGCGATGCCGGTGTTACCCGAGGTGGCTTCGATCAGGGTGTCGCCCGGCTTGATCTGCCCACGCAGCTCGGCGCGGGTGATCATCGACAACGCCGGGCGGTCCTTGACGGAACCGGCCGGGTTGTTGCCTTCGAGCTTGAGCAGCAAGGTATTGCTGGTTTCACCCGCCATGCGTTGCAAGCGGACCAGGGGCGTGTTGCCGACGCAATCGGCGATTGTAGGGTACTGCAAGGTCATGGCGTATTCGCAATCCAGACTGCGGGGGCGAACATCATACCGGGAAAGGCCGGCGGGCCATATCACGCAAAGTGTGGTGCTTATTCAATACAGATATAAGCGCAGTCAGTCGCTGCCGACAAATGCCGCCCATTCCTGCGCCGTCAACTGCAGAACGAGGTCATTCTTGGCTGAGAGCATTGCCACAGCAATCTCGCCCCCCTTGATAAGGTAGGCATTTTCGCTCAAATCCCCGACTTGGACTTGCTCTAAAGCCTGCTGATACCGCTCATCGTACGGGCTTCGCGCCGCCTCAAACATTAAAGGGTATTTGAGCTCCAGAAACGTCACCCAATATTCTTTATCCTTGAGTAAATCCGGCCAATTGATTCGAGCCTCATCACGAATAATGGCCAGGCGATATTCATTCAACACCTGCGGATCAATTTCCACGACGGGTGTAGAAAAACGCATCGTGAGCGGCAGGGGTAGATTCAGATCCTGCGCCAAGGCGAGCCGACAACCCAGCAAGAACATACTGTGTTCAACGCCTGAATGGGCTGGAAAGTCTAAAGTAGCCCGCTGCTTGATGGACGCGATCCGATTAGATCCTCGGTAATAATTCAAAAAGTCTGCTGCCACGGCTTGACTGCCTGGTGCCAGCATCTGCAACGGCAACACTGCAAGCTCCAGATCATTCAGGCACAGCAGCCAGCCATCAGCCTGGGCCCGGATGTACTCCATGGGCTGCTCAAACAAAACCCGTTCAATGTGTGTGTCATGGGTGGCGCAGTCAATCAATTGCCAGACTCTGCGGCTGATGTCCTCGCGCAATGCTCGATACTTGGCAGCTAAAAATGGCGGATAGGCGGCAAAAACCCCTAGCAGCACGCGAAAGTTCTGGGAATTACGATTCGCATCGATCAAAGACCAAAGCGCTCGACGTTGCGCTGTCTCGCCGGCGGGAATCGATATCAACCAGGGGTCAACGGAAGACAACACCGTGAGTGAAGCGTCCGACACGCCGAAATGAACATTCTGGTAACCCGGTCTTTGTTGGTATTGGCGGATCACCTCCAATGTGCTCGCAACCAACTCGTTGCCCTGCAAATCCATTGCACGATGGACATTGAGGTTCAGGCCCAGATCCATTTCGGTCAGTACATGAAGCTGATTGTCGCGCAGATCGAAGGTACTCAGACGTCGCAGAGTCACCGCGCCCCGGGGCAACTGATGGATGTGTGTATTCTTGAGGTTGAGGACTTCCAACGCCTTCAGACGATACAGGTTCAGCCGGCTGCCTTGCCCCAGAGGGTTATAGGACAGGTCCAGCCAGGTCAGGCGTGTCAACTCTTTCAGACCCAGAACATCCTGCAAATTGGGCCGAATACGATTGTTCGACAAATTCAGTTGCTGCAAATACCGCAGCTCTGACAACCCTTGAGGCAGATGATCCAACAGGTTGCCATCAACAGAGAGACTGCGCAGAAACCCAAAGCACCGGAGGAACTCTGTCGGCAGTGTTTGCAACTGATTGTTCCTCAAGCTCAGCAGATCGACGTGGGAAAAGCTCGCAGTCGTCACAGGCAGGTCATTCAGGGCAAGGTCGTCGAGGTAAAGCTCATAGGGCATACCACGTACGGACTCCTGTCGGCTCCAGCAACGTCGAATACGTTCAGAGGCTTGAAGGTGTGCGCTCAAGTTCACACTATCGCCCAGCAAGCACCATCGCTCCAGGCTGGCATTCAAGGCCTCCTGTTCAGAAAAAAGTTGATTGATGGCGGACTGTCGCTCCGCGAAGGATTCCCCCAGGTTGAGGACTCTCTCACTCGCCTCTGCATCGGTCTTGGTCGGAAACAACTTGCGCCACTGCGCCACCTGCGCAGCCGCTACGCCACCTGAACCGCCATCGCCGCTCAGCGGATAACCAATACGCCCATCACTGAGCCGTTGCGGCGGGTTAAACCAGGGGCGTGGCTCCATACCGAGCAGCTTTTCAATATTAAACCGGGAGTCGCCGAGCGCTGGCTGGGTTTCCAGTCGCCGCGCAATTTCCTGTGTCAGTTCTTCAACACCCGTCACATGGGTGTAGCCCAAGGCCTGGCGCTCCGCCGTCGGCAGTGCATTTAACAAAACCACCAGAAACTCACCGTAGCCGCCTATCGGTTGGCGCCCGCCGTTGATTTGCACCGTGTACGCCTGGTACTGACCGTCCTGCACCTCCAGCACACGCTTATGCGGCGAGTCAGTGGCGCCGATGCTGTCAATCAGACGCCCTCTTTCCCACACCTCGACCCGCAGGTTCTTTGGCCATCCATTGATGTCCGACAGTGTCCGCAGGATTAATTTCGCGCTGTCTTCATCACCGGTGATAGGCATATGTACCCCCTCCAAGGCGCGCGCCTTGCGCAGAGAATGCAACCACCAACGCACGAGTGGCGTAAGCGTCAACGGCACGCGACCGGCCTCCAGACTACTTCGCTCAGCAGGCGTGGACTGACTCACCAAGTCTTGGGCAATGACCGCAGTCAAACCGGGAAAATCGCGCTGCAGCACTTGCGCCAGAGGGTCGGACGACTGCGCGCTTTTATGACACAACGCCTTGAAAAAAAGCCGCTCCATCCTGGGTTTATTGGTCATAACCTTGGCCTCCAGCACGGACACCTGGTCCGCCCTGCTGACTCCGGCGCGCCCGACCAGTGCATCGGCATTGGCCGGCCCAATCTCTCCCAGCAGCTCATCAAGGAAATCGCGCCCCAACGCGGTGCCCTCAAGCGTCTCCATACCTTCCAGGTGCGTCTTGAGCCGCTGATGAATCGTGAAGCGCTCGACGGTCTCTCTCAAGATAGCGGGAGGCCGTTCATTACGTGCGTGCATCCGGCGCAGGATGTCCGGCGTCACTCCACTTATCTGCTGGATCTGCACAATGGCATCCGGCGTCAACGCACGAAACGATGGCCCCAGGCGATAAAACGGCTTCTGCCCGTCCCAGGTCAGCGGGTTCTCCCATTCGTGGCGCCAGGCGCCCGCGCCATTGTGGGTCAGCACGGGTGCATAGGCCTGCTCCAGCAATGGGTGTTGAATACGCCAGGGGACCAGCCCTTGCCCCTGGATGACTTTGAAATAATTTCCCTCGATAAACACGAAGCGATCGTTGCCCGGGCTGTAAAGGCCGAGCGCGTCAGGCTCGGGCACCATATTTGACGTCTCGACAACGCTGGCGTATTGCCCGATCTCACGGCGTGCCGGATAAAACCTGCCATCGGCCGTACGGTTATTGAGCAAGGCCTGGGCGACTGTGTGCCGGAACTGAGAGGCAGCGCCCTGCTCGTCCCACCCCAACCGTAACAGGTCGGTTTCAGAGATTTGGCTCACGACCGTTTGATATAAATCATCGGTTTCGGTCGACCTTGGTTTGGGGGATTGAATGTCAAACAACGAGAACTGTCCGCGCCCGTGATCGATCACGACGATGGTTTTGTCCAGCGGTCCCCGTGAAACATAAGGTATCGCTTGCGCTTCAGGGCTGATGACGAGTACCTGGCCGGTCAGGTCGCGCAGTGCTTGGACGGCAAACTCCGTAGCCCAGTTCTGAATTTTCTGACTGAAGCGCCGAGGATGGAGTACGCCGTCAACCATGGTTTCTGCGCGTGCCACCTGACGGGCAGAGCGCAGCGCGGTGTAAAGCGCTTCGGGTTGCAGTTGCGATTGCAGGAGTTGTGCCTGCTGATGTTCCGACAACGGATTTCGGCGCAGCACTTCCAGCAACCGTGCCCGGCTCAATCCGGGGTGCAAGGTATGTAACTGCTCAATCACGGGGTGCGGCGGGGTAGCGCTGGCAACGCTGTCAGGCAGTAATCGAAGCACTGATGCTGGTGCGCCCGTGGCCGCGGATCGACTGGTATCGGCATACACCGTGAGTGCCTCAAACAGATCAATGCGCAACGCGTCGGCTTTATCGGCAAGTTGCTCGACCAACGTCGACCTGCGCGATAAAAAAACGTCGGGTAGCAAATCGACAATAGCCTGGGGCAAATGAGCGCTGATCCGGCGTGGCGTTGAATAAGCGAACAGTCCGCTTTCCAACACGGTGACCGTGACCACTGCCGTGGTCTTGTGATCCGCACGTTTGCTATAGCGCCGTACTTCCACGCCTTGCGGGTTTTGAATGCTCAAGGATGTGCTTTTCGGCCAATCCTTATGCTGGGTGAGTAGCGGAGCGAGAATCTCAACGGCACCGACCGCCTCGGGAAGGTTAGCGTCGGCCCCCTTGGCAGCCCAGTCGATCAGCTTGTCGACGTTAAACCGATTCACCGCCTCAACCAGCGATGCCGAGGGCGGTGCTCCATCCCATACCTGGTCCAGGTCGGCTCGCGAGCTATTACTGAGGCTGACGATCCGCTCTAACGTTTGTGTGGGTACGTCGGTGGCGCCCATCATTTTTTCAACCAGTTGGCCGCCTGTCTGACTCTTGCGCTCAGTGGTCGTCATCAGTCTGCTTTGCTGGGCCAGCCGGCTATACAACGCTTGATGCCGGCGCCTGACCGTCGGGGCCAAACGTCGGTGCAAAAACCTGCTGCTGAGCAAGTCAGCGATATCTATCGCCAATTGCACCAAGTTTGCGCGGCTATCCTCTTGCAGCGCCTGTAAAAATGTCAGCCCTATTGAAGTGAACAGGGCGAACGCTCTCAACCGCCCCAGGCCTTTCAAAGGCCCTGGCACCGGGATCAACAGCAGGTTGATGATTTCACCGAACAGCGTCTGGGAAAACTCAAGCAAGGTGGCCATGGCGCCCGGCGTTTCATGCGCCAATACCTTGAGGTTGGCTCGGCAACGCTCGATGTAAAAACGATAGAGGCTGACTGTCGGCGCGTTGTAAACGCTATCGCGCTTGTAGCCGATGTGGTTGACCTGGGTAAGCCTGCTTGCACGCCCGCACAACCGGTATAAGAACTGCGCAAATGCATTGAGCTCCTCCGGCCTGCTTTCTTTCGCCGGCCTGGCGTTCAAGCGCGCGTAGTCTGACAGCGACATGGACTGATACAACCACCCCATTTCCTTTCGCGCATGAAACGCCTTGAAGCCGACATAAAATTCGTTGGCAGCCTCCGAAAACTTGTCGTAGTGCTTGAGGGCACCGCCAGGCCGGTCGGGGAAATAGCTGAACGCGCCTTTGCATCCTTTGACCGAGAAAATCACATAAGGAATGCTCAGGTAGTCACCTCTTGGCAGGTCCGTGTATACGCCAAGCAGGCCATAGCGTTCGGTCCCATTGATATTGTTCGGGCCATAGGGAATGAACAGTTTCACTTCTTGAGTGACATCCCAAGGCGACTCGCCTGACAACGCACCCACCACAGCGTGGTATTTTTCCCGGTCAACCCGGCTTCGGTCGGTGGTCCTCAAGGCCTCTATCAACGCGAATTCAAGTTCTGCAGTTGCCAGCGCCAACACCTGCGCCCCCAATAGCGTAGAGCTCTGCAGCGCGCTGTCCAGGCGCGTGCGCAATTGGGTGCCAAGATTGAGTTCGCGCACCAGCTCGATGAAATCCGCCGCGCTGATTCCGACATTCGAATCCAGATAGCTGGCCTCCTTCAGGCTGACATGCCCCGGAAAGCCCCACCCCGACAAACCGCTGTAGTTCATGCAGGCGGCCTCCCACAGGGTGACGCTGGACAGGCCCTCGCTGTCCACGCGGTCATCTATCGCGCGTGGAACTCGCAGGGTTGGGTTGTTTGGCGTCGATGTATCAGCCGGTTTCACATAGCGGGTATGGATACGCGCAACCTTGGGATCAACCTCTTTGCCGGCCAGTGCTTTCAGCCTTGCAGTCAGGCTCGCCAACAAGGTGGTTTCAAGGTCCGCGCCGAGTTGCTTGATAGCCGCTTCGAATGTGGTTTGTGCGCTGACGTAGGCCTTTTGCAAACGTATGTAGTCTTGCTGCTCTTGCTCATCAAGGCCGCCGAAAAAGCGCTCAAGTGTCTTGCGCAAAGGTAACAAGACGCGTGTTATGGACCACTCTGCGCCAGTCATCAACGGCCCTTGGGCTTGTTGTTCCTGGATATACGCAGACAACGTATCCATGGGTCGAAGTGGGAGTGTCTCTTCAGGCTCTGTCATTTTTCCCTCAAAGGGTGTGATAAATGACGAGCCTAATCAGCGGCGCTTACGCCAGGCGGTAGCTATGTAGCCTCTACGTGATTACGCTGGTAGACCGCCTCGCCCATGGCGGCAATCTGGCCTTCGATCAACGCATCGAAAGGCTTGAGCAACGCGTCAAATGAAGCCGGGGCTTCGAGTACCTGCAACGCTTGCACGATTGCTTCCACCGTCGACAAAGCGCCCGGGCCGGGTGCCTTGCGTAACCGATAACGCGACACGCGCTCGCCCGCCAGGGCCACGCGCGGCAAAGCCGCCAACAGCGGGTTGAGGTGCAGCAGCTTGCGCGCCTTGCGCCAAGTGCCATCGGGCACCACCAGCAACAGCGGTTGATCGCTCGGCGTATAGGTTTGCAACGGCTCAGCATCGTCCGCCGGGAACAGCAGGCGTGCCTGATAACCCGGCGGGCTCAACAGCATGGCCAGGTCATCAAACACCTCGCCCACCACCAACTGCGCATTGTTCAAGCCCAGTGCCGCCAAGCGCGCAGTATTGAGCGCGTGATTGACCTCACTCGGGTGCTGCAACAGCAAGATGCGGGTGCGGCTGTCGAGGCTGGGGATCAGCGCGCACAGACAGTGAGTAACGGGCCTGAGGCAGCGAGGGCATTGGGGTCTGGACATGGTTTATCAGGCCTGGTTGAGCTGCGCTTTGAGCAGATCGCGGAAAGTCTGGATCAGCGGTTCGCGACTGCGGCCACGGCGCATGATCATGGAAAACGGCGCCTGGTAGCCGAAGGTTGCCGGCAACAAAACGCGCAAGTCACCCTTGTCGGCCCAGGCCTGGGCGTAGTGCTCGGGCAGGTAGCCGATATAGGCGCCGGACAGCACCAGGATCAACTGGGCTTCCATACTTTCCACGGTGGCCGCGCTGTGTTTGAAACCATGCCGCGCCAGTTCGGCCTGGCTCCAATAGCCACGGCCGACCATGCGTTGCTGGGTGATCACTTGTTCGGGGATACGCCGCTCGTTGAACAGCGGGTGGCGCGTGCTGCAATACAGCCAGTGCTGTTCGCGATACAGCGGCATGTAGATCAGCCCGCTCATGCGGTTGGAGAACGCGCCGATGGCCAGGTCCAGGCGATTGTCCTGCACGCCCAGTTGCAGCTCGTAAGGGCTCATCACCGACAGATGCAGATGCACGGCCGGGTGTTCGAGGCTGTAGGCGCCGATCACTTCGGCGAACGGCAAGGCCTTGTCGCTGACGGTGGAGTCCAGCACGCCCAGCTTGAGGGTGCCGCGCAGCTCGCCTTTGAGGGCGGCGGCGTATTGCTCGAAGCCTTCGAGTTCACCTAAGAGACGCAAGGTTTCCTGATGGAACAGCTCGCCTTTGCTGGTCAGGCTGAATCCACCCCGGCCGCGATGGCACAGCACCAGGCCCAAGGCCGATTCGAGTTGGCTCATGTAGGTGCTGATGGCCGACGTCGACAGGTTGAGTTCGTGCTGGGCATTGGCAAAACCCTGGTGGCGCACGACGCTGACGAAGATGCGCAGGAGTTTCAGGTCGGGCAAGGCGTTGGCCATTTGTTCTCCGCGGAACACAAAAATCCTGTGGGGGCTGGCTTGCCTGCGATAGCAACAGTGAAATCAACGCCGCCATCGCAGGCAAGCCAGCGCCCACATTTGGACCCAGTTTACCCCAAGCATTAGTTTAGAAAAATCTGAACTAAGTATTTGCCTCTGCCGATTCTTCCCGCCACGGGCTTTTCGCAGAATCGGCCCCTAATAAACAAAACAACGATGAGGCACTCCCGTGGACAAGATTTTCCACCAACCACTGGGCGGCAACGAAATGCCGCGCTTCGCCGGCATCGCCACCATGATGCGACTTCCCCACCTGCAAACGGCCAAAGGCCTGGATGCTGCCTTTATCGGCGTGCCTCTGGATATCGGCACGTCGCTGCGCGCCGGCACCCGCTTCGGGCCGCGTGAAATCCGCGCTGAATCAGTGATGATCCGCCCTTACAACATGGCCACCGGCGCCGCACCGTTCGACTCGCTGTCGGTTGCCGACATTGGCGATGTGGCGATCAACACCTTCAACCTGCTCGACGCCGTGCGCATCATCGAAGAAGCCTACGACGAGATCCTTGAGCACGACGTGATCCCGATGACATTGGGCGGTGACCACACCATCACCCTGCCGATCCTGCGCGCTATCCACAAAAAGCACGGCAAGGTCGGGCTGGTGCACATCGATGCCCACGCTGACGTCAACGACCATATGTTCGGTGAGAAAATCGCCCACGGCACCACCTTCCGCCGCGCCGTGGAAGAAGGCCTGCTCGATTGCGACCGCGTCGTACAAATCGGCCTGCGCGCCCAGGGCTACACGGCCGAAGACTTCAACTGGAGCCGCAAACAGGGCTTCCGTGTGGTCCAGGCCGAAGAATGCTGGCACCACTCCCTCGCGCCGCTGATGGCCGAAGTGCGCGAAAAAGTCGGCGGCGGCCCGGTGTACCTGAGCTTTGATATCGACGGCATCGACCCCGCCTGGGCGCCCGGCACCGGCACACCGGAAATCGGCGGGCTGACCACTATTCAGGCGATCGAGATCATCCGTGGTTGCCAGGGCCTCGACCTGGTTGGTTGTGATCTGGTAGAAGTTTCGCCGCCTTACGACACCACCGGCAACACCTCGCTGCTCGGCGCCAACCTGCTGTACGAGATGCTCTGCGTACTGCCCGGCGTGGCGCACCGCTGATGAGCGCCCATGAGGTGCTGAAAGCCGCCGCCGACCTGGTGGCGGCCTTCGCCGCTAATGACCGCGAGGCTTACTTTGGCGCGTTCACGGCCGATGCCAGCTTCGTGTTTTACACCCTGCCCCAGCCTCTGCTCAGTCGCGATGCCTACCAGGCGTTGTGGGACAGCTGGCGCGCGGACGAGGGGTTTGAAGTGCTGTCCTGCAGCTCAAGCAATGCCGCTGTCAGCCTGCAGGGTGACGCGGCGATTTTTATTCATGACGTGGCCACCGAGCTGCGCATGAACGGGGAGCAATTTTTTAGCCAGGAGCGCGAGACCATTGTCTTCAAACGGCAAGCGTCTCACCTAAAACAACAAGGCCTGTGGCTGGCCTGTCACGAACATTTGTCCGCTATGCCGGAAGGGCTGCCGCCCCCTTAGCCAATGTGATCGGAGCTGATCATGAATAATAAAAACAACGAAAACAGTATTCGCAGAATAGAAACCAACGGGGTCGAACAGATCCCGGACCACGAACGTACCGCCAGACCCAAGGATCTGTTTCGCCTGATCTTCGGCGGTGCCAACACCTTTGCCACCGCCGTGCTGGGCTCGTTTCCGGTGCTGTTCGGTTTGTCGTTCCAGGCTGGGGTCTGGGCAATTGTGCTGGGCGTGTTGGTGGGCGCGCTGATCCTGGCGCCCATGGGCCTGTTCGGGCCGATCAATGGCACCAACAACGCCGTGTCTTCCGGTGCGCACTTTGGTGTGCATGGGCGGATTGTCGGCTCGTTTCTGTCGCTGCTGACGGCGATTGCCTTCTTCTCACTGTCGGTGTGGAGTTCGGGTGATGCGCTGGTCGGTGGTGCGAAACGCCTGATTGGCCTGCCGGAAACCGACCTGACGCTGGGCTTGGCCTACGGCCTGTTTGCCTTGCTGGTGCTGACCGTGTGCATCTACGGCTTTCGCTTCATGCTGTGGGTCAACCGCATTGCGGTGTGGGCGGCGAGCCTGCTGTTTCTGCTGGGCATCTTCGCGTTCGCACCAGCGTTCGACAGCCACTTCGCCGGCAGCGTCGCCATGGGCCAGGCTGGTTTCTGGGCTGCCTTCATCGGCTCGGCGCTGGTGGCCATGAGCAACCCGATTTCCTTCGGCGCGTTCCTGGGTGACTGGTCGCGCTACATCCCGCGTGAGACGCCGAAAATGCGCATCATGCTGGCGGTCGTGCTGGCGCAGATCGCCACCTTGATTCCGTTCCTGTTCGGCCTCGCCACCGCGACCATCGTGGCGATCAAGGCGCCGGACTATATCGCGGCCAACAACTATGTCGGCGGTTTGCTGGCCGTATCACCGAGCTGGTTCTTCCTGCCGGTGTGCCTGATCGCGGTGATCGGCGGCATGTCCACCGGCACCACCTCGCTGTATGGCACCGGGCTGGACATGTCCAGCGTGTTCCCGCGCTTGCTGTCGCGGGTCAAGGCCACGTTGCTGATCGGGGTGATGTCGATTGCCTTCATCTTTATCGGACGTTTCGCCGCCAACCTGGTGCAGAGCGTGTCGACCTTCGCCGTGCTGATCATCACCTGCACCACGCCGTGGATGGTGATGATGATCATCGGCCTGATCGTGCGCCGCGGTTTCTACTGCCCGGATGACTTGCAGGTGTTCACTCGCGGTGAGACCGGCGGGCGCTACTGGTTCAGCCACGGCTGGAACTGGCGCGGCCTGGGCGCCTGGGTCCCGAGCGCACTGGTGGGCCTGTGCTTCGTCAACCTGCCGGGGCAGTTTGTCGGGCCGCTGGGCAACCTGGCCGATGGCATCGATATCAGCCTGCCGGTGACGCTGGGGCTGGCGTCGGTGGTGTACCTGACCTTGCTTCGTGCGTTCCCGGAGCCGGCCGAAGTCTATGGCCCGGCCGTTGTGGCGAGGGAGCTTGCTCCCGATGGGGTGCGGAGCGGCCCTAAAAAAGCCGGCTCCAGCTTCGCTGTCGAACGGGAGCAAGCTCCCTCGCCACAGCAAGCTCCCTCGCCACAGCAAGTGCCCTTCCTGCAGAAAACCTCTCAATAGCCTAAAAAAATAAACGGAGAACCGCCGTCATGGCTTTGGATTTATTCGTCGTACTCATCTACGCCGCCGGCATGCTCGTGCTCGGCTATTACGGCATGCGCCGTGCCAAGACCCACGAAGACTACTTGGTGGCCGGTCGTAACCTGGGCCCGTCGCTGTACATGGGCACCATGGCCGCCACCGTATTGGGCGGTGCATCCACCGTCGGCACCGTGCGCCTGGGTTATGTGCATGGCATTTCCGGCTTCTGGCTGTGCGCCGCACTGGGCGCAGGGATCATTGCGCTGAACCTGTTCCTGGCCAAGCCGCTGCTCAAGTTGAAGATCTTCACCGTCACCCAGGTGCTGGAAAAACGTTACAACCCGATGGCCCGCCAAGCGAGTGCGGTGATCATGCTGGCCTACGCGCTGATGATCGGCGTGACCTCGATCCTGGCCATCGGCACCGTGCTGCAAGTGCTGTTCGGCCTGCCGTTCTGGGTGTCGGTGCTGCTCGGCGGTGGCGTGGTGGTGGTGTATTCGACCATCGGCGGCATGTGGTCGCTGACCCTTACCGATATCGTGCAGTTCGTGATCAAGACCGTCGGCCTGATGTTTATTCTGCTGCCGATCTGCCTGTACCGCGTCGGCGGCTGGGATCAACTGGTGGCCAAGCTGCCGGCGTCGAATTTCAGCTTCACCGAAATCGGCTGGGACACGATCATCACCTACTTCATGATCTACTTCTTCGGCATCCTGATCGGCCAGGACATCTGGCAACGCGTGTTCACCGCCCGCGACGAAAAAGTCGCCCAGTACGCAGGCACGTTCGCCGGTTTCTACTGCATCCTCTACGGCCTGGCCTGTGCCCTGATTGGCATGGCCGCGCATGTGCTGCTGCCGAACCTGGACAACGTCAACAACGCCTTCGCCGCCATCGTCAAAGCCTCGCTGCCAGACGGCATCCGTGGCCTGGTGATCGCCGCCGCACTGGCCGCGATGATGTCCACCGCCAGCGCCGGCCTGCTCGCCGCTTCCACCGTACTGACCGAAGACCTGCTGCCACGCCTGCGTGGCGGCAAGCAGTCGAGCCTGAGCATCAACCGTCTGTTTACGATGCTGACCGGTATCGCCGTGCTGGGTATCGCGCTGGTGGTCAACGACGTGATCAGCGCCCTGACCCTGGCCTACAACTTGCTGGTGGGCGGCATGCTGATCCCGCTGATGGGCGCAATTTTCTGGAAGCGCGCCACCACCTCCGGCGCCATTGCATCCATGACATTGGGCTTTGTGACGGCGCTGGTGTTTATGTTCAAAGACGGCTTGGACGCGAATACGCCGATCTACTACAGCCTGGCGGTTGGGCTGGTGAGTTTTGTATTGGTGAGCTTGTTGTCACGTCGGCCAGAGGCTTCGGTGGCCAGGGCCATTTGACAGGTAACAGGATTTAAAGCGGTTTCTTCAGCGGGCGCGACGTCGGATGTCGCGCCCGTTTTTTTGCCTTGCACAAAACGACTGTGGGAGCGGGCTTGCCCGCGATAACTGTGTGTCAGTCAACTTTAAATCGACTGATACACCGCTATCGCGGGCAAGCCCGCTCCCACATTCTAAAACCTGTTGCTAACTGAGCTTAGCGGCGACGCGGACGACGCTGCTCGTCATCCGTGCGAATCGGTATCGGCTGCAGTGGCGGTTCAATCAGGCCCAGCGCAACGCCGAGGTCGTGGAGCCAGTTTTGAATTTTCTCTTTCATGGTTGCCCCCTTTGAGGGTAATGCGGCTAGGCGGGAGTTCTGTCGCCTTTTCCTACAGTGATAGTAGCTCTAAGTCTTACGTAATGCTTGAACGAAACCACAACGAACTATTACAGGATTGATCTGAATCCTGACAGATCGTTCAAGCAATCGCGCGCGCGTCTTGCAGGAAATCGGCCTTGCCCTCTTGTTGCAGATCGATCCATGCATTGAGGTTAGCGCCGAGCATGCCCTTGCGCCACATTAACCAGGTAGTAGCAGTGGCAAAAGGCCCGGTCAACGGATGAACGGACACGCTGTCCTTGCCTGGCAGGCTGTCGAGCATCGATTCTGACATCAATGCCACGCCGGAACCGGCGATCACGCAGGCGAGCATGCCTTGGTAAGACTCGATCTCGATGGCACGCCCCATGGCCACACGCTCGTGGGAAAACCAGGTTTCCAGGCGCGCACGGTAGGCGCAACTGCGTCGGAAGGTGAACACCGAGCGGCCGGCGACGTCCTGGGGGCCACGCACGGGCGGGTGATCCGCCTCGCAAATGATCACCAGGCGCTCTTCGCACAGCGGCACGCCGTCCAGCGTCGCGATCGTTATCGGGCCATCCACAAAGGCCGCGTCCAGACGCCCGGTGATCAAGCCCTCTAGCAACTCGCCGCTGGGCGCCGATTGCACCTGGAGGTTCACCATCGGATACGCCTTGTGATAGCGCGCCAACAGTTTGGGCAAATGCACTGCGGCCGTGCTGTACATGCTGCCCAATACAAAATCGCCCGCCGGCTGCCCTCCTTGCACCGCGCCGTGGGCTTCATCATGCAGCGCCAGCAGTCGAGTGCTGTAGTCCAGCAACACTTTGCCTGCGGGAGAAAGCTGCAAGCGCTGGCGTTCGCGCACGAACAACTCGACGCCCAGTTGCTCCTCCATTTGCTTGAGCCGTGTCGACAGATTCGAGGGCACGCGATGCAGGCGCTCAGCCGCGCGGGTGATGGAGCCCTCTTCCGCCACGGCCTGGAAGATGCGCAATTGACTGAACTCCATACCTTTCTCCAAAACTGAACAAGTTACTCACTATTATTCATTTTTACAGAAAGTCAATCCGCTTTAGCCTACAGGTCATTCGCTTCCCCGTAGGAAACCTGCACATGTCACCGCTGATTCGCTTAACCGCCAGCTTTATCGCCCTGATGATGGCCATGGGCATTGGCCGCTTCGCCCTCACCCCGCAGATGCCGCATTTGCTCAGCGAGGGGCAGATTGACCTGACGGGCGCGGGCCTGATTGCCGCCGCCAACTACCTGGGCTATTTCGTCGGCGCGGTGGACTCGATCTTCGCCCGCAGCCATCACCACATAAAAGCGCGTTTGTATGGCGGGCTGTGGCTGTGCGTGCTGCTGACCCTGGGGTCGTACTGGGCGCATGGCTTCTGGCCGCATTTGCTGCTGCGCTTTGGTACCGGCGTGGCGAGCGCCTGGGCGCTGGTAATGATCACCAGTTTGAGCCAGCCGCTGGCGATTGCCGCCGGGCGTCCGCGTTTGGGGGCATTGGTGTTTGCCGGGCCGGGCTTGGGGATTCTGCTGACCGGGTTGCTGGCACTGGGCTCCAATCTACTGGGCGAAGACTCTGCGACCTTGTGGCTGGTCTATGGCGTAGTGGCATTGGTTATGTTGTTAGGCATTCTGCCCTTTTTACCGAAACCGACCGCCGCGGTGACCCATGCCACTAGCGCGGGCAGCAACGCCAGCATCGCGCACCTGTGCTGGATCTACTTCTTGTATGGCCTGGGCTACATCATCCCCGCAACCTTCTTGTCGCAGATGGCCAGCGCGCAGTTCCACGGCGCGTGGCAAGCCGACCTGTTCTGGCCGTGCTTTGGCCTGGCGGCGGCGCTGGGTGTGGTGGTGGCGAGCCTGCGTCGCAAGGACCCGAACACCACCCGCCGCTGGTTGATGACGACTTTGTGGCTGCAAGCGGCCGGGGTATTCGCCTGCCTGCTGGGCAATGGCTGGGGCCTGGCCCTGGGAGTGTTGCTGTGTGGTGCGCCGTTCCTGGCATGCATGCAACTGGTGATGGCGCGTTTGCGCGAGGTGGCGCCCCACGGCTACCAGCGCAGCACCGGGTTGCTCACCGCCAGCTTTGCCATTGGCCAATTGTGCGGCCCGTTGCTGGCCTCGGTGAGCAGCCACTTAAGCGGCGGCCTGCAACCGGCGCTGGTGATCGCCGGCTGTGGCTTGGTGGTGGCGGGCGCGGTGTTGGTCAACCGGCAACCAGCGACGTCGGCGCACGAACCTGCTCGCGCCGCGCCAGCACCAGGAAAAACAGCCCTCCCAGGAAGCACCCGGTAAACCAGGCAAAGTTGGCCATGTCCTGCAACGCGGGCGTGAAGGTGATAGCGACGCCCACCAGCGTTGCAGGCACCAAGGCTTTGACGGCGGTCCAGTTCACGCCGCCGTCGTAGTAATAACGGCCGTTGGGGCTGTCGTCGAACAGGGCATCCACGTCGATTTTCTGCTTTTTGATCAGGTAAAAATCCACAATCAAAATCCCGAACAGCGGGCCGATAAACGCAGCGAGAATGTCCAGGGTGTAGTGGATCATCAGCGGGTTGTTGAACAGGTTCCACGGCGTGATAAAGATTGAGGCCACAGCCGCGATCATGCCACCTGCGCGCCAACTGATCTTGCTCGGCGCGACGTTGGCGAAATCAAACGCGGGTGACACGAAGTTGGCGACAATGTTGATGCCGATGGTGGCGGTCACGAAGGCAAAGGCGCCGAGCAGCACGGCCATGCTGTTGTCGATGCGCGAAACCGTAGCGATTGGGTCATGCAACATTTCGCCAAACACCGGCAAAGTGCCCGAAACGATGACGACAGTCACCAGCGAGAACGCCAGAAAGTTAACCGGCAACCCCCAGAAATTGCCGCGTCGCACGTCGTGCATGCTGCGGCAGTAGCGGCTGAAATCACCGAAATTGAGCGTAGGCCCGGAGAAGTACGACACCACCAGCGCCGTCGCCACAATCACTTGGCCAAATGCCTGCCAGCCCGACAGGGATTTTTCCGCCAGGGTGAAACTGATGTTCGCCCAACCCGCCTTCCACACGATCCAGCCGGCCAGGGCAAACATTACCGCATAGACCACTGGCCCCGCCCAGTCGATAAAACGGCGGATGGACTCCATGCCGGCCCAGAATACGGCTGCCTGCAGCGTCCATAAGCTGAGGAAGCCAAACCAGCCCAGGTAAGACAGGCCCGCAAAGTGCGGCTCTGCATACACCGCCATCTGTGGGAAAAAGCGCAGCACTACGATAATCAAGGCACTCGACGCCAAGTACGTCTGGATGCCGTACCAGGCCACGGCGATCAAACCGCGAATCACCGCCGGAATATTCGCCCCAAACACGCCAAATGCCAGCCGGCAGATGACCGGGTATGGCACCGCCGCTTGCTGGCTCGGCTTGGCCACCAGGTTGGCAATCAACTGCACGATGCAAATGCCGGTGAGCAAGGCGATCAACACCTGCCAACTGGCCAACCCGAGGGCAAACAGGCTGGCGGCGAACACGTAGCCGCCGACGCTGTGCACGTCGCTCATCCAGAAGGCGAAAATGTTGTACCAGGTCCATTTCTGCGGCAGCGGCCCGAGGTCCTGGTTGTACAGGCGCGGGCTGTAGCCTTTGGGCAATTGTTCGGTCATCGCTTGGCTCCTCGAAATACCGGCCTGCGCTGCCGTAACGGTGTGCATACGGGAGGCGGCCTGGTTTGTATACGAGGTATTCAGCAGAATATGTGCCAATGGCACACAATCCCTCTGAAACGGTGTTCCAAAGAGATTTATGAAGGCTTGTTGGCGGGGGTTATGCTCAGCAACGGTGCACGTCAATCCTGTACACAATCAATGCCGCACCCGATGTGCACACAAATAGCCGACACTGCAACAGACGGCCGTCAGGAAGGTGCCCCAGGCCATGTCCATCAGGGCCAGCCCGGCTGACCAACCTTGCAATGTGGCCCAGTTGCTCAGGTCATACGTGCCGTAGGCCACCAGGCCGAGCAGAGCGCCAAGGCCTGCTGCACGTTGCCAGCTGCCGCTGGGCAAAACCACTAACACCACACAACCGAGGGCATACAGCAGATAAAACAGCACAGCAGGCAGCAAGCGAGGCTGATCAAGCATCAGCGAGCCGAGCAGGGATCTGTAGGTCTGGCCCATGAAAACGCCGAGCCAGAGGCCGTCGAGCACCAGAAACGCGAGTAAAGTGCCGAGGTAAGCGAAGCGTATTTTGCGGGTCATGGTTGCAGCCTCCATAGGCGCCGAGCGGCACCTACAGAAGAGCAAAACGCGATCAGCTTAGTTCAATGCGATCGGCGTGAATCACAATCTGGCCCTGCTTGTAGAGCGCACCAATGGCTTTCTTGAAGTTGCCTTTGCTGACACCGAACAAATTGCTGATCACCGCCGGGTCGCTCTTGTCGCTGACCGGCAGGGTGCCGTTGTTTTCACGCAACTTGGCGAGGATCTTCGAGTTCAGGCTCGAGGCCGCTTCCTGGCCAACCGGTTGCAGGCTCAGGCTGATGTTGCCATCGGCGCGAATCTCTTTAATGAAGCCTTTCTCTTCCTTGCCCGGGCGCAGGAACTTGAACACTTCGTTCTTGTGGATCAGGCCCCAGTGCTTGTTGTTGATGATCGCCTTGAAACCCATGTCGGTGGCTTCGGCCACCAGCAGGTCGACTTCCTGGCCCACCTGGTAGTTGGCAGGTGTCTTATCCAGGTAGCGGTCAAGTCGCGCGGTGGCGGTGATGCGTTTGGTGTGCTTGTCGAGGTAGACGTGCACCACGCAGTATTCACCTGCGGTCAGCTGGCGTTTTTCTTCCGAATACGGCAGCAACAGGTCTTTTGGCAAACCCCAGTCGAGGAATACGCCGATGCTGTTGACTTCGACGACTTTCAAACTGGCGAATTCGCCGACTTGAACTTTCGGCTTTTCAGTCGTCGCGATAAGTTTGTCATCGCTGTCCAGATAAATGAAAACGTTAAGCCAGTCTTCATCTTCACTGGGAATATCTTTGGGGATATACCGATTAGGCAAGAGGATTTCGCCATCTTGCGCACCATCCAGGTACAAACCAAAGTTAGTGTGTTTAACCACTTGCAAGCTGTTGTAGCGCCCGACTAAAGCCATTTCCAGATACCTTCGTTACGTGGGCGGCATTCTACCCGAGTTGCGCCCGCCACGCGCGTGCGCCTGAAAAATCGCGGGCTGGCGTGGCCTCGTAATGGCACCGCCCCGCTCGTCTGATCAATCGATCGAATTTTACCCGCGGGCAGCAGCCGAATAAACCCTGTGGTTTCGAGTTAAAACAGTAAGTTAGGGGCTTATTTCAAGGTCAAATTTTGGCCGATTACAGCGGCTTTGGTTATTCCCAGAGGATATTTGCCAAGCAATTGTCAAGTATTTCCTGTACGATGCCTGGCCAAGTTAATTTTCTACAGGTTAGTGGCCGCCATGCGCGTAAAAGCATCCAACAGCAAAGCAAAGCCAGCTCCCGCCGTTGAAACCAGCGAATCGATCAACAGCCAAATTGCTGCTTTCCTCAAGTCCGGCGGCGAAATCCAGCAAATTGCCAAGGGCGTGAGCGGCCAGACTTTCGGCCCGTCCAAGCAGATCAGCCTGGGCAAAAAGTAATACCCGCGCGTCGCATCTAGCTCCTAAGCGTCTTGCCTTCCAAGGCGCCAGGACTAGAGTCTGAAACACCCTCCTGCTACATCTCCTGATGCGCTAATCGACGAACGGGGCTCACCGCGAAGCATTCGCCGGTATGCTTGCACCCGTCTAGCACGGGCATCTGTCCGATTTTTTCATTACTGCTCCTCGCTTTTCATGGAGTGAAGCATGCTCAAGCCCTGCTTGTTTCTCATCGCAGCCCTTACAGCAAGCCCCCTCGCATACGCGCAGATTTTTCAGCGTGAACTGGGTGACTTCGACCTCAAATTAGGCACCACGCCCAGCCGCAGCATGGCCCAGGGTTTGGTCAAGCCCACCTCGCCGGGCAGCGATTCCTTCCACGGCGGCCTGGACCTGAGCCACGACAGCGGCCTGTATTTCGGCCAGTTTTCGCCCAATATGGGCCTGTCCTCGGCCAACAACCTTGAAGTCGACTCCTACATGGGCTTCAAGCGCCCCTTCGACCAGACCCTCGGCTACGAAGTCGGTATGATCCACTACAGCTACCCCAAGCTCAGCCCGCTCGACAGCCAGGAGTTCTACGGCGGCTTGAACCTGCTGGGCAATCGCTTCGGCGTGTCGTTCAGCAACGATCCGGATCGCCAGGACAGCACGCTGTTTGCCGACCTCGGCGGTACACAGCCCTTCGGCATCGGCGTCAGCATGAAGTACACCACTCACCAGCTCGGCACTCCAACTGCGGTGGAAGGCGGCACCATCAGCAACTTCAGCGACTGGTCAGTGCAGTTCTCCCGCGCATGGAAAGGCGTTGACCTGGACCTGATCTATAGCGGCTCCAGCCTCAGCGGTGGAGACTGCTCGGCCTACTCCGGACACAATTCGCAATGCGACGGCCTGTTGACCTTGAAGGCCGCGCGGTCGTTTTATTGATGGGCTGAACTGTCGCGCCTCGCACAGGCTCACATGCATGAACCCTCCCTGCGCAAGGACACGCCCATGCTGCGTCGGCTCAAATTACTGGTGGTATTACTGACGTTGAGCCTGGTGCTCGCCGGCTGCAATCGCGTGGGCCTGGCCTACCGCAACCTTGATGTGATCATCCCCTGGACGCTCAACGACTACCTGGACATGAACGCCGGGCAAAAGAGCTGGTTCAATGACACACTCAAGGAACATCTGGCCTGGCACTGCACCACTCAACTGCCGGGCTACCTGGACTGGCTTGATCGCCTGCAACAAATGGTCGACAACAACCAGATCACCGACGCCGCGCTGCAAGCGCGCACCACGGAAGCCAAACAGGCCATCGCCGAGGTGGCCCGTGAGATCACCCCGTCAGCCATCCAGTTGCTGCAGGGCCTGGATGATCAACAAGTCAAAGACATGGGAGATGCGCTGGCCAAAGACCTGCGCAAGCGCCAGGACGAATACCTCAAACCGCCACTGGCTCAGCAGATCAAAGAGCGCGCCGAGCGCATGAGCAAACGCCTGGTTGCGTGGATGGGGCCGTTGAGCCCCAGCCAGCAGAACCGAGTGACGGCGTGGTCAATCGCGCTGGGTGAACAGAATCAGGAATGGATCGGTAATCGCGCCCATTGGCAGGCGCAATTTATCGACGCCTTGCAGCAGCGTCACAGCGCTGACTTCCCACAGAAAATCCAACAGCTGCTGGTGGATCGCGAGAGCCTGTGGACCCCGCAATACCGCACCGCCTATGCGCAAACCGAAGCCGCTGCGCGCAGCCTGATCATCGACCTGATGGCCGAAAGCACGGCGCAGCAGCGCCAGATACTCACACAAAAAATCGGCAAGGTTCGCAGTGACTTCCAGGCCCTCAAATGCCTCAAGGCAGCCTCGATTTAAAAATGTGGAAGCGGGCTTGCTCGCGAATGCGGTGAATCAGTCGATGAATCTATTGACTGACACACTGTATTCGCGAGCAAGCCCGCTCCCACATTGTGGTCTGGGGTGTGCCCTTTTACGCAATCTGCGCCTTGGAAGCCACCTCAGCAAACGTCGCCGGGTCCAGCGCGTCTGCCTGCTCGTCCAGCACTTGGCGCGGGTGATCGTTGCCGGGGATTGAGCTGTCGATCAGGGCCAGCAGTTGCGCACCTAGCGCTGTGAGGATGAAGTTCTCACCATTGCCGCCCTCTTCTTCCGGGCGCGATTCAATGAAACCGCGCTTGAACAACAGCGCTTCGTAATCGGCGGCGGTCTTTTTCAACGCGTCCAGGTTACCGGTGGATTCGCCCGCCGTGGCCTTCTCGGCGGCTTCCTGCTCGGCGTATTTGCGCGGCGCAAAGCTGCCTTCGCCGTTCTGCACTTCATGCAGTAGACGTTCGATCAGATCCCAGTTGTAAGTCGTCATCCTGATTACTCCCGCGGGCAGATTAAAAAGTGGCCCGTCATAGGTAGTGACATGACCTGACACTGGCCGTTCATCCCAATAGACGAGCGTCATTTCTCTGAACTTTCCAGACGTTCGCGCCCTCAACTGAACACCACTGCCAAGGAGGTCCGACCATGAAAACCCTGATGAACCTGGCCATCGCCGCCGCCCTGCTGAGCGCCCTGCCCGCCTGGGCCTGCACGCCGGAAGAGGCCACGGCCAAACGCGAACAACTGGCCAGGGAAGTGACCAAACTGACCCAGCAAAACCCGGCCAGGGCCAAGGAAATCAACGATGAGTTGCAACACATGAACCTGGAGACTGCCAGCGCGGATCTGCCGGACAAGTGCCAACTGATCGACCAGCGCCTCAAGGAGCTGGACGAGGCGGCCGCCAAAGCAAAAAATTAACCACCACAACGGGACGCGGAGCGCCCCTGGCGGCATTCCCACGCAGAGCGTAGGAACGATCAACTGAGGGCATAAAAAAACCGGACAGCGTCCGGTTTTTTTATATCAGCGGCCTTATTCGGCAGCTGGCGCTTCTGGCTTGCGGCGCTTGAGCGGCGCCATGCCGTCCTTGCTGACGAGCGACAGGTTGTCGGTCTTCGGCCGGTTGGCAATCTTGCGCTTGGTTGGCGACTTGGCGCCGGTTTTCTTCTTGTCACCCTTGGCGTCGGTCTTTTTCTTCTTCACGCCAACGGCTTTGCCCGACGCCTTGACCTTCTTCGGCCCGGTGTAGGTGCCTTTGACTTCCTTGATGGTGCGGCGCTCGAACGACTGCTTGAGGTAGCGTTCGATACTCGACATCAGGTTCCAGTCGCCGTGGCAGATCAGCGAGATCGCCAGACCATCATTGCCGGCACGCCCGGTCCGGCCAATACGGTGTACGTATTCGTCGCCGCTGCGCGGCATGTCGAAGTTGATGACCATGTCCAGGCCATCCACGTCCAGGCCTCGGGCGGCAACATCGGTGGCGACCAGGATCTTCACGCCGCCGGCCTTGAGGCGGTCGATGGCCAGCTTGCGGTCCTTCTGATCTTTTTCGCCGTGCAGCACGAACGCCTTGTATTCCTGAGCCACCAGGCGACCGTAGATACGGTCGGCTGCTGCACGGGTATTGGTGAAGACGATGGCCTTCTGATAGGTCTCGTTGGCCAATAACCAGTTCAGGATCTGTTCTTTGTGTACGTTGTGGTCGGCCATCACGATCTGCTGACGCGTGGTCGCGTTGAGGTCGCTGACGTTATTGACCTGCAAGTGCTCAGGGTTGTTCAGCACCTTGGCAACCATATCGCGCAGGGTCGAACCGCCGGTGGTGGCGGAGAACAGCATGGTCTGCTGGCGATTGACGCACTCGGCCACAAGGCGCTGCACATCGTCGGCAAAGCCCATGTCGAGCATGCGGTCGGCTTCGTCGAGCACCAGCACTTCGACTTCCTTGAGGTCGAGGTTGCCGGCGTTGAGTTGCTCGATCATCCGGCCTGGGGTGCCGATCAGGATGTCGGGCACCTTGCGCAGCATGGCGGCCTGGACCTTGAAGTCTTCACCGCCGGTGATGATGCCGGACTTGATGAAGGTGAACTGCGAAAAGCGCTCCACTTCTTTCAAGGTCTGCTGCGCCAGTTCGCGGGTTGGCAGCAGGATCAGGGTCTTGATGCTCACGCGGACTTTGGCCGGGCCGATCAGGCGGTTCAGCACCGGCAGGACGAAAGCGGCGGTTTTACCGCTGCCGGTTTGTGCCGTCACCCGCAGGTCACGCCCTTGGAGCGCGAGCGGGATGGCCGCTGCTTGCACAGGCGTAGGCTCGACAAATTTAAGCTCGGCCACGGCTTTGAGCAGGCGTTCGTGCAGGGCGAATTGGGAAAACACGGGTGCTACCTCGAAGAAATACAAAATATCAGCTGCATAGGGTAACGGTTTCGGGCGCTCAAACCGAGTTTCTTTACGCGAACGAGGCTAATCAGCTGCTTTTTTGTCAGCAGATTTGTCCGCAAAACCAACTTTGTTGCACATAAATGCTCTAATCGACCCGTGTTGTCTTACAGAAGAATCGGTTTTACCCATGGATATCAAACAGCTCTGGCTCAACGTCCAAGACCTTTGGGGCGCCCTCGATGAACACCCGCTGCTGCATGCCAGCCTGGGTTTGCTGATACTGCTGGTAGTCGCCCTATTGGTCGGACGGGTAGCACGCTACCTCATCCTCCACGCCGTCAAACTGCTCGGCCGGCAACCGGCGCTGCACTGGCTCAATGACCTGCGGCATAACAAAGTCTTCCACCGCCTGGCGCAAATGACGCCCTCGCTGGTGATCCAGTTCGGCCTGTACCTGGTACCCGACCTGAGCAAGACCGCCACCCTGTTTATCGGCAATGTGGCGCTGGCGTTCACCATCCTGTTCATGACGCTGGCCGTGAGCGCCCTGCTCAACGCCTTGCTGGATATCTACGCGCGCACCGAACATGCCCGCACCCGCTCGATCAAGGGCTATGTGCAGTTGGCAAAGATGGTGCTGTTCGTGTTCGCCGCGATCATCATCGTCGCTACCTTGATCGACCGTTCGCCGCTGTTGCTGCTCTCGGGTCTGGGTGCAATGTCAGCGGTGATTTTGTTGGTGTACAAGGACACGCTGCTGTCGTTTGTGGCCAGCGTGCAGCTGACCAGCAACGACATGCTGCGGGTCGGCGACTGGATCGAGATGCCTCAGGTCGGCGCCGACGGTGACGTGGTGGATATCACCCTGCACACGGTCAAGGTGCAGAACTTCGACAAAACCATTGTCTCGATCCCCACTTGGCGCCTGATGTCCGAGTCGTTCAAAAACTGGCGCGGCATGCAGGCTTCCGGCGGGCGCCGCATCAAACGCAGCCTGTATATCGACGCCAGCGGCGTGCGCTTTTTGCGCGACGACGAAGAAGTACGCATGACCCAGGTACACCTGCTCACCGACTACATCAGCCGCAAGCAGGCCGAACTCAAGGCCTGGAACGCAGCTCAGGGCCATAGTGCGCAACTGTCGGCCAACCGCCGCCGCATGACCAACCTCGGCACCTTCCGCGCCTACGCCCTGGCGTACCTGAAAAGCCACCCGGACATCCAGCCGAACATGACCTGCATGGTGCGCCAGATGCAAACCACCGCCCAAGGCGTGCCGCTGGAAATCTACTGCTTCACCCGCACCACGGCGTGGGCCGATTACGAGCGCATCCAGGGCGATATCTTTGATTATTTGCTGGCGGTGTTGCCGGAGTTTGGCTTGAGCCTGTATCAGCAGCCGAGTGGCAATGATTTGCGCGCGGGGATGGTGCCGGCGGTGTTGGGGGCCAGCCATTTGCCAGCCCTGGAAAACGAATCTGCCTGACGCCATCCATTCCCTGTGGGAGCGGGCTTGCCCGCGATAGCGGTGTATCAGTCGAAATATTTGCCGACTGACACCCCCTATCGCGGGCCGCTCCCACATCTGGATCAGCTTATGACCGGCACCTTGCGCACACCCAAGCGACTGATCCACACCGCCCCCAGAATCACCAAACCTCCCAACGCCAAGCGCCCCAACGGCTCGTGCTGATTCCAGATCAGCAAGTTGAGCAACAACCCCACCGGCACATGCAGGTTGTTCATCACCGCCAATGTACCGCCGTTGACCAGGCAGGCGCCTTTGTTCCACCAGTACATGCCCAGCGCAGTGCTGACCAGCCCAAGGAACACCAGTACGCCCCATTGCAGCGGCGCTTCGGGCAAAAAGTTGCTTTTCCCGAACAGCAGAAATGCCGGCAGCACCACGATCAAGGCGCCCAGGTAGAAGTAGCCGAAGCGCCGGTAGTGCGGCAGGTCGCTCGGATAACGCGCCACCAGGTGCTTGTACATCACCTGCCCGGCGGCGTAGGTGAAGTTGGCCAGTTGCAGCAGCAAGAAGCCCATCAGGAAGTTCGGCGTGATCTGGTCGAAGCGAATCACCGCCGCGCCGCCCACGGCAACCAGCGCAGCAATCAGCGCCCAAGAGTTGAATCGGCGGTTAAGCGCGTCTTCGATCAGGGTCACGTGCAACGGCGTGAGGATGGTGAACAGCAACACTTCCGGCACCGTAAGTACGCGAAAGCTCAAGTAAAGGCATACATAGGTCACGCCGAACTGCAGCGCACCGATCAGCAACATGCCGCGCATGAAGGGTGGCGCCACCGAACGCCAACGGGTCAGCGGGATGAAGATCAACCCGGCCAATACCACGCGCACCAGCACGGCGAAGTAGCTGTCGACGTGACCGGCGAGGTATTCGCCGATCAAGCTGAAGGAAAATGCCTGAATCAGGGTGACAACCAGTAAGTAGCCCATGCGCGCCTCGTTTCGAATGGGCGGGACATTAAAGGTTTTCGCCGTTTACTGAAACTCAAGGCAAAAAAAACCCGACCTCGCTAAAGCGGCAGTCGGGCAGGAGCACTCAGGAGCAACAAGTGCAAAGGGAGGTTCGATACGCGTACTTGAAGGGTTTGCGTGGAGCGATATAAACACCACGCGATTATGTGACGATTAAAACGTCAGGCGACCTGTGCCAGCAGCGCTTTGGCGTGGTTGATGCCCTTCTCCTGGAAGTCACCGCTCAAGTTCACGCCTTCGGCATGAATGAAGGTGACGTCATGAATCCCGATAAAGGCCATGACCTGGCGCAGGTACGGCTCCTGATGGTCGGAGCTGGCGCCGGTGTGGATGCCACCGCGTGCGGTCAGCACAATAGCGCGCTTGCCGGTCAGCAAACCCTGCGGGCCGGTGGCGGTGTACTTGAAGGTCACACCGGCACGCAACACGTGGTCCAGCCAGGCTTTGAGGGTGCTGGGAATGGCGAAGTTGTACATCGGCGCGGCCATCACCAGCACATCGGCGGCGAGCAATTCGTCGGTCAGTTCGTTGGAGCGGTCCAGGGACGCCTGCTCGACGCGGCTGCGCTGGTCGGCGGGTTTCATCCAGCCGCCGAGCAGGTTGGCGTCCAGGTGCGGAACCGGGTTGAGGGCCACATCACGCACAGTGATTTGATCCGCCGGGTGGGCGGCCTGCCATTGGCTGATGAACTGTTGAGTCAGCTGGCGGGAGATCGAATCCTGCTGGCGGGCGCTGCTTTCGATGATCAGAACATTGGACATGGCTGGGTAGGCTCCATCTGTAAATGCTGTAAGACGATGGAGTGAAGATTAAACAGAGCCAATTCGATAAAAAAGCGTAAAAAACTGCTATAACCCATCTATAAATTTGTTTATAAGCGGAGTATTGCTGTGGGCATGCTCCGCTGCCGGTTTATTTTGGGGTGCAGGTCAGTGCGATACGCATTTTGATAATGGCGCGGCTGAAATTCACCGTGGTGTTGGTGGTTTTCCCCGCCGCAACTGTGACCTTGCGAGTACGCGGGGCTTCCGGGCCGTTGGTAAAACGCACCTTGCACTCCGCATCATTTGAGCCGTAATTGGTCAGTCGGATCGAACTAATATTGCTGTCGACATCCGAGGCGCTGTAATCGATCTTCACACCCTGAATGTCTTTCGTCACATCGGTGCTGAATGCAAACGCGCTCATCGGCAGCAGCGCCAGCAACACACAACAGAATTTTCTCATTCGGCAGTCTCCAATAAGGACCGCCAGCTTAGGACAAGAGGAGCTCATCTTGAAAGCGCCCCGCGTTACCCTCGATCAATGGCGCACGCTGCAGGCTGTGGTCGACCACGGTGGCTTCGCCCAGGCGGCTGAAGCACTGCACCGTTCGCAGTCCTCGGTGAGCTACACCGTGGCCCGCATGCAAGACCAGCTCGGCGTGCCATTGCTGCGCATCGACGGACGCAAGGCCGTGCTCACCGAGGCCGGTGAAGTGCTGTTGCGCCGCTCGCGGCAACTGGTCAAAAACGCCAGCCAACTGGAAGACCTCGCCCATCATATGGAACAGGGCTGGGAAGCCGAAGTACGCCTGGTGGTGGACGCCGCCTACCCGAATGCACGCCTGGTGCGCGCCCTCACCGCCTTTATGCCGCAGAGCCGTGGCTGCCGCGTGCGCCTGCGTGAGGAGGTGCTGTCGGGCGTTGAAGAGCTGTTGATGGATGGCATGGCGGACCTGGCCATCAGCGGCTTCATCATTCCAGGCTACCTGGGCACCGAAATGAGCGACGTGGAATTTATCGCTGTGGCCCACCCCGACCACTCACTGCATCGCCTGAACCGCGAGTTGAGCTTCCAGGACCTGGAAAGCCAGATGCAAGTGGTGATCCGTGACTCTGGCCGCCAGCAGCCGCGCGACGTCGGCTGGCTCGGCGCCGAACAGCGCTGGACCGTCGGCAGCTTGCCCACCGCCGCCACCTTCGTCAGCAGCGGCCTGGGCTTCGCCTGGTTGCCCCGACACCTGATCGAACGCGAACTCAAGGATGGCCTGCTCAAGCAGCTGCCATTGGAAAAGGGCGGCAGCCGCAACCCGACGTTCTACCTGTACTCGAACAAAGACAAACCCCTGGGGCCGGCCACGCAGATTCTTATCGATTTGTTGCGCACCTTCGACACCGCTCCCCTGGACGCACCTTTCGCCGCCCCCCAGCAAGCCTGAGACGGAGTTCACCCATGGCCTGGTTCGACCACGAAGGCTGCAGCCTGCATTACGAGGAATACGGTCACGGCGCTCCGCTGATCCTGATCCACGGCCTGGGCTCCAGCAGCCAGGATTGGGAACTGCAGATTCCGGTCCTGGCCCGGCATTACCGCCTGATCGTGGTGGATATACGCGGTCACGGTCGCTCCGACAAACCCCGCGAACGCTACAGCATCCAGGGTTTTACCTTCGATCTGGTGGCGTTGATCGAACACCTGAACCTGCCGCCCGCCCATGTGGTGGGTTTATCCATGGGCGGCATGATCGCATTCCAGCTGGCCGTGGACGACCCCGCTCAGGTCAAGAGCCTGTGCATCGTCAACAGCGCGCCCGAGGTCAAGGTGCGCAGCGCCGATGATTACTGGCAATGGGCCAAGCGCTGGAGCCTGGCGCGCGTGCTCAGCCTTGCCACCATCGGCAAAGCGCTGGGCGATCGGCTGTTCCCCAAACCCGAGCAAGCCGACCTGCGGCGCAAAATGGCCGAACGCTGGGCAAAAAACGACAAACGTGCTTATCTCGCCAGCTTCGATGCGATTGTCGGCTGGGGCGTGCAGGAACAACTTTCCAGAATTACCTGTCCTACCCTGGTCATCAGCGCCGACCACGACTACACCCCCGTGGCGCAGAAAGAAAACTATGTAAAACTGCTGCCCGATGCGCGGCTGGTGGTAATCGAAGATTCCCGCCATGCCACGCCCTTGGATCAACCCGAAGTCTTTAACGCTACCTTGCTCGATTTTCTAAAGACAGTCGAAACCACTACCCAGGATCACTGACCCATGCTGAAAAAAATCGCCTTCTTTGCCGGCTCCGTATTGTTCGCAGCCAACCTGATGGCTGCTGAGCCTGCCAAGGCCCCTCACGTCCTGATCACCACCACCAATGGCGACATTGAAATCGAACTGGACCCGGTCAAGGCGCCGATCAGTACCAAGAACTTCCTGGCCTATGTCGACAAAGGCTTCTACACCAACACCATTTTCCACCGCGTGATCCCGGGTTTCATGGTCCAGGGCGGCGGTTTCACCGCGCAGATGTCGCAGAAGCCGACCGAAGCACCGATCAAGAACGAAGCCAGCAACGGCCTGCATAACGTTCGCGGCACCTTGTCGATGGCACGTACCAACGATCCAAATTCGGCCACCAGCCAATTCTTCATCAACGTGGCTGACAATGCCTTCCTCGACCCAGGCCGTGATGCGGGCTATGCCGTGTTCGCCAAAGTGGTTAAGGGCATGGACGTTGTCGACGTCATCGTCAACTCGCAAACCACTACCAAGCAAGGCATGCAGAACGTGCCAATCGATCCTGTTGTGATCAAGTCGGCCAAGCGCATCGACTGAGGTCCGCAGCAAGCTCCGCACGCGGCCCACAACGCCGCGTGCGCATTTGAAAGGAGAGCCCGCAACGCGGGCGTCAGACTGAATGCTCTATCGTCGCTTTGAACAACTGATCGACATTTTCCGCGACGCTCCCAGCGCCGCCCCTCCTGATAAAGTCCTGCCCTTCTACCTCTACTACCTGCGCCAGGTGTGGCCAAGTTTTGCCGCCTTGCTGGTGGTCGGCCTGATCGGCGCGTTGATCGAAGTGGCATTGTTCAGCTACCTGAGCCGCATTATCGATTTGGCCCAAGGCACGCCGCCCGCCAACTTCTTCCAGATTCACAGCGCCGAGCTGATCTGGATGGCCGTGGTTGCCCTGCTGCTGCGCCCGATCTTCAATGGCCTGCATGACTTACTGGTGCACCAGACCATCAACCCCGGCATGACCAGCCTGATCCGCTGGCAGAACCATAGCTACGTACTCAAGCAGAGCTTGAACTTCTTCCAGAACGATTTCGCCGGGCGCATTGCCCAGCGCATCATGCAAACCGGCAACTCCTTGCGCGATTCGGCAGTGGCGACCGCGGAAGCCATCTGGCATGTGTCGATCTACGCCATCAGCGCCCTGGTGCTGTTTGCCGAGGCGGACTGGCGCCTGATGATCCCGCTGATCACCTGGATCATTCTTTACAGCCTGGCGTTGCGTTACTTCGTGCCTCGCGTGAAAGAACGCTCGGTGATTTCCTCCGAGGCGCGCTCCAAATTGATGGGCCGCATTGTCGACGGCTACACCAACATCACCACCTTGAAGCTGTTCGCCCATACGCAAAATGAGCAGGAATACGCCAAGGAAGCGATCATCGAGCAGACCGAAAAAACCCAGTTGGCCGCGCGCGTGCTCACCAGCATGGACGTGGTGATCTGCACCTTGAACGGCGTGCTGATCGTCACCACCACCGGCCTGGCGTTGTGGCTGTGGACGCAGTCACTGATTTCGGTGGGCGCCATCGCCCTCGCCACAGGCCTGGTGATCCGTATCGTCAACATGTCCGGCTGGATCATGTGGGTGGTCAACGGCATCTTCGAAAACATCGGCATGGTGCAGGACGGCCTGAAAACCATCGCTGCACCGCTGGCAGTGACCGACCGCGACAATGCCCCGCGCCTGAACGTGCCGCACGGCGAAGTGCGTTTCGAGCAGGTGGATTTCCACTATGGCAAAAAGAGCGGGATCATTGGCGGCCTGAACCTTCAGATCAAGGCCGGTGAGAAAATCGGCCTGATCGGCCCCTCCGGTGCGGGCAAATCAACCCTGGTCAACTTGCTGCTGCGCCTGTACGACCTGCAAGGCGGGCGCATCCTGATCGACGGCCAGAACATCGCCGAAGTCGCCCAGGAGTCCTTGCGTGCACAGATCGGCATGATCACCCAGGACACCTCGCTGCTGCACCGCTCGATCCGTGACAACTTGCTGTACGGCAAGCCGGATGCCACCGATGAGGAACTCAACGCCGCCATCCACAAAGCCCGCGCCGATGAATTCATCCCGCTGCTGTCGGATGCCGAAGGGCGCACAGGGCTGGATGCGCACGTGGGCGAGCGCGGGGTGAAACTCTCGGGCGGGCAACGTCAGCGCATTGCCATTGCGCGGGTGCTGCTCAAGGACGCGCCGCTTCTGATCATGGACGAGGCCACCTCGGCACTCGATTCGGAAGTGGAAGCGGCGATTCAGGAAAGCCTGGAGACCTTAATGCAAGGCAAGACGGTGATTGCGATTGCGCACCGATTGTCGACCATTGCGCGCATGGACCGGCTGGTAGTGCTGGAGAAAGGCCAGATTGCCGAGACCGGCAGCCATGCCGAACTGCTGGCCCATGGCGGCTTGTATGCCAGGTTGTGGCAGCACCAAACGGGTGGGTTCGTCGGCATCGATTAAAAACACACCGCAAAACAGTGTGGGAGCTGGCTTGCCTGCGATAGCGCACTGTCAGTACCGAATTGGTTATCTGGCACACCGCAATCGCAGGCAAGCCAGCTCCCACCTTTAATCAGCGCCAAGCCCCTAATCCACGGGCCCCTGGCGCTTTTTTTATGGCCTGGATTTGTATCAAAAGCGTGCTGTAATCAGTGCAGTGCCTAGAGGGGCGCTGAAGTAAATCTGCAGGGAGCATCACTGATTTGCTGATTCGGTAGAGCTATCTATCAAGGACGTGTCGCATGTCTTTGTTCAAACGTTCAATCACAGAGGGGTTAGGTACGTTTTGGCTGGTGTTGGGCGGTTGCGGGAGTGCGGTGTTGGCCGCAGCGTTTCCCGCCGTCGGGATCGGGTTCCTCGGTGTGGCCCTGGCCTTCGGGCTGACGGTGCTGACCATGGCGTTTGCCATCGGGCATATCAGCGGGTGCCACCTCAACCCGGCAGTGTCAGTGGGGCTGGTCGTGGGCGGGCGGTTTCCGGCCAGGGAGTTACCGGCTTACATCGTCGCGCAGGTAATCGGCGCCACTGTCGCCGCTGCGCTGTTGTACTTCATTGCCAGTGGCAAGCCGGGGTTCGAACTGGCGTCGGGCCTGGCCTCCAACGGCTACGGCGAGCATTCGCCGGGTGGCTACTCGATGGCTGCGGGGTTTGTCTGTGAGCTGGTGATGACGGCGATGTTCGTGCTGATCATCCTCGGCGCCACCGACCGTCGTGCTCCGCCGGGTCTTGCACCCATCGCCATCGGCCTGGCCTTGACCTTGATCCACTTGATCTCCATTCCCGTGACCAACACTTCGGTCAACCCGGCCCGCAGTACCGGCCCGGCACTGATCGTCGGCGGATGGGCGATCCAGCAGTTGTGGATGTTCTGGCTGGCGCCGATCCTCGGTGCTGTAATCGGCGGCGTGACCTATCGATGGCTGGGCAAGGAGCAGCCAGCCTGAGGCAAACGGGTTCAGCCCTGCCGATAAGGCAGGGCTGCCCTTGCCTCTTCGGCATACGCCAGAATCCCAACCCGCTCGCGCTCCAGAAAGTCTTCCACGGCATTCTTCAAACCCGGATGGCGCAGGTAGTGCCATGACCGTGTGATCACCGGTTCAAAGCCGCGAATCAACTTGTGTTCGCCCTGGGCGCCAGCGTCAAAACGTTGCAGGCCGTGGGCGATGGCGTAGTCCATACCTTGGTAGAAGCAGGTTTCGAAGTGCAGGCGGTCGAACTCCGCCAGGCAGCCCCAGTAGCGGCCATAGAAACTGTCGCCACCGATCAGGCTGAAGGCCATGGCCACCGGGCGTGCGCCTTGTTTGGCCAGCACCACGCGGATCGCCTCGGGCATGCGTTCGGCCAGCAGGCTGAAAAAGGCGCGGGTCAGGTAGGGTGACTGGCGACGCACCGCGTAGGTGTTGGCGTAACAGGCGTAGACAAAATCCCACTGCGCCTCGCTTAACTCGTGGCCTTGCAACCATTCAAAATCGATGCCCTGCCCCGCCACTTGCTCGCGCTCTTTGCGCATTTGTTTGCGCTTGCGTGAACTCAAGGCATCGAGGAAGTCCTGGAAGTCGCGATAGCCGCGGTTTTGCCAATGGAACTGGCAGCCCAGGCGCTGCAACCAACCCGTCTGCCCAGCTAATGCGGCATCGGCCAACGGGTCGGTGAAGTTGATATGGGCACTGGAGAGCCCTTCGATTTCCAGATACCCGGGCAAGCTACCCAGCAGTTCAACCCCGTCCTCGGCATTCCTGGCCAACAAACGTGGGCCACTCACCGGACTGAACGGCACCGCCGTCAGCAACTTGGGGTAGTACTCGATGCCCGCGCGCGCGCACGCATCCGCCCAGCCATGATCAAACACGTACTCGCCGTAGGAGTGCCACTTGCGGTAGCTGGGCAGGGCCGCCACCAGCCGCTCGCCTTCCCAATGCAGCAAATGCTCGGGCTGCCAACCGGACTGCGGGCCCAGGCTGGCGCTGTCTTCCAGGGCACTCAGAAAGGCGTGCCGCACAAAGGGTTGGGCCTGCGGCACCAGGGCATCCCAGACTTGCGGGGCGATTGCAGACAGCTTGTCCAGGCGTTGCAGCGGCATCGGCATCCTCACTGTTTCTTGGCGTGAAAGCCTGGCGAGTATCGCCTATCGCGGCGCCAGGCACACCTCGAAACGAGCGCGACAAACCTAGAAACAATTAGTTCCAGATTAAATAATTTGTCATCTAGGTGAAATCACTTAGCCACTACTCCGTCATAAACGATCGCGATACTGACGCCTGTTTTTAGAGCGCCTGGTTCTACCAGGCGGCTATTTTCCGTCCGTCATCGGTCGGTTGTGTCCTGGATGGTTTGCCATCCCTCCTCACTTTCGGAGATTGATATGCGTCTTGCTTCCACTAAAACTGCGGCGGCCCTGTGTGGCGGCCTGTTGCTGGCCCTGAGCGTTCCGGCCAGCGCTGCAGTCGACGCTAAATTGCTCGACATGCTCAAGGCCAACGGCCAGATCACCGCTGCGCAGTACACCGAACTGCAAACGGAATTAGCCAAGGACCAGAAAGAAAAGCAGATCGCACAGCAAGCTCAACAAGAGACCAACGAGCAGATCGCGGCCACCGCGAAAAAAACCAACGACCTCAGCGTCTTCGATCAGAAGCTGGCCTGGGCCGCACGCACTCAGCTCAAGGGTGATGTGCGCTTCCGTCAGGAAACCGTGAAGATCCAGGGCGAATCCAACAACGGCGGCCGCGACAAAGACCGTCAGCGCATCCGTGCCCGCCTGGGTGCCTACACCGAAATCAACTCCCAGGTCGACACCGGCATCCGCGTAGCCACCGGCAGCAGCGACGACGCGCGCTCCACCAACCAGGACCAGGACAACTACTTCGACAAGAAGTCGATCTGGCTGGACCTGGGCTACATCGACTACCACCCGGACCAGATCAAGAACCTGCACGTGATCGGCGGCAAGATGCTGCAGCCGTGGGTAAACATGGGCGACGTGATCTGGGATAGCGACATCAACCCTGAAGGCCTGGCCGTCACCTACAAGTACCCATTGGGCGGCAGCGCCGAGCTGTTCGGCAGCCTGGGTAACTACAACCTCAAGGACAACGTAGACGGCGACGGCGTGCAATTTCGCCACGACCTGCGCCTGACCTCCGGCCAGTTGGGCACGCGCTTCTCGCTCACCGACAACCTGAAAATGACCCTGGGCGGCAGCGTCTACGCCTACCAGAACGACAAGGACAGCCGCTGCACAACCACCACCACGCCATGCGCGCTGGCGGTCAACGGCAACTCGGCCAACAACGAATTCCGCCTGTATGAAGGCTTTGCCCAAGCCGACATCGGCGGCCTGGCCGTGCCTTTGGCGTTCTACGGCCAGTACGTGAAAAACAACGATGCGGTGACCGACCAGGACACCGCCTGGTTGATCGGTGCCAAATCCAAGGTGTTCGGTTTCAACCTGGACTACAACTACCGCGATACGCAACGTGATGCAGTGGTTGGCGCCTTCACCGATTCGGACTTCGCCAACGGCACCACCGGTTCGCGCGGTCACAAGCTCAAAGTCAGCTACGACATCGACAAGAACTTCGCCCTCGGCGCCACGTACTTCCTGACCAAGGCTGACTACGCCAGCCGCACGCAGCGTGATGCCAACACCAACACCTTGCAGTTGGATGCTGAAGCCAAGTTCTAAATGTGCATGCAATAACCCTTGGGCCAGGACGGCCCGAGGGGGTTTCAACAGCCTTGCGTGGGTGGGTCGATCCCCATCATCCGTTAGACTCACCCACGCGAGCCTGCCTCTTTCCCACCGTTACTGATCTTTGAGCCTTTCGGCCACCAGCCGATCAGCCAGTGCATCAGCGTCCTTTACCGGCTCCTCCGGCATGATCTTCAAAGTCGCCTGCATCAGGCGCATCTGACGAATAAATCGCCGGCAGTTGGGGCAGAACATCAAGTGATGACGCACCAGCAAACGCTCTCGAAAGGTCAATTGCCCATCGAGGTAGTCACTGGACCGCGCCACTTGTTCCTTACAGGTCAACATTCGCCCGTTTCCTCAAAATGCTCCACCGTGGCGAAGACTTTAAGCCGTGCTCGATGCAACAGCACACGGACATTGGAGAGCGAGAGGGTCAGAAGATTACAAATCTCCTCCAACTCCAGGCCCTGACGTTCACGCAACACCAGTACGCTGCTTTGCAGCTCCGACAAGCTCAGGATTGTATGCTCCAGGCATTTGCGCAGTTCATCCTCGGTCAGCAAGGCTTCCGGGGTGTCCTGGTGCCAGGCGTAAGGCGCAACGGCCCAGTGGCCGTCGTCGGGGACGAAGCGGTCATCGCCAATGGTGCCGTGGGGCGAAGGCAAATCGTCGAGCAATACTTCCCGGCGATTCTGTTTGTAGCGGCCCTTGGCAGAATTGGCGGTGATGGTCAGCAGCCAGGTTTTGAGGCTGGAGCGCCCTTCGAACTTGGCCAGGTTGCGTACCACTGACAACCAGGCGTCTTGCACCACTTCATCGGCGTGGCGCTGGCCGACAATGGCATAGGCAACCGCGCGCATGGCGCTCTGGTAGGTGGTGACCAGTTCCTTGTAGGCCCGCTGCTCGCCCTTGAGCAGCCGTTCAAGCAGGTGCGCGTCGTCCGCTGCTGCCATTCAAACCTCGATCTTGCCTTGGAAATAGGATCAATGTGGGAGCTGGCTTGCCTGCGATGCAGGCACCTCGGTGGATCAGTCACACCACAGTGATGCCATCGCAGGCAAGCCAGCTCCCACAAGATTAGCGCTTGCGCAGGATCACGCTGCCGATCGAGTAACCCGCACCGAACGAGCTGAGCACTGCAACCGAGCCCTTGGGCAGATCGTCCTGATAGGTGTGAAACGCGATCACCGAGCCCGCCGAGCTGGTATTGGCGTATGTATCAAGGATCACCGGCGCTTCTTCCACCGAGGCTTCGCGGCCCAGCAGCTTCTTCACAATCAGGTGGTTCATGCTCAGGTTGGCCTGGTGCAGCCAGAAGCGCTTCACGTCGGTCACGCTCAGTTGGTTTTCTTGCAGGTGTACACCGATCAACTCGGCAACCATCGGGCAGACATCACGGAAGACTTTGCGGCCTTCCTGCACGAACAGCTTGTCCGGCGCGCCGATGCCTTCTTCGGCGGTACGGTTGAGGAAACCGAAGTTGTTACGGATGTTATTGGAAAACTTGGTCAGCAGCTTGGTGCTGACCACGTCGAACTGGTGCTCGGAGGTCGCCAGATCAGCACGCTCAAGAATCACCGCCGTGGCCGCATCACCGAAGATGAAATGGCTGTCGCGGTCGCGAAAATTCAAGTGGCCGGTGCAGACTTCCGGGTTGACCATCAGGATCGCCCGGGCCTGGCCCAGTTGGATGCTGTTGGCAGCGTTCTGGATGCCGAAGGTGGCCGAGGAACATGCCACGTTCATGTCGAAGCCGAAACCCAGGATGCCCAGGGCTTCCTGGACTTCAATGGCGATGGCCGGGTAGGCGCGCTGCAGGTTGGAGCAGGCGACGATCACGCCATCGATGTCGGCGGCGGTCTTGCCGGCGCGCTGCAGGGCTTGTTCGGCGGCGCCGACGGCCATCTGGCAGAGTACCGACCACTCGTCGTTGCTGCGCTCGGGCAAGCACGGGGCCATGCGCTGTGGGTCAAGGATGCCGTCCTTGTCCATCACAAAGCGGCTCTTGATGCCCGACGCTTTCTCGATAAAGGCGGCGCTGGACTCGGTCAATGCCTGCACGTCACCGCGCTCGATGGCGGCAGCGTTGTCTGAATTGAACTGTTGCACGTAAGCATTGAAAGACTGCACCAGCTCTTCGTTGGAGATGCTGTTGGCCGGGGTGTACAGGCCAGTGCCGCTGATGACGACGTTATGCACGGTCGTTCCTCTAAATCTGTCAGGCAGAGAAGATATTGGTACCGTCGTACCAAACTTTAATTCGTTCGATACCCTCCAGCGGGCATCAAACTGGCAACGCTTTATCCCATCGCACCACAGTGTTTCGCGGCGTTACCGGTCTTTATGACTGCGAAGTTTGCCACAACCTCGCGCATTTGGCGCCATCCCCAGGATTAACCCCCGCAATCCACTGTGGGAGCTGGCTTGGGCGTTGCCTGGAGGATCGAGGAAGAACTCAGGCCTCGACCAGGCTCCACTGTTTGCTCAAACGCTTATCGGAAATCGGCACCTTGGTGCCCAACTGCTGGGCAAACAGCGACACCCTGTATTCCTCCAACCACCAGCGGTAAAGTTCCAGCTGCGGGTCACGCTTGCCTTCCTGGGCGTGTTTGCTCAGGCGGTTCTGGTACTGCGCCCACAGGCCGCCCAACTCCGAGCTCCAGACCCGATCTTTTTGCACCTGGCTTGGCAACTTCTCCAGGCGCAGCTCGATGGCCTTGAGAAAGCGCGGCAATTCCTTGAACCACTGCGCCGGGGTTTCGCGCACAAAACCGGGATACACCAGGTTGCTGAGTTGCTGTTTGATGTCGTTCAACGCCACCGCCTGGGCCAGGTCGATCTTGCCTTTGAAGCGTTTCTGCAAGCCATGCCAGAGTTTCAGCACGTCCAGGGTCAAGCGCGCCAGGCGTTCGGCGTGTTCGGTCCAACTGCCGCGCTTGCGTTCGGCCAACGCAGCCAGACCCGCGCCGTCACGCGGCAGGCTGGCTTCGCCTTCGAGCACGCAGGTGTCGAGGCTGGCCAACAGAATATCTTCCACCAGCGCATCAATGCGCCCCAGCTCGCGGTACATCAGGCCCAGCTCAGTCAACCCAGGCAATTTGCCGCGCAGGAATTTTGCCGGTTCCGCCAGTTGCTGCATGAGCAGGCGCTGCAAGGCGCGGCGGTGCTGAAACTCGGCTTCGGCGGCAGTGGAGAAACGCCCTTCCTTGACCGTGCCGTTTTCTTCGACCAGTGCCGGATACACCGTCATCGACAGGCCAGCAATCTTTTGCTGGGTCTTTTCCGCCACGGCGGCAAACACCTTGGCTTCCACCGGCTGTTGGCTTTTCGCGGTTTGCGGTACAGCCAATGCGGCCTGGCTGGCCTCGGCGAAACGTGCGGTCAGCTCGGCCAGGTCGCGGCCTTCGCCCAGGAACTTGCCCTGGCCGTCAACCACCTCCAGGTTCATCTTCAGGTGGCTTTCCACCTGCTGCGCCGCCTCGGCCCAGGCTTCATCGCTGACCCGCGCGCCGGTCATGCGCAGCAATTCGCGGCCCAGCGCCTGGGGCAACGAGCCCTGGCCAAATTCGATACGTTGCAGGGCGGCCTTGACGAAATCCGGCACCGGCACAAAGTTCTTGCGCAGCGCCTTGGGCAAGTTGCGCACCAGCGCAATGCACTTGGCTTCGATCACACCCGGCACCAGCCACTCCAGGCGCTCAGGCGGCAACGCCGGCAACAGCGGCGCCGGTACGCGCAGGGTTACGCCGTCGCGGGGGTGGTTGGGTTCAAAGTGGTAACTCAGGGCCAGTTCCAGGTCGCCCAGGTGCAGGGTGTCGGGGTAATGCGCGGCGGTGACTTCACTGGCCTCGCGGGCCAGCACGTCTTCTTCACGCATGATCAGCAGTTGCGGGTCTTTCTGGCTGTTGACCTTGTACCAACTGTCGAACGTGGCGGTCTGGTGGATCTCTGCCGGCAAGCGCGCGTCATAAAAGGCGTACAGGGTTTCTTCATCCGCCAGAATGTCGCGACGACGGGCCTTGGCCTCCAGTTCATCGAGCTGTTCCAGCAGTTGCTGGTTGGCCGTGAGGCACTTGGCGCGGGATTGAATCTCGCCGCGTACCAACCCTTCACGAATAAACAACTCGCGGGACACCACCGGGTCAATCGGCCCGTAATGTACCGGCCGGCGCCCGACCACAATCAGCCCGAACAGGGTGATCTGCTCAAACGCCACCACTTGGCCGCGCTTCTTTTCCCAGTGCGGTTCGAAGTGGTTTTTCTTGATCAGGTGCCCGGCCAGCGGCTCGATCCAGTCGGCATCGATCTTGGCGACCATGCGCGCATACAGCTTGGTGGTTTCCACCAGTTCGGCGGTCATCAGCCATTGCGGACGTTTTTTACCGATGCCCGAAGATGGGTGAATCCAGAAGCGCCGCTGCCGTGCGCCGAGGTAATCGCCGTCTTCGGTTTTCTGGCCGATCTGGCTGAGTAAACCGGACAGCACCGCCTTGTGCAGTTTCGCAAAGTCGGCCGGCTCCTTGTTGACCGTCAGCTGCATATCGCGGCAGATCAGGCTCAACTGGCGATGGGAGTCACGCCACTCGCGCAGGCGCAGGTAATTCAGGAAGTTCTTGCGGCACCAGTTGCGCAATGGGCTGGCGGTCAGTGCCTGGCGCTGTTCTTCAAAGCCGCGCCACAGATTGACCAGCCCGGCGAAGTCCGAATCTGCATCCTTCCATTGCGCGTGGGCCTGGTCGGCGGCTTGCTGGCGCTCCGGCGGACGCTCGCGTGGGTCCTGGATCGACATGGCACTGGCCACAATCAACACTTCCTGCAAACTGCCAAGCTTGGCCGCTTCGAGCAGCATGCGGCCCATGCGCGGGTCCACCGGCAAGCGCGCCAGTTGGCGGCCCAGCGGCGTGAGCTGGCTGTTGCGGTCGACTGCCGAGAGTTCTTGCAGCAGGTTGAAACCGTCGCTGATCGCCTTGCCATCCGGCGGTTCGATAAACGGGAAGTCGGTGATTTCGCCCAGGCGCAGGTGCAGCATCTGCAGGATCACCGCGGCGAGGTTGGTGCGCAGGATCTCCGGGTCGGTAAATTCCGGACGGCCGATAAAATCTTCTTCGCTGTACAAGCGAATGCAAATGCCCGGCTCAACCCGGCCGCAGCGGCCTTTACGCTGGTTGGCACTGGCCTGCGAAATCGCCTCGATCGGCAGGCGCTGCACCTTGGCGCGGTAGCTGTAGCGGCTGATGCGCGCGGTGCCGCTGTCGATCACATAACGGATGCCCGGCACGGTCAGCGAGGTTTCCGCAACGTTGGTCGCCAACACCACGCGGCGGCCTGGGTGGGACTGGAAAATCCGCTGCTGTTCGGCCGGCGACAGGCGCGCGTACAGCGGCAGAATTTCAGTGTGTTTGAGCTGGGCCTTGCGCAGCATGTCGGCGGCGTCGCGAATTTCGCGTTCGCCCGGCAAAAACACCAGCACATCGCCGGGGCTGCGGCGTTCGCTGCGCTCATAGGCGGCAATTTCGTCGAGGGTGGCGAGGATCGCCTGGTCGACCGTCAAGTCATCCTCGACGCGGTTGCCCTCCTCGTCCTGCTCCAGCGTCAACGGGCGATACCAGGTGTCGACCGGGAACGTGCGGCCCGAGACCTCGACAATCGGCGCATCGTCGAAGTGCTTGGAAAAGCGTTCCAGGTCGATGGTCGCCGAGGTGATGATGACTTTCAGGTCCGGGCGGCGCGGCAGCAGGGTTTTCAGGTAGCCGAGCAGGAAGTCGATGTTCAGGCTGCGTTCGTGGGCTTCGTCGACGATGATGGTGTCGTAGCGTTCCAGATAACGGTCGTTCTGGGTTTCCGCCAGCAAAATGCCGTCGGTCATCAGCTTGATCAGCGTGTTGGAATCGCTCTGGTCTTCAAAACGCACCTGATAGCCGACCAGCGCGCCCAATGGCGTGGCCAGCTCTTCGGCAACCCGGCTGGCGACGCTGCGCGCAGCAATCCGGCGCGGCTGGGTGTGGCCGATCAGGCCGTACTGGCCGCGCCCAATCTCCAGGCAGATCTTCGGCAACTGGGTGGTTTTACCCGAACCGGTTTCGCCGGCAATGATCAGCACCTGATGCTTGTTTAGCGCCTCTTTGATCTCGTCACGCTTGGCCGCGATCGGCAGGCTGTCGTCATAGCGAATCACTGGCAGGCTGGCACGCCGCGCGGTGACTTGGGCGCAGGACGCCTGCATACGCGTGACCCACTGCGCCAGCTTCTCCTCGTCGGGCTTCTTGCGCAGCTCAAGCAACTGGCGCCGCAAGCGGTGGCGGTCGGCGAGCATGGCGTGATCGAGGTTTTTGAGCAGTTGGTCGATAGCGGGCGCTTGGTCAGTCATCAGGTACTTTGCAGGTCGTCTATTTATGCACGGCCGACAAGTGTGGCAGAAAAGCGGCTGATCTGGCAGACGGCTAAGTAAACCGGATCAAATGTGGGAGCAACTGTCTTAACCCACGCTCCTCTGTGGCGAGCAGGCTTGTCCTGCGCTGGGCTGCGCAGCAGCCCCATTGTAGACACCGAGATACTCCTGAAAGAACTCTGAGTCTGTTTTTGGGGCCGCTGCGCAGCCCAACGCAGGGCAAGCCTGCTCGCCACAACAGCCCACTTCGCACAGACGTTGTTAAAAATTCCTATGGCTATCGGGAGCAAGCCTCCTCCCAAACGGTATATGCGTTTACAGCGGGTCTTTGCGCCGATACGGAAACACATCAATCACCTTGCCGGCGCGAATCGCTTCCTGCAGGCCTTTCCAGTAGTCGGCGTTGTACAACTCACCATGCAACTCGTCGAACAGCTTGCGCTGGCCGGCGTCGGCGAACAGGAACGGCGGGAACTCTTCCGGGAACACGTCCAGCGGGCCGATGGAGTACCAGGGCTCCGAGGCCATTTCATCTTCAGGCGTGCGCGGCGCGGGGATGTGGCGGAAATTGGCTTCGGTGAGAAAGCAGATCTCGTCATAGTCATAGAACACCACACGACCGTGGCGGGTGACGCCGAAGTTCTTCAGCAGCATGTCGCCGGGGAAGATGTTCGCCGCCGCCAGTTGCTTGATCGCCAGGCCATAGTCTTCCAGGGCTTCGCGCACCTGGGCGGGGTTGGCGTTGTCCAGGTAGAGGTTGAGCGGGGTCATGCGCCGCTCGGTCCAGCAGTGGCGAATCAGTACCGTATCGCCCTCCACCTGCACCGTGCCGGCGGCGACTTCCAGTAACTCGGCCAGGCATTCGGGCTCGAATTTGCTCAAGGGAAAACGGAAATCGGCAAACTCCTGGGTGTCGGCCATGCGCCCCACACGGTCAACACTTTTGACCAGCCGGTACTTCTCGATCACCGTGGCGCGGTTGACGTTCTTCGACGGCGAAAAACGGTCCTTGATGATCTTGAACACGGTGTTGAAGCCCGGCAGCGTGAACACACTCATGACCATGCCGCGCACGCCGGGCGCCATGATGAATTGATCATCGGTGGTCGCCAGGTGGTTGATCAACGCGCGGTAAAATTCCGACTTGCCATGTTTGTAAAACCCGATCGAGGTGTACAACTCGGCAATGTGCTTGCCCGGCAGGATGCGCTTGAGAAAGCCGATAAACTCGGCCGGCACCGGCACATCGACCATGAAGTAGGAGCGCGTGAAGGAGAAGATGATCGACACATCGGCTTCGTCGGTGATCAGCGCATCGATCTGGATGCCGCGCCCTTCGCGGTGCAACAACGGGATCACCAGTGGCCACTGCTCGTCGCGGGTAAAAATGCGCCCAACCAGATAGGCGCCTTTATTCCGGTAAAGCACCGACGAAAACAGCTCGATGCTCAGCTGCGGGTCTTTGCACACCCAATCCGGCAGGTTTTCGCGCAACTGCGCCTGGAGGCGGCGCAGGTCGCCGTCGAGGTCGGCGTAGGCTTCGCTGAAGCGGTAATCGGCGAAGATCTGCGCCAGCGTCGCCGCCAGGTCGCCCGCAGGCTTATAGGTACGCGTTTGCGCCGCACGTGCCCGGCGCAGGCTGGGCCGCGTGGTGTGGATGAACATGCAGCCGTCGCTGATCAGGTCATGGCTGAACAGCCCGCAAAAGATCGAGTTGTACCAGGTCTCGGACAGCTCATCGTCAAAACGCAGGTCGATCAGGCCGATGTACGCGCTTTTGACCAATGGCCACTCGTCCACTGCCAGCAACGCCGCCTCATCGAAGTGGGCACGCAGACGCGCCGTGACTTCAGCGACCTTCTCTTCATACAAATTGATCCGCGCCGCCGATGCCGCCTGCCCTTGCTGCCACTGAGCCTTTTCGAAACGCTCGCGGGCGCCGTCGGTGATCTGGCGAAAATGCTCACGGTAATCGTCGAAGCCATCGAGGATCATGCGGGCAATGGCAGGGGCGGATGGCGACATGCGGGAAACCTCGAACGGGTATCTGGATGCCTGAGCTTAGCCAGTGAATCGAGGCAGGAGAAGGATGATTTGCACGGCCTGACTGTACAACATCATGCAATTTGTACATTTATTTTCAGTTTTCACCAATCGACCGTACGGTCAGCAAAAACACCATAAAGTCGCGCCGCCCACCGCTACAGGCCTGGAGCTGCGGGGCTTGACGCTCATTGCCAGGAAACCGCGCAAACCTGTGAGTTCTCAACGTATGTAACACCCTTGATACCACTTAGGGGAAACCCCGATTACCACCTTGATGGCACTTTGATATATAGCGCGCCCTTCCCAACCTAACAAGGTCTGAAGACCGACCCGGGAACCGGTTCAAATCGCCTAAGGAGCACTAAGATGTCATTGAGGAATATGCCGATCGGTCTGCGCGCCAGCCTGAGTTTTGGGGTGTTGGCCAGCATGCTGGTGATCGTCGGAATGTTTGGCCTGGGGCAGATGGCCAAGCTGCGCGAAAGCGCGTTGGTGATTGAAGAATCGTGGATGCCGAGCATCGAGAATATCCACGACGCTGCCGCCTGCATCGCCAGCATCCGCCTGGAGTCGATGCGCATGGCGACCACCGACGAATCACGGATCCGCGACAACAGCAAAAGCCTGATCGCCAACCAGCGCAGCGAACTCAACACCCTGCTGGAGCACCACGCAGACCTGCTCAGCGGCGACGACGAACGCGCCATGCTCAAGCAGCTCAACATCAATGTGAACACTTACAACAGTATCGTCAGCCAGATGGTGGAGCTGGTCGACAAGGATCAACAGCAAGACGCCATCGACCTGCTCAGCACGCGCCTCGGCCCGCAGGGCACGCTCCTGAATAAAAGCCTGGAGGACATGATTACCTTCAACCAAAAAGGCGTGGAAACCGCAGCAGACGCGGCGGCGCAGATGTATACCAGCGCGCAGTGGGTGGTCGGCCTGATCATTGTGTGCGCGCTGATCGCGACCTTGTTGCTCGCCTGGCTGCTGACCCGCAGCATCACCGCCCCGCTCGGCCAGGCCCTGGCCGTGGCGCGCACCATTGCCGGTGGTGATTTGAGCCAGCCCGTCGTGGTCAAAGGCAGCGACGAACCGGCGCAACTGTTGACGGCCCTGGCCACCATGCAGGACCAGTTGCGCACCACCCTCCATGGCATCAGCGAGTCGGCGCAGCAACTGGCGTCCGCAGCCGAAGAGATGAGTTCGGTGATGGAGCAGAGCACCCGTGGCTTGCAAGCGCAGAACGATGAGATCGAACAGGCCGCCACCGCCGTCAACGAGATGAGTGCGGCAGTGGACGAAGTCGCGGCCAATGCGGTGTCCAGCGCCGAGGCATCCAAGGCCTCCGACGAAGACAGCAAGCACGGTCATTACCAGATCAGCGAAACCATCAGCTCGATCCAGAACCTGGTGGACGAAGTGCTCGGCGCCTCGAACAAGGCCGAAGGGTTGGCCGTGCAAGCCCAGGACATCAGCAAAGTGCTGGAAGTGATCCGCGGCATCGCCGGGCAAACCAACCTGCTGGCGCTGAATGCCGCCATCGAAGCCGCCCGCGCAGGTGAGGCCGGGCGTGGGTTTGCAGTGGTGGCCGACGAGGTGCGCTCGCTGGCGCAACGCACCCAGGACTCCACCGAAGAAATCGAGCAGATGATCAACGGCATCCAGCAAGGTACCCAAGGCACCGTCGAAGCGCTCAACAGCAGCGCCGAGCACGCCGGCCAGACCTTGCAGCGGGCCAACAACGCCGGCAGCGCCCTGGAAAAAATCACCGCCGCCATCTCGCAAATCAGTGAACGCAACCTGGTGATCGCCAGCGCCGCCGAGCAACAGGCCCTGGTGGCCCGCGATGTCGACCGCAGCCTGGTGAACATCCGCGACCTGTCGACCCAGACCGCCGCCGGTGCCACCCAGACCTCGGCGGCCAGCCACGAATTGTCGCGCCTGGCGGTGGACCTCAACGGCATGGTCACGCGGTTTGTCCTGTAATTAGCGATTGTGTCGCGCAGGCCACTGGGCAACACTCGCCGCCTTATTGATGTAGGAGTGTTCCGTGAGACCTGTCGACACCCTGTACCTGTTGGGGCTGGCTGCCATTTGGGGCGCCAGCTTCCTGTTCATGCGCATCATTGCGCCGGAAATCGGCACGGTGCCGACTGCGTTTTTTCGCGTGTCGATTGCTGCCGCCGGGTTGCTGGTGATCCTCACGATGATGCGCGTGAACTGGGACTTCCAGGGCAAGTTCAAGACCGTGCTGCTGCTCGGCGTGATCAACTCCGGGATTCCCGCCACCATGTACTCCGTGGCGGCCCAGGTGCTGCCGGCAGGCTACTCGGCGATCTTCAACGCCACCACGCCGTTGATGGGCGTGTTGATTGGTGGGCTGTTCTTCAGTGAACGCCTGACCCCTTCGAAAATCGCAGGTGTGTGTTTGGGCCTGTTTGGCGTAGGAGTCCTGACCCGTGCCGGGCCGGTAGCCTTTGATCTGGACTTGTTGATGGGCGCACTAGCCTGCCTGCTGGCCACCACGTGCTACGGCTTTGCCGGTTTCCTTGCGCGGCGCTGGCTCGATCAACGTGGCGGCCTGGACAGCCGGCTTGCGGCGTTGGGCAGCATGCTCGGCGCTACCCTGTTCTTACTGCCGTTCTTTGCCTACAGCGCCATCAGCCATCCACCAGCGAACTGGGGTGGTTGGCAGGTATGGTCTTCGTTGCTGGGGTTGGGGCTGGTGTGTACGGCGTTTGCCTACATCCTGTACTTCCGTTTGCTGTCGTCCATTGGGCCGGTGAAGTCGATGACGGTGACGTTTATGATTCCGCCGTTTGGGGTGTTGTGGGGGGCGTTGTTGCTGGGGGAGCCGTTGTCGATGGCGCATTTGTATGGGGGGGTGTTGATTGGGGGGGCGTTGTGGTTGGTGTTGCGGGTGGGGAAATCGGGTACAGCGGCTATAAAGCGGTAATTTCGCAGGCGCGCTAACCAAAGGGCTGGCCGTGTAACGTTAACCCCCCATGTTTACTGCACCGCAAACGCTCACATATAAAACCGGCGCGCGCCGCAATGGTGCAGCCGCCTATTGTAGCTTCGCGGTTACACGATTTTACTGCGCTGCGTCAGAATTGAACTAGAAATGGAATTGAGCGTCCAACTAGCATCCGCTACACTCGCCGCCCAGCCTGAGTGCAGCATTCGACATGAACGTCAACGTCTCGATCAAAGTCATGGGCATGAAAATTAAGCAACAAAAAATATACGATTATTATTTATATGCTGTTGCACACGAGATCACATGACTAAAAATCTAACTTCCCCCCCACAAGCCGTTACCGCGGAGCGCAGGACGGCCCTCAAGGGACAGCGACCAATGGTAGTATGGCTCACAGGTCTCAGCGGCGCTGGCAAATCAACAATTGCCAATGCACTCGAAGTCGCACTTACCGACCGCGGCCGTCATACTTATTTACTGGACGGCGACAATGTCAGATTAGGGCTGTGCCAGGACCTCGGTTTTAGCGACGCTGACCGAGAAGAAAATATTAGAAGAATTTCAGAAGTGGCTAGGCTGTTTTTAGACGCCGGGCTGATTGTGATTTCCGCCTTTATATCCCCCTTTCTTCGAGACAGGGCGCTGGCGAAGAGTGTCATTGGCGATAAAAACTTTATTGAAGTATTCATCGATACGCCTCTGACTGAGTGTGAACGACGCGACCCCAAAGGTTTGTATAGAAAAGCCAGGGAAGGATTAATAAAGAACTTTACAGGAATTGATTCCGCGTATGAATCACCTGTCAATCCACACGTAAGAGTCAATACACTGGAAGAAGATCTGGATTCCACTGTTGCGCGCATCATTGATATGTTGGACGCAGAACTAACTAACTAACTAACTAACTAACGCCGCTTGGTTATATAGCAACTGCACAGCGTACTCAATATTACAGGGGAGGATGATCACTCGATCACCCTCCCCTTTACGTCAAGACGTCTTAGCGTTTGCCGGTGTCAATCCAATTGCACAAAATGCGTACACCTTCTCCAACCATTACGTTTGGAGTCCACTCAAGTACCTGCTTGCTCTCCTCAATCGTGCATGATGCGTGACGAACGTCACCGTGGCGATACGCCCCAGTGATATGAGGTGCAGGAGCGCCGTAGTGATCAGCAATGATCTGAGCCAACTTGGCGACGCTGGTGGCTTCACCCGAACCGACATCATAAGGTTCACGTGTGCCTTCAGTGTGCAAAGTCGCTGCGAAGATCGCGTTCGCCACATCGTCGATGAATACGAAGTCACGAATGATTTCACCGTCTTCATACACTGGAATGCTTTTGCCATCTTTCGCCATCTGAGCGAAAAGCGAGACGATGCCGGTGTAAGGGTTGGACAATGATTGGCCTGGACCATACACATTCTGCAACCGCAGCATGACTGGGGTTACACCCAATGCCAAACACCAGGAGCTGAGAATATGCTCTTGCGCAAGTTTGGTAGAACCATACACGCTGGTAGGGTCTGGGCGAGTAGTGTGCGAGTTGAAAGGCAGCGTTTTCAGGCCCTCAAAATCCCACTCCGCACGCTCCAGTTGCTCACGTGAACGCTGGCCTGGGTAAACCAGCGAGCCATCAGCGGCCTTCCATGCGCCTTCACCGTAAACAGCACGGCTGGAGGTCAACACGATACGTTTAGGCAGTGCTTCATGACGCACTAGCGCGTCAAGCATCTGAGTAGTCCCGGTTACGTTAACGTGCGCGTGGCGGCTCGCTTCCATCAGCGACTGGCCAGTACCTGTCTCAGCCGCCAGGTGAATGACTACGTCAGGAGCAAAATCTTTTAAAACAACATCCCAGTCTTCAGGAGAGGTAACGTCGCCTTTGACAAACTCTACACGCGAGTCCAGCGCCGCTGGACGCTCGGCGGTAGGGTGGACCTGAGGGTGAAGATTATCGAATGCAACCACTCGGCTGAACGTCTCAGCCAACAGGGGCGACAGCGCACACCCGATGAAGCCCGCACCGCCGGTAACTAGACATGTTTTGCTCATTAGAAACTCCGGATCTTGATTCAAAAAATTACTTCGCACCCATTGCAGACGGACTTTTTCCGGTCAGCGTGAAGTGAATAGAGCCATCGAGACTCAAAAAATCAATCTTATCGACATTTACAGTGGATGGCAGGCTGAAATAGAGCTGATTATCGCCCTTCGCATAGCGCTCAGAGTACTCAACTGGATGACCGTCGCTCGTTGATTGGACCTTGAGCGTTCCCGGCGTTTTAGCGGTTAGCACGACACGCAGGATTCGCTCTCCTTTCGCATTCGTCACCCACGAAATACTTGGTGCTTCACTGTCAGAAACGACACTCAACGCGCTCCCGGCAAACTCTATCGCTCCCCCCTCCGAGACGGTCAGATCATATGCATTTGCAGAATGCCATAGATAACCTTCGCTCAGAATGTTATCAAGATGGCGTTCGGTCATGACGTAAAGGACGACATCTGGCTTGTACTTTTCTACCAGAGCAGGCACGTTCGGGGCGTTATTTTGATCATCAATATTATGACGAACCTGAATAGTCTCGTAGAAAGCAGCCTGGAGATAAGGCGACAAAGAATCACCCATGGAATCACGCATCACCAGCGCTTTCAATTTATTATTTGCAGACTCATTCCTCGTATTTCTAGGTAATTCAAGCAGCCCTGTATGCGTGTCACCTGACACCGGAACATTGACCCCATCGTTGCCCAAAATTAGAAAATCAGGCAGTGGGGACTTAAACTTTGGTACCGTCCAGGGGTTCGGGGCTGGCAAGCTGATCATAGCCGCAAACTCACTCGCATAATTTGGCTTCACGTCAACTCCGTCAATCTCCGGGACATAGAGGCCTTGGAGTTTAGGGTCGAGCGCCGCCAGTGAGTGACTGGTTTCCTTCCATGCAGCCCAGGCACCAAAATCCGTCCAATGACTGTTAAATGGTGAATAGGTGTCAGCGGTAGAGCGCGCTTGACGTAACGCGGGCCTTACATCAACAAGCGGGAGAGGCTCTTTTACACTTAACAACTGATCAAATATATGCGGACCTATATGCCCTTGCGACCACTTAGGCATCTTTTCCGGATAAATCGACCACTTGGCCGGTGCAATCAAAAACAACATCGGTATATTCCGATGCGCAAGCCATTGTTGCTGTCCACCGATCGCGCTGGTCCATGCATCAATGTCATTAGCATTGTAATAACGACGTCCAAGCGCTTGAGCCATATTATTATTGAAAATATCACCCAGAAAAATCCATCCATCACTACCTACAACGGCGACAGCTTTGTTGTTAGTAGTTCCCAGGGAATAGAGAAAACTGGAGTAGCCTTCTACAGCTTTGTTCCAGAGCGGCGTGGTACGCCGAATCCCATCCCTTTGATTACCCCACTCGCCGGGATTCTTCATGACCACCTTCATAGCGGGCACAAATTGAGGCGACAAAACAACCGCTATGCCAGGTACGCATAGCGCGATGATAAATAATCCAATGATGACCTTAGGGGAAAATATTGAACGCATATATTAAAACCGAAAGTAAAGGAAAGGACTGTACGCACCTGATAGCACTTTCATACTAGCCAGTACAAACAGTGCGCTCAGGCCAAGCAAACCTGCGCATAACTGTTGGTTCGAAGACAAGCGATCACGCAACCACCTATAGACAGGAAAGCTCAGTAGCGCCCCGACGCCTAACGCCAATCCCAACGCTGGACTCATGTATTCAGCCAGCACATAATTTTCTGGGCCAGTTCGCAAGCCTACCATCAACGCCATCATATGGAATGCGTGGTCAAACGTTTCGGATCGAAACAACACCCAACCGAAAACTACTACTGCCAGGGTATAAACCCAACGCAGCGGGCTGGGAATACCGCGATTTTCCATATTGGTAAAGCGCTCTATGACAATAAAGAATCCATGCCATAACCCCCACGCCACGAATGTCCAAGAAGCACCATGCCATAAACCGGTTAGAATAAAAACGGCTAACAAATTAACATAGGTACCTACCGCCCCCGTACGGTTCCCCCCCAAAGGAACATAGACATAGTCGCGAAACCAGCCTGACAACGTTATGTGCCAGCGTCGCCAGAAATCACGTATTGACGTTGATTTATAGGGGTAATTAAAGTTTTCCGGAAAACGGAACCCCATCATCAAGCCCATTCCGATCGCCATATCAGAGTAAGCTGAAAAATCAAAATATATCTGCAATGTATAGCTGGCAGCGCCCAACCACGCTGTTCCAAAATTCAACTCGGAAGCAGGGAGCGAGAAAATTGCATCCGCAGTCACCGCAAAGGTATCGGCAAGTAATACTTTTTTCGCGAAACCGATAACGAACCGGGTAATCCCTTCTACAACCATGTCAGGATTAACCGAACGGTCTGGAAGCTCCGCAGCAATATCCCTATAGCGAACAATCGGACCAGCAATTAACTGAGGGAAAAGGGATTTGAAAGTACCGAATATAAGCAGACTTTTAGTGGCCTGAATCGTCCCTCTGTACACATCAACCAGATAACTAATACCCTGAAAAACAAAAAAACTAATACCTAATGGCAGCAGGACAGAAACTACAGGCACAACCGACGGATGACCAAACTTCGCTGAAATCAAGTTTATATTTTCAGTAATAAACCCGACATACTTAAAATAGCCAAGTACGGACAGATTGAAAAACAACCCTACGATAAGTAGACGTCTGGCCATTGCACTTACTTGTTTTCCATCCTCCACCTCGCGAAAACGATCAATTAAATAACCTATCGCAAAATTACCCACAATTGCAGCGATAAGAATCCACAGACCTTTAGCATCACCGAGATAGTAGAAATATAAACTCGCCGTGAGTATGAGAATATTTCTGAAACGGTGGCCCACAAGCTTATACGCAATTAAAAATGCGGGCAGGAAAAGGAAAATGAACAGATATGAGCTGAAAACCATATATCTACTTCCAATTAGCAATGGCCAGCAGGCCAAACCAGTTTATTATTAAAGCTACGCTTTCCAACGCTTTATCGCCGGCTTGACGCCCACTTATACGCTCTTCTCAACACAGACCCCAATCGTGGGTATCTGAACATAATTGAACGTTTCAACGACATAATGACACCTGTCGTAATGTAAGTTATCTGAGACGTTTTAGACAGCTGCATTGTTTGCATCTGCTCGCGCAAGCTTCCTGTCGAAAAACAGCTGGATAGCGCTTGCAACTTATATTCCAATTTTACATAATTTTTTGACGCTTGCTTAGGCGTCAAAATGCATCGACTAAGAAAGCCAGCATCTTGGGCACAATAGGTAATCAATCGCTCCAAAACATGGGGGAGATCACCATCGCCATAGTGCGCTTCGTCAAAATCCTTCCAGCTCCATTCATGCTGGAATAATTTTTTGAGGGCCTCTGGGCGAAACCAATACATTGAGCCATACGTCGCTATCGGTGTTTCATGATCTATAGGCACTTTGAAGTTGAGTTCGCGAGCCAGATTGATTGCTCGGTCTCTGTTCAGAAACCAGCCATGCCCTAGCGTCGGGTAACCAATATGTACAACCGGTGGCATGGCTACGCCTATCCACGGCTGACTTTCAAACATATCGATGACATTTCGCACATAAGCAGGACTTGCCAGCAAGTTCTCACATAAATGCCGTTTGAACATGGCACTTTTCGAATAACCATCTTGTGGCGACTTCTTGCTATGCAACCTGCAAATCAGATCATAGCCACCTGCCAAAACAACTTCACGACACGTAATCAGCAGCGCTGATGTGTCACGGCCAAAGTTCGATTCGCAAACCAACACAGTGCATTTAAGGTCAGGAAAAGCAGAGAAAAACGTGTCTATCTCTACTTTCTTCTCTGCGGTGTCAGTTGTGATATAAATTGAGAACGGTGCTGGTATATTTTTAATATATCCAAGCATCTCATCCAGCATATCGACATAATAGACATGGGCAATAACAGCTATTTTTTTCGAAACACTAACGTGATTTTCCGACTCTACCTGAGACTCCGACAGAACACTCAGTACTTCAAGGTTCGAGTAAAGCGTCCTTAGCGGCGTAGTACGTATCAAGTTCTTCCAGATTAGACTCACATCATAATCGGACTTTTCACTTATCAAATCCAGCGCACGTTTAACGTCAATCGCTTCGCTTTCAATGAAAACGGGGTCATGAAAAAAAGGACGCCTTTTTAAAATGGGAGAGCGACGCTCGATCGCCAAGTCCATCTCGGAGAAAATAGGATGATCTGTATTGTATGTTTCAGGACCAATGGAAACTGCATAATTAAAACCTAGATCGCTGAAGTGCTTAGTAAACCTGGCCTCATGTTTTAATATGGAGTCCTCGTAAGAGTTTATCATTGGCATATCAGTCCAATACCGATAAAACCCGTCCGAATTCAACATATTTTTACGAACAGCAATGAAATGCGACTGTATGTGATAATGAAGGGTGCCGGTGCCGTTGAACGGGTTGGGAGTAATTTCCTGATGTGACGATACCCCCCAGAAATCTATTCCCGGCTTATTCATCTCTTCAAACAATTCAGCAAAGGGAAAAATGGGGCCAAAGAAGGTGTAGTTTAAAAAGATTGCCTCGTCATACTGTCGAAGCTGATCCCAACCAAAAGTCTCAATAGCTTCTTTATAGGCCCAGACATCAAAGCCTTTATTGACACGACAATGCACAACATCGACTAAGGAATTTATTTTTATTAGCGAATCTGGTGAAATGCTAGAGTTCGAAACAAAAAATATTGTTTCGACATGCGCGCGAAGCATACGAAGTTTATAGATAATATAGTCATCTACAATCCCATCATTATCATAAAACAGGTAAAACGCAACTCTACGCATTATTAGTCAAGCTCCATAAATTTTACTTATGTAAATGCACTAACTCTTTCCCTAGCAGACGCCAACTTCAAAAGTAACGCCCCCTCCCCTAAGTGAAAGAGTTTCACATCACACCTAAACAACACTCAAATAAAACCAATCAATGTCTTTTAACACCGAGATTTTTCATAAATCCCTATAGCGTTTTTTAGACATTCTATAGGCAGCGAACAAAAAAGAAAACCGAACACTCAGCCGTGTCTGGGGACTCCCTTTCAATCGTATTCGCGGCCACATGAACATCATCGTAAACGTTTGTTGGTACTATTCATTTTTTACAATCCTGCTTAAAAAAGTCCTGATCAGCCACGCTTTCTGTCTTGTAAGTCTTTTTAGCTCAGCATAACTGGCTTGCGTCTCTAGCAAAATCTGATGAGCGCTTTCCTCCCGAGCCTGCAACGCACTCATGTCAGCAAAAAGCTTGCCCGTCGTAATCTCGAGCTCTGCCAATTCTCGCTTAAGCCTCGAGAGTTCAGCTTCCTGCATACCGATTAAGTCATGCTGCTTACTCAGCTCGCTTTCTTGGGACACCTGCAAGGCGTTGTAGTACCCCTTAAGCTCATCTAACTCTGCCTGATGAGAGAGACATACGCTTTCATTGTGTCTGCGCAAATCTTCCAACTGAACCTGCTGAGCGATTTGCAAGCTGTCATTTTTAACTTTAAGCTCATCCAATTCGAATTGCTTAGCCTGCAAGGCGTTTTTACTCTCGTTGCTTAGTTCGTCGAACTGAATTTTTTGTGCCAAAGCAATATTTGAATAATGCTCGGCAACTTTATGAACAAGGTCATGCATTGGCCGATGAAAAAAAGCCAGCATCGCTGAGAAAGAAGAGTTCATAGCCTCCAGCGCTGTCCAATAGCCCTCTTTCATCTCATGGCAAATCATATATGTTTTTTCGGCGAAAGAAAATTCGCCTCTCCCCTCATCATATGAAAGAGAGTAATCATGGTGGCGATTTTCTGAATTTAAGTAGAGGTCCACCTCTGACCTAATAGAATCAGATGAATTAGGCCAAACAATCTCTAGTTCAGCCGCAATTCGATTAACGTGAGCTTCCCAATCAGTTAAGAGATGATCATATGTTATGAGCGCACGTGGTATCTGACGGCTTGCCTTCTCCGCCTCGAAAAAATACTCAAGCCACAAAGTCTTCGTATGATCCGCAGACCACTGCCCATCACCTACCATTGTCGCGATGGAATTGACGACCTCATCAGGATGGCGTGTAACAAGCACAGCTTTTGGACTAATGCACAATCCCTCTAAGACCCTTAGCCACAACGGTAAAAAGCGGCACATCCTGGGTTCTTTAACTATCCAGATTGTTTCGCCACGATAATCTCGTTTAATTAACGCCTCTAGCTCTCGATGCGCTTGTTGAGTCTCGGAAAAGTCAACCCAGCCATCAGGCATTTCGCCAATATCAAACCAGCTCCGTCCCAGTGAGGATAATAAGCGCTCGTGAATGGCTAATGCATCTGCACTTTCAAAGAACCCTTTGGGATTCGCATCAGCTGCTGGCAAAAGATTCTCAGACAGCACTGCACCATGCAAATTTAATACGCGCGTCACAGCAGAGGTGCCGCTGCGAGGCATTCCAAGCACTAAAATAGCCGTAGAGTTATGCATTCCCGTCGCCCGACACCGTACTCAAAGTAACTTTCAAATCGGGCGAAGAAACCATTTCTACAAGCCCAGTGGACAACCGATCGGGGTCTGAAAAGACTCTAAACATCTCAGCATCTATTTGCCGATCCAAAAACTGCTCTTGACCGTCTACCAACCCGAGCACACCAGCATTCAAAAAGTAAGTAGCCGGCGGCAGCCTGCATTCAAAATCAAATTTTACTTTAACACGAGCGCCCATCGGTATTGTTTCGATGGTGTCTCGCGGCGCAGCGCTCACAGCACCACTTAACTCCAATCCGGATGTTGTCTTAATCATCATGCCAAATCTCACTTGAAAAGCGAGAGCGGTAAAATCGACAGTATAGACATATTTATAGGACTCACCCGACCGAAGCACATTAACCTTTCGCCCTTCGGATGTTTCAATATGAACATCAAGAATTGAAGCACCATAAGAATTGTAACTAATCTTGCTCAGGGATTTCATACCCTCTTCATAGAACGCTTCTTCCCGTGGAGGAAGGTTACTTTTGGCACTGGCCACTAACGCGGAATCGGCCTTGTCCGCCTCGGTCACAAATGCGTCTTCAGCAACATCGTCTTCAACTAACTGTTTTTTTAGATCCTCGCGCAATACAGCTACAGTGTCGGCTGGCGAGTAAATTAACTTATGATATTTTGAAACCACCGACTTTGGAGAGCCCTGGGCAATCAGTTCTCCCTGATCAAGAAGAATCGCACGATCACACAGCTCGGTCACGATACCTGCAGAGTGTGAAACAAATAATATCGTTGACCCATTATCACGCAAGTTCTGAATACGGGCGAAACATTTTCGCTGGAAAGCCTCGTCTCCCACAGCCAGAGCTTCATCGATAATCAGCAAATCAGGGGTCACATTAATAGCAACAGAAAATGCTAGCCGAATGTACATACCGCTGGAATAACTTTTTACCGGCTGATTTATGAAATCGCCTATGCCGGCAAACTCTGTGATGGATTCGAAACGTGCGTCTATCTCTTCTCGACTCAGACCAAGGACAGAGCCATTCAGGTAAATATTTTCTCGCCCGGTGAAATCAGGATTGAAACCTGCTCCCAACTCAAGCAGCGCGGCGATTCTCCCATTGACCTGCACCGTTCCGGAAGTGGGAAATAAAGTTCCACAAATAAGCTGCAGCAATGTTGATTTGCCCGACCCGTTGCGCCCTACGATCCCAAATGTTTCTCCACGCTTCACTTCAAAACTTACATCCCTGAGTGCGCGAAACTCTCGATACCACTTATGCTTTTCAGCGGATGGCGTCAGCATTTGGAGCAGACGGTGGTGGGGCTTCTCGTATACCGGGAAGAACTTACTGAGCCCCTTAACACTTACTATCAAGTCAGAGCACATCGCCGAAGCCTCTACGTGTTGCTGAAAACCATGCATACCCAACCAGTGCGAACACCACACTAACAAGTGTATATATCAACAATCCCGACCAATTGGGCATCTCGCCCCATAGCGCGACCGCACGCGCCTGATCTATGACAAACGTCAATGGATTAATAGAAAAAACAAATTGATACTTTTCAGGCACAGCGCTGGGAGGAACTACTGCCGAAGATGTAAATAATAATGCAGTAGAAAGAACGCCCGTAACCTGACTTATATCTCTAATATAAACACCCAGCGCAGAGAGAAACCAACCTAATCCTACCATTAGAATTACCAGCGGCAGCAAAATCAAAGGCAGAAATATAAACCCCAATGAAAACGACTGATCAACCACTAACCTCAACACAATCAACACCACTATATTCATCAATGTATGAAATAGCGCAGATATAATTAAAGGCCAAGGGAGAATTTCGACAGGAAATATTACTTTCTTTACATAACTAGCGTTATTGGTTACCAATGTGGGTGCGCGCGTAAAACACTCGGCAAAAAAACCATGAACAATCAGACCCACAAACAAAATGATCGCAAAGCTATCTCTTGTATCTGTTGGTTGCGGCCAACGACTATTCAGTATGCTTCCAAATGCAAAGGCGTACACCAATAGCATTAGGAAAGGACTGATGATCGACCAGAACAGACCAAAACTTGCCCCTCGATACCGACCCAACACTTCGCGCTTGCTCAGCTCAGCTATTAGAGCTCGGTTCCGCATTATCGAAATTACAGGCGCCACCAGAAAATTTACTAGCCTTTTCATAAAATCGACCATAATGACAACGTGAAACTTCTGAATAAATTTGTTTTCATCCAACCTCCAGCGCTCATATCAAAACTTCAAAATGATCAGAATGCTAATAAACCACAGACTAAAAAAGCAAGAGGCCCAAACAATACAAACTTAGGCCTTTCACTTATCACTCTGTCATTTGAAGGTTTTCGCGTCTTTCAGCAAGAGACCTTCCAAATCTTTCTTTGATAACTGAGGTTCAAAACCTTCTGGCCACTTTATGCTGATCTGCGGATCATCCCAAGCGATACAACCTTCACACTCGGGAGCATAGTAATTAGTGGTTTTATATAAAAATTCCGCAGTATCACTCAACGTCAAGAAACCATGAGCAAATCCAGCAGGTATCCATAATTGCCTTTTATTCTCGGCTGACAGTATCTCGCCCACCCACTGACCAAACGTTGGAGAGTGCTCACGAATATCGACTGCTACATCAAATACAGCGCCTTCAACTACCCTGACAAGTTTACCTTGGGCTTTAGGTTCAAGCTGATAATGAAGACCTCGCAAGACATGCTTAATCGATCGACTATGGTTATCTTGAACAAAAACGTTATCCAGTCCCGTGGCATCCTTGAATGCGTTGGCATTGAAGCTTTCAAAGAAAAAACCCCTGTCATCACCGAACACCTTGGGTTCGAATAACACCACGTCTGGAATTGCAAGTTTTGTTGATTTCATAAAGATCCTGTGACTCCGCTTACGACGCTTGGCTGGCAGATGGCGGATACTCACGCTGCCGGTTTTTTACGACTCGCGAGACTGCTGGCATCATCAAAAACCGCTAGCCCTAATTAAAAAAAGAACCCGAAGACTCTCATAAAAGCCCTGGGTTCAGAGATAGGCTCTACCTTTAGATAGGAACTTTATTCCCATCAATAGATTTTTTCATGCAGCAAGCGCATAAGATATTGACCATACCCATTTTTCAACAAAGGTGCGGCGAGCTTTTCCAACTGCTCAGCATCAATCCACTTCTGACGGAACGCAATCTCTTCAGGGCAAGCAACTTTCAGGCCCTGACGGTGCTCCAGCGTTGCTATAAAATGACTTGCCTCAAGCAGCGAATCGTGTGTGCCCGTGTCAAGCCAAGCGTAGCCTCGCCCCATGATTTCAACAGAGAGCTGACCTTGCTCCATATAGACCCGATTGAGGTCGGTAATCTCCAACTCGCCACGCGGGGACGGCTTAATACTCTTCGCTATGTCGACAACCTGCTGATCATAGAAATAAAGCCCGGTGACGGCATAGTTAGACTTAGGATGAACCGGCTTTTCTTCGAGACTGATCGCTTTACCTTGACCATCAAACTCAACAACGCCATAACGCTCCGGATCATTGACATGATAGGCAAACACGCTCGCGCCTTCTTGCCGTACCATGGCACTCAGCAACAGTTCGTTGAAATGATGCCCATGGTAGATGTTATCGCCCAGCACCAACGCCGATGGGTCATTACCGATAAAATCTTCACCAATAATGAACGCTTGGGCCAAACCATCCGGAGAGGCTTGAACAGCATAAGAAATGTTCAAACCCCAGTTGCTGCCATCGCCCAGCAACTGTTCGAAACGCGGAGTATCCTGCGGTGTAGAAATGATCAGAATATCGCGAATACCCGCTAGCATCAGTGTCGTCAGCGGGTAGTAAATCATTGGCTTGTCATACACCGGCAACAGCTGCTTGGAGATAGCCAGTGTCGCTGGGTGAAGACGCGTGCCCGAGCCGCCGGCCAGGATGATCCCTTTACGTTTAAGCATGTTCATTTCTCTAGTGTTTCCATCAGCATCCGTGCCACACCGGATTGCCATTCTGGCAAGCACAATGAGAAGGCATTTTGCAGTTTTTGGGTGTTCAATCTGGAGTTGTTAGGACGTTTGGCGGGAGTAGGATAAGCCTCAGTCGCTATCGCGCCAACTTGCGCAGGAGCGACTTTAAGTTCCACGCCAGCTGCTTGGGCCTGTTCAAGCACAAAGCGCGCGTAACGGCACCATGTAGTCTCTCCTCCAGCCGCAAGATGATAAATTCCACCAAGTTCTGGTTGAAGCCTCATTGCACGAATGCTGTGCGCCGTCACATCAGCCAACAGATCAGCACCGGTCGGGGTGCCGAATTGATCGTCGATCACGTTCAGGCTGTCACGCTCCGTGGCCAGGCGCAGCATCGTCTTGGCGAAGTTATTACCTCGAGCTGCATAGACCCAACTGGTGCGGAAAATCAGGTGTGCGCAACCGCTGTCCTGAATCGCTTGCTCGCCTTGAAGCTTGGTAGTGCCGTAGACACTCAGCGGCCCCACTGAGTCGCTTTCCTGCCAAGGCGTATCACCATTGCCAGCGAACACATAGTCAGTGGAATAGTGCACCAACAAGGCATTGAGCTTGAGGGCCTCGGCTGCCAATACCGCGGGAGCTTCTGCGTTGACGCGCAGTGCCTGGGCGGGCTCACTTTCGGCCTTGTCGACGGCGGTGTAAGCCGCCGCGTTGACGATGACGTCAGGCGCAAACCGCTGCACGGTCGCCGCCAGGCCTTCAAGATCGTTCAGGTCACCACAGTAGTCCTGGCTTTTGGAATCCAGCGCCAGGACTTGGCCCAATGGCGCCAGGCTGCGCTGAAGTTCCCAGCCGACCTGACCATTTTTACCCAGCAGTAGAATCTTCATGCCGAACGCTCAGTGTAGTTTTTCTCAACCCATTCACGGTAAGCGCCGGACTGGATGTTGCTCACCCAGTCTTGATTATCCAGGTACCAATGAACGGTTTTGCGAATACCCGTCTCAAAGGTTTCCGCCGGTTTCCAGCCCAATTCGCGCTCAAGCTTGCGAGCGTCGATAGCGTAACGACGGTCGTGGCCAGGACGATCCGTCACGTACGCGATTTGTTCGTTGTACGGTTTGCCATCCGCGCGAGGGCGCAACTCATCAAGCAAGGCGCAAACGATGTGCACGATGTCGAGGTTAGGCTTTTCGTTCCAGCCGCCCACGTTATAGACCTCACCCACAGTACCGGCTTCCAGCACTCGGCGGATGGCGCTGCAGTGGTCTTTTACGTACAGCCAGTCACGAATTTGCTGGCCGTCGCCGTACACCGGCAGCGCTTTGCCAGCCAGTGCGTTGACGATCATCAGCGGAATCAGTTTTTCCGGGAAATGGTAAGGACCATAGTTGTTCGAGCAATTGGTCGTCAGCACCGGCAGACCATAGGTATGGTGATAGGCACGGACCAAATGGTCGCTCGCGGCCTTGCTCGCCGAGTAAGGGCTGTTTGGCTCGTACTGGTGAGTTTCGGTAAACGCCGGATCGTCCTTGGCCAGGGAGCCGTAGACTTCGTCAGTCGAAACATGCAGGAAGCGGAAGGATTGCTGGGCATCGGCATCCAGACCTTTCCAGTAGGTACGCACTGCTTCCAACAGACGGAAGGTACCAACGACGTTCGTCTCGATGAAGTCTTCCGGGCCATGAATGGAGCGGTCGACGTGCGACTCGGCAGCGAAGTTCAGGATCGCGCGCGGCTGGTGCTCTGCGAGCAAGCGCTGGACCAGTTGGGTATCGGCGATATCGCCCTGTACGAACACATGGCGCTTGTCACCCTCGATCGAGCTGAGGTTCTCCAGGTTGCCGGCATACGTCAGCTTATCCAGGTTAATGACCGGCTCATCTGTCTGAGCTACCCAGTCCAATACAAAGTTTGCACCGATAAAGCCCGCACCGCCGGTTACTAAGATAGTCATTGAGTCAGATCTTTTTCAGTAATGTTGCAAAAATTAGCCCGAGGTTCCCCATGAACGTCTGCCGATACAAACCGGCGGACCAGAACCCCAGCACTCGTCTAAATAACGTTTGACTGCGTGCACCTTTAAAGCGCGCAAGCGTCGTTCGATGTTCTTCACAAAGACGATGCTCCATAGCTTCGAGGGCACGAATGTTCTGTTCGTTCCACTCGTAAAAACGTCCTTGAAAGATCATCCGCAGCCGAACCAGGCGTGCTGCCCAGCTGGAGTTGCTGCCAATCAGATTTTCATCATGCTGGCGGTACTGCATTCTAGGTTTGGGATCGTAGCGTACGACGCCTCCCGCCCCCGTAACGAGTTGATACGCCCACCAATCATGGGACGGAACTACTACATCCGGGCCAGCCTCGATGAGGAGTTCACGAGCAGCCTGATTGAAAACCATAGTATTTCCGCCCGCGATGCTTTGAACGAGCGCATTCGAGAAGTGCGGAGGCAGAGAAAAAAGTGGTGAGAAACCGAGTGCAACCCCCGATTCACTGACCAACTGCGTGCGACCACAATAAAGCGCCGGTACATCCGAAGGCTGGCTCTGAAGCCACTCAACGGCTACCTGCAGCTTCTCATCATTCCAGATATCGTCCTGATCACACCAGGCAAAATAATCTGCCTGGATATCGGCACGACACGTAAGCGAGAGGAAATTGGCGACAAAGCCTTTTTGAGGGCCGGGTACCACTCTTAACCGGTCGCTACCCCAACGATTGCAGTACGCCTGAAAAATCCTGGATGCGCCATCTTTGGAGTCGTCATCGGAAATGACCAGGGACCAATTGCGATGACTCTGCCGTTCAATGGAGTCGAGCTGGTCCGCAAGGAAAGCTTCACCATTGTATGAGCACATCAATACCGCGACGTTTGCCAGGCAAACATCGTTCGGCAGAGCATTGGAAAGGCTACGCGATGCGAAAATAGACACAATATCCCTATGCGAACGTACGACATATCCTGCAGGGAGGTAGGATACAGGCCACAATAAGGTCGGAATTATTACAGTATTGGCCTGTAAGATCAATCTTACGCGTGACCAATGGTCGACCGCCTTACGTCCACCAAAGCGCTCTACCATGAGGCGTTGCACCTCTAACGTGCACTGTGCAATTTTTGCTTGATCAGCCGACAGCTTCAGTTCAAGGCCGACAACCGCAGCACGCTCAAGTTCCAACACCACCCCAACTTGTCAGACGGCTGATTGCAACCCATTGCACCACAAGCTCCAAACCTGCCCCACTCACAGCCGGTCAACGACACAACAGGCATAATGCGCGACACTTCAACCGTGAATACCGACTGATCTATATCAACGAACACTGAATAGCCAAAGTTGAGTACTGGATGACGAACCCGATCCACTTCATCATCCCGCTTACAACAAACCCTCGATCGTTCCTACAAACACTCACCGGCTCTGATTCAAAAAGAGCAATAGAACTACTTTGTCAATTGAAATATGAGCGGCGTTGAAACTGGAGCTGGAATGAATACCAAGACCCTCGCGATTATCGGCGCAGGCTTCTGCGGCTCGACGCTGGCCGTGCACCTGTTGCGCCACCCGCCGGTTGCTGCGATGAAAATCCTGTTGATCAGCCGGCCGGGCAGCATGGCTCGGGGTGTCGCATACAGCACTCAGGCCCGTGCGCATGTGCTCAATGTGCCAGCAGGCCGGATGAATGCGCTGGCCGGTGAAGACGATAGCTTTTATGACTACGTAAAACGCAGCCATCCCGACGCCACTCCTGCGCTCTTCGCAGAGCGGCGCCTTTACGGTGATTACCTGCAGGCGCTGCTGCAACAGGCATCCGACAACGCGGCGCCCGGCTGCCAATTGCAGGAAGTGATTGGGGAAGTGGTCAAGATAATCCCTCAGCCAAATGCTCAGGGTGGCCTGCTGTTGATGGATAACGGCGAACATCTGCAGGCCGACGCCATCGTTTTGAGCATTGGCAGTTGTGCACGCCAAGCGCCTTCCATTGCTCCCGAATATCGACCGTTCTATGAAAGCCCAGGCTATGTACACGACCCATGGCAACCTGGCGCACTCGATCGTATCGACACAAACGACCCGGTCTTCCTGATCGGTAGCGGGCTGACGATGCTGGATGTGGTACTCGACCTGCGCGACCGTGGGCACACCGGCTCTATTCAAGCTGTGTCACGCCGTGGCCTGCTGCCGCAGCCCCACCGCGAATTGAACGCGCACCCCGACTACGACGAAGGGCTGGCACAGCACATGCTCACCGATTGCAGGGTGCGTCACTATGTACGCGCAGTGCGTGATGCGATTCGCCAGCATGCACAAGCTGGCGGAGACTGGCGAGATATCATCGGCGGGCTAAGATCTGCCACCCGGCAACTGTGGCACGCCTTGCCACTAAATGAACGCCTGCGATTCCTGCGGCATGTACGCCCCTACTGGGATGCCCATCGCCATCGTTGCGCCCCACAACCGGGAGCACGCATGCAGGAGGAACTGGCCAGTGGCAAACTCACGCTTGTGGCCGGTCGCATCGTCGGCTACGCCTCAAACCCCGGCAGTGTGAGCGTTTCTGTACGTCGTCGCGGCACCCGCATCGAAGAACAACTGGAAGTCAAAGCAGTGATCAATTGCACGACTCCAGCGCTGGACCTGCGCCAATTGGACGACCCACTGCTCAAGTCCCTGCGTGCTGATGGCCTGCTGGTGCCTGACGCACTCGGCACCGGCATGGCTATCGCACCGTCCGGCGCACTGCTTGATTGCAATGCAGCACCCTCAGACTGGCTGTACTACGTCGGCCCCTTCCTCCAGGCGCGCGACTGGGAGGCCACCGCAGTCCCGGAACTGCGCGAGTACGTGAAACAGATGGCACAGACTTTGGCCACGCCCCTCACCCGAGCATGAATCGCTCGCTGACAGGCGCTCGCTTTGGCGAGCCCCGTCAGCGCCGACTCAGTGGTCAGTGTCGGACTCAGCTTCTACGAAACACAAACCCCAACCCGACAATGATCAACCCCATCCCCAGCACGCTCAACAGCGCAAGCCGATTGCCAAAGATCAGGTAATCCATAACCGCCGTTACCGCCGGCACCAGGTAAAACAGGCTGGTGACATTCACCAGATTGCCACGCGCGATCAGTCGATACAGCAGCAGCGTCGCCAGCAACGACACCACCAGGCCCATCCACAGCACCGGCAGGTAAAAGCTCGCGCTTTGCTCAAAGCGGAACGGCTGGAACGGCACAAACACCGCGCACAGCAGCAGCCCTGCCACGTACTGCACCGGCAGTGTGCCCAACGGATTGTCGGTGATGCGTTTTTGCATGATCGAACCCAGCGTCATGCTGGCCAGCGCCAGCAAGCCGAACAACATCCCGGCCAGGGACATACCCGACAGCCCGATGCCCTGATAGACCACCATGATCAACCCCGCCAACCCCAGCCCAAGGCCGAATAACCGGCTTAACGAGCGCTGACGCTCCATCAGCACCACCGTGAGGATCGGCTGCACGCCCATGATGGTGGCCATCATTCCTGGCGTGACTCTGAGGTCCAGGGCCAGCAGGTAGAAAATCTGATACGCGCCCAACAACACCAGGCCGGTCGCCGCCGCATACAGCATGGGTTTGCCGGGGCGCGGCAGTTTCAGCTTGAGCATTGGCACCAGGATGACCAGGCCCGCCAGGGCGATGGCAAAACGGATCAATAAGAAGGCAAAGGGTGAAGCGTGGGCCAGGCCCCACTTGGAGAAAATCGCCCCGCTGCTCCACAGCAGGACAAACAGGCTCGTCGAGGCCGCCGCGGCCACGGATTGTTTCGAAAGAACAGACATGGTTACCACCTGTCATCAGGCAAAAAAAGCCGATTCAGCAGACGCTGAGATTCAATAGGTTTTTTTCAGGCGGGCAGACGGGAACAGCAATTTGCTGATCAGCCCGAAATGCCAACACCCGGCGGTGATACGACTGCGTACACCGGCGTGCTACTGACAGGTGGGGGATAGTGACTGATCTGCGCAGGCTGCTTATTCGCGCACGGCACGACCACAGCGTTGACCGCTGAATCGACTACCGCTATGCGCTGGAAAGCTGGCATGTGCTGATCTTTTTGAAGGGATTGAGACCTGCGGACTATAACCAGCTGCCAAGCGATTTTGCAATCACTTCACCCAGGCGTTTTGCGTGGAAGAGTTTTCATGCCTGCAACGAAAGTCGGTCGCTATAATGCCGGCCAGTTTTTTTCAAGGATTTCACATGATTGCTCTGCCCTGGCTGTACCTGCTGCTTCTTTCCATTGGCTATGTACTGGCCTTGACCTACGGGCAACTGGGCATGCTGGCGGCGGTTTCCGTAGTCATGCTGCTGATTGCGGGTTACGCCGTGCGCCAGCAACGCAATCCTTGGGCGCGTTACCTCGGACACGGCTTGTTTATCGTGCTGGCGCTGGGCCTGGCGATGCATTGGTTGCCAGGTTTCTACAACGGCCGCGGGATCGCGCCTCAACGCTTTACGCCTGATTCGGTGCCATTTTCGATGTACCTCAACCAGGACAAACCGTTGATCGGCTTCTGGCTGCTGCTGGCCTGCCCCTGGATCGTGGCACGCAGGTCATTGCGCCTGTCGATCTGCGTGACTGCGCTGGCGTTGACCCTGACAGCCGTTGCAGCGTTGGGCGGCGCAATGTTGCTGGGGATGATCAGTTGGGCGCCCAAATGGCCGGAACAGGCGTGGTTGTGGGTATTGAACAACCTGCTACTGGTGACCCTGGTTGAAGAGGCGTTGTTTCGTGGCTACATCCAGGGCGGCCTGAGCGAGCGCTTCAAACACCTGCCTTATGGCGAGAATGTGGCGCTGCTGCTGGCCTCGCTGCTATTCGGTTTGATGCACCTGGGCGCAGGTTGGCATTGGGTATTACTGGCAAGCATCGCCGGGGTCGGTTATGGCCTGGCCTATCGCTTTGGAGGGTTGGGCGCGGCAATCGCCACGCACTTCGGGCTGAACCTGCTTCACTTCGGGCTGTTTACCTACCCGATGCTGGCCGGCTGATTATTGCAAAAATAAGTTAAATAAAAGCCCGCAAGCGCCGATAACCCCTGAAAGCCTTGCGGATTGAACAACCATGCGTAATAACCAACCCGTTACCCAGCGCGAACGTACCTTCCCCGCTCAGCAACGGTTGATCTCCACCACAGACGCCAAAGGTGTAATCACCTACTGCAACGATGCTTTCGTCGAAATCAGTGGGTTCACCCGCGACGAACTGGTCCGAGCGCCGCACAACCTGGTGCGTCACCCGGATGTTCCGTCGGCTGTGTTCGCGCACATGTGGTCCACGCTCAAACAAGGCTTGCCATGGATGGGCATCGTCAAGAACCGCTGCAAGACCGGCGATCACTACTGGGTTAACGCCTATGTGACGCCAGTCTTCGACGGCAACCAGGTGATCGGCTACGAATCGGTGCGCATCAAGCCCACCGCCGAGCAGATCCGCCGGGCCGAAGCGCTCTATCAACGCATCAACCAGGGCAAGTCCGCCGTGCCGCAGCGCGACAAGTGGCTGCCGGTGTTGCAGGACTGGCTGCCGTTTATCCTGGTCAGCCAGCTGAGCTTTATGATTGGTGCATCGCTCAATTCCCACTGGGGTTTTGCCCTGGCGGCGGGCCTGTCGGTGCCACTGGGCCTGCTGGGCCTGAGCTGGCAGCAGCGCGGCCTCAAGCGTTTGCTGCGTTTGGCCGAGCAGACCACGTCTGACCCGTTGATCGCGCAGATGTACACCGACAGCCGAGGCGCGCAGGCGCGGCTGGAGATGTCGATTCTCAGCCAGGAAGCGCGGCTGAAGACCTGTCTTACACGCTTGCAAGACACGGCTGAACACCTGAACGACCAAGCTGCGCAGTCCAATACCTTGGCGCATAACAGCTCCAGCGGCCTGGAACGCCAACGCGTGGAAACCGAGCAGGTGGCCACGGCGGTCAACCAGATGGCAGCGACCACTCAGGAAGTCGCCAGCCATGTACAGCGCACGGCGGACGCCACTCAGGAAGCCAATCGCCTGACCGGTCGCGGCCGCGATATCGCCGGGGAAACCCGCGAGGCGATCCAGCGTCTGTCGGTGGCCGTGGGCGAGACGGGTGTGACCGTCACCCAACTGGCCAAGGACAGCGATGAAATCGGCGGTGTGGTCGATGTAATCAAAGGCATTGCCGACCAGACCAACCTGCTGGCACTGAACGCGGCCATCGAAGCGGCGCGCGCCGGTGAGATGGGCCGAGGTTTTGCGGTGGTGGCTGACGAAGTTCGCCAACTGGCGCAGCGCACTGCCGAGTCCACCGGGCAGATCCATACGCTGATCGCCAAGCTGCAACACACCGCAGCGGCGGCCGTGCAAACCATGGACGCCGGGCATCGCCAGGCCGAAGAAGGTGTGGCGCGGGTGATGGAGGCGGATCAGGCGCTGGTGGGCATCAGTGAGGCGGTGGCCAATATCACCGACATGACGACGCAAATCGCTGCCGCTACCGAAGAGCAAAGCGCAGTAGCCGAAGAGATCAGCCGTAACATCAGCACGATTGCGCTGTTGGCGGATCAGACCTCGGAACAGGCGATGAACTCGGCGCAGTTGAGTGAGGAGCTGACGCACACCGCCAATACCCAGTATTCGCTGGTAGAACGTTTTAACCGGTAAATCGCTATCGCAGGCAAGCCAGCTCCCACATTTGAAGGTATTCACAATTCAAAATGTGGGAGCTGGCTTGCCTGCGATGGGGCCCTAACAGGCGCCCAAAAACCCAGCCACCTTCACCGCAGCCGCCTCCAAATGCTGCTCATGACCAAACCCCGAAGCCTTCAACGGCTTCAAATCATGATCCCCCGCCACCAGCCACATCACCTCGATGCTGGGTGACAGCGCATACCCTTCCACCGCCGCCCGATTACCCAGCGCATCGCGCTCGCCCTGCACAATCAACGTCGGCGTCTTCAACCCGGCCAGATGTTCGACTCGAGGTTTTTCCGGCTTGCCCACCGCATAAAACGGATAACCCAAACACACCAGCGCGTCAGCCCCCAGCTCATCGGCCAACAAACTGGCCATGCGCCCCCCCATGGACTTGCCGCCAACCGCCAGCTTCCCAGCGACATGACGTCGCACCTCGGCATACACCTCGCGCCAGCATTCGAGCAGTTTCGGCGCCGGGTTCGGCGGGCGTTTACCGCCGTCCACGCGGCGTTGAGCCATGTACGGGAACTCGAAGCGCAACACGTTCACACCATGCCCGGCAAGGCGTGCAGCCATGTCGCCCATGAAGGCTGAGTCCATCGGTGCACCGGCGCCGTGGGCCAGGATCAGTGTCGCCGGCGCACGCGCGATAGACCCCGTCGCGGCATTCCACAACCAGCCATGTTCCCGTACACACTGCGCCCATTGATCCCCGTCAATACTGGCCTTGTGCTCTTTGCCCATGCTTGCCTCGCTTTTTAGTCTGCCTATAACTCCAGCCCAAGTGCCGCATTTGCTTGGGTTGAACCGTGGATGGGGAACCATGAACACTACTTTAAGTACCGCCTATAACTACAAGGTGGTCCGCCAATTCGCCATTATGACGGTGGTGTGGGGCATCGTCGGCATGGGGCTCGGGGTTTTTCTCGCCGCCCAATTGGTATGGCCTGCGCTCAACTTCGATTTACCCTGGACCAGCTTCGGCCGTTTGCGCCCGCTGCACACCAACGCGGTGATCTTTGCCTTTGGTGGCTGCGCGCTGTTCGCCAGCTCGTTTTACTCGGTGCAACGCACCTGCCAAACCCAGCTGTTCGCGCCAAAAATCGCCGCGTTCTGCTTCTGGGGCTGGCAGCTTGTGATTGTGCTGGCCGCTATCAGCCTGCCACTGGGCTACACCACATCCAAGGAGTACGCCGAGCTGGAATGGCCGATCGCCATTCTTATCGCCGTGGTCTGGGTCGCCTACGGTGTGGTGTTCTTCGGCACGGTGATGAAGCGCAAGACCAAGCACATCTATGTCGGCAACTGGTTCTTCGGTGCGTTTATCATCACCGTGGCCATTCTGCACATCGTCAACCACGCGTCCCTGCCAGTGAGTTGGACCAAGTCCTACTCGGCCTATGGTGGTGCGACGGATGCGATGGTGCAGTGGTGGTACGGGCATAACGCGGTAGGCTTTTTCCTCACCGCAGGCTTCCTGGGGATGATGTACTACTTCGTACCCAAACAGGCCGAGCGTCCGGTGTATTCCTATCGCTTGTCCATCGTGCACTTCTGGGCGCTGATTACCCTGTACATCTGGGCCGGCCCCCACCACTTGCACTACACCGCGCTGCCGGACTGGGCACAGTCGCTGGGCATGGTGATGTCACTGGTACTGCTGGCACCCAGCTGGGGCGGCATGATCAACGGCATGATGACCCTCTCGGGCGCCTGGCATAAGTTGCGCAGCGACCCGATTCTGCGCTTCCTCGTGGTCTCCCTGGCCTTCTACGGCATGTCGACCTTCGAAGGGCCGATGATGGCCATCAAGACGGTCAACGCCCTCTCCCACTACACCGACTGGACCATCGGCCACGTACACGCCGGGGCGCTGGGTTGGGTAGCGATGATTTCCATCGGCGCGCTGTACCACATGATCCCGAAAGTCTTTGGCCGCGAGCAGATGTACAGCCTCGGCCTGATCAACGCGCACTTCTGGCTGGCCACCATCGGCACCGTGCTCTACATCGCTTCGATGTGGGTCAACGGCATCGCCCAGGGCCTGATGTGGCGTGCGGTCAACGAAGACGGCACCTTGACCTACTCCTTCGTCGAAACCCTGGTGGCCAGCCACCCTGGCTTCATCGTGCGGCTGGTGGGCGGTGCGATCTTCCTCAGCGGCATGTTGCTGATGGCCTACAACACCTGGCGCACCGTGCGTTCGGCGCAACCTGTCGAAGCCACTACCACTGCGCAGCTGGCCTGAGGAGTCGATGATGAAACACGAAACGATTGAAAAGAACGTCGGCCTGTTGATGCTGCTCATGGTGCTTGCCGTGAGCATCGGCGGCCTGACCCAGATCGTCCCGCTGTTCTTCCAGGACGTCACCAACAAACCGGTGGAAGGCATGAAGCCCTACACCGCGCTGCAGCTTGAAGGCCGCGACATCTACATCCGCGAAGGCTGTGTGCAGTGCCACTCGCAGATGATCCGCCCGTTCCGCGCCGAAACCGAACGCTACGGCCACTACTCGGTAGCCGGTGAAAGCGTGTGGGACCACCCGTTCCTGTGGGGTTCCAAGCGCACCGGGCCGGACCTGGCACGCGTTGGCGCACGTTACTCGGACGACTGGCACCGCGCGCACTTGTACAACCCGCGCAACGTGGTGCCGGAGTCGAAAATGCCAGCCTACCCATGGCTGGTCACGGCCCCGGTCGACAGCAGCCACACCGAGACCAAGTTGAAGGTGATGCGCACCCTCGGCGTGCCGTACACCGACGACGACATCAGTGGCGCCGTCGCCAGCCTCAAGGGCAAGACCGAGATGGACGCGCTGGTTTCGTACCTGCAAGTGCTCGGCACTGCCATCAAGAGCAAGAGGTGAGCCATGGGATTTGAATTCGATGCGGGCACCATCCGCGGCCTTGGCACGCTGGTGGTCGCCATCGCCTTTATCGGCCTGTCGCTGTGGGTGTTCAACAACCGGCGCAATGCGGACTTCGAGCAGGCCCGCCTGCTCCCGTTTGCCGATGAACCTTCTCCATCCGACGCTCAAGAAGAGCCTGCAACAAGGAGCACCCGCCCATGACTACCTTCTGGAGTACATGGATCTGCGTACTGACCCTCGGCAGCCTGATCGGCCTGACCTGGCTACTGATCGGCACCCGCAAGGGCGAGACCAAGGGCAGCGTGGACCAGACCATGGGCCACGCCTTCGACGGTATCGAGGAATACGACAACCCGCTGCCCCAGTGGTGGTTCATGCTGTTCGCCGGCACCCTGGTGTTTGCCGTCGGCTACCTGATCCTCTACCCGGGCCTTGGCAACTGGAAAGGCGTGTTGCCGGGCTATGAAGACGGCTGGACCCAGACCAAGGAATGGGACAAGGAAATGGCCAAGGCTGATGCCAAGTTCGGGCCGATCTTCGCCAAATTCTCGGCCATGTCGGTGGAAGAAGTGGCCAAAGACCCGCAGGCGCTGAAAATGGGTGGGCGCCTGTTCGCCTCCAACTGCGCGGTGTGCCACGGCTCGGATGCCAAGGGCGCGTATGGTTTCCCGAATCTGGCGGACAACCTCTGGCGCTGGGGCGGCTCGGCTGAGGCGATCAAGGCCACGATCATGAGCGGGCGCCATGCGGCGATGCCGGCCTGGGGTGAAATCCTCGGTGAGGACGGCGTGAAGAACGTCGCCGCCTATGTGCGTCATGACTTGGCCAAGCTGCCATTGCCGGCTGACAACACGGCCGACCTGGTAGCCGGCCAAGCCGCGTTCAACACCACCTGCGTGGCGTGCCACGGCCCACAAGGCCACGGCATGGAAGCCATGGGCGCGCCGAACCTGACCGAGCCTGCCGGCTTCATCTACGGCACCAGCCTGGCCCAGTTGCAGCAGACCATCCGCCATGGTCGCCAAGGGCAGATGCCGGCGCAGGATGTACTGCAAGGCAATGACAAGGTGCACCTGCTGGCAGCCTATGTGTACAGCTTGTCCCACACCGCTGATGGCGCAACGCCAGAAAGCCAACCTGAGTAACTGCTGAATGCCTCCCCCTGATCAGGGGAGGCCCGCTTAACTGTGGCGAGGGAGCTTGCTCCCGCTGGGCTGCGAAGCGGCCCCAAAATCCTGGGAGCGCTACGCACTCCAGCGCGAGCAAGCTCCCTCGCCACAGGTTCACCTCGCGGCCAAGTGTCGCACCCTTCCCAAGTCCAACTTTCCCCTCCTCACTTTCGGGTCTACGCTTATTCCCACAGTGGACCAATCCTGGCCTACGCGACGGTATTCGTTGCGCCCCTGAAAATTCCTGTCCACTTGATCAGCTTTCCATTTCCGATTTTGTCCCTACGTAAAACATGGAAAGGGCGCAGAATCTGGCTCGGAACGCATTGATACAGGTCAGTCATTGCGTTGCAATGGCCCCTCGCTTTCTACATACTTGCGGCCGATTTTACCTATAAAAAACCTAAACCGTGGAACCTTAGAATGAGCACAGCAATCAGTCCGACTGCTTATAACTATAAGGTCGTCCGCCAGTTCGCCATCATGACGGTGGTCTGGGGGATCCTTGGCATGGGGCTCGGGGTGTTTATCGCCTCGCAACTGGTGTGGCCGGAATTGAATTTCGGTTTGCCCTGGACGACCTTCGGCCGCCTGCGCCCGCTGCACACCAACCTGGTGATTTTCGCCTTCGGTGGTTGTGCGTTATTTGCCACTTCCTACTATGTCGTGCAGCGAACCTGCCAGACGCGACTGATCTCCGATGGCCTCGCCGCCTTCACCTTCTGGGGCTGGCAAGCCGTAATCCTCGGCGCCATCATCACCCTGCCGCTGGGCTACACCACCACCAAGGAATACGCCGAGCTGGAATGGCCGATCGCGATTTTGCTCGCCATCGTCTGGGTGACCTACGCCCTGGTGTTCTTCGGCACCATCGTCAAGCGCAAGACCAAGCACATCTATGTCGGTAACTGGTTCTACGGTGCCTTCATCCTGGTGACGGCGATGCTGCACATCGTCAACCACGCTTCCCTGCCGGTGAGCTGGTTCAAGTCCTACTCGGCCTATGCCGGGGCGACCGATGCGATGATTCAGTGGTGGTATGGCCACAACGCCGTGGGGTTCTTCCTCACCACCGGTTTCCTGGGGATGATGTACTACTTCGTACCCAAGCAGGCCGAACGCCCGATCTACTCGTATCGCCTGTCCATCGTGCACTTCTGGGCGTTGATCACCCTGTACATCTGGGCCGGTCCTCACCACCTGCACTACACCGCGCTGCCGGATTGGGCGCAATCGCTGGGCATGGCGATGTCGATCATCCTGCTGGCGCCAAGCTGGGGCGGCATGATCAACGGCATGATGACCCTGTCGGGCGCCTGGCATAAGCTGCGCACCGACCCGATCCTGCGTTTTCTGGTGGTGTCGCTGGCGTTCTACGGCATGTCGACCTTCGAAGGGCCGATGATGGCGATCAAGACGGTCAACTCCCTGTCCCACTACACCGACTGGACCATCGGCCATGTACACGCCGGCGCGCTCGGCTGGGTGGCGATGATCTCCATCGGCGCGCTGTACCACATGATCCCCAAACTGTTCGGCCGCCCACAGATGCACAGCGTTGGCCTGATCAACACCCACTTCTGGCTGGCCACCATCGGCACCGTGCTCTACATCGCCTCCATGTGGGTCAACGGCATCACCCAGGGCCTGATGTGGCGTGCGATCAACGATGACGGCACCCTCACCTACTCCTTCGTCGAAGCGCTGCAAGCCAGCCACCCGGGCTACATCGTCCGCGCCATCGGTGGTGCGTTCTTTGCCAGCGGCATGCTGTTCATGGCCTACAACGTCTGGCGCACCGTGCGTGCTTCCGACCCGGTAGAAGCCGAAGCCGCCACCAAGATCGCCGTTGTGGGAGCTCACTGATGAAGCATGAAGTAGTCGAGAAGAACATCGGCCTGCTGGCCTTCTTCATGGTCATCGCCGTGAGCATCGGCGGCCTGACCCAGATCGTTCCGCTGTTTTTCCAGGACGTGACCAACAAACCCGTAGAAGGCATGAAGCCGCGCCCAGCGCTTGAAGTTGAAGGCCGTGACGTGTTCATCGCCAACGGCTGTGTGGGTTGCCATTCGCAAATGATCCGTCCGTTCCGTGCCGAAACCGAACGCTACGGCCACTACTCGGTTGCCGGGGAAAGCGTCTGGGACCACCCGTTCCTGTGGGGCTCCAAACGGACCGGCCCGGACCTGGCCCGTGTCGGTGGTCGTTACTCCGATGACTGGCAGCGTGCGCACTTGTACAACCCGCGCAACGTGGTGCCTGAGTCGAAAATGCCGGCGTACCCGTTCCTGGTGGAAAACAAGCTCGACGGCAAGGACACCGCCAAGAAACTCGAAGTCTTGCGCACCCTGGGCGTGCCCTACACCGATGAAGACATCGCCGGTGCAGCCGCTGCCGTGAAGGGCAAGACCGAAATGGACGCACTGGTGGCCTACCTGCAAGGCCTTGGCACCATCATCAAAAGCAAACGGTGATCTTCATGGATATCGGGATGATTCGTGGCCTGGGCACCGTTGTGGTGATGGTGGCCTTTGTCGGCCTGGCGCTGTGGGTGTTCAGCCCGCGCCGCAAGTCGGAGTTTGACGACGCGACCATGCTGCCCTTTGCAGATGATCCCGAGGCCATCAAGCACGTCGAGCAAGCTTCTAGGAGTAACAAAGAATGACTACGTTCTGGAGTCTGTACGTCACAGTCCTCAGTCTGGGTACCATTTTCGCCCTGACCTGGCTGCTGCTGTCGACCCGCAAGGGCCAGCGCACCGAGCAGACGGACGAGACCGTCGGCCACTCGTTCGACGGCATCGAGGAGTACGACAACCCGCTGCCCAAATGGTGGTTCATGCTGTTTGTCGGCACCATCATCTTCGCCCTCGGCTACCTGGCGCTGTACCCCGGCCTTGGCAACTGGAAAGGCCTGCTGCCGGGCTATAACTACCTCGACAACGACAAGCAAACCCCTTTCGCCAACGGCCAGACCGGCTGGACCGGCGTGCACGAATGGGAAAAGGAAATGGCCAAATCGGACGCCAAGTTCGGCCCGATCTTCGCCAAATTCGCTGCAATGCCGATTGAAGACGTCGCCAAAGACCCGCAAGCCTTGAAGATGGGTGGCCGCCTGTTCGCCTCCAACTGCTCGGTGTGCCACGGCTCCGACGCCAAGGGCGCCTACGGCTTCCCTAACCTGACCGACGCCGACTGGCGCTGGGGCGGCGAACCAGCCACCATCAAGGAAACCATCATGAAAGGCCGCCATGCGGTGATGCCGGCCTGGGCCGATGTCATTGGCGAACAAGGCGTGGCCGACGTGGCGGGCTTTGTGGTGACTAACCTCGATGGCCGCAAACTGCCGGAAGGCGCCAAGGCCGACGTGGCCAACGGCGCGAAACTGTTCGCCGCCAACTGCGTGGCCTGCCACGGCCCGGCCGGTAAAGGCACGCCAGCAATGGGCGCGCCGGACCTGACCCACCCGGGTGCATTCATCTACGGCTCAAGCTTCGCGCAATTGCAGCAGACCATTCGTTATGGCCGTCAGGGCCAGATGCCGGCGCAGGAGTTGCTGCAAGGCAATGACAAGGTGCACTTGCTGGCAGCGTATGTTTACAGCCTGTCCCATGGGGATAAGCAGGCTGAGGAGCAGTAAGCTCTCGGCAAACGACAAAGCCCCGCAGTGCGGGGCTTTTTTTATGCCGGGCTGGTTTTCTGCCGGGCTGGGGCGATTGCAGCGCATGACCATTCGGAACCTTGCACTTGCTGCGCGCCGACGCAAAGTAGTAACGTTACTACATTAAATTTGCCGAAGGGGAATACCCCATGACCATCACTACCATTTCCAGCCGTGAATTCAATCAAGACACAAGTGGTGCCAAAAAAGCCGCCAGTAAAGGTCCGGTTTTTATCACCGATCGCGGCAAGCCTGCCCATGTACTGCTAAGCATTGAGGACTACCAGAAACTGACAGGTTTGAACGTCGACATCGTTGACCTGTTGGTGATGCCGGAAGCGGCCGAAATCGACTTCGAAACCGAACGCGCCGTGATCACCCACCGACCTGTGGACCTCTCTTGATGTATCTACTCGACACCAACGTAATCTCCGAACTTCGCAAACCCCAGGCCGACGCTAGAGTAGTAGCCTGGGCAAAAAGTGTTATCGCTCCGCGCATGTTCATCTCGGCCATTACGCTGAAGGAATTGGAAACCAGTGTACTGCGCATGGAACGCCGAGACCCGGTTCAGGGGAAAGTGTTACGAACATGGCTCAAACTCCACGTGATGCCAGCGTTCGATGCCAGGATACTGCCGGTTGATGCCGCCGTTGCGCTGCGTTGTGCCGATCTGCATGTGCCGGACCAGGCCAACGAAAGTGACGCGTTGATTGCCGCAACGGCTCTGGTGCACGGGCTCACCGTGGTGACGCGCAACGTCAGTGACTTCATGTCCAGTGGTGTGCCTCTGATCAATCCATGGGACGAATGACCTGCCTACCGGCAAAAACCGGCCATACTTCACAAGTCAATTGATCCAGATCACGTACACCATCAATTGATTTCCCCCAACGCGACCAAAGGTCGCACCCTTTACACAGCACCGGAGGCGTATCATTACGCCACTGCAACACCCTGTTTTTGACCCCGGTTGGCACGTACTGGCCGAGGCAAATCTCCACCGCCGTGGGATGCAATGATGAGCAACCAGATACCGGTACATGACGTTACCCCGCCTGCCAAAAACGCCAGCAGCACTGTCGACCTCTACGCCTCGCGCGAGAAAATCTACACCCGCGCCTTTACCGGCCTGTTCCGCAACTTGCGCATGGTCGGTGGCGCCGCTCTGTTCTTGTTGTACTTCGGCACCGTGTGGCTGAACTGGGGTGGCCACCAGGCCGTCTGGTGGAACCTGCCGGAACGCAAATTCTTCATTTTTGGCGCCACTTTCTGGCCTCAGGATTTCATCCTGCTCTCGGGCATTCTTATTGTGGCGGCGTTCGGCCTGTTCTTTATCACCGTGTATGCCGGGCGTGTGTGGTGCGGCTATACCTGCCCGCAAAGCGTATGGACATGGATCTTCATGTGGTGCGAAAAGGTCACCGAAGGCGACCGCAACCAGCGCATCAAGCTCGACAAGGCGCCCATGGGCGCGAACAAATTCCTGCGCAAGTTCAGCAAGCACACGCTGTGGCTGCTGATTGGCTTTGTCACCGGCATGACCTTCGTCGGCTACTTCTCGCCCATCCGCGAGCTGGTGTTCGACTTCTTCACCGGCCAGGCCGATGGCTGGTCGTATTTCTGGGTCGGGTTCTTCACCCTGGCCACCTACGGTAACGCCGGTTGGCTGCGTGAGCAGGTGTGCATCTACATGTGCCCGTATGCGCGTTTCCAGAGCGTGATGTTCGACAAAGACACCCTGATTGTTTCCTACGACCCGCGCCGTGGCGAAGTGCGTGGCCCGCGCAAAAAAGGCATCGACTACAAGGCCCAGGGGTTGGGCGATTGCATTGACTGCACGATGTGCGTGCAGGTGTGCCCCACCGGCATCGACATCCGTGACGGCCTGCAAATCGAGTGCATCGGTTGCGCCGCGTGTATCGACGCCTGCGACAACATCATGGACAAAATGGACTACCCGCGCGGCCTGATCAGCTACACCACCGAGCACAACCTGTCCGGGCAGAAAACCCATAAGTTGCGCCCGCGCCTGATCGGTTATGCCTTGGTGCTGCTGGCGATGATCGGCCTGTTGGCCGGTGCATTTTTCATGCGCTCGCTGGTGGGCTTCGACGTCAGCAAAGACCGCGTGCTCTACCGCGAAAACGCCGAAGGCCGCATCGAAAACGTCTACAGCCTGAAAATCATGAACAAGGACCAGCGCGACCACACTTACGTGCTCGATGCCTCGGGCCTGCCGGATCTCAAGCTGCAAGGCCGACGCGAGATCAAGGTCGCCGCCGGGGAGATCTTCACGATGCCGGTAGAGCTGTCCAGCGCCCCTGAGCAACTGCCATCGAGCACCAACGAGGTGAAATTCATCCTCAAGGATGCCGACGACGACAGCGTCCACATTGAAGCCAAGAGCCGATTCATCGGCCCACAAGTCCGCTAATAACAGAGAGCACAACAATGCCCGCAGCTACTGCCGCAAGCCCTTGGTACAAGCACCTCTGGCCCTGGATCATCATTGGGATCCTGGCCTGCTCGGTGACCTTGACCCTGTCAATGGTGACCATTGCGGTGAAGAACCCGGACAACCTGGTCAACGACAACTACTACGAGGCCGGCAAAGGCATCAACCGCTCCCTGGACCGTGAGCGGCTGGCCCAGACCCTGCAACTGCGCGGCAAATTGCACTTGGACGAGTTGACCGGTGAAGTCGAGTTGCAACTGACGGGCTACAGCAACCCGAACACTCTGGAACTGAACCTGATTTCCCCGACCCAGCCGCAGAAGGATCGCAAGATCAACCTGACCCGCAGTGACAGCGAACCCGGCCGCTACATCGGCCAGGTCACCGACAAGGTAGAGGGTCGGCGCTTCGTGGAATTGCTCGGCGTGGAGGGCGACAAGACCTGGCGCCTGTTCGAAGAAGAAGAGGTCAGCCACGACAAGGACTTGCTGCTGGGTGATGAACCGTTGCAGGGTGCCGAAGACCTGAAAAAGTAAACACATGCGCTTCGCGCATCGCGGGCAAGCCCGCTCCCACAGTGGATCGCGGTCTCCTGTGGGAGCCGGGCTTGCCCGCGATGAGGCCCTCCCAGCCGATATAGATTTCACACCATGACCAGCCCAACCCCCTGCTACCACTGCGCCCTGCCCGTCCCGCCCGGCAGCCGGTTCACCGCCGAAATCCTCGGCGAGCGCCGCGAACTCTGCTGCCCGGGCTGTCAGGCAGTGGCCGAGGCGATTGTGGCCGGCGGGTTGCAAAGCTATTACCAGCACCGCAGCGAAGCCTCGGCCAACCCCGAGGCGCTGCCGGTGCAACTGGTCGACGAACTGGCGCTGTACGACCGCGCCGACGTGCAAAAACCCTTTGTGCGCCACGAAGGCGATCTGGCCGAAACCACCCTATTGATGGAAGGCATCAGCTGCGCGGCCTGTGGCTGGCTGATCGAAAAACACTTGCGCAGCCTGCCCGCCGTGGCCGAGGCGCGGCTGAACCTGTCCAACCATCGCCTGCACGTGCGCTGGGCCGATGGGCAATTGCCGCTGAGCCAGGTGCTCAGCGAACTGCGCCATATCGGCTACGCCGCCCACCCTTACCAGGCCGATCGCGCCGCCGAGCAATTGGCCAGCGAAAACCGCCGGGCCTTGCGCCAGCTGGGCGTGGCGGGGTTGTTGTGGTTCCAGGCAATGATGGCGACCATGGCGACCTGGCCGGAATTCAATATTGACCTGAGCCCGGAGTTGCACGTGATCCTGCGCTGGGTGGCGATGTTTCTGACTACGCCCATCGTGTTCTACAGCTGTGCGCCGTTCTTCAAAGGCGCCCTGCGCGACCTGCGCACGCGCCACCTGACCATGGATGTGTCGGTGTCCCTGGCGATTGGCGGCGCGTACCTGGCGGGCATCTGGACCGCCATAACTGGCACTGGCGAGTTGTACTTCGACGCGGTGGGCATGTTCGCGCTGTTCCTGCTCGCCGGGCGCTACCTGGAGCGTCGGGCACGTGAGCGTACGGCCGCCGCCACCGCGCAGTTGGTCAACCTGCTGCCGGCGTCATGCTTACGCCTCAAAAGTGATGGTCAGAGCGAGCGCATCCTGCTCAGCGAACTGGCCGTAGGCGATCGCGTACTGGTGCATCCCGGCGCCGTGCTGCCGGCCGATGGGCTGATTCTTGATGGCCAGTCGAGCATTGACGAGTCCCTGCTCACCGGCGAATACCTGCCGCAGCCGCGCAACGTCGGCGACGCGGTTACCGCCGGCACGCTCAACGTCGAAGGCGCGCTGACCGTCGAGGTGCGCGCCTTGGGGCATGACACCCGCCTGTCTGCCATCGTGCGCCTGCTGGAACGTGCCCAGGCCGAGAAACCGCGCCTGGCGCAAATCGCCGACCGTGCTGCTCAATGGTTTCTGCTGTGCTCGCTGATCGCGGCCGCGCTGATCGGCCTGCTGTGGTGGGAACTGGACGCGTCACGCGCATTCTGGATTGTGCTGGCGATGCTGGTGGCAACCTGCCCTTGCGCGTTGTCGCTGGCGACACCGACCGCCCTCACCGCCGCCACCGGCACATTGCACAAACTCGGGCTGTTACTCACTCGTGGGCACGTGCTGGAAGGCTTGAACCAGATCGACACGGTGATTTTCGACAAGACCGGCACCCTGACCGAAGGCCGCCTGGCCCTGCGTGCCATCCGCCCGTTGGGCACGTTGAACAGCGACGACTGCCTGGGCCTCGCCGCCGCGCTGGAAAACCGCTCCGAGCACCCGATTGCCCGCGCCTTCGGGCGTGCGCCGCTGGCCGCCGAGGAAGTCCTGAGTTTCCCAGGCTTAGGCCTGGAAGGTCGTGTGGGCGAGCATCAATTGCGCATCGGCCAGCCGGGCTTTGTGTGCCAATTAAGCGGCTGCGCGATTCCCGCCTCGCCGGACGAAGCAGGCCAATGGTTGCTGCTGGGCGATCGTGAAGGCGCCCTCGCCTGGTTCGTGCTCGATGACCGCCTGCGCAGCGATGCGCCCGCCCTGCTGGCCGCGTGCAAAGCGCGAGGTTGGCGTACGCTGTTGCTGTCGGGTGACAGCTCGCCGATGGTCGCCAGTGTCGCGCTTGAGTTGGGGATTGACGAGGCCAAGGGCGGCTTGCGCCCCGACGACAAACTGCAGGTGCTGCACCAGTTGCACCAGCAAGGCCGCAAGGTGCTGATGCTTGGCGACGGCGTCAACGATGTGCCTGTGCTCGCCGCCGCCGATATCAGCGTGGCGATGGGCTCAGCCACCGACTTGGCAAAAACCAGTGCCGATGCCGTGCTGCTGTCCAACCGTCTCGACGCGCTGGTGCAGGCGTTTACCCTGGCGCGGCGCACGCGGCGGGTAATCATTGAAAACCTGCTGTGGGCCGGGCTGTACAATGGCCTTATGCTGCCGTTTGCCGCCCTCGGTTGGATCACCCCGATCTGGGCCGCGATCGGCATGTCCCTCAGCTCGTTGACCGTGGTGCTCAACGCCTTGCGCCTGACTCGCCTGCCGAGCACGCAGGCAAACAGTGCCACCTTAGTAACCCGCCCGCTGCCGGCTTGAGCCGCGTGGGCATGGAGTACCGATGCCAGCTCTCTACGTGATGATTCCGGCGGCGCTGCTGTTAGTCGGCGTGGCCATTTACATTTTCTTCTGGGCGGTGGACAGCGGCCAGTACGACGACCTCGACGGCCCGGCCCACAGCGTGCTGTTCGACGACCAGGACCCGAACCACCTGGCGGGCGTCGACGAAGCCAACCGGGCCGAGCAACCGCCCAAAGACCCACCCCATGCTTGAGTTGGCGCCATTGCTGGTCTCGGCCTTGATCCTCGGGCTACTGGGCGGCGGCCATTGCCTGGGCATGTGCGGCGGGCTGATGGGCGCGCTGACGCTGGCAATCCCCAAAGAACAACGCAGCCGCCGTTTTCGCCTGCTGCTCGCCTATAACCTGGGGCGCATCCTCAGCTACGCCGCTGCCGGGTTATTGATCGGCCTGGCCGGCTGGGCGGTGGCCAACAGCCCGGCGGCGATGTTCATGCGCGTGCTCGCCGGGTTGTTGCTGATCAGCATGGGTTTGTACCTGGCCGGTTGGTGGAGCGGCCTCACCCGTATCGAAAGCCTGGGGCGCGGCCTGTGGCGCTACGTACAGCCGGTCGCCAACCGTTTGCTGCCGGTATCCAGCCTGCCACGCGCATTGCTGCTGGGCGCGCTGTGGGGCTGGTTGCCGTGCGGGTTGGTCTACAGCACGCTGTTATGGGCGGCGAGCCAGGGTAATGCGCTGGACAGCGCAATGCTGATGCTCGCCTTTGGGCTTGGAACCTGGCCAGTACTGCTGGCGACTGGCTTGGCGGCGGAACGTGTCACGGCGGTGCTGCGCAAACGCAGCGTGCGTGTGGCCGGTGGCGTGCTGGTTATGCTCTTCGGCGTTTGGACGTTGCCAGGCCCGCATCAACACTGGCTAATGGGCCATTAAATCGCCATGTGGCATAGCGCCGCTCCCCGTTGATGCAAATCAAGATGGTACCTGCGGTGCGCCCCTAGACTCGGCTCACTAGCCAATCCCGGGGACCGCCCGCATGCTCGACGCCATTCGTTGGGACACAGATCTGATTCACCGCTACGACTTGGCGGGGCCGCGCTACACGTCCTACCCCACCGCCGTACAATTCGATAGCCAGGTCGGCACCTTCGACCTGCTCCACGCCCTGCGCGACAGCCGCAAGGCCGTACGGCCCTTGTCGCTGTATGTGCATGTGCCGTTCTGCGCAAACATTTGCTACTACTGCGCCTGCAACAAGGTCATCACCAAGGACCGTGGCCGAGCCCAGGCCTACCTGCAACGCCTGGAGCAGGAAATCCAGCTGGTCGCCTGTCACCTCGACCCGAAACAGCCCGTGGAACAGTTGCATTTCGGCGGCGGCACGCCGACTTTTCTCAGCCACGACGAACTGCGCCAGGTGATGACCCGCCTGCGCCAGCACTTCAATTTGCTCAATGATGATTCCGGCGACTACGGCATCGAGATCGACCCGCGTGAAGCCGACTGGGCGACCATGGGGCTGCTGCGTGAACTGGGCTTTAACCGCGTGAGCATCGGCCTGCAAGACCTTGACCCCGAGGTGCAGCGTGCGGTCAACCGCCTGCAAAGCCTGGAAGAAACCCGTGCGGTGATCGATGCGGCGCGCACCCTGCAATTTCGCTCGATCAATATTGATTTGATCTACGGCCTGCCCAAGCAGACGCCGCTGAATTTTGCGCGCACCGTCGAAGAGGTGATCAACCTGCAACCGGATCGCCTGTCGGTCTTCAACTACGCGCACCTGCCCGAGCGCTTTATGCCGCAGCGGCGCATTAATGCCGACGATTTGCCCTCGCCGGAAGAAAAACTGCTGATGCTGCAAACCACCATCGAGCAGTTGACCCGTGCCGGCTACCGCTACATCGGCATGGACCACTTTGCCCTGCCGGATGACGAACTGGCCGTGGCCCAGGAAGAAGGCACGCTGCAGCGTAACTTCCAGGGCTACACCACCCACGGGCATTGCGATTTGATTGGGCTGGGCGTGTCGGCGATCAGCCAGATCGGCGACCTGTATTGCCAGAACAGCAGTGACCTCAATCACTACCAGAACGCACTGGCCGGCGCGCAACTGGCCACCAGCCGTGGCCTGGTCTGCACCACGGATGATCGTTTGCGCCGGGAAGTGATTCAGCAGTTGATCTGCAATTTCAGCCTGGCATTCGAGCGGATCGAACAGGCCTATAACATCGATTTTCGCGGCTATTTCGACGAACTCTGGCCACAGCTGGAGACAATGGCCGCCGACGGCCTGATCGAACTGGATGCCCACGGCATTCGCGTTTTACCGGCCGGGCGCTTGCTGGTGCGCTCGGTGTGCATGGTGTTCGATGCCTACCTGGAGCACCAGAACAGGCAGCGATTCTCGCGGGTGATCTAAGGGCTTTATTTCGCCATCAGGCTCATGGCTTCCATCTGAGCTTCAGGCGACTCATCTTTCAGCGATTTGGCCAGTTGTGATTGGGCGGTCATTAAACCGGCCTGTATCGTCGCCACGTCGCCCTGCAAACCCGCCACTTTGGCTTGGCGTGCTTGCGGGGTCAACGTGGTGTCATTCATGACTGCCGAGAGCTGAGCCATCTTTTCGGCAAGCTGCTTTTTCAGCTCGCGGATCATCTTCAGCAACTGTTTGATGTTGTCTTTCAGATTGCTTTCATCAATATCGCTATTGGAGGATTTCTCAGCCGAAGCCATGCCCATCCCCGCGCCGGAAATGACCACCTTCACACCTTCAGCCGCATTAGGTTCGGCGGGCTTGTCCTCGGTGGCGGCCTTGGGCGCGGCGTCTTTATCCCTGGCCGCATCGGCGGCCTTCCAGACCGATACCGTTGCAACGTTGATCGATGGGTTTGAGACAGTGCTGACTGACATGATCTGAGCTCCAGCTCATAGAGAGACACCTGTGTATCGGCACCGATACAAAGAGCTTTATACCGTTGCTGCTTTTTTGTACACGCTGGCCTCAGCCACCCTCGGTGCGTTACCCTTACGTCTTATGTGTGTTTTCCCACAAGGATTTAAGAAATGTCCGAGCCAGTTAAACTGCGCGCTCACAGCCAGGCTCACTGCAAGGATTGCAGCCTGGCCCCCCTCTGCCTGCCACTTTCGTTGAATTTGGAAGACATGGAAGCGCTGGACGAAATCGTTAAACGCGGCCGACCGCTGAAAAAAGGCGAGTTTCTGTTTCGCCAGGGCGACAAATTCGATTCTGTCTATGCAGTTCGCTCCGGCGCATTGAAGACCTTCAGCCTGAGCGACGGCGGCGAAGAGCAGATCACCGGCTTCCACCTGCCCAGCGAACTGGTCGGGCTGTCTGGCATGGACACCGAGATTCACCCGGTGTCGGCCCAGGCCCTGGAGACGACCTCGGTGTGCGAAATCCCTTTCGAACGCCTGGATGAATTGGCCCTGCAGCTGCCGCAACTGCGCCGCCAATTGATGCGGGTGATGAGCCGCGAGATCCGTGACGACCAACAGATGATGTTGCTGCTGTCGAAGAAAACCGCCGACGAGCGCATCGCCACGTTTTTGGTCAACCTGTCGGCACGCTTCCGTGCCCGTGGGTTCTCGGCCAACCAGTTCCGCCTGAGCATGTCGCGCAACGAAATCGGCAATTACCTGGGCCTGGCGGTGGAAACCGTGTCCCGCGTGTTTACCCGTTTCCAGCAAAACGAACTGATTGCCGCCGAAGGCAAGGAAGTGCATATCCTCGACCCGATCCAGCTGTGCGCGCTGGCCGGGGGCTCGCTGGAAGTCTGAGACAGACACTTGCGGCCGCGCCAATCGGCAGGGCCGCAGGTATACTTCGAGTCCGTTTTCCGCTCCCAGGACTCTTCGACGATGACCTTCGATTCGTTCGACATCAAATCCCTGATCCGCCCCGTCATCGACTTCCCCAAGCCTGGGGTGATCTTTCGTGACATTACCCCGCTGTTCCAATCGCCCCGCGCCCTGCGCCTGGTGGCCGACAGTTTTGCCCAGCGTTACGTCGAGGCCGACTTTACCCACATCGGCGCGATGGATGCCCGTGGCTTCCTGATCGGTTCGATCATCGCCTACCAATTGAACAAACCACTGATCCTGTTCCGCAAACAGGGCAAGCTGCCCGCTGACGTGCTGGCCGAGGGTTACCAGACCGAATACGGCGAAGCCTTTCTCGAAGTACACGCCGACAGCCTGTGTGACGGCGACTCGGTGCTGATGTTCGATGACCTGATCGCCACTGGCGGCACCTTGATTGCCGCGGCGAACCTGGTGCGACGTATGGGCGCGAAGATCTTCGAAGCGGCGGCGATCATTGATCTGCCTGAGCTGGGTGGTTCGCAACGCCTGCAGGATATGGGCATTCCGACGTTTTGCCTGACGCAGTTTGGGTTGACCGAAGTTTAAAAGTTGCCTGGGCCGGCGCTATCGCAGGCAAGCCAGCTCCCACATTTTGATTTGCATTCCAAGTGTGGGAGCGGGCTTGCTCGCGAAGAGGCCCTCAAGGACACCCCGCATCACAACCCCATCTGCTTGCTGATGATCTCGTTCATCACCTCACGCGTGCCCCCGCCGATAGACAGAATGCGGTTATCCCGATACAGCCGTTCCACCAGGCTGCCACGCATATACCCCTGCCCACCCAGTATCTGCACCGCGTCATAGGTCACCCGATCCGCGGTATCAGTGGCCAGGTTCTTGGCCATGGAAATCTCCTTGATCACACTCTTGCCGGCCGCCATCTTCGCCGCCTGGCGGTAGGTGAACTCGCGGGAGACTTCCACTGCGGTGGCCATTTCCGCCAGCCGATGCTTGAGCACCTGGAATTTGCCGATGGGTTTGCCGAAGGCTTCGCGCTGGCTCGCCCACTTGAGGCTTTCTTCCAGGGCGAGCTGCGCAGTCATGTTCGCCATCAGCGCCAGCGCCAGGCGCTCGCTCTGGAAATTGCCCATGATGCAGGCAAAGCCCATGTTCTCGACGCCGATCAAGTTGCCTGCGGGCACGCGGCAATCGTCGAAGAACAACTCAGCCGTGTCCGACGCCCACCAGCCCATTTTCTTCAACGGTTGGCCGACGGTGAAACCTGGCGTGTGCTTTTCGATCAGCAACAGGCTGATACCGCCAAAGCCCGGCCCGCCGGTGCGTACGGCTACCGTATAGAAGTCGGCGCGGATGCCGCTGGTGATAAAGGTTTTGCTGCCGCTGACGCGATAAAAGTCGCCATCGCGAAGGGCGCGGGTTTGCAGGTTGGCTACATCGGAGCCGCCACCGGGCTCGGTGACGGCCAGGGCGATGATCTTCTCACCGGTCAGCACTTGAGGCGCAACGCGCTCACGCACCTCGGGGCGCGCCCATTTGACTACCGGCGGCAAGCCGATATCCAGCGAACCCAGGCCCGCGACCACGCCACCCGAACCGCAACGCATCAACTCTTCGCTGGCGGCGACCTTGGCGAACAGGTCGCCTTCATGGCTGCCGCCCAGGCTTTCGGGATAGCCGATGCCCAGGATCCCCGCCGCGCCCGCCTTGAGGTACAGCTCACGGGGAAAGCTCTCGCCCTCCTCCCATTGCTCGATGCCCGGCAACATCTCGCGCTCGACGAAACGGCGCACGCTGTCACGGACCAATTGGTGGCTGGGGTCGAAGTAGTCCTGATAGGCAGACATCGGCAAGCTCCACGGTGAGGTGGAGAGAACTTACCAAGCGCTTGCTTGGTTATCAAGATATCCCTGACAACACAAAACCACTGTGGGAGCTGGCTTGCCTGCGATAGCGGAGTGTCAGGCGACATCAATGCCACTGATCCACCGTTATCGCAGGCAAGCCAGCTCCCACATTTTAGAGCGTGATCGGCTTGCGACCGGCAAAAGAGTGCGCCAACGTGCCGCCATCCATCAATTCCAGCTCGCCACCCAACGGCACGCCATGGGCGATACGCGAGGTGATCAAGCCTTTGTTGGTCAGCAATTGGGCGATGTAATGCGCCGTCGCCTCGCCTTCCACCGTCGGGTTGGTTGCCAGGATCACCTCGGTAAACGTGCCCTGCTCTTCAATGCGCGTCACCAGTTGCGGAATGCCAATGGCTTCCGGCCCCAGGCCGTCCAGCGGCGAAAGATGCCCCTTGAGCACAAAGTAGCGCCCGCGATAGCCGGTCTGCTCGACGGCGTACACGTCCATCGGCCCTTCAACGACGCACAGTAAAGTGTCGTCGCGACGTGGGTCGGCGCATTGCGGGCACAGGTCTTCTTCGGTCAGGGTGCGGCACTGGCGGCAGTGGCCCACGCCGGTCATGGCCTGGCTCAAGGCCTGGGCCAACCGCGTGCCGCCGCTGCGATCACGCTCCAGCAGTTGCAGCGCCATACGCTGGGCGGTTTTCTGGCCCACACCCGGCAAAGTGCGCAGGGCGTCGATCAGTTGGCGAATCAGGGGGCTGAAGCTCATGGGCGAAGGGTCCGACAAAACAACGAGACGCGGTTTATACCCGCGCCTCGGATTAGCGTCAAATGCTCAATCCTGTGCGACGCGCACCACCAACTTGCCGAAGTTGCGCCCCTCGAGCAAACCGATAAAGGCTTCGGGTGCCTGTTCCAGGCCATCGACCACGTCTTCGCGGAACTTGATCTTGCCGTCGCGCACCCACGGCGCCATGGCGCTGAGGAATTCGGGCTGGCGATCGCCATAATCGTCGAACACGATAAAACCCTGGATGCGCACGCGCTTGGTCAACAAGGTACGTTGCAGTGCTGGCAGCCGATCAGGACCGCTGGGGGCTTCATGGGCGTTGTAACCGGCGATCAGGCCGCACAGCGGAATGCGTGCCTTGGGGTTGAGCAGCGGCAGCACGGCGTCGAAGACTTTGCCGCCGACGTTTTCAAAGTAGATATCCACGCCTTTGAAACAGGCCAACGCCAGCTCATGGGCAAAATCGGCGCTCTTGTGGTCGATACAGGCGTCAAAGCCCAGCTCATCGACCACGTAGCGGCACTTGTCCGCGCCGCCGGCAATACCCACCACGCGCAAACCCTTGAGCTTGGCCACCTGCCCGACCACCGAACCCACCGCGCCGGAGGCAGCCGCCACCACCAGGGTTTCGCCGGCCTTGGGTTGGCCGATATCCATCAGGCCCATGTACGCGGTCATGCCAGGCATACCCAATACACCCAGCGCCATCGAGGGGCTGGCCAGGCCTTTGGGCAGCGGGATCAGGTTGTTTCCGTCTGAGATGCTATGGCTTTGCCAGCCGGTGGAACCCACCACAAGATCACCCACCGCGAATTTCGGGTTACGCGATTGCTCGATACGGCTGACAGCACCACCGATCATCACTTCGTCGATTTCCACCGGAGCTGCGTAGGACGGCGCGTCACTCATGCGCCCACGCATGTAGGGATCGAGGGACAGGTACAGGGTTTTGAGCAGCACCTGGCCATCTGCCAATTCCGGCAGGTTCACGCGTTCCAGGCGAAAGTTTTCCGGTGTCGGCGCGCCTTGCGGGCGCGAGACCAGGACAATGCGCTGGTTAAGAATGGGTTCTTGAGGCATGAGGGGCTCCTTTAACGAATCTTTCGGTATAGGGTGCAGACCCTGCTTGCCATGCCAGGGTTCGATCGGATTAGCACAAACAAAAATGCCAGGCGCGATGCCTGGCATTTGAGTCTAGCTAACGCTGCACGATCAAAACGGCAGTTTCATGCCCGGCGGCAGTTGCATGCCAGCGGTCACGCCACCCATTTTTTCCTGGCTGTTGGCTTCGATCTTGCGCACGGCGTCGTTGACGGCCGCGGCGAACAGCGCTTCGAGCATTTCCAGGTCATCTTCGCCGACGCCAGGCAATACGCTTGGGTCGATGCTCACGCGCTTGATGTCGTGACGACCGGTCATCACCACGCTGACCATATCGCCACCGGCTTTACCGGTGACTTCGGCGTTGGCCAGTTCTTCCTGCATCTTGGCCATCTTTTCCTGCATCTGCTGCGCCTGCTTCATCAGGCCGGCCATGCCACCTTTCATCATGGGAATCACCTCAAAGTACGTGGATCAATCAATTAGTAGCCCGGTTTTATGACGCTTGGGGCACCGGGGCTTCGACAGGTTCAATAGTATCGTGACGCACCACCGCACCGAACTGTTGCATCAACTGTTGGATGAGCGGATCGCCATGGATCGAGTCTTCAGCCTCGCGCTGACGGTTGATGCGCTTACGGGTCGCCGCCTGGGCCGGGGTTTCCTGCTCAGGCTTGATCAGTTCGATGGCGATGGTCAACGTGCGTTCATGGTACTGGTTGAGCGCATCGTTGAGTCGGCGTTGCTGAGTGGCGTTGAACAAGGCGCTGTGGGCCGGGTCCAGGTGCAACAGCCAGTGGTCGCCCTCGATGGAGATCAAGGTGCAGTTGGCGGCGATGCTGCCGGTCATGCCGGAGATCGGCAATTTTGGAAACAACTCCAACCATTGCAACGCCAGGCCAGTGGCCGGGGCCGCAGCGGGTTCCGCTTCGGGCTCGGGGGCCGGTTCGGCGGTGTGCTCGCTGGCCAGGTCGTCCAGGTAGCTGTAGGCCGAATCCATGTCCGGCTCGATGTAATCTTCGTCCAGCGGCGGCTCGTCATCAAGGTCGATGCCCGGCGTGGCAGCGTCCACCTGCGCGACAGTCGGCTCGGCAACCGGTGCCGACACCCATTCCGGCGCGTCCGGCACCGCACTGTCCGGAGTCGGCGTGGGCATCGGCGTCAGCTCGGGCTGCTCGCCGGTGGTTTCCAGCACGGGCTCCACGGCGGGCACTTGCTCGACTTCAGGTTCAGGCTCAGGCTCAGCTTCTGCGTCGACCGGATCGTTCCAAGGCAGGTCAACCACCGGCGCGGGAGCAGGTTCAGGCTCAACCACGGGCGCAGGTTCGACCACTGGCGCGGCAACCGCAGGCTCGGGAGCTGGCGCAGGTGCAGGTGCAGCCGGCGCAGGTTCAGGTGCAGCAACTACTGGCGCGACTACCGCCGCGCCAGCCACTGGTTTGGCGGAATCAACTGTGGCCTGGCTGATCCCCACTGGCTTTAGCGGCTGTCTCGGTGCGCCCGCCGAGTCGGCGGGCCGGAAGGCCAGCATCCGCAGCAAGACCATTTCAAAGCCGCCACGCGGGTCTGGCGCCAAGGGCAAATCGCGGCGGCCGATCAGGCCCATCTGGTAGTAGAACTGTACATCTTCGGCTGGCAACGCCTGGGCCAGCGCCAATACGCGGTCGCGGTCGCCATGGCCGTTGTCGACACCTTCGGGCAACGCCTGGGCGATGGCCACGCGGTGCAGCACATTGAGGATTTCCGAGAGTACGCCGTTCCAGTCCGGGCCTTGCTCCGACAAGTGGCGCACGGCTTCGAGCAACGCCTTGGCGTCACCTTCGATCAGCGCGTGCAACACGTCGAACACCTGGCCGTGGTCCAGCGTGCCGAGCATGGCGCGTACATCCGCGGCCATGACCTTGCCTTCACCGAAGGCGATGGCCTGGTCGGTGAGGCTCATGGCGTCACGCATCGAACCATCGGCGGCGCGGCCGAGCAGCCACAACGCGTCGTCTTCGAACGGCACGTTCTCGACGCCGAGCACATGGGTCAAATGCTCGACCACGCGCTCGGGCGTCATGTTTTTCAGGGAGAACTGCAGGCACCGCGACAAAATCGTTGCAGGAAGTTTCTGCGGGTCGGTGGTGGCCAGGATGAACTTAACGTAGGGCGGCGGCTCTTCCAGGGTTTTCAACAGGGCGTTGAAGGAATGGCTGGAGAGCATGTGCACTTCGTCGATCAGGTAGACCTTGAAGCGCCCACGGCTCGGCGCGTACTGCACGTTGTCGAGCAGCTCGCGGGTGTCTTCGACCTTGGTGCGGCTCGCGGCATCGATCTCGATCAGGTCGACAAAACGCCCTTCGTCGATCTCGCGGCATACCGAACAGGTGCCACAAGGCGTCGACGTGATGCCGGTTTCACAGTTCAGGCACTTGGCAATAATGCGCGCGATAGTGGTCTTGCCGACCCCGCGAGTACCGGTGAACAGGTAGGCGTGGTGCAGCCGTTGGCTGTCCAAGGCATTGATCAGAGCCTTGAGCACATGGGTCTGGCCGACCATTTCGCGGAACGAGCGCGGGCGCCATTTACGTGCAAGAACCTGATAACTCATCGAAAACCGTCGCAACTGGGAAGCGGAAGCCGGTAATGCTAGCGGAGCAAGGGGGAAATTGCATCCGGCACGCTCGTCTAATCTGACTAAGCTTGCCTGACTGGCCCCACAAAGGCCTGAACCCGGAGAGTGTATGCGTGTAGTCCTGGGCGCTTTATGGATGATTTCCGTTGCTTGTCTGGCGGCGCCCGCACCGTTGCGTTTTTCGGTTTCCGACAGCTGGGCAATGCCCATGGCACAGATAGAGGGTGACCAGCCCACACAGGGCATTTTGTATGACTTGATGTTGAGCCTGGCCACCCAGGTCGGGCGGCCAGCCGAGTTCCACGTGCTGGCCCGGGCGCGACTCGCCGGTGCCATGGCACGCGCAGAGGTCGATGTGCGCTGCTATGTCGCCCAGGATTGGCTCGGCGAATTGTCCGGCGACTACAGCTGGAGCGTACCCTTGATGGTGCAGCGCAATGTGTTGGCCAGTGTCCACGCACCGCCCGTTCAGGTGGCCAGGTTGGCACCGCAGGCCATTGGCACGGTGCTCAACTACCGCTATGTCGTCCTCGAACCGCTGTTCGCCAGTGGCCAATTGACCCGCGACGATTCGCGCAGCGAGGAGTTGGTGCTGCACAAGCTGGTGGCCGCGCGTTTCGAATACGCCGTGATCAACGAATGGACCCTGGACCGTTTCAACCTGAAAGTGCCCCCAAGCCTGCGGCTGCACAACGTCGCGGTGATCGACGAACAAAACCTGGGCTGCATCGTGCGCAATGACCCGAGCGTGCCGGTGCAACGGATCTTGCGCACGCTGCTGCGGATGAAAATGTCGGGCGAGATCGATGACCTGATCAAACTATACACCGGGGAGAACGCGCGACCGCTGCGCACTCCTGACAAGAACGCTCCTGACAAGAACTGACAGGGCCGTCCCCTAGACTGGGCTCACTTAACCGCCCGTAATCAAGGAGCCTGCATGCACACCGTCGCCCATTACTTCCTGCTCTACGTCGACAGCCCGGCCACCAGCGCCAACTTCTATAGCCGCCTGCTGGGCAAGCCGCCGGTGGAACTGAACCCGACGTTCGCCCTGTTCATTCTCGACAACGGCGTCAAGCTGGGGCTGTGGTCGCGTCACACCGTAGAGCCTGCGGCTCAGTTTACCGGCGGAGGCGGTGAGGTAGGTTTTTCGCTGAGGGACCCAGCCGCCGTAGACGCCCTTTACGCTCAATGGGTAGAGCGCGGCGCGACCATCATTCAGTCACCGACCCACCTTGACTTCGGCTACACCTTTGTCGCCGAGGACCTCGACGGCCACCGCCTGCGCGCGTTCAGCCTGAGCGATTGAGCGCCAGCGCCCTTCAAGGCTGATGGCGGCGACACTGGCCAGCACGATCACCGCGCCCAATATCACTTGCAGGGCAATGTGCTCGCCCAGCAGCGTCGCCGCCATCAGCATGGCCACCGGCGGAATCAGGTACATCGCCACCGAGGCGCGGCTGACGTCCACGTGCTTGAGCACATAGCCCCAGGCCAGGTAGGCCAGGGCGCTGGGGAAAATCCCCAATACCAGCACCGACAGATTCTCCGGCATTGGCGCCTGGGCCACCGCAGCCGGCAAGCCCGGCAGGTTCACGCACAGCATCAAGGTGCCCGCCCACACCATGTAACACGCCATGGTCAGCGGGCTGTAGCGATGGGCGTAGTGTTTCTGGATGACGAAATACACGCTCCACGACACGGCTGCCAGCAAGATCAGCAAGCCGCGCGGGTCGATATCACCGACGCCATGATCACCCCAGATCACCACCAGCACACCCAGCAAGCCGAGCAAGACGCAGCCCCAACGCCAGAGGCTGACCCGTTCCTTCAAACAGAAAAACGCGATCACCACACTGAACAGCGGCACCGACTGCGCCAGTACACTCGATGCCGCCGCCGTCACCCACTGTTGCCCGTAGTTGAGGCTGGTGTGGTGCAGGAACACGCCGAAAAAACCCAACACCAGCAACCACGGCAGATCCCGCACACGCGGGCAGCCGATGCCTACCGCCAAGGCGATGCCGCCCATGAACACCGAGGCGATCAGAAACCTCAGCAACGCCAACTGGCCAGGGCTGTAGCTGTGCAGCCCCATGTGCACGCCAATCGGCGAATAGGCCCAACAGAGAATCACGCCAGCGATGACTAGCGTAAGCTTTACGGGTGACGGGGCATTCATCGACGGCATCCAGATACTGAGAAGGAATACCGTCAGTCTTGAGCCGCGCAAGGCGCAGGACAATTAAGCGTTTCTGACTTCTGAAATCATTGGAACTGAGCAATGGAACTGGCCCAACTGAAAATGGTGCGCGCCGTGGCACAAACCGGCAGCGTGGCCCAGGCCGCGCTGCAACTGCACTGCGTGCCGTCCAACATCACCACGCGCATCAAGCAGCTGGAAAGCGAGTTGGGCACACCGCTGTTTATTCGCGCAGGCCGTGGGTTGGCCATCAGTGCCGCCGGGGAAATCTTCCTCGATTACTGCGAGCGCATCCTGGCCCTGGTGGATGAGTCCAAACGCGCAGTGGATGCCAACGCCATCCCGCGCGGCACGCTGCGCATCGGTGCGGTGGAATCCAGCGCCAGCGGCCGCCTGCCGCCGCTGCTGGCCGAATACCACCGGCGCTACCCGGACGTCAGCCTGGAACTGGTCACCGGCGCCTGGGCGCAACTGCTCGACGACCTGCAACACCATCGCCTCGATGTGGCGCTGGTGGCCTCGGGCGGCAAGCGCGCCAAGCTCGAACACAGTGTGGTCTACAGCGAACGCCTGGTGCTGATCGCCAGCGCCTCCAGCGCGCCGATCAACAGTGCCGAAGACTTGGCAGGCCGCACCTTGCTGGTGTGGCCGCCCGGTTGTCCGTATCGCGCGGCGCTGGAGAACTGGATCAAACCGCACGCCTTCAAACCAAGCATCGCCAGCTATGCCAGTTGGGGCACCATCATTGGTTGCGTCAGTGCAGGGATTGGCGTGGCGTTGGCGCCGGAAGGCATCCTGGCCCGCTACGAGCAGGCCAATCAACTGGCCTCCTACCGGTTCGAGGAGTTGCAGGCCGTGGACAACCTGCTGTTCTGGCACACGGACACCCAGCGCCACCTGGCGCGGGATGCGTTTGCCGGGCTGCTGCGGGAGACGTTTGGCTAGTTGGCTTGCGGCGCCGCCAAGCGTGCGTACTGGTCCTGGCTGATCCAACCGGTGTAGGTATGCTCTTTGGCATTGGTGAACTCGACCTTGGCCCAGCCGTCCTTGAACGCCAGCACGCCGACCACATCGTCCTTGACGATATACGCGCGTTTGGCCGCTTCAGCGCCTGGTTTTTTCAGCAGGTAAGCCTTGTCGGCCGTCACGGTCACCAGGCCGATCCATTGCTTGCTGGCCGTTTGGGCCAGGTCCAGGCCGGTGGCTATTTCCGGCATCAGCACGCTGATGCAACCGGGATGCTCGCGCCCCTGCTCCACCGTCAAGGTCACGCCGTCGGAGGACGCTGCGACGCTGCCAGGGTAGGCCTTGTCTAGCCAGGTGGTGAGCGCTTCAGGCTGGCCTTGCAGGTAAAACGTGCAGCTGCGGGTCACACCCTCGCCCAGTTCTTCTGCGTAGTAGCCTTCGACCTGATGCTCAGGGGTGACCGCCAGCATCAATCCCTCGTATTTACCAGAATGCAGCTCAGCGGCACCTGCCAACGCGGGCACCAAGGCGCACAACGACAACACACTCATCGCTAGAAAACGGCTCATCTTATTTCTTCCCTTCCAATGCTTCGTAGGCCTTTTTGATACGGCTGTCGTAGTCACCGTAATCCTTGCCGTTATAGTTACGCGCCATGGCCACGTAGTCTTTATCTTTCATGGCCTTGATCAGGGCCGGGCTCTGGCTGCAAAAACCAATAAACGCTTTTAATTGGTTACCGGCATTGACCTTCAGGGCGGCAGCAAATTCAAACACCGTCTTGTAACCGCAGGAGGTGTAGTTGAACCCCATTATTTGAAACATGCCCCAGGACGCCGACATCAATGCCGCCTCCTGGTCCAGCGCAAACGCTGTGGCCATGGTCTCCCAGGCTTTGGTCTGGTCCTTGTTATTGACCTGCCACTGCGGCCCGGCCTTTCTCACGTAGATATAAGACAGCAGCGGGTGCGCCTGATCGTAGATGTGCTTGGTGTACTTGCGAAACAAGTGGCCTTCAAAGGCAATCACCGGCAACTTGGCCGGCCCGAACCCGGAACGCCCGCCGGATTCGACCGTGGCGAAAGCCTTGATGATATTCACCGAAATGCCGCTGCCCAACTGGGTGGCAGCGCTTTGAAAGTCGGTATCGGTCAGCGTCATGCCACCATCGCACGTGGCCTGGAGCATCAACTGGCGGTTACGCCGCTCGGCCTCGATGGTCGCGCGCATGCGCTCCAGGTACACATTGACCGTGGCCTGTACCGCATCGCCGCCGTTATTGCCAAACGCGTTGAGAAAGCTCGGAATGCGCATCGTCGGAAACGCCTTCACCGGCACTTTGACCGCCTCTTCTATCAGGCTATTGAAGGTTCGGCCGGTCGGGTCGATCACGCCATCAGGATGCGCATACTTGAGGTGCCGGAACTGATACTGGCTGATGCACTGCACCAATTGCCCATCGCACTTACCGTTTTCGGCCAGCGCAAAACCCATCTTGGGAATGATCAGATTAAATAGATACTGGATGCACTGAACATCGGCAGGCAAGTTGCGCGCTTTACCCGGCGCGCCCACTGAAGCACTGATAAGACGGGGCAACCCTTGCAGGCTTTTCATCATGGACATCCTTGTTAGTTCAAGAAGTGATAGCACTTCAATATCAGCACCGCACACCTGTCATAACTTGAAACAAGTGGCTGGCGGAAACTAACAAGATGATTTTGGGTTGTCCAGTGGGCCACCTCAACGATGTGAGGCAGCCAGCAGGTGCGGCTATTTTTTCCGTTCCAGCGCCTCGAAGGCTTTTTGGATACGCCTGTCGTAGTCGCCATAGCTTGAGCCATTGTAATTGCGCGCCATGCCGGCAAAGTCCTTGCTTTTCATCGCTCTGAGCAAGGCTGGATTCTTGCGGAAAAAGCCGCAGAACGCCATCAATTGCTGGCCGGCGTTAAGCTTCAGTGCAGCCACAAACTCGAACACGTTCTTGTAACCACAGGCAGCAAAATTAAAGCCCATGACCTGGAACATACCGTAGGACGCCGACATCAGCGCTGCTGCCTGGTCCAACGTATAAGCATCGACCAGAGTCCGCCACGCAATCGCCTGGGTTTTATTGTTGGCTTTCCATTGCGGGCCAGCATTGACCAAAAAGGGGTAGGACAAAAAGGGGTAGGTCCTGTCGTACTTATGTTGAGTGTACTTGCGAAAGATATGGCCCTCGAAGGCGATAACCGGCATGTTGGCCGGCCCGAACCCGGATCGCCCACCAGACTCAACGGCGGCGAACGCCTTGATCAGGTTCACCGAAATACCGTTGCCCAGCGCTGCAGCCGCGCGCTGAAAATCAGCCTCGGTCAGGGCGATTTGACCGTCACAGGTGGGCCTGGTGACTAACGACTGGTCGGGAAGAACAACGGCATTGGCTTTGCCTGCATCGTCGACCAAGCTATTGAACGTCCGACCGCCCGGGTCAATCACCCCATCAGGTTTGCTGACCTTGAGACGATTCGCCTGATAGTCGCTGATGCGCCGCAACAACAGCGGGCCGCACTTTCCGTCCTCCACAAGGCGCGAAGCGGATTCTGGCGTGATCAGATTAAACAGATGCTGGATAAAGCGAACATCAGCAAGCACATTCTGCGCCTTGCCTGGGGCGCCGACTGAAGCACTGAGCGTTCTGGGTAAAACGGGAAGGCTGGGCATGGCAATCATCCTTGTTGATCAAAGGAGTGCCATCACTTCTTTACTACTCCAGCACAGGGTCGCTTACATGAATGACGCTAGCAGGCCGCTGAAAGTTTTCCAGCACAACGCCGTCATCGCTGCGCAAAAAATGGCAGATGAGCGAGTAAAACAATGTTTGATTTGAAACAGGAAGGGTAGAAACAAAGGAGAGCGTTATGGAGGCAACCCCACCAGCCACACCCCGGCACACAATGTTCCCGCTGTGGCTGCTGCCTTCCGGCTCTGACCAGGTTCACGGGTAATCGTTGCGGGGGGACCGATGGGGTCACCATAACGACGCTGGCCTCTCGGCAAGCCGCGCCATTGTACCGATCTCATCGGAACTTACAACCGTTGTTCCGGATTAAAAATATGAAGGGGCTCAAGCACTTGTCCACAACCTCGATAACCTGCCAGAACCTTGTGGGAGCCGGGCTTGCCCGCGATTGCGGTGCATCAGTTGGGGCATTCACTGGATGATGCACCGCAATCGCAGGCAAGCCAGCTCCCACATAGGGGCGGATTACTGTGCTTGTACGACTTCGTCGGCCCTGCCGCCCTCCTCCTGAATCACCAAGTGAATGAAGTGCAGCTTGGCGATCACGGCCGGCGGCAACACAAAGGGGTAGAAATCCGGCTGGCCCATGCTGCGCGACAGTTCGTTGAGCATGCCGGCCAGTTCGATCCAGGCGTTGACGAACGACAGGAAGGCCGGGCCGCCAGGGTGTTCGGGGTCGTAGAGCGTGGTCAACGGGAAGGGTTGGTAATCCAGGTCCATCTCGCGGGCACTCATGCCAAAGCCCAGTGCGGTGTCGACGGCGTCCATCATGTGCAGGTAGTGAGCCCAGGTTTCGGCCCAGTCCTCCCACGGGTGCATGGTCGCGTAGGCGCTGACACAGGTTTGCTGCCAGTCGGCGCGCGGGCCGTTCTGGTAGTGCTGCTCGAGTGCCTCGGCGTAACTGGCGCGTTCGTCGCCGAACAGGCTACGAAACGATTCAAGCCAATGGCTGTTGGCAATCAGCCGATCCCAATAGTAATGGCCGACCTCATGGCGAAAGTGGCCGAGCAACGTGCGATACGGCTCGCGCATTTGCACACGGACTTTCTCGCGATGGGCGTCGTCCGCTTCCTTGATATCGAGGGTGATCAGGCCGTTGGCGTGGCCGGTGGTGGGTGCGTTGCCTTCAAGGTCAATGCCGACGAAATCGAAGGCCAGGCCGCTGTTTTCGTCAACACTTTTGGGCACCACTTGCAGGCCCAGGCTGATCAGTTGCGCCACCAACCGGCGCTTGGCGGTTTCGACTTTGCGCCAGCGTTCGGGGTTTTCCGGCACCGATAAGTCGGGAATAGTGCGGTTCAGGCTGCACGCCACGCACAGCGTTGCGGTGCTGTGGGCAGGAATCAGCCAGTTGCAGGCGGCCGGGGTGTCGAGGTTGGCGCAGCGGCGGAAGGTGCCGGCGTCAAGGTTATCGTCCTGTAGCCATGTGCCATCGACCGGGCCGGGCTGTAGCGACGACAGCCGGCTTTGCTGGGGCTGATAGCCCAACAGCGCAGAACAGACCAGGCACTGGCTGTTGCGAAAGAACAGCGACTGGCCGCACCGGCACTGCCACACCTTGCTGCTGCGCGAGGATCCGGCCATGAACGGTGCGGCGATGCGCGTGCTGAGTTGCTCGAAGTAGCGGAACATGGCGATCTCTCCCTGGGTGACCAAGACTAGATCATTTACCGTGAAGGATCGTTCCCACGCTCTGCGTGGGAATGCCTGCGGTGACGCTCTGCGTCACGAGGTTCAAGAGCCGACGCAGAGCGTCCAGGGCTGCATTCCCACGCGGAGCGTGGGAACGATCGTCAGACGCTGATGTTGTGTTTGGCCAGGAAAGCGACGAAGGCCTCTTCGTCCAGCACCTTGAGGCCCAGCTCGGTGGCCTTGGCCAACTTGGAACCCGCGCCTGGCCCGGCAACCACGCAGTGAGTCTTGGCCGAGACGGAACCTGCCACCTTGGCGCCCAGGCTTTCGAGCTTGTCCTTGGCCACATCACGGCTCATCAGCTCAAGAGAGCCGGTCAGCACCCAGGTATGCCCCGCTTCCGGCAAGCCTTCGACGACCTTCTTCTCGCTCTGCCAGTGCATACCGAAGTCCTTGAGCTGCTGCTCGATGGCCAGGGCACGGTGGGCATTGTCCGGGTTATCAAAAAACTCGCGCACCGCCTTGGCCTGCTTCTCGGGCAACGCCTGGCGCATATCCAGCCAGTCGGCCTTGATCACGCCTTCGAGGCTGACGAACTTGTCGGCCAGTTTTTGCGCGGCGCCAGGCCCTACGCTGGGCACGTGCAGCTTATCGAGCAGGCCGCCGAGGGTGGTGCTGGCGGCAAACTCGGCGCTCAGGTCGCCCTGATCCTGCAATTGCAGGCCGCATTCATCCGGCGACAGCAGCGCGCCAATCACCTCCTGGTTATGGCTGTCTTCAAAGAAGCTGTGAATCTCGTGGGCGACTTCAAGGCCCACGTCCGGCAAGTACGTCAGCACTTCCGGCAAGGCCTGCTGCACGCGCTCCAGGGACGCCAGCGAGCGCGCGAGCACCTTGGCCGTCTCTTCGCCCACGTCCGGAATGCCCAAGGCGTAGATAAACCGCGCCAGGGTTGGAGTCTTGCTGTTTTCGATGGCGGCAATCAGCTTCTTGCTGGAAATATCGGCAAAGCCTTCCAGGTCGATGATCTGCTCGTATTTGAGCTTGTAGAGGTCAGCCGGCGAGCCGATAAGCTTTTCATCCACCAACTGCTCGATGGTCTTGTCGCCCAGGCCGTCAATGTCCATGGCGCGGCGCGACACAAAATGGATGATCGCCTGCTTGAGCTGCGCGCCACAGGCCAGGCGCCCGACGCAGCGGTAAACCGCGCCTTCGCTGACGGTTTCCTTGCCCTTGCTCCGCTTGACCAGTTGCGTGCGCTCCACATGGGAGCCGCACACCGGGCAGCTTTGCGGAATGTGCACGGCGCGGGCGTTTTCCGGACGGCGCTCGGTGACCACCGAGACGACTTGCGGGATCACATCACCGGCACGGCGAATGATCACGGTGTCACCGATCATCAGGCCCAGGCGCGCGACTTCGTCCATGTTGTGCAATGTGGCATTGGACACGGTGACTCCGGCGACCTTGACCGGCTTCAAGCGCGCCACCGGCGTTACCGCACCGGTGCGGCCAACCTGGAATTCCACGTCGAGCAGTTCGGTCAGCTCTTCCATGGCCGGGAATTTATGCGCGATGGCCCAGCGTGGTTCGCGGGCGCGGAAGCCCAGCTCACGTTGCGAAGCAATGCTGTTGACCTTGAACACCACGCCGTCAATCTCATACGGCAGGCTGTTACGCCGCTCGCAGATATCGCGGTAGTACGCCAGGCAATCCTGAATGCCCTTGGCCAGCTTCAGCTCATGGCTGATGGGCATGCCCCACTTCTGCAGTTGCTGCAGGTTACCGATATGGGTGTCACTGATGTCGGTAGTCACGCCGTAGCAGCAAAACTCCAGCGGGCGGCTGGCGGTGATCTTCGAGTCCAGCTGGCGCAAGCTGCCCGCGGCGGCGTTACGCGGGTTGGCGAAGGTCTTGCCGCCCACTTCCAGTTGCGAGGCATTAAGGCGCTCGAAGCCAGCCTTGGACATGAACACTTCGCCGCGCACTTCCAGGGTCGCCGGCCAGCCGCTGCCGTGCAGTTTCAACGGGATATTGCGCACCGTGCGCACGTTGACGCTGATGTCTTCACCGGTGGTGCCATCGCCGCGCGTGGCACCGCGCACCAGCTCGCCGTCCTGATACAACAGGCTGACCGCCAGGCCGTCCAGCTTGGGCTCGCAGCTGTATTCCACCGCTGCGCCGCCGCCAAACAGATCGCCCACCGGCAGGTCGAGACCTTCGGTCACCCGGCGATCAAATTCGAGCATGGTGGTTTCATCAAAGGCGTTGCCCAGGCTGAGCATCGGAATCTCGTGCTTGACCTGGGTGAACGCCGACAGCGCCGCACTGCCAACCCGCTGCGTCGGCGAATCACGCGTCACCAAATCCGGGTGCTCGGCTTCCAGAGCCTTTAGCTCATGGAATAACCGGTCGTACTCGGCGTCCGGAATGCTCGGCTCGTCGAGGACGTGGTAGCGGTAATTGTGCTGATCCAGTTCAGCGCGCAGTTCGAGAATGCGGGTGTGGGCGGCGGTCATGGGTGTTCTCTCATAAAGCAAAAGAGCAGCCGAAGCTGCTCAATATGTTAGTGCACGGATTCTACAGGCAACGCTTAAGATCGAACCTCAGCGTTTCTGTGTCAGGGCGCGACGCTCGAACTCGACGATGCGCTGACGGTAATGCTCGATGGTCTGGGCAGTGAGCACGCTGCGTTGGTCGTCCTTGAGCTCGCCGTTGAGCTCTTGGGACAGTTTGCGCGCAGCAGCCACCATCACGTCGAACGCTTGTTTCGGGTGACGCGGGCCTGGCAAACCGAGGAAGAAGCTCACCGCCGGGGTGCTGAACAAGTCGATATCGTCCAGATCGAAAGTGCCCGGCTTGACCGCGTTGGCCATGGAGAACAGCACTTCGCCGTTACCGGCCATGCTTTCGTGGCGGTGGAAAATATCCATCTCGCCAAAGCGCAGGCCGCTTTCGAGGATATTCTGCAAGAGTGCCGGGCCTTTGAAGCCGGCGGCGTCACGGCAGATCACGCTGATCACCAAGACTTCTTCGGCAGCAGGCTGGTCGTTGACCGATTGGCGCGGCGCACTGGATGCCTTGCCGATATTTTCATCCGGGAAATCGTCGTCGCGGCTGCTGAAGCTCGGGCCTTCGTCGACGTCGAGGTTCAGGTCGCCCTGATGCGGCTCGGCGACGGCGGCACTGGCGCGCTTGCCACGCTTGGACGACGGTTCGCGGGCTTCACGCACCGGCGCACTCATCGACGGCAAGTCGTGCTCGTCCAGTTGTGGTTCTTTATGGTTATCCAGCACACGAGGCGGCCCCAGCAGCTCGGCGCTGCCGTCGTCGTCGGGCAAGTTGGACAGGTTACGGTCCAAACGGAATTTGAGCTTGCCCTTGCCACCGCGCATGCGGCGCCAGCCATCAAAAAGAATACCGGCAATGACAATAATGCCGATGACGATCAGCCACTCGCGCAGACCGATTTCCATGTAATCCCGTGCCTCTAATAAAAAATGCTGAAAAATAAGGGGTTTAGCAACGTCCAAACCGCTTTAAAACGTGGCGCCAACTCTATGTTCTGACTGACGTTTTGCCCACGCATACGAGGAATTGACAATAAACTAGCACGACCTTCGATAACTTTACACAGTTGGCGCGAAATGTATCGGTTTGCCATCTTTCGGCGACATGGGAGATCTCTTACGCAAGCCGCCAACTGTGAGCTACACACTGCAAGCTATAGCCTCACACACTTGCAGCTTGCAACTCGCCGCTAGGCGTCCACCATCGCCATCGCTTCTTCGACATCCACCGCCACCAACCGCGAACAACCCGGCTCATGCATCGTCACGCCCATCAACTGGTCGGCCATTTCCATAGCGATCTTGTTGTGGGTGATATAGATGAACTGCACGGTCTGGGACATCTCTTTAACCAACCGAGCGTAGCGTCCAACGTTAGCGTCATCCAGCGGCGCGTCAACTTCGTCGAGCATGCAAAACGGCGCCGGGTTCAACTTGAAGATCGCAAATACCAGGGCCAATGCCGTGAGTGCCTTTTCGCCACCGGACAACAAATGGATGGTGCTGTTCTTCTTGCCCGGGGGCCGCGCCATAATCGTCACCCCTGTATCGAGTAGATCTTCGCCCGTCAGTTCCAAGTAGGCGCTGCCGCCACCGAAAACTTTCGGGAATAACGCCTGTAAACCGCCATTAATCTGATCAAAGGTATCTTTGAAGCGATTACGGGTTTCCTTGTCGATCTTGCGGATCACGTTCTCCAGAGTGTCCAGCGCTTCGACCAGGTCGGCGTCTTGAGCATCCAGATAACGTTTACGCTCGGACTGTTGCTGGTATTCGTCGATGGCCGCCAAGTTGATCGCGCCCAGGCGCTGGATACGCGCGGCGATGCGCTCAAGTTCTTCTTCAGCGTCTTTTTCATTGGCCTGGGCGGTCAATGTATTGAGCACGCCGTGCAAGTCATAGCCGTCTTCAAGCAACTGGTCTTGCAGGGTTTTGCGGCGCACGGTCAGGGCTTGCCATTCCATGCGTTGCTGTTCGAGTTGGCCGCGAATCAGCTGGGATTGCTGCTCGGCCTGGGTCCGGCGTTTCTCGGCGTCGCGCAGTTCGCGGTCTGCGTCTTCCAGGGCGATTTGCGCGGTCTTGAGTTCTTCATCAACGGTCATGCGCTTGTCGAGCAACTCTTCGAGCTTAAGGCGCAACTCTTCCAGCGGCGCCTCGCCCTCCTCCAGGTTGAGGCTCAGTTGCTCGCGCTTTTCGGTGAGGCGTTCGGACTGCATCTCCAAACGCTCAAGCGCCTGGCGCGTGGAGGTGTGCTGGGCCTGCAACGAGCCCAGGCGCACGGCCAATTGGTGGGCGTGATCCTTGTGCTGACGGGCTTCCTGGCGCACGCGATCGAGGCGCTCACGCAGGCTGTCGCGCTGGGCCAGCAGCAGTTCGCGCTGCTCGGTATCCAGCGCCATGCTGTCGAGGGCTTCCTGCAAGTGCAGGCGCGCTTCGCCGATCTGCTCGTGTTCGAGGGCGCGCTGCTCGCCCATCTCGGCCACTTCTTCGTCAAGGCGGGTGCGGCGCAGGGTCAGTTGCTCGGCCTTGGCCTTGCTCGCCGACAGTTGGGCTTTCAATTCGCCTTGCTGGCGCGCTTCGTCCTGCAAGAGGCGGCGCAGGTGTTCGCGGCCAGTCTCTTGTTGGCGCTGAGTGGCACGCAGGGTTTGCAGTTCGGTTTCCAGGCTTTCGAGGGTGGCCTCGCGTTCTTCGCGTTCGGCGCTCAGGTTGACGATTTCCTGGCCACGGGCCAATACGCCGCTCTCGGCCTCACTGGCGCGACGCACGCGCAGGAAGTGCCGGCCAACCCAGTAACCGTCTCGGCTGATCAGGCTTTCACCGGCGCCCAATTGGCCACGCTGGGACAAGGCTTGCTCCAATGATTCAACCGGTTTGACCTGGCCCAGCCACGGCGCCAGATCGATCGCGGCCTCAACCTTGTCGAGCAAACTGCCCGGCACTCGCGTGCCATCGACGGCGGGGCTGAGCAAACGCAAATCGCCCTGGGCAAAACCGGCCAGGTCGAAACCGCCAAAATCATCCACCAGTACGGCTTGCAGGTCGGCACCCAACACGGTCTCGACCGCCAACTCCCAACCCGCTTCGACTTTCAAGCCTTCGGCCAGGCGCGGACGCTCGGCCAGGTGCTGGTCACGCAGCCATTCGGCGGTGCCGGTGCCTGGGTCCAGCGCGGCCTGCTGCAAGGCTTCAAGCGACGCCAAGCGCCCGTTCAGCCGCTGCAAATCGCCCTGGGCCTGCTGCTGGGCCTGGCTCGCCTGTTGCAGTTGCTGACGCAATTGCTCCAGGCGCTCCACTTGCTGTTCTTCGCTGGCCTCGAGTTCTTCCAGGGTCATTTCGCTTTCGGCCAGTTGTTCGCTCAACGCCATGATCGCCGCGTCTTCCGGGTCGGCGGCGAGCAACGCGCGCTCCTCCTGCATGCGGCGCTGGCGCTCGGCCAGGCGCTCCATGCTGGTTTCCAGTTGCTGGATGCGCGATTGCTGCACCTCAGCCTGGCGGCGCGGCTCGGCGGATTGCAGGTTGAAAGCGTCCCACTGTTCCTGCCAGCCGTGCATGGTGGTTTCGGCTTCTTCCAGGGCGGCCGCGGCCTCTTCGGCGGCGGCGCTGGTGATTTCCTGCTCGGGCGTGAGCATGTCCAGCTCTTCGCCCAACGTCAGCAGCAACGTACGGTCGTGGCCCAGGTGCGACTCGGTTTCCAGCCGCGCGCGTTCGGCTTCTTTCAAATCGTCCTGCAACTGGCGCAGGCGCTGCTGGCCGTGTTGGATGCTCTGTTCGACCCGAGCAATATCGCCGCCTACCGAGTAGAACCGCCCCTGCACCAGATTGAAGCGCTCGGACAGGTCATGGTGACCGTCACGCAAGCGCTCGATGCTCGCGTCGGCATTACGCTGCTCGGCCACCAGCGCTTCGAAGCTGATTTCCTGGGTGCCAATGATCGCTTCGCGCTGGCCGACCTGATCATTCAGCGCCTGCCAGCGCAGGGCCGAGAGCTGCGCCTTGAGCTGGCGCTCCTCGCCCTTGTATTCCTGGTACTTCTCGGCCGCCTGGGCCTGGCGGTGCAGGCGTTCGAGTTGACGCTCCAGCTCTTCGCGCAGGTCGGTGAGGCGGGCAAGGTTTTCGTGGGTGCGGCGGATACGGTTTTCGGTCTCGCGGCGGCGCTCCTTGTACTTGGAGATGCCGGCCGCTTCTTCGATAAAGTTGCGCAGGTCTTCGGGCTTGGCTTCGATCAGCTTGGAGATCATGCCCTGCTCGATGATCGAATAGCTGCGCGGGCCTAAGCCGGTGCCAAGGAAAATATCGGTGATATCGCGTCGACGGCATTTGGTGCCGTTGAGGAAGTAACTGTTCTGGCTGTCGCGCGTCACTTTGCGTCGAATCGAGATTTCCGCGTAGGCCGCGTATTCGCCGATCAAGGTGCCATCGGAGTTATCGAACACCAGTTCGATGCTGGCCTGGCTCACCGGCTTGCGGCTGGTGGAGCCATTGAAGATGACGTCGGTCATCGACTCGCCACGCAGGTTTTTTGCCGAGCTCTCGCCCATCACCCAACGTACGGCGTCGATGATGTTCGACTTGCCGCAGCCATTGGGCCCGACCACCGCCGCCATGTTACTGGGGAAGTTCACCGTGGTCGGGTCGACGAAGGATTTGAACCCCGCCAGTTTGATGCACTTGAGCCGCACGTTTAGGCGCCCGCCAACGCAGCGATGACCAACGAGCTGCTGCGCTCGCAGTAGGCCGACAGTACCTGGCGGATCTGCGGCAGATCACGGGCGAGCACCGCCGCGAGCAGCTGCTCGAACAGTGCCAGGTACTCACTCATCTCCGCCTTGCGCTGGTCCAGGGCCAGGTAATAGGCACGGTTCATCGCCGGCTGCAGGTTTTCGACGGTTTCCTGCAAGTACGGGTTGTTGGCGAAGGGGTACGCGGCGCGCATCACACTGAAGCTTTCTTCGACGAAGGCACGCACGTCCTCACGTTCGAAACTGGTCATCAGGCGTTGCTGGATCTGCAGGAACGGCGCCATGTCAGCCTGGACCTTCCAGCCCTCAGCCACCGAATTGCCGAGCAGGATGTACAACTCGCCCATCAGCGTGCACAGGCTCTGCACCTTGTGCGCGGTGAGTTCGGTGACGTGGGCGCCACGGCGCGGCAGGATCGCGATCAGGTGGCGGCGCTCGAGGATCAACAAAGCTTCACGCACGGAACCACGGCTGACATTGAGTGCCAGCGTGACTTTCTGTTCCTGGATCCGCTCCCCAGGCTTGAGATCGCCGCGAATGATACGTTCGGCGAGGTGGTGAGCAATTTGCTCGGCGAGACTGTCCGGCGCCTTGAACGTCATGTTTTCCCTTCAAAATCTTCTATCGGTACAAGCGCGGCAGTGTAGCGCATTGGCTGGCTGATGGCGCTACGCCCACAGGCGCGAATTTGGCATGAAATAAGCAGCGATGAAAAGCCAAAAGCCAGCAAAAACACCGGTTCCAGAAGACTGGACCATAATTAAAAGTGTTGCGATCGCAATTTCTTGACCTTCCGGTCAGAAAATCGTTGACCGAAAAGTCAGACATGACTAGATTCGGCGCAAAGCGGTTAACAACAATAATGAGTCTGCGAGGCCTTCCGTGATCCAGTTTTTACTTAACCAGGAACTCCGTAGCGAGCACGCCCTGGACCCCAACCTGACCGTGCTCAACTATTTGCGCGAGCATTTGGGCAAATCCGGCACCAAGGAAGGCTGCGCCAGCGGCGATTGCGGTGCATGCACCGTGGTGGTCGGCGAATTGCACACCGACACTCAAGGCGCGGAGCAGATCCGCTATCGCAGCCTCAATTCCTGCCTGACGTTTGTGTCGTCATTGCACGGCAAACAGCTGATCAGCGTCGAAGACCTCAAGCATCAAGGCCAACTGCACAGCGTGCAACAGGCCATGGTCGAGTGCCACGGCTCGCAATGCGGCTTTTGCACCCCAGGCTTTGTGATGTCGCTGTTTGCCCTGCAAAAGAACAGCGACGCCCCCAATAGCCAGAAAGCCCATGAAGCCCTGGCCGGTAACCTGTGCCGTTGCACCGGTTATCGACCGATCCTCGCCGCCGCCGAACAGGCCTGCTGCAACAAGCCGGCTGATCAGTTCGACAGCCGCCAGGCCGAGACCATCGCCCGTCTCAAAGCCATCGCGCCCACGCAAACCGGTGAACTCAACAGCGGCGACAAACGCTGTCTGGTGCCGCTCACCGTTGCCGATCTGGCCGATCTCTACGACGCCTATCCGCAGGCGCGCTTGCTGGCGGGCGGCACTGACCTGGCACTGGAAGTCACGCAGTTCCACCGTGTGCTGCCGGTGATGATCTACGTGGGCAACATTGAAGAGATGAAGCGCATCGAGTCGTTCGACGACCGCCTGGAAATCGGCGCGGCTACACCGCTGTCCGACTGCTACAGCGCGCTGCACCACGAATACCCGGACTTCGGCGATTTGCTGCACCGCTTCGCTTCGCTGCAAATCCGCAACCAGGGCACGCTGGGCGGCAATATCGGCAATGCGTCGCCCATCGGCGATTCGCCACCACTGCTGATCGCGCTCGGCGCGCAGATCATGCTGTGCAAGGGCGACACCCGTCGCACCCTGGCGCTGGAAGATTACTTTATCGACTACCGTGTCACTGCGCGCCAGGACAGCGAGTTTATCGAGAAGATCATCGTGCCCAAGGGCCACGCGCTGTTCCGCGCCTACAAGGTTTCCAAGCGCCTGGACGATGATATTTCCGCCGTGTGCGCCGCCTTCAACCTGAAGCTCGACAACGGTGTGATCAGCGACGCCCGCGTGGCGTTCGGTGGCATGGCCGCCACGCCCAAACGCGCGAAAAGCTGCGAAACCGTATTGGTCGGCGCCACCTGGAACGCCGCCACGGTGGAGAAAGCCTGCGCCGCCCTCGCCCAGGATTTCACCCCGCTGTCAGACTTCCGCGCCAGCAAGGAATACCGCCTGCTCAGCGCGCAGAATCTGCTGCGCAAATACTTCATCGAACTGCAAACACCGCACATCGAGACTCGGGTGACCGCTTATGTCTAACCATCACGCCGTCGTTAAAACCCAGGCCGAACTCGCCGAGCTGTTTGCCCAGGACCTGACCACCGGGGTCGGCCGCAGCGTCAAGCATGACAGCGCCGCCAAGCATGTCAGCGGTGAAGCGCAGTACATCGATGATCGCCTGGAATTTCCTAACCAGTTGCACCTGTACGCGCGTATGTCCGACCACGCCCATGCGCGCATCATCAGCATCGACACCGCGCCCTGCTACGCCTTTGACGGCGTGCGTATCGTCATCACCCATGAAGATGTGCCGGGCCTCAAAGACATTGGTCCATTGATGCCCGGCGACCCGTTACTGGCCATCGACACCGTGCAGTTTGTCGGCCAAGTGGTGCTGGCCGTGGCCGCCCGCGACCTGGAAACCGCGCGCAAAGCGGCCATGGCGGCGGTGATCGAATACGAAGACCTGGAGCCGGTGCTGGACGTGGTCGAGGCCTTTCGCAAGAAGCACTTTGTGCTCGACAGCCACACCCACCAACGCGGTGATTCGGCGGGCGCACTGGCCACCGCGAAAAACCGTATCCAGGGCACCCTGCATATCGGCGGCCAGGAACACTTCTACCTGGAAACCCAGATTTCCTCGGTAATGCCCACCGAAGACGGCGGCATGATCGTCTACTGCTCCACGCAAAACCCCACCGAAGTGCAAAAGCTGGTGGCCGAAGTGCTCGACGTGTCGATGAATAAAATCGTCGTGGACATGCGCCGCATGGGCGGGGGTTTTGGCGGCAAGGAAACCCAGGCCGCCAGCCCCGCGTGCCTGTGCGCGGTGGTCGCGCGCCTGACCGGCCAGCCGACCAAGATGCGCCTGCCGCGTGTCGAAGACATGCTGATGACCGGCAAGCGCCACCCGTTCTATATCGAATACGACGTGGGCTTTGACGACAACGGCCGCCTGCACGGCATCAATCTGGACCTGGCAGGTAACTGCGGCTGTTCGCCGGACCTGTCCAACTCGATTGTCGACCGCGCCATGTTCCACTCCGACAACTCGTATTACCTGGGCGACGCCACCGTCAACGGCCACCGCTGCAAGACCAACACCGCGTCCAACACAGCGTATCGCGGCTTTGGCGGCCCGCAAGGCATGGTTGCCATCGAAGAAGTCATGGACGCCATTGCGCGTCATCTGGCGCTGGACCCGTTGGCGGTGCGCAAGGCCAATTACTACGGCAAGACCGAGCGCAACGTCACCCACTACTACCAGACCGTCGAGCACAACATGCTCGAAGAAATGACCGCCGAGCTTGAAGCCAGCAGCCAGTACGCCGAGCGTCGCGAGGCGATCCGCCTGTACAACGCCCACAGCCCGATTCTGAAAAAAGGCCTGGCGCTGACGCCGGTGAAATTCGGTATTTCGTTTACCGCCAGTTTCCTCAACCAGGCTGGCGCGTTAATCCACATTTACACCGACGGCAGCATCCACCTGAACCACGGCGGCACCGAGATGGGCCAGGGCTTGAACATCAAGGTCGCGCAGGTGGTGGCTGAAATATTCCAGGTCGAGATCGACCGCGTGCAGATCACCGCCACCAACACCGACAAGGTGCCCAACACCTCGCCGACCGCCGCCTCCAGCGGTGCCGACTTGAACGGCAAGGCCGCGCAGAACGCTGCCGAAACCATCAAGCAGCGCCTGGTGGAATTTGCCGCGCGCAAGTACGACGTGAGTGAAGCGGACGTGGAGTTCCACAATGGCCACGTGCGCGTGCGCGATCAGATCCTGACTTTTGAGGCGTTGATCCAGCAGGCGTATTTCGCTCAGGTTTCGCTGTCGAGCACCGGCTTTTACAAAACCCCAAAAATCTTTTACGACCGCAGCCAGGCACGTGGCCGGCCGTTCTATTACTTCGCGTTCGGCGCGGCCTGCTGCGAAGTGATCGTCGACACCCTGACCGGCGAATACAAGATGTTGCGCACCGACATCCTCCACGATGTGGGCGCCTCGCTGAACCCGGCCATCGACATCGGCCAGGTCGAAGGCGGCTTTATCCAGGGCATGGGCTGGCTGACCATGGAAGAGCTGGTGTGGAACAACAAGGGCAAGCTGATGACCAACGGCCCGGCCAGCTACAAGATCCCGGCCGTGGCGGACATGCCACTGGATTTGCGTGTGAAGCTGGTGGAAAACCGCAAAAACCCGGAAGACACGGTGTTCCACTCCAAGGCCGTGGGCGAGCCGCCGTTTATGCTCGGGATTGCTTCGTGGTGTGCGATCAAGGATGCCGTGGCAAGCTTGGGTGACTATCGCCATCAGCCGAAGATTGATGCGCCGGCGACGCCGGAGCGAGTGTTGTGGGGCTGTGAGCAGATGCGGCAGTTGAGCGCTGCAAAAACCGTTGAGACTGAACTGGCTTGATCGTTCCCACGCTCTGCGTGGGAATGCCGCCTTGGACGCTGTGCGTCCGCTGTTGTGACGCAGAGCGTCACGGTATGCATTCCCACGCGGAGCGTGGGAACGATCTGACTGGAGGTGACTATGAACAACTGGATCAGCGCCCTCGCCGACCTGCAGAACCAGGGTGAACCCTGCGTGCTGGTGACCATCATCGAAGAGCTCGGCTCCACGCCGCGCAACGCCGGCTCAAAAATGGTCATCAGCGCCGCGCACACCTTCGACACCATCGGCGGCGGGCACCTGGAATACAAGGCGATGCAGATCGCCCGTGACATGCTGGTGCGTGGCCAGCAGAACACCCATCTGGAGCGCTTCAGCCTCGGCGCCAGCCTGGGCCAGTGCTGCGGCGGCGTGACGGTGTTGCTGTTCGAACCCATGGGCCAGGTGCAGGCGCAGATCGCGGTATTTGGCGCCGGCCATGTCGGCCGCGCGCTGGTGCCGTTGTTGGCAAGCCTGCCGTGTCGGGTGCGCTGGATTGATTCGCGTGATCAGGAGTTTCCAGAACACATCCCTCAGGGCGTGCGTAAAATCATCAGCGAAGAGCCGGTCGACGAAATTGCCGACCTGCCGGTGGGCAGTTACTGCATCGTGATGACCCACAACCACGCGCTGGACCTGGAACTGACTGCCGCCCTGCTCAAGCGCAATGACTTTGCCTATTTCGGCCTGATCGGTTCAAAGACCAAGCGGGTCAAGTTCGAACACCGCCTGCGAGATCGCGGCTTCGACACCGCGCAACTGCAACGCATGCGCTGCCCCATGGGCCTCACCGAGGTGAAGGGCAAACTGCCGGTGGAGATCGCCATCTCCATCGCCGGCGAAATCATCGCCACCTATAACGCGAATTTCGGCCAGCACAGTGCGAGCGCCGAACCTATTGCCAAACTGCTGCCGGCCTCGCGTCGCAGCCAAGCTATCTAACACATTGAGATCACCATGCCTTTGACTCGCAAAGCCTACCGCGCCGCCATTTTGCACAGCATCGCCGACCCCGCCGAAGTGGGGATCGAAGCCTCTTATGAGTATTTCGAAGACGGCCTGCTGGTGATCGATAACGGCCAGATCAGCGCCCTGGGCCACGCCAGCGATTTGCTGCCAACCCTGCCCGCCGACATCGACGTGACCCATTATCAGGATGCGCTGATCACGCCCGGCCTGATCGACACCCATATCCACCTGCCGCAAACCGGCATGGTTGGTGCCTATGGCGAGCAGTTGCTGGATTGGCTCAACACCTACACCTTCCCGTGTGAAAGCCAGTTCGCCGACAAGGCCCACGCCGAGGAAGTCGCGGGTATCTTTATCAAGGAACTGCTGCGCAATGGCACCACCACCGCGTTGGTGTTTGGCAGCGTGCACCCGCAGTCGGTGAACGCGTTCTTTGAAGCCGCCGAGAAACTCGACCTGCGCATGATCGCCGGCAAGGTGATGATGGACCGCAACGCGCCGGACTACCTGACCGACACCGCCGAATCCGGCTACCAGGAAAGCAAGGCGCTGATCGAACGCTGGCACGGCAAGGGCCGCTTGCACTATGCCGTCACGCCACGTTTTGCGCCGACCAGCACCCCGGAGCAACTGGCGCTGGCCGGGCAACTGCTGGGCGAATACCCGGACCTGTACATGCAGACGCACATCAGCGAGAACAAGCAGGAAGTCGAGTGGGTAAAAGCGCTGTTCCCGGAGCGCAATGGCTATCTGGATGTGTACGACCACTACAAACTACTGGGCGAGCGCTCGGTGTTTGCCCACGGCGTACACCTGTGTGATGACGAGTGCGCACGGCTGGCGGAGACGGGTTCAGCCGTGGCGTTCTGCCCGACCTCGAACCTATTCCTCGGCAGTGGCTTGTTCAACTTGCCGATGGCCGAGAAGCACAAGCTGAATGTCGGCCTGGGCACTGACGTGGGCGGTGGCACCAGCTTCTCGCTGCTGCAAACCCTGAACGAAGCCTACAAGGTCATGCAATTGCAGGGCGCGCGTTTGAGCCCGTTCAAGTCGCTGTACCTGGCCACCTTGGGCGGTGCGCGGGCACTGCGTCTGGAAGACAAGATCGGCACATTGCAGCCGGGCACGGATGCGGACTTTTTGGTGCTGGACTACAACGCTACGCCGCTGCTCAGCTATCGCTTGAAGCAGGCCAATAACATTGCCGAGACGTTGTTTGTGTTGATGACGTTGGGGGATGACCGGACGGTGTTGCAGACGTATGCAGCGGGTCAGTTGGTGCACCAGCGCTAATTTCAGCAACACCACAAAACAAATGTGGGAGCTGGGCTTGTGTGGGAGCTGGCTTGCCTGCGATAGCATCACCGCGGTGTACCTGATACACCTCGGTGCCTGCATCGCAGGCAAGCCAGCTCCCACACAAGCCCGGCTCCCACATTTTTAGTCCCAGGCGAACCTGGAACATCACAGTTTGACTGAAGAACGCCCTGGCTTCTTGGTCTGCAGCAAATGCGAGAACACCGCGTGCAAATCATCCGACGCGCTTTCCTCGTCGAGGTTGAGCTTGCTGTCGATGTGATCCATATGGTGCATCATCAAATTCACTGCCAGCGTCGCGTCGCGTGCTTCGATCGCATCGATCAGTTGGGTGTGCTCATCGTAGGAACAGTGCGAGCGGTTGCCGCTTTCGTACTGGGCGATGATCAACGAGGTCTGCGACACCAGGCTGCGCTGGAAGCTGATCAGCGGTGCATTCTTCGCCGCTTCGGCGAGCTTCAAGTGGAATTCGCCGGAAAGACGGATACCGGCACCGCGATCCCCCCGTGAGAAGCTGTCGCGCTCGTCGTTGACCATCTGGCGCAGTTCGGCCAATTGCTCGGCCGTGGCGTGCTGCACCGCAAGCTCAGTGATCGCCCGCTCCACCAGCCGCCGGGCGAGAAATACTTGGCGCGCCTCTTCTACACTCGGGCTTGCCACCACCGCACCGCGATTGGGCCGCAGCAGTACCACGCCTTCATGGGCCAGGCGCGACAGCGCGCGGCGGATGATGGTGCGGCTGACGCCGAAGATTTCGCCCAGTGCTTCTTCACTCAATTTGGTACCGGGCGCCAGGCGCTGTTCGAGGATCGCCTCGAAGATATGCGCGTAGACGATATCGTCCTGGGTTCCGCTGCGACCAGCCTTGCCGGCTCGCGGTTGTTTCTTGAGAGGTTGCAACTGTTCGTTCATGGGCACTCGGGGTTTGGAGAACGGCGGCGAATTAACGGTAATACGTCAACAGCGTGTTGCTGGCAAGTATCACCTAAAAACAGGGCACATTGTACACAACCCAGTGCGCCAACACACTGTACGGCTATTTGCGGCGGCGGCTGTATTGCAATGAGTGGTTACGTTTGAGTTTAGGCTTGAATTCGCTTTTTCCCAGGTAAAAGGAACACCTCTCCATGACCGACGCCACTCAAGCGCCCTTGCGCCCATTGGCCGACACTTCTGCGTCGGCCGTCGTCGCCGGCTTCATTGCCATGATGACCGGCTACACCAGTTCCCTGGTGCTGATGTTCCAGGCCGGCCAGGCAGCCGGTTTGACCACGGCGCAGATTTCTTCGTGGATCTGGGCGATCTCCATCGGCATGGCGGTGTGCAGCATCGGCCTGTCGTTGCGCTATCGCACGCCGATCACCATTGCCTGGTCCACGCCCGGCGCCGCGCTGCTGATCACAAGCCTGGGTGGTGTAAGTTACGGCGAGGCCATCGGCGCCTATATCACCTGCGCGGTGCTGGTCACGCTCTGCGGGCTGACCGGCAGCTTTGAAAAACTGGTCAAGCGCATCCCCGCCTCATTGGCGGCCGCCTTGCTGGCGGGGATTCTGTTCAAGATCGGCAGCGAGATTTTTGTCGCCGCGCAACATCGCACTGGCCTGGTGCTGGGGATGTTTTTCACCTATCTGATCATCAAGCGCCTGTCGCCGCGTTATGCAGTACTGGCCGCGCTGGTAATCGGCACCCTGTTGTCAGGGCTGATGGGTTTGCTGGACTTCAGCGGTTTCCACCTGGAAGTGGCAACACCGGTGTGGACCACGCCGCACTTCTCGCTGGCGGCGACCATCAGCATCGGTATCCCGTTGTTTGTGGTGGCAATGACCTCACAAAACATGCCCGGCGTCGCCGTGTTGCGCGCTGACGGCTATACCGTACCCGCCTCGCCGTTGATCACCGCAACAGGGCTGGCCTCGCTGGTGCTGGCGCCCTTTGGCTCCCACGGCATCAACCTGGCGGCCATCAGTGCAGCCATCTGCACCGGGCCACATGCCCATGAAGACCGCAACAAGCGCTACACCGCGGCCGTCTGGTGCGGGGTGTTCTACGGGATCGCCGGGGTGTTCGGCGCCACCTTGGCGGCGTTATTCGCAGCGTTGCCCAAGGAACTGGTGCTGTCGATTGCGGCCCTGGCGTTGTTTGGCTCGATCATCAATGGTTTGAGTATCGCCATGAATGAGCCCAAGGAGCGGGAAGCGGCGCTGATCACCTTTATGGTCACCGCGTCTGGCTTGACGCTGTTTTCCATCGGCTCGGCGTTCTGGGGGATTGTGGCGGGGGTGTTGACGCTGTTGATTCTGAATTGGCGCAAGGCATAAAAAAACGGCGACCCGAGGGTCGCCGTTTTTTTAGTATCACTTAGCCGCGTTGATCGGCTTTTCCGGATACCACACGTCCAGCAGTGGGCTGACTTCAGCGCTTTTCAGCTCGCTGCGGCCTTTGAGCCAGCTTTCAACAGCTACGCGTTGCTCTTCGTTGACCGAGCCACGCTTCTGCAGGCAAACCAGACCGAAGTCATCGCCGCCGACATAGCCCAGACCGTTGGCTTCCATGGCTTCTTTGATGAATGCTTCGAGGAAAGCATCGGTAGCTTCTTCACTCAGGTCTTCTTTGAAGTCCAGGTTCAGTTCGAAACCCAGCTCTTGAAATTCATCAACGCACAGTTTTTTGCGCAGACGCTGGGAACGGTTAGTCGCCATTGGAACAATCCTCTTAAGTAATAACGGCCGGCACTTTAGCAGTTTAAGCCGACCTTTGCCCGACTCTATGGGACGGGCGGCCATTGGTCTGCAAAAAAACCCGAAATACCCGCTATCGTTCAGCTACAACTGGATCCACCTTGGGGCATAATGCCGACACTTTCGTGACCAATGAGGGATTTTCTTCCATACCCCTCACCTTTTTCACCCTTCTCAGCAGTAGGGTTTTATTCCTTATGATCAACTCTTTTCGTTCAGTACTCTTTGCCGGTTTTCTTCTACCTCTGGCTTTTTCCGTCACCGCCGCGCCGATCAACAACAGCCTGCCGCCAAATGTTCAGCAGGCACTGCAGAAAGCCAAAATACCCAATACTTCGCTGTCGTTGGTGATGCTGCCCCTCACCGGGCCCGGCACGCCGACCGTGTTCAACGCTGATGTTTCGGTTAACCCGGCCTCCACCATGAAGCTGGTCACCACCTACGCAGCCCTGGAAATGCTCGGCCCCAACCACCAGTGGAAGACCGAGTTCTACACCGACGGCACCCTCAGCGGTGGCGTGTTGCGCGGCAACCTCTACCTCAAGGGCGGCGGCGACCCCAAGCTGAATATGGAAAAACTCTGGCTGTTGATGCGCGACCTGCGCGCCAATGGCGTACAGCAAGTCACTGGCGACCTGGTGCTGGACCGCAGTTTCTTCAATCAGCCGCAATTGCCTGAATTCAATGACGACGGCAACGACGAGAACAAGCCGTTCCTGGTCAAGCCGGACGCCCTGCTGGTCAACCTCAAGGCCCTGCGCTTTGTCACCCGCAATGACTCGGGCCGGGTGATCGTCTCGGTCGAGCCGCCGATTGCGAGCATCCGCATCGACAACCAGGTCAAAGTCTCCAACGCCAAGCAATGCACCGGCGATGTGCGCTACAGCCCGGTGACCGCCGCCGATGGCAGCGTGACCGTGACGGTCAGCGGCCAGTTGGGCGATGGGTGCAGCTCGCAGACCTACCTGTCGCTGCTCGACCACGCCACCTACACCGCCGGCGCCGTGCGTGCGATCTGGCAGGAGTTGGGCGGTACCATCCAGGGCCGTGATATCCAGGCACCAGTGCCCAAGGACGCTAAAGTGCTGGCTCGTGCGTTCTCGCCGGACCTGGCGGAAATCATCCGTGACATCAACAAATACAGTAACAACACCATGGCCCAGCAGTTGTTCCTGAGCCTGGGCGCGCAGTTCCGCAACGACGCCGATGGCGACGACGCCAAGGCCGCGCAACGCGTGGTGCGTCAGTGGCTGGCGAAAAAAGGCATCACCGCGCCGCACCTGGTGATGGAGAACGGCTCCGGCCTGTCCCGCGCCGAACGCGTCAGCGCCCGCGAAATGGCGGCCATGCTGCAAGCGGCGTGGAAAGGCCCGTACTCGGCGGAATACATCAGTTCGCTGCCGATTGCCGGCACCGACGGCACCATGCGCAAACGCCTGAAAACCACGGCTCTGCGCGGTGAGGCTCACGTCAAGACCGGCACCTTGAACACCGTGCGCGCCATTGCCGGGTTCAGCCGCGACAACAATGGCAACACCTGGGTGGTGGTGGCGATACTCAACGATTCGAAGCCATGGGGGGCTTCTTCGGTGCTCGATCAGGTGCTGCTGGACCTGTATCGCCAGCCGAAGCTGACAGCCGCAGCGCCCGTCTTGTAACTGATCGTTCCCATGCTCCGCGTGGGAACGCAGCCTGGGACGCTCTGCGTCCCAAAGCGTGACGCAGAGCGTCACAAGAGGCATTCCCACGCAGAGCGTGGGAACGATCAGGCGCGCAAGCGCTCGGCCTCCACCCGGTCACGGCCCGCCTGCTTGGCCACATACACCGCCGAGTCCGCGCGCAGCAGCAGCCCGTCAATCCCTTCATCGATCCGCCAACTGGCCACACCGAAACTGGCGGTCACCACGCCCACCACCTCCATCGGTTCGGTGCGCAGCGACTGCCACAACTCCATCGCCAGGCTATAAGCCTGCTCGGCATCGATATGCGGGCACAGCACCACAAACTCTTCGCCGCCCAAACGACAAAACACATCCGTGCGGCGCAGGCGCCGGCCGATGCGTTTGCACACTTCCTGCAACACCCCATCGCCCACCGCATGCCCGTGCTGGTCATTGATGCGCTTGAAGTGATCAATATCGAGCATGATCAACGACAATGTGCCCTTGGTTCGGTTGAGCCGCAGCATCTCGGCCTTGAGGCGATCCTGAAAATAACGGCGGTTATGAATGCCCGTCAGCGAGTCGGTAATCGACAGCGCACGCAGCTCCTCTTCGACCCGCTTCAGATCGGAGATATCCGACACGTAGCCATGCCACAACGTGCCACCGCCGGTTAACTCCTCCGGCGTGGCTTCGCCGCGAATCCAGCGCAGGCCGCGTTGCGGCAACACCACCCGGTACTCTTCGCGCCAATGGCTCAACTGCAGCGCTGACAGACGAATCGACAGGCGCACACGCTCCACGTCTTGCGGATGAATGCGTTCGAACACCTTGTCCGCGTCTTGCTGCAGTACGCCCGTGTCGATTTCATAGATATCGCGCATACCATCGCTGGCATAGATGAAACGCCCCTTCCCCTTGGGTTCGAGGGTGAACTGAAAAATCCCGCCAGGCACGTGGGCACTGAGCTTTTTGAGTAGTCGGTCGCGCGCGGCCAACGCCTCGTAGGCGCGTTTTTGTTCGGTCACATCCATGTAGATCGCCAGGTGCCCGATCCACAGGCCGTAGTCGTCCAGCAATACGGTTGTGAGCATATTCACCGTCAGGTAGCGGCCATCCTCGCGCAATAATGTCCACTCGCGCGCCTCGTGCAGATTGTCCGGGCTTTCCACCAGCATCGCCTGGCTCGCCGGAATACGCTTGCCCAAGGCCACGCTCAAACTGGCCGCGCGCGCTTCGAGTTCCAGGGCCAGATGCAGGCTTTCCAAGGTCAGTCGCCCCACCACCGCCTCGGATTTGAACCCGAGCATTTTCTCGGCACCGGCATTGAAGGTGTTGATCACACCCCGCAGGTCAGTGGCAATGATCGCAACATGGGTGGCGGCGTTCAGCACACTGCGCAATTGCCCGTGGGCTGCGCGAAGCTCCTGCTCACGCAGGTGCAACTGCTGCGTGCGTTGTTCCACCAGCTTGAGCGCGCGCTGGCGCTGGCTGACCAACACATACAGCAACGCACTGAGCAGCAGACTGAGGAGCACGCCCATGGCCAGTATGGTGTGCATCGACGAGTGATTGGCCTGGTCGAACACCTGGCTGGCGCGAACGCTCAAGGCATACACATGGTCGCCGAGGGTGAGACGACGCGTGGCAACAAGGCCGCTGTCGCCCACCGCGTTGCTGGACGCGTACAGCACGCGCTGCTGCGTGTCGGAAGTGTCGACGATCTGCATCACCAGGTTGTCGCGGCTGGGCTTGGGCAAACCATCGGCGACCAGTTGGCGCATGCTGATCACTGCCATCACATAACCATGGGGCTCGGTGTCGACGGGTTTGCTCACGGGCGCCACCAACAAGACGCCGGCGGCATAAGCCGGTTCTACGCCCACCAACTGCATGGGCTGGGACACCGCAGGCCGGCCGCTTTTCTGCACCCGCTCAAGCACCGAACGACGCAGTGGCTGGGCCAACAGATCGAACCCCAAGGGCGAACCCAGCAAGCTTTGGGTCTGGCTGTACAGCACCGGCACATACTCGTCGCGCTCGGGCGCCGGCGCCAGTTCACCCGAAGTGTTCAATTCTCTAATGGCGAAAGGTGTACCACGCTGACGCGAGATTTCCTGTTCAAAAGCGTTGCGCTGTTCGCGAAATATACGCGGCGCCCAGGCATAGGCGCGGGCGCGCAGAAGCAAAGGCTTGGCGAAACCATCGAACTCGGCGCGGGACACGTCACTGGAATTGACGAAGAAACGCTGCAGGCTGGCCAGGCGTTGCTCCTGGTCTTCGAACCGCTCCTGAAGGCGGGTGTAGCGCTCGTTGACCAATAACTGGAAACGCTGGCGCACTTGCTGTTTGTAGAGGTCGGCGGCCGCCCAGGCGACGATGACCGTCAGCGCTCCACCTGCCAATAACACCACCAATGCCACCAGCCAAGCCGACGCCTGCTCACTGATAAAGCCTAGTATTTTCGGGCGAACGGCTTGCATCGGCATAGGCAACACTCACAACGCCAGCGTGCGGGGGGTGTCACTTTGGCTAGGCGTTAAGTTATAACCATGAGGCCGGTGTTTGACCAGTGCAAAAAAGCCGCAAGCCCGGAATATTCCGGGCTTGCGGCTTTTTGGTGCAGCTTGAGTGTGGCGATCAGCGAGCGGTGATTTTCCAGGCCCGGTGAATCTTCGCGTTACGTGCGAAGTCCGGGTCCAGGGTTTTGTCGCTGATTTCCTCGACCGCGTAGCGCTCGCTGAGGTTGTCCTCCAGCACGAACTTGCGGAAGTTGTTCGAGAAGTACAGCACGCCGCCAGGCGCCAGGCGCGCCATGGCCAGGTCGAGCAACTGCACGTGGTCACGCTGTACGTCGAAGATGCCTTCCATGCGCTTGGAGTTGGAGAAGGTCGGCGGGTCGATGAAGATCAGGTCGAACTCATCACGGCTCGCCTCCAGCCAGGCCATCACATCACCTTGCTCCAGGCGGTTCTTGTCAGAGAAACCGTTAAGGGAGAAGTTGCGACGCGCCCAGTCCAGGTAAGTCTTGGACAAGTCGACGCTGGTGGTGCTGCGCGCGCCGCCCTTGGCTGCGTGCACACTCGCGGTGGCGGTGTAGCAATACAGGTTGAGGAAACGCTTGCCGGCCGCTTCCTTCTGGATGCGCATGCGCATCGGGCGATGGTCGAGGAACAGGCCGGTATCCAGATAGTCGGTGAGGTTGACCAGCAGCTTCACGCCGCCTTCGCTGACTTCGGTGAACTTGCCTTGGGCGCTTTGACGTTCGTACTGCTTGGTGCCGCTCTGACGTTCGCGACGCTTGACCACCACGCGGCTTTTGTCGACGTTCAGCGCCTGGGGAATCGCGGCCAGCGCATCGAACATACGCGCAGAGGCTTTTTCCGGGTCGATGGATTTAGGCGCGGCATATTCCTGCACATGCACCCAATCGTGGTACAGGTCGATGGCCATGGAGTATTCCGGCATATCAGCGTCGTACACACGGTAGCAGTCCACACCTTCGCGCTTGGCCCATTTGCCCAACTGCTTGAGGTTCTTTTGCAGGCGGTTGGCGAACATCTGCCCGCCTTCGCTCAGGCGCGCCTGCTCAACCACCGGGGCTGGAGCCGGCTTGATCGGGTTGCCGTTCTTGTTGTACTGGCGCTCGACCGGCTCGGTCGGGGCTTGATCGTAAGCGGCTTGCTCACGCTCGGCCTGACGCTGCTCCGGGGTGCGGCGCTCGCCAGTGACGAACTGGTCCGGGTTGACCTTGATCAGCAGCAACTTGCACGGCAACGCGCCGTTCCAGAATGAATACTGTTTGTGGCTGCGGATGCCCATGCGCTTGCCCAGGTCCGGCGCGCCGGTGAACACCGCCGCTTCCCAGCCCATGCAGGCCTGGCGCAAGCGCTCGCCGAGGTTCTGGTAGAGGTACAACAGGCTGGCTTCGTCACCGAGACGCTCGCCGTAGGGCGGGTTGCAGATCACTAGGCCTTTCTGGTTCTGGTCCGGGCGCGGCTCGAACGTGCCGACTTCGCCCTGGTACACCTTGATCCAGTGGCTTAAGCCTGCGCGTTCGATGTTGTTACGGGCGGGCTGGATCAGACGCGGGTCAGCCTCATAGCCACGCACCCACAATGGCGGCTTGTTCATGCCAATGGCAGCACGCTCGGTGGCCTCGGTGTGCAGCTTCTTCCACAGCGCCGGTACGTGACCGAGCCAGGTGGTGAAGCCCCACAGCTCACGATTCAGGTTGGGCGCCATGTCGGCGGCGATCATTGCGCCTTCCACCAGGAAGGTGCCCACACCACACATCGGGTCCGTCAGCGCGCCGCCTTCGGCCGCAATACGCGGCCAGCCGGCGCGAATCAGGATCGCGGCTGCGAGGTTTTCCTTCAACGGTGCGGCGCCCTGCTGCAGGCGATAACCGCGCTGGTGCAGGCTGTGACCGGACAGGTCCAGGGAAAGGATGGCTTCGCCACGGTCCAGGCGCAGGTGAATGCGCAGGTCCGGGTTGATCTTGTCGATGGACGGGCGTTCGCCGGTCGGGGTGCGCAGCTTGTCGACAATCGCATCCTTGACCTTCAGCGCGCCGAAGTGGGTGTTGTCGATGCCCGAGCCGTGGCCACTGAATTCAACGGCCAGGGTGCCGTCCGGGACCATGTGGTCGGCCCATTCGATATCCAGCACGCCGTGGTAGAGGTCCTCGGCGTCCTTCATCGGGAAGCGCTTGAGCACCAGCAGCACGCGGTTGGCGAGGCGCGACCAGAGACACAGGCGGTAGGCGGTTTCCATGTCGGCCATGCCGCGCACGGCCGAGGTGTGCTCGCGGGCTTCCTCAAGGCCAAGCCCGACGGCTTCCTCGATCAGCAGGCCTTCGAGGCCCTTGGGGCAGGTGAGGAAGAGTTCAAAACGGTCCGACATGGGGCATTCCAGGCTTTTCAGCAATAAATGAACGGGCGACGCATCGCCGGCTCGGTTTTCAATCAAGCACTTTTCTTGAAGAGTGCTCGCGTGGCACGAATGTGCCGTTCCACCCCGGCTACCGGGCGTTTGGGCCTGAATTGCCGGGGCAGATAAATAAATCATCGCAACAAAAAGAAATATTCCGACCCTTCGTCGAATAATAACCGACTGCAACAGGCGGGCATTCTCACTAAAGGATTAAACCCATCCTCTATGCAGGGCACATCATAGCTGGGTTTGCCTATTAAATGGGGCGAAAAGCCATCCCAGCTTATGGCTATAGCATCGTTATCGTTACGTGCTTATGACAAAACGATCATTGAATCCATGTGACCTATTGGTTAGAACTCAACACAGGTTGGCGCCGTAACGACGCCGACACATAGGCTCGCCACGCCGGCAGCGAGCCCACCAACGGCAGGAAAACCCTGCCCGGCCCCACGCGGGGCCGAAGGATATCTAGACAGTCAACAAGTGAGGGAAACACCCTATGAGAAGACTTAAGCGTGATCCGTTGGAAAGAGCATTTTTACGCGGATATCAATATGGCGTTCATGGTAAATCCCGTGAGCTTTGCCCATTTACTCTACCGTCGGTACGCCAAGCCTGGATCAACGGCTGGCGAGAAGGACGCGGCGACAACTGGGACGGTATGACTGGCACTGCGGGAATCCACAGACTCAACGAACTTCACGCCGTCGGCTGACACGGGGCACTTAATCCGACAACCACCTTGAAGATTTTGTAACGACTTAACCACGCACGTCCTATCCGGGCGGCGGGCTTCGGCCCAGGGGGCTCCTTTTGGAGCCCTTTTTAATGCTCAGGAATTGGCTGATCTACTGATCGTTCCCACGCTCTGCGTGGGAATGCCGCCCAGGACGCTCCGCGTCCCGTTTTGAAGTTGTGACGCAGAGCGTCACTTGATGCATTCCCACGCAGAGCGTGGGAACGATCTAAAGAGCGTGGGAACGATCTATTGGCTGATCTATCAGCGCAAAGCCGCGATGGCATCCACCGACTCGCGAATCAACGCCGGGCCTTTGTAGATAAAGCCGGAATAGAGTTGCACCAGGCTGGCGCCGGCAGCGATCTTCTCGGCTGCGTGCTTGCCTTCGGTGATGCCGCCCACGGCGATGATCGGCAAGCGCCCCGCCAGTTCAGCGGCCAGTACCTTGACGATATGGGTGCTCTGGTCCCGCACCGGCGCGCCCGACAGGCCGCCCGCTTCGTCACCATGCGCCAGCCCTTCAACGCCGACGCGGCTTAAGGTGGTGTTGGTAGCGATCACCGCATCCATGCCCGAATCCACCAGGGCCTGGGCGACCAGCACGGTTTCTTCATCGCTCATGTCCGGGGCAATCTTGATGGCCAACGGCACGCGCTTGCCATGGCGCACGGCCAGGTCTTCCTGGCGCTGGCGCAAGGCTTCGAGCAATTGCTTGAGGGAATCACCAAACTGCAGGCTGCGCAGGCCTGGCGTGTTGGGCGAACTGACGTTGACCGTGACGTAGCTGGCGTGGGCGTAGACCTTGTCCAGGCAGGTCAGGTAATCATCCACGGCGCGCTCGACCGGCGTGTCGAAGTTCTTGCCGATATTGATGCCGAGAATGCCTTTGTACTTCGCGGCTTGAACCCGCGACAGCAAGTTATCAACGCCCAGGTTGTTGAAGCCCATGCGATTGATGATTGCCTCGGCTTCGGGCAAACGGAAGATACGCGGCTTCGGGTTACCCGGTTGTGGCCGTGGCGTCACGGTGCCGATCTCGACAAAGCCGAAACCCAGTTGCGCAAAACCGTCGATGGCCGCGCCGTTCTTGTCCAGACCCGCAGCCAGCCCGACCGGGTTGGGAAAATCGAGCCCCATCACCGAAACCGGCATTTTTGCCGGTGCCTTGCATACCAGACCATTGAGCCCCAGGCGGCCACCGGCACCGATCAAGTCCAGGGACAGATCGTGGGAGGTTTCCGGGGAGAGTTTGAACAACAGCTGGCGGGCCAGGGTATACATGGGCGGGCTAGACTCGGATGGCGGCGAAAGGTGGCGCGATTATAGCCGGGGTGGCACGCCGGGTGCGAGGCGTGCCGTCCATTCGTCACTGGCGATGTGCAACCAACGCTTCATACTGCGCCCAGATTTTTTCTGCATAACGCAGGCGTAATGCCTCACGCTCGGGTGCCGGCCCGGCATTATAGGACCCCACGGCTGTCCAGTTGTAACCGAAGCGCTGGATGAAGTCGGCCAGGATCGAAGCCCCCACCTCGATCGATAAACACGGCTCAGTCAGCAACCTTTCCTCGGTAATCCCCTGCTTGGCCAGACGAGGCAAGTGCATGCTGTTGATCTGCATCAGGCCAATGTCTCGCGAACCATCGCTATTACCCGGGTTCATCGCGCCCGCGCGTGCGCCCGACTCCACCACAGCAATGGCTTTCAACAGCTCCGGCTCAATGTCATACCGGCCGGCGACTTCCTCCCAACAACTGGCCCAGGCCGGGTAGCTGCCCATCAGCAGGCACAGCAGCAAGCCTTTGCGCAAACGCTTAATCATGGTTCACCTGGCCACAGGCCGAACAGATGCGAGGCACACACGCCTGCCCGGGCAGCCGTTGGGTGTGTTGCCGAACGGTGACAGCACAGGTAAAGCGATACCCCCTGCCATAGATCGTCTTGATAAAGCCTTTGTCTTCTCTCAAGTGCTTGCGCAATTCATAGATACAACGGGTGAGCGACTCTTCCGCAACCTCGCCACGGGACCAGGCCTGCTCGAGTAAACGGTCCTTGGTCATCAGCACACCACCGGATGCCAACAGCAACCGCAGCACCTGCCACTCCTTGGGTGGCAGCTGAATATCCACACCCTCACCCGTTAACCGGCCATCAACATGCAAGGTCCATCCGGCAAAAAACCACGAGGCTGCCAGCCCTTCATTCGCGAGGGTCATATTCACCTCTGTACCTGATCTACTGACATTGATTACCTTGTTTCCAGAAACGGTCGATACGCCAACCCCGCGACTATAGAAAGTCGGCCCCTGAACAACGCTAGGGAAAAGCCCATGTAATCGAGGCTTTGTGTGCGTATCGCGTAGGACTTTTCGCCATTACCGGCAACAAACACTCAGGAAAGCGTTGATAGGCGTTCAGAAAGTTATTGGATGTCAGAGGCTTCGCGGTTTTCGCGCACAAATGCGCGTTGCACACGCTCATATTGACTTTGCGTCAGCGGCGGCGGCCCGATAGCACCCGCCAGCATCCGCGGCTCTGCGCCAACCGCCCGGGCCTGGATCACAAACAGCCGTACCTCGGCGCGCCGAGCGGAACCCACCCCGCCCTCACGCTCAAACGCGCCCAGCCACAGTCGCTTGCCCTGAGGCACGCGCACCACCGTGTTGATTCCCACCCGCCCTACTGCCCCGACCGAGCCTGGCTCGAGTTTGCTGTCCAGTTGACGGCCATCCTCAAGGGTCAGCTGCATTTCAATCTGATTCGCTGCCGCAAAGCGTGGTAGCACGCTGGCTTCGGTGCCATACCCAACGGGCTCCCACTTGCCGCTGTCAGCACCAGGCTTGGGCAGGTAAAAAGTATGGTTGTCCTGGAAAACCGCTGGAACATTCTCTTGGGTAAGCAGCACGGGGAACGCGGTGATCCTGGCTTTGCGTCGCCGCTCAAGAACACCGAGCTGTGCCATCAAACGGCTGTCATCCAAGGGCTCCAGCACCCGCGTCACGGAGGCTCCGGTGCCGGTTTCCTGAGCCCAGGCCACGCCCATCTTGTCGAGTTCTCTACGGTCTACATCGATCTGCCACAGCGACACTTCGATTGGTCGCTTGGGCTTGTCCAACTCCGCCACCAGTTCCTCTATCACCTTGACCTGATCAGGCTTGCCCTTGATCAGCAAGCTGTTGGAGTCCGGGTAGGCCATCACCAACAGGCTCTTGTCAGCCAGCAAACCCGGAGGGCGCTGCCTGGCATCCTTCTGCTCGATAGCCAGCAGGTTCTCGATCATCGTGGCCATGCCCGGTACATTGACCTTGTCGTCACCCATGACGTACTGACGGTCTGCCACATGGGTGTTGAACACCTGCACCACACCGAAGGCCTGTTTACCGACACGCACTTCGGTGCGCGGCCTGTCCATCAGTTGGGCCAGGTGCAACACCTGGTTCACATAATTAGGTGGCCCGGACACATAGAACGTGCGCGCGCCGCTCTCTCTGAGCGGATAACGTGATTCATCAAGCCCCGAACGGCGCATGAACCCGCGCAACCTGTCGACCGGAATGTGCCGCAGCGCAACCGCCGAGCTTTTTGCTTCGCTGGCGTCATACAGGTAAAGCACCTGCCCGTCGCTGTACCAGATCAGGCCCTGCTGCTCGGCGACGGTTGCGAGGGTCTGCTGCGCAGCCTCCAGATCGAAGGTGCCGCAAATGCGTTTACGCGCCGCTTCGCGGCTGACAACGACGGGCACCCCCAAAGAATGCGACAACGCACTGAAAAAGGTATGCAGGCTTTCATCCCGGGCTTCGTAGCTTGCGCCCCAGGCGCAGGCATTGGCCCACAGCAACGCACCGCACAGCAGCCAGCGGCATAGCCAGGGAGAGCTCATCGGTGATAGCTCATCAGGGTCGGTGAATCGATAGGCAACTTGGGTGTTCCTGGCAGTCGGGCGCAAAGAAGCGGCCATACTGAAAGGCACTCGAGTTTCAATCTTGATGGAAAGGTGACGGCAGGCTCCATCCGCCGCCCCGTGGCATGTGCCTTGCTACGGACTCTGCATCAAAGCCCGCGCCAACGTCGGAGCAGGCTTACAGACAAAGGCGTCGTTACCCGGCAATGGCTTGTACTGCCATGCGAAGGAGCGATGCTTTTTTTTTGACAGAAAAGGTAGGTGTTGATGAACGACTCGGTCGGCAACAGCCCGGTGAACACCCCACTGGCGTGGGTCAACGGCAGTGACGCCCCGGAAAAGAGCAGCCTGGACCTGGGTTTCATGGCACTCACCGACTGCGCTTCATTGGTGGTCGCCGCCACCCAGGGATTTGCCCAACCCTACGGCCTGACGCTGAACCTCAAGCGCCAATCCTCCTGGGCCAGCCTGCGCGACAAACTGGTCAGCGGTGAACTGGACGCCGCCCACAGCCTGTACGGGTTGATCTATGCCGTACACCTGGGCATTGGCGGCGTGGCGCCCACCGACATGGCGGTACTGATGGGGCTCAACCAGAACGGCCAGAGCATCAACCTGTCCCACGGCCTGCAACAGCAGGGCGTGACCACTCCTGAGGCACTCGACCGCCACGTGCACCAAAGCCGAACAAAGCTGACGTTCGCCCAGACATTTCCCACAGGCACCCATGCCATGTGGCTGTATTACTGGCTGGCGAGCCAAGGCATTCACCCGTTGCAGGATGTAGACAGTGTGGTGGTGCCGCCACCGCAGATGATCGCGCACCTGCAAGCCGGGCGCATCGACGGCTTTTGTGTCGGTGAGCCCTGGTGCGCCAGCGCGGTCAAGCAAAACCAGGGGTTCACCCTGGCCACTACCCAGTCGATCTGGCCAAACCACCCAGAAAAAGTGCTCGGCTGCACCCAGGCGTTCGTCGATCAATACCCAAACACCGCCCGCGTACTGGTTATGGCGATCCTCGAGGCCAGCCGTTTTATCGAACAAAGCCAGGAAAACCGCCGCTCCACCGCACAACTGCTCAGCGCTCGCGAGTACCTCGATGCCCCGCTCGACTGCATCGAACCCCGCTTGCTGGGGGCTTATGACGACGGCCTCGGCAACCAGTGGCAAGACCCGCACGCCCTGCGCTTTTTTGCTGATGGCGAGGTGAACCTGCCGTACCTCTGCGATGGCATGTGGTTCATGACCCAGTTTCGACGTTGGGGCCTGCTGCGCGAAGACCCGGACTACCTGGGCGTGGCTCGCCAGGTGCAGCAACTGGACCTGTATCGCCAGGCCGCGACTGCCGTTGGCGTCCCGGCCAACGCCCAAGACATGCGCAGCAGCCTGTTGATCGACGGCAAGATCTGGGACGGCTCCGACCCCGCCGCCTACGCCCGCAGCTTCCGCCTGCATGCCCTGGCGGACCTTACCAGCCGCCAGGCACTGCGCTGACAGGACCACGACTATGTTACGAATCCTGTTGATCAACGACACCCCGCGCAAGGTCGGGCGCCTCAAAGCCGCTTTGACCGAGGCCGGTTTCGAGGTGATCGATGAGTCCGGCTTGACCATCGACTTGCCGGCGCGCGTCGAAACGGTGCGCCCGGACGTGATCCTGATCGATACCGAGTCACCCGGTCGCGATGTGATGGAGCAAGTGGTGCTGGTCAGCCGCGACCAGCCGCGACCCATCGTGATGTTCACCGATGAGCACGACCCCAATGTGATGCGCCAGGCGATCAAGTCAGGGGTCAGCGCCTACATCGTCGAAGGCATTCAGGCCCAGCGCCTGCAGCCGATTCTCGACGTGGCCATGGCCCGCTTTGAAAGCGACCAGGCCTTGCGCGCCCAGCTCCAGGCCCGTGACCAACAGTTGGCCGAGCGCAAGCGCATCGAGTTGGCCAAGGGCATGCTGATGAAAATGAAGCACTGCAATGAGGAAGAGGCCTACACCCTGATGCGCCGCCAGGCCATGAGCCGCCAGCAGAAATTGATCCAGGTGGCCGAGCAGATCATCGCCATGAGTGAGCTGCTCGGCTGAACTGGCGCAGCTCTTGCTAAGCACTTATTACAGGTAGCCAACGGCGGTTGCCCCTTTTACGACAAAGACGTCGCCCATCCGGTTTGCACTCGCGAACTCGATGGCGGCGTTTTTTTTCGTTTTGGCCCCGGCGATTGGGGCCAACAGGCCTTCTGACAAGACCCCCAACCGTTGAGGTGCGTGATGAAATCAAGCTTCTGGAAATCCGGGCACACCCCGACCCTGTTTGCCGCGTTCCTGTATTTCGACCTGAGCTTCATGGTCTGGTACCTGCTGGGGCCACTGGCGGTGCAGATTGCCGCCGACCTGCACCTGACCACCCAGCAACGCGGCCTGGTGGTGGCCACGCCAATCCTGGCAGGCGCGGTGCTGCGCTTTTTGATGGGCATGCTGGCCGACAAGCTGTCACCCAAGACCGCCGGGCTGATCGGCCAGGTGATTGTGATCGCCGCCCTGTTCGGCGCCTGGAAACTCGGCATCCATAGCTACGAGCAAGCGCTGTTGCTGGGCGTGTTCCTGGGCATGGCCGGTGCATCCTTTGCAGTCGCCCTGCCCTTGGCCTCCCAGTGGTATCCGGCTGAGCACCAAGGCAAGGCCATGGGTATCGCCGGCGCCGGCAACTCCGGCACCGTGTTTGCCGCCTTGCTGGCGCCGGTACTGGCCGCCGCATTTGGCTGGAGCAATGTGTTCGGCTTCGCGCTGATCCCGCTGGTGCTGACACTGATCGTGTTCGCGTGGCTCGCGCGTAATGCGCCCGAGCGCCCGAAAGCCAAGTCCATGGCCGACTATTTCAAAGCCCTGGGCGACCGCGACAGCTGGTGGTTCATGTTCTTCTACAGCGTGACGTTCGGCGGCTTTATCGGCCTGGCCAGCGCCCTGCCCGGCTACTTCAACGACCAGTACGGCCTGAGCCCGGTGACCGCCGGCTACTACACCGCCGCCTGTGTGTTTGGCGGCAGCTTGATGCGCCCATTGGGCGGCGCGCTGGCCGACCGCTTCGGTGGGATTCGCACCCTGCTCGGCATGTACGGCGTGGCAGCGATTTGCATCGCCGCCGTGGGTTTCAACCTGCCAAGTTCCTACGCCGCACTGGCGCTTTTCGTCTGCACCATGCTCGGCCTCGGTGCAGGTAATGGCGCGGTGTTCCAACTGGTGCCCCAGCGTTTTCGCCGCGAAATAGGCGTGATGACCGGCCTGATCGGCATGGCGGGCGGCATTGGCGGCTTTGCTCTGGCGGCAGGCATGGGCGCGATCAAACAGAGCACCGGCAGTTATCAGCTGGCCTTGTGGTTATTTGCCAGCCTTGGCGTGTTGGCCTGGTTCGGCCTGCACGGCGTCAAGCGTCGCTGGAGAACCACGTGGGGCTCGGCCGCCGTGACCGCCGCACGCGTCTGATGAGCCTGCAACTGAGCGTCGCCCAGGCCAGCGCCATCGGCCCGCGGGCAGAAAACCAGGACGCCCTGCGGGTGGTCACGCCCATGCCGGAACTGGCCGCAAGCAAGGGTTACCTGTGCGCCATCGCCGATGGCGTCAGCCAATGCGCCGACGGTGGCCTGGCCGCCCGTTCAACCTTGCAGGCGCTGGCCCTGGACTACTACGCCACGCCGCAAACCTGGGGCGTGGCCCAGGCACTGGAGCGACTGTTACTGGCACAGAACCGCTGGTTGCAGGCCAACGGCGGTGGCCAGCCGCTGCTGACCACCCTCAGCGCCCTGGTATTTCGCGGCCAGCGCTTCACCCTGGCGCATGTGGGGGATTGCCGGGTGTATCGCTGGCTGGACGGCGAGTTGCAGCGCATCACGCAAGACCATGTGTGGGAACAACCGGGCATGCAGCATGTGCTCAAGCGCGCCCTCGGCCTGGATCAGCACCTGGTGCTGGACTTTCTCGACGGTGAACTGCGCGAAGGCGAGTGCTTCCTGCTGCTCAGCGATGGCGTGTGGGCCACGTTGGGCGACCACAGCATCAGCGCGATCCTGCGCGAACAAACCAATCTCGATGTGGCGGTGAACACGCTCGTCAGTGCCGCACACCTGGCCGCCAGCCAGGACAATGCCAGCGCGCTGCTGGTGCGTATCGACCAGCTAGGCGCCGCGACCCTGGGCGATGCGCTGGTGCAGTTGCAGCAATGGCCGCTGCCACCGCCCCTGAAGGCCGGGCAACGCTTTGAAGGCTGGCAGGTTGAAAGCCTGCTGGCGCAAAGCCGACAGTCATTGCTGTACCGCGTGCGCGATGCCCAGCAACAAGCTTGGCTGTTGAAAACCTTGCCGCTCAACCGCGACGATGACAACGACGCCGGCCAAGCCTTGCTGTCGGAAGAATGGTTTCTGCGACGAGTGGCCGGGCGCGCGTTTCCTGAAGTGCATGCGGCCAGTGGGCGTCAGCATTTGTACTACGTGATGCGTGAATATTCGGGGCAGACCCTCGCGCAGCTGTTCCAGCAACAAGGCCCGCTGCCCTTGGCGCAATGGCAGTCCATTGCCGAGCGTTTGCTGCGGGCAGTGGGCCTTCTGCATCGACGGCAGATCCTGCACCGTGACATCAAGCCGGAAAACCTGCTGCTGGGCGATGATGGCGAATTACGCGTGCTGGATTTCGGCCTGGCCTACTGCCCGGGGCTTTCCGAGGACCGCGCCCATTTGCTGCCCGGCACCCCAAGTTTTATCGCGCCCGAAGCCTTCAGTGGCGAACGTCCTACGCCGCAACAGGATTTATACAGTATCGGTGTCACGCTCTATTACCTGCTGACCGGGCATTACCCCTACGGTGAAATCGAAGCTTTCCAGCGGCCACGTTTCACCCAGCCCGTCAGCGCCAGTCGTTACCGCCCCGATTTACCGGACTGGTTGCCGTTGAGCCTGGAACGCGCTGTGGCCGCACAGCCCGCAGAACGTTATGAAACCGCCGAGGAATGGTTGCTGGTGCTGGAACAGGCCGACCGCCGTGAATTGAGCGTACGACCCAAACCGTTGCTGGAGCGCGAGCCGCTCAAGGTCTGGCAAACCCTGGCGACCGTCTCGCTGCTGGTCAATCTGGTGCTGCTGTACTGGCTGCTGCACCACTAGGGGGCGAATTTCCATGTGATATCAATGGGAATCCCAATAAAACGGGCGTCCGGCAACTTGGCACAACCGCTGCATTAGCTTCATCAACAACTCACATATAGCCGCCCCTTCAACGTCGAAGGGTCGAGCTTCCCGAGAGAACGGGACCGGACAAAGGTGTCCTCGCCAGGTAACTGGTGGGGGCGCCTTTTTTGTTTGCGCACGATTTGTCGAGCCATTGCGGAGAACGACATGAAAAAACTCAAACTGGTGATGATCGGCAACGGCATGGCCGGGGTTCGCACCCTTGAAGAATTGCTCAAGCTGAGCAGCGACCTGTACGACATCACGGTGTTCGGCGCCGAGCCCCACACCAACTACAACCGCATCCTGCTGTCACCGGTGCTGGCCGGCGAGCAGACCTTCGAAGAGATCGTGCTCAACGACCTCGACTGGTACCTGGACAACCACATCAAGCTGTTGCTCAACCGCAAAGTGGTGCAGATCGACCGTGTAAGACGCATCGTCATCGCTGAGGACGGCAGCGAGGCCGAGTACGATCGTCTGTTGATTGCCACCGGCTCGACGCCTTTTATCCTGCCAATCCCCGGCAATACCTTGCAGGGTGTGATCGGCTACCGCGACATCGCCGACACCCAGGCCATGATCGACACCGCCAGGACCCACAAGCACGCGGTGGTCATCGGCGGCGGCCTACTCGGCCTGGAAGCCGCCAACGGCCTGATGTTGCGCGGCATGCACGTGACCGTGGTGCACATCGGCGAATGGCTGCTGGAACGCCAGCTGGACAAGACCAGCGGCCAGTTGCTGCAAACCGAACTGGAAAGCCGTGGCCTGGTGTTTCGCCTGTGCGAGCAAACCCAGGCCCTGCACGACGCCGGCAATGGTCGTGTCGGCTCGGTGCAGTTCAAGAATGGCGACATCATCCCCGCCGACTTGGTGGTGATGGCCGCCGGCATCCGCCCCAACACCGAACTGGCAGAGAAATCCGGCATCCCCTGCAACCGAGGGATTCTGGTCAATGACACTCTGCAAACCTACGACCCGCGCATCTATGCCATCGGCGAGTGCGCCAGCCACCGTGGGATCGCCTACGGCCTGGTGGCGCCGCTGTTCGAACAGGCCAAGGTCTGCGCCAATCACCTGGCCCAGTTGGGCTTTGCCACTTACAAAGGCTCGGTGACCTCGACCAAGCTGAAGGTCACCGGTATCGACCTGTTTTCCGCCGGGGATTTCATGGGTGGCGAAGGCACTGAGACCATCACCCTCTCCGACCCGATTGGCGGCGTGTACAAGAAGCTGGTGATCAAGGACGACATCCTGGTTGGCGCGTGCCTGTACGGCGATACCGCCGACGGTGGTTGGTATTTCCGCCAGATCCGTGAGAACCACGCGATTGGCGAGATTCGTGATCACCTGATGTTTGGCGAAAATGCTTTAGGCGATGTCGGCCACCAAGGCCAGGACAAAGCCATGAGCATGGCCGACAGCGCTGAAGTCTGCGGCTGCAACGGCGTGTGCAAAGGCACCATCGTCAAGGCGATTCAGGAACACGGGCTGTTCAGCGTTGACGATGTGAAGAAGCACACCAAAGCCGCCAGCTCCTGCGGATCCTGCGCCGGGCTGGTGGAACAGATCCTGATCAACACCGTGGGCGGCGCCGCCGACGTCAAACCCAAAAGCGAAAAAGCCATCTGCGGCTGCAGCGACCTCAACCATGGGCAAATCCGCCAGGCGATCCGCGACCAGCACCTGCTGACCATCGCCGGCACCATGAGCTACCTGAACTGGCGCACCCCCAACGGCTGCGCGACCTGCCGCCCGGCCCTGAACTATTACCTGATCTCCACCTGGCCCGGCGAGGCCAAGGACGACCCGCAATCGCGCCTGATCAACGAACGCGCCCACGCCAATATTCAGAAAGACGGCACCTACTCCGTAGTCCCACGGATGTGGGGCGGCGTGACCAATCCGTCGGAGTTGCGGCGCATTGCCGATGTGGCCGACAAGTACAACGTGCCAATGGTCAAGGTCACCGGTGGCCAGCGTATCGACCTGCTGGGCATCAAGAAACAGGATTTGCCCGGTGTGTGGAAGGACCTCGACATGCCCTCCGGCCACGCTTACGGCAAATCCATCCGCACCGTGAAGACTTGCGTGGGCAGCGAGTTCTGCCGCTTCGGCACGCAGAACTCCACGCAGTTGGGTATCGAGTTGGAGCACGACCTGTTCAATATGTGGTCGCCGCACAAGGTCAAGCTGGCGGTGTCCGGTTGCCCACGCAATTGCTCGGAAGCGGGCATCAAGGACGTCGGCATTATCGGCGTCGACTCCGGGTGGGAGATGTACATCGGCGGCAACGGCGGGATCAAGACCGAAGTAGCGGAGTTTTTCGTCAAGCTGAAAACTGCCGAAGAGGTGCGCGAATACAACGGCGCGTTCCTGCAGCTGTATCGCGAAGAGGCTTTCTACCTCGAGCGCACCGTGCATTACCTGCAACGGGTAGGCATGGAGCACATCAAGAAAGCCGTTCTGGAAGACCCGGCCCGGCGCCAGACCCTCAACGAGCGCCTGCAATTCTCGCTGTCATTCGAACAAGACCCGTGGAAAGAACGCCTGGAACAGCCGCTGCTGAAAAAGGAATTCGAGGTCATCCCCGTCAAACAGCTGGAGGTGTCGGCATGAACTGGCTGGATATCTGCGCCCTCGATGAAATCAACGCCCTGGGCTCGCGCATCATCAATGGGCCAAAAGGCGATATTGCGATTTTTCGTACCAGTGACGATGAGGTTTTCGCTCTTGATGACCGCTGCCCACACAAAGGCGGGCCGCTGTCCCAAGGCTTGATCTACGGCAAGCGCGTGGCCTGCCCGCTGCACAATTGGCAGATCGACCTGGCGTCGGGTGAAGCCCAGGCGCCGGACATCGGCTGCGCCCATCATCACCCCGCCCGCGTAGAAAACGGCCGGGTGATGCTGGCCCTGCGGGACGCCGGTTGATGAACCGACAGACCACCGCGTCCACCTGCTGTTACTGCGGCGTGGGTTGCGGCGTGCTGATCGAGCATGACGGCGTGCAGATCCTGGGGGTGCAAGGCGACCCGAACCACCCGGCCAACTTCGGCAAGTTGTGCAGCAAGGGTTCGAGCCTGCACCTGACCGGCGACCTGACCGCCCGTGCCTTGTACCCGGAACTGCGCCTGGGCAAAGGCCTGTCCCGCGCCCGCACCGACTGGGACACCGCCCTGGACCACGCGGCCAACGTGTTCGCCGACACCCTTGCCGAACATGGACCGGACAGCGTGGCGTTTTACATCTCTGGCCAGTTGCTGACCGAGGACTACTACAGCTTCAACAAGCTGGCCCGCGCGCTGGTGGGCACCAACAATATCGATAGCAATTCGCGGCTGTGCATGTCTTCGGCAGTGGTCGGCTACAAGCGCAGCCTGGGCGCCGATGCGCCGCCGTGCAGCTATGAAGACCTGGAGGCAAGTGATTGCGTGATGATCGTCGGCAGCAACATGGCCTACGCCCATCCGGTATTGTTCCGACGTCTTGAGGAAGCCAAGGCGCGGCGCCCGCAGATGAAAGTGCTGGTGATCGACCCACGGCGCACAGACACTTGCGATTTGGCCGACCTGCACCTGGCGATCCTGCCGGGCACCGATGTGGCGCTGTTCCATGGGATCTTGCACCTGTTGCTGTGGGAAGACTGGATCGACCGCGACTTTATCCAGGCGCATACCGATGGGTTGCTCGAGTTGAAACGACTGGTGCATGACTACACGCCGCAGATGGTCACGCAGTTGTGCGGCATCAGCGTCGAGCAGTTGCGCGTGTGTGCAGAGTGGGTCGGCACCTCCGGCAGTTTTCTCTCGCTGTGGTGCATGGGGCTCAACCAGTCCACCGCCGGCAGCGCCAAAAACAGTGCGCTGATCAACCTGCACCTGGCCACCGGCACTATCGGTCGGCCGGGTTGCGGGCCGTTTTCCCTGACCGGCCAGCCAAATGCCATGGGCGGGCGCGAAACCGGCAGTTTGTCGAACCTGTTGCCGGGGCATCGCGAGGCGGCCAACCCTGAGCACAGGGCTGAAGTCGCGGCTTATTGGGGCGTTGAATCGTTGCCGGCGCCTACCGGGCTGACGGCTATCGAACTGTTCGAACAGATCCAGGCCGGCAAGATCAAGGCCGTGTGGATTGCCTGTACCAACCCCGCGCAATCCTTGCCGGACCAGAACAGCGTGCGTGCGGCATTAGCGGCCTGCCCGTTCGTGGTGTTGCAGGAGGCTTTTCGCACCACCGAAACCGCCGCCTACGCCGACCTGCTGTTACCCGCCGCCAGTTGGGGCGAGAAAGAAGGCACGGTGACCAATTCCGAACGGCGGATTTCCCACGTACGCCGCGCCATCGACCCACCCGGGGAAGCACGGCCGGACTGGGCGATTACCGTGGATTTCGCACAGCGCCTTGAGCGACGCTTGCGTCCGGGGTTGCCGAGTTTGTTCGCCTTCGAGCAACCGGCGCAGATCTTTGATGAGTACAAGATGTTGACCCGTAACCGCGACCTTGACCTGTCGGGAATCAGCCATGCTCTGCTCGATCAGCTCGGCCCGCAGCAATGGCCATTTCCCGAGGGCGCACAAGCGGGCACGCCGCGCCTGTACACCGAGGGTGTGTTCCCGACAGACAGCGGCCGCGCGCACTTTATCGCCGACCCTTACCGCGCCGCCAAAGAACAACGTGACGCGCGCTTCCCACTGACCCTGATCACCGGGCGCCTGCGCGATCAATGGCACGGCATGAGCCGCACCGGCACAGCCGCGCAGTTGTTCGGGCACGTCAATGAAGCACTGCTGAGCCTGCACCCGGATGAGCTGCGTCGGCACCGTTTCAAAGAGGGCGATCTGGTCAGCCTGAAAAGCCGTCGTGGCAGCGTGATTATCGCCGTCAGCAGCGATGACAGCGTGCGCCCGGGCCAGGCATTCCTGCCGATGCATTGGGGTGATCGCTTTCTCAAGGGCGGTGTTAATGCCCTTACCCAGCCGGCGTTCGACCCCTTGTCGAAACAGCCCGAACTCAAACACAGCGGCGTGCGCCTGGAGCCAGTGCAACTGCCGTGGCAGCTGTTCGCGCTGATCGAAGGAAATGTGCAGCAACACTTTGACGCCCTACGCCCGCTGTGTGAGGGCTTTGCCTACGTCAGCTTGAGCCTGGCCGGGCGTGAACGGCCGGCTCTTCTGGTGCGCGCAGCCCATACCGAGGCGCCCGACTTGCAACTGTTAACCCGTATCGACGAACTGCTGGGCCTCAATGACGGCCCGGTCATGGCCTATGACGATCCGCGGCGTTCGATTGGCAAGCGGGTAAAAATCGAAAAAGGCCGCATCACCGCGCTGCGCCTGGCCGGCGAAACCCTGGCACGGCATTGGTTGCAGCGTTTGTGGCTGGAAGGCCGTGCCGACGATCAACTACGGCGCTGGCTGCTGGCGCCACTCAGTGCACCACCGGGCGGCGCGGCAGCCAGCAGTAAAATTTTGTGCAACTGCAAGAACGTCAGTGAAAGCGCGGTATGCGCCGGTATCGGCCGTGGCCTGGACCTGGCCGGGCTTAAGCAGGAACTGGGCTGCGGCACGCAGTGCGGCTCTTGTGTACCGGAAATCAAACGTCTTTTGGCCAGCACGTCGCTGCCAATCGCAATCAGTGTGTGAGGGGATAAACATGAGCGCAAAAGTCTGGCTGGTAGGCGCAGGCCCCGGTGATCCGGAGTTGTTAACCCTCAAGGCGGTACGCGCCCTGCACGCAGCCGATGTGGTGCTGATCGATGATTTGGTCAACCCGAGGGTGCTGGAGCACTGCCCGGACGCTCGGGTGATAACCGTGGGCAAGCGCGGCGGCTGCCGTTCGACACCCCAGGATTTTATCCACCGCCTGATGCTGCGCTATGCGCGCCAAGGCAAATGCGTGGTGCGACTTAAGGGCGGCGACCCGTGTATTTTCGGCCGGGGCGGCGAAGAAGCGCTGTGGTTGCGTGAACGCGGGGTTGAGGTGGAATTGGTCAACGGGATTACCGCGGGCCTGGCAGGTGCAACGAACTGCGATATTCCCCTGACGCTGCGCGGGGTCAGCCGCGGTGTGACGCTGGTCACTGCGCATACCCAGGACGACAGCAGCCTGAACTGGCGTGCCTTGGCCGAGGGCGGTACGACATTGGTGGTGTATATGGGCGTAGCGAAGCTGGAGGAGATTCGTCAGCAATTGCTGGAGGGCGCAATGGCAGCGGATATGCCGGTGGCGATGATCGAGAACGCCTCATTGCCTCAGCAACGCGAGTGCCGCAGCACTCTGGCGCACATGCATACCGATGCACAGGTATTTGCTCTGAAAAGCCCTGCAATCCTGGTGATCGGCAGTGTTGCTGGCGCAGGGCAAGCCGCCTCTATCACAGTGTCAGCCAGCGCCTGAGGTAAATTTCAGGCAAAAAAAAGCCCGGCCTAAGCCGGGCTTTTTTCTACCACTCAGTAATTACTGAGCTTGAGCTTCAACCGACGCTTCTACGCGACGGTTAACAGCGCGACCAGCTTCAGTTGCGTTGTCAGCAACTGGGCGGGATTCGCCGTAACCTACCGCGGTGATGCGGCTAGGAGCAACGCCGTCTTTAACCAGGACTTGCTTAACAGCGTCAGCACGACGCTGGGACAGCTTCTGGTTGTAGGCGTCTGGACCGATGGAGTCAGTGTGACCAGCAACTTCTACGTTGGTAGCTGGGTACTGAGCCATGAAGTCGGCCAGGTTTTTCACGTCGCCGTAGCTGTTAGGCTTAACAACCGACTTGTCGAAGTCGAACTTAACGTCCAGCTCAACACGAACAACCTGAGCAACTGGAGCTTCTGGCTCTGGAGTTGGCTCTGGAGCTGGTGCTGGGGTAGGAGCTGGAGCAACTGCGCCAGCGTTACCGCCGAAGTTCACACCCAGGCCGACCAGTGCGGAGTAGTCCCACTTGCCGTTGTCCAGTGCGTAGTCAGCTTCAACACCGGCACGAGCGTACACGTTGTTGGTGAAGTAGTACTTCACGCCAGCGCCGGCGATAGCCAGGGTGGACTGGTCGCGACCGCTGTGGCCGTCAGCTTTGACGTTGCCACGGCTTTGGTGGCCGAAACCGCCTTCTACGTATGGACGCAGGCTGTCAACGCCAGCCTGGCCGAAGTGGTACTGAGCAGTCAGGCTGCTAGTGTCGCCACCGATCTTCTGGCTGCCAGTACCGTCGTTCGAACGGGTGTGGTTGGTTTTGTCGTAGGACAGGTTCAACGACAGGTCGTCGGTCAGGAAGTAACCAATGCGAGCGCCTGGGTTGAAGCCGTCTTCGATGTGCTTAACGCTATCGTTGTACTGCTTCTTGTAGAACAGCTCGCCTTCAACTGCGCCTTGGCCTTGTGCCAGTGCGCCGAAAGAAGTAGCGGCAATAATAGAACCAATGGCAAAGCCCAAGGTGTTTTTCAGTTTCATCCGTTAAATCCCCATCTGGTGATTGTAAAGCAGTCCCACAAACCGGGGGACAACTCGGCGACAAGTCTAACAGAACTTGCCTACACGTAAGAGATATTTGCCACGCACTAAGTTTCAGTCTCGCCCGCAAATTTCTCACGTAATTTATCAAGAGCACGCTTGTAACGCATTTTTGTAGCACTCAAACCCATGTGCATGATGTCAGCAATTTCCTGAAACTCCAGCTCTGCGACAAATCGTAGCACCAGAATTTCCCGGTCAATCGGATTCACATGCACCAACCAGCGATCAAGTCCGGCCTTTTCCTCGGGTACCGGCGCCTTTTCTTCAGACGCTTCCTCAAGGGGGTCCAGACTTAAAGCGTCCATCAAGCGACGCTTTCGCCGTTCCTTACGATACTGCGTGATGCACTCGTTGTACGTGATGCTATAGAGCCATGTCTTGAACTTCGATTTGCCCTCGAAGTTCTTCAGGCCGTACAGCACCTTGAGCATCACTTCCTGACAGACATCATCCGCATCTCTATCGTTCCCTAAATACCTTGAACAAACGTTGAACAGAGTGCGTTGATACCTGCGCATCAATTCTTCGTACGCGCGTGTTACGTGAAACAGCTCCGTGTGCGAGCGCGCGACCAACTCCTCATCAGAGAGCTCACGGGGGTCATAGCGCGTGGACAGCGTTTGGGCTTTATTCAAAACAAGTCGTGCCGACAGTCAGGTCAATGTCCGCTACAGCCCGGTCTCCCGGGTTTGCGGCGGCGTACATTAGCAGGATTTGCCGGGTTAGCGGCTACTGACCTGCTGCTCGAGGAGAATCCGATTGGACAGCGATACCAGCTCACCGTCATCGGTCAGCACCGTCGTCTTGACCGTGCCGATCTCCTCGATTTGCCCTTCGACCTCGCCCACACGCACCTGTTGCCCAACCTGATACAGCTCACGCACATAGATTCCCGCAAGAATCTGACCGGCAATTTCCCGGCTTCCCAAACCCATGGCCAGCGCAACTGCCAGACCAACGGTAATCAAAACAATCACAATCACGTGGTTTAGAAGGTCAGTTTTGACCTCCAGCTGGCTGATCGCGACGGAAATACTGATGATGATCACCAGCCCCTGGGCAATTCGCCCCAGGCCCGCAGCATAGTCCAACCCCACGCCTTCAGCAGCACCGCGCACCAGCCCGTTGGCCAGTTGCGCCAGTAAAACACCTACCAGCAACACCAGCGCGCCGCCGAAAACCTTCGGCAAATACAGCGCCAGCATGTCGAGCGTAGCTGAAACTCGCTCAAGTCCAAGGGATTGAGCCGCAGAAACCAGAAAAATAAGCAGAACGAACCAATAAACGATCTTACCGATGAGGGTTGAGATCGGCACTTGCAGCCCGGCACGGCCCAGCAGCTTGGTCAGGCCGGTGCCCGCCATCAAGCGATCCAGCCCCAATTTTGCGAGCAATTTGGACAGCAGGGTGTCGAGCAACTTGGCCACGACAAAGCCCAGCAACACCAAAACCAGAGCACCAAACAGGTTGGGAATGAAATTCGCCACCTTGGTCCACAATGCGGTCATCGCGGTGACCAGGCTCTGGGTCCAGAGATCAAGTTCCATATTCAATCAGCCTTATCAGCAGTGCGAGCAAGAGGTTTACGACGCGAAACCGGCGATACGTGGGCCGAACCATTGTTCAGGGCCATCATCAACGCCGGCAACCAACGACCCAGCAGACCGAACAGGTCACCCGCCCCTACCTGACGGTTGGCGGTTTTCAACACGCGGCCCAGGCATGCATCGTCATCACGGTTGGATGGCGACGCATTGAGCATGTCACGCAAAGACTGTTCGAACGGATCGTGCATAAAGACCTCTCGCAAGTGAGTTAAAAGACGAGGGTTAAATTCTTTGGGTCACATGTGCCCCTGCCTGTGTTCAGGTCATATTCAGGTCAAACCCAGCGCAATCGTCGAAATAGCCACCATTGACCGAGTGCTACCGAGACCATCAACAAGCAGGCAATCACGAATCCATAGGGGCTGGCAGAGAACGGAATCCCGCCCACATTTATACCCAGCAAACCGGTCAGAAAACTCATCGGCAGGAAGATCCCGGTGATGATCCCGAAGCGGTACATGGTGCGATTCATGCGTACGCTCAAGCGCCGGTCTTCGGCCTCAAGTACCAGCCCCACGCGCTCCCGGGTCAGTTCGAGCTCTTCCAGGTAGCGGGTCAGGCTGTTGTTCAATTCGTTCCAGTAGTCAGCATCGTCATCACAAAACCACGCTAATTTGATCCGCGTCAGCTGCGCAAAAATATCCCGCTGCGGCGCCAGGAAACGCTTCAATCCGGCAGCCCGTCGACGGATCTGCAAGACGTTGCCGTGCTCCGGAGTATACCGTTCGTCGGCATCGAGTTTTTCTTCCTCTAAATCGACGACTTCGGACAGGTCGGTGACCAGATCCTGCACTTTATTGGTCAGGTACTGCGCCATATAAAGGATGAGTTCAGAAGCGGTTTTTGGCCCTTTGCCTTCAGCCAGTTGCACCAGCAGCTCATCGGTAGCCCGCAATGGGCGCAAGCGCAGGGAAATCACGCGACTGGCTGCCGCGAAAATACGCACCGAGACCATGTCTTCCGGCTCGGCGCCAGGGTTGAGGTTGACTCCGCGCAGAAACAACAGCAATTCGCTGTCCGGCAGCGGCAACAGGCGCGGTCGGGTGTTTTCCTCCAGCAACAAGTCGCAGGCAAATTCGCTCAAACCGCTGGATTTACGCAACCAGGTCTGAGTCTGTGGATGGCTGCGATCCCAATGCAGCCACAGGCTTTCCTGGGGCTGCAGCTGCAAATCATCGAGCTCAGTCCGGGCAATCGAACGCGCACCGCCTTTACCGTCCAGCACCAGGGCATGCACCAGCCCCCATTGCGCGTTTTCTTCCTCGAACATCCTCACCCCTTTCGGCTACTGCGGTTTATTCAGGCATTTTCAGCGGGCTTGGCGAAACGATCACGCCATTATTGTCGGCGTAGACGTACTCACCAGGGCGGAATGTCACGCCGGCAAACGTCACCACCACGTTCAGGTCGCCAATGCCGCGCTTGTCGGTCTTCATGGGGTGAGGCGCCAACGCCTGCACACCCAGGTCTGTCTGGGCGAGGACGTCGACATCACGCACGCAACCGTAGATCACCAACCCTTCCCAACCATTTTTTGCAGCTTTCTCGGCGATCATGTCGCCCAGCAGCGCGCGACGCAGGGAACCGCCGCCATCGACCACCAGCACTTTGCCGGCGCCTGGTTGGTCGGCCTGTTCCTTGACCAGCGAATTGTCTTCGAAGCACTTGATGGTGACGATTTCACCGCCAAAGGAGTCTCGGCCACCGAAATTACTGAACATCGGCTCAACTACCTGCACCAGCTCCGGGTAGGCGTCGCACAGATCGGGCGTCACGTAATGAATCATCGGGAAACTCCTGTCATCAAGGAAGAGGTCGAACATCCCACGGTGTACATCAGAAAAACGCGTCACAACGGCTGAAGTTTAAGCGCTCACCCCTCAGCGGCGGCCATGATCAGACCCACGCCATCGCAACGCAATAGCGACTGCGCGACTGAATATGACCAGAAGCGTTTGACGCGTCATATCTTAGCCGCAACCTCTCTGGAGTGAAACGCCCTTGGCAGAGCGGTTGTGCTAAACCGTTGCAGCTACTTGGGGCTCTGCTGCGAATAAAGGTGTCAGTGGATCTTTCAGCCATTGCGCCATCAACGGCCACACTTCGGCCTGCGCGGCCTTGCTGACCAGCATCTCGACGTGCCCGAAATCCCCGCTGAAGCCTTGCTTGCGCCCCAGGCACAGGTATTGGCGGTGTTCAGAGCCAACTTGTTCGAACAACTTGCGACAAGCCCAGTCCGGGTCCTGTTGATCGCCAGCAGCGCTGACCGCCAGCAGCGGCACGTCGACATCGGCCAGGCCTTTCCACCAGTCCTGCTTGCCATCGCCAAAACGACCGAACAGGCCGTTCCAGCGCATGGCTTCGATCATCACGCCCGCCGGCTCGTCCTCGGGGCCGCGTTTGAGCCGTACACCGGATACTTCACCAAAGCGTTTCAAGAGCAAACGGCCGGTCCACTCCAGCGGCGGAATCTTCAACGGCCAGTGGGTGCGGCTGACCTGGCAGCCAAACAGGGCTACCGACGCCACGGCTGGCGCGCCAAGGTGCTGACCGCCCAAAGCCGCTGCCAAGGCAGTGCCGCCCAGGGAGTGGCCGATCCAGTGCGGGATTTGTGCGCTTTGCTCACGGACAAACGCGCCGATCGCCGGCAAATCGTAACGCGCATAATCGGCGACGCGGTTTCTGGCGTAATCCTGATTGCGCTTGGACAGGCCATGGCCGCGCATTTCCGGGATCCACACATCAAACCCCTGACGCGCCAGGTAAGCGCCCAGGCCGATACCTTTGGGCGAATACCAGAAGCGCCGATTGGAAAAACTGCCGTGCAATAAAATTACCGGCGTGCCCCGGTTTTCCGGGACATCTGCCAGGCCCAAACGGGTCACAGCCAGCTCAACAGTGCCGTCGGGGCTGTTGCCGGGTTTGAGGCGGTACACATCTTCACTCAGGTCGCCACGACGTTCAGCGCTGATCAAGGCGACGGGAAATAGGTTGCTGCTGCTTTGCATAATGCTCTTGCACAAAAAAGGGCGGCGTCCGGATGGAATTCCGCCCTGTACAGATAAGAATGCCGGTCACCCAGGCTGGGTGACCGGCACTTTTGACGTCACGTCCTTAAGCGGACGCTTGGCCTTCCGCCAGGAAGAACCAGGTTTCCAGCACGGAGTCGGGGTTCAGCGAGACGCTTTCGATACCCTGCTCCATCAGCCATTTGGCCAGGTCCGGGTGGTCGGAAGGGCCTTGGCCGCAGATACCGATGTACTTGCCGGCCTTGTTGCAGGCCTGAATGGCGTTGGCCAGCAGCTTCTTGACCGCAGGGTTACGCTCATCAAACAGGTGCGCGATGATCCCCGAGTCACGGTCCAGGCCCAGGGTCAACTGGGTCAGGTCGTTGGAACCGATGGAGAAGCCGTCGAAGAACTCCAGGAACTCCTCGGCCAGGATGGCGTTGGACGGCAGTTCGCACATCATGATCACGCGCAGGCCATTCTCGCCGCGGGACAAGCCGTTTTCAGCCAGCAGGTCGACGACTTGGCTCGCTTCGCCCAGGGTCCGTACAAACGGCACCATGATCTCGACGTTGGTCAGGCCCATCTCGTTGCGCACGCGCTTGAGGGCACGGCATTCGAGTTCGAAGCAGTCACGGAAGGCTTCGCTGATGTAACGCGAAGCGCCACGAAAGCCCAGCATCGGGTTTTCTTCTTCGGGCTCGTAGAGCTTGCCGCCGATCAGGTTGGCGTACTCGTTGGACTTGAAGTCCGACAGGCGCACGATGACCTTTTTCGGGTAGAACGCCGCCGCCAGGGTGCTGATGCCTTCCACCAGCTTCTCGACGTAGAAACCCACTGGATCGTTGTAGCCGGCGATGCGCTTGTCGACGCTTTCCTTGATTTCCAGCGGCAGGCCGTCGTAATTCAACAGCGCCTTAGGGTGTACGCCGATCATGCGGTTGATGATGAACTCGAGGCGGGCCAAGCCCACACCGGCGTTCGGCAACTGCGCGAAATCGAACGCACGGTCGGGGTTGCCGACGTTCATCATGATCTTGAACGGCAGGTCCGGCATCGCATCGATGGAGTTTTGCTTGATATCGAAGCCCAGTTCACCTTCAAAGATGAAGCCAGTGTCGCCTTCGGCACAGGACACGGTCACACCCTGGCCGTCTTTCAACAGTTGGGTGGCGTTGCCGCAACCGACGACTGCGGGAATCCCCAACTCACGGGCAATGATCGCCGCGTGGCAGGTACGCCCGCCACGGTTGGTGACGATGGCGCTGGCGCGCTTCATCACTGGTTCCCAGTCCGGGTCGGTCATGTCGGAGACCAGCACGTCACCGGGCTGGACTTTGTCCATTTCAGACACGTCCTTGATGATCCGCACTTTGCCGGCGCCGATGCGCTGGCCGATGGCACGGCCTTCCACCAGCACAGTGCCGGTTTCTTTCAACAGGTAGCGTTCCATCACATTGGCCGAAGTGCGGCTCTTCACGGTTTCCGGACGCGCTTGCACGATGTACAGCTTGCCGTCATCACCGTCTTTGGCCCACTCGATGTCCATCGGGCACTTGTAGTGCTTTTCGATGATCATCGCTTGTTTGGCCAGTTCGCTGACTTCAGCGTCGGTCAGGCAGAAACGCGCGCGTTCGGCCTTGTCGACTTCAACGGTTTTCACCGAGCGACCGGCCTTGGCCTCGTCGCCGTAGATCATCTTGATGGCCTTGCTGCCCAGGTTGCGGCGCAAGATGGCCGGGCGGCCGGCCTCAAGGGTGTGTTTGTGGACGTAGAACTCGTCCGGGTTAACCGCGCCTTGTACGACGGTTTCGCCCAAGCCGTAGGCGCCGGTGATAAACACCACGTCACGGAAACCGGATTCGGTGTCCAGGGTGAACATCACGCCGGCGGTGCCGGTTTCCGAACGCACCATGCGCTGCACACCGGCAGACAAGGCCACCAGCTTGTGGTCGAAACCCTGGTGTACGCGGTAGGAAATAGCGCGGTCATTGAACAGCGAGGCAAACACTTCCTTGGCGGCGCGGATCACGTTTTCAACGCCGCGGATGTTCAGGAAAGTTTCCTGCTGGCCAGCAAAAGAGGCGTCCGGCAAGTCTTCGGCGGTGGCCGAGGAGCGCACGGCAACTGCCATGTCCGGGTTGCCGGCCGACAGTACTGCGAAGGCGGTACGGATTTCTTCGTTGAGCTTCTCGGGGAACTCGGCGTCCATGATCCATTGGCGGATCTGGCTGCCGGTTTTCGCCAGGGCATTGACGTCATCGACGTCCAAGGCGTCCAGCGCGGCGTGGATCTGGGCGTTGAGGCCGCTCAGCTCGAGGAAATCGCGGTAAGCCTGGGCCGTGGTGGCGAAACCACCGGGCACCGACACACCAGCGCCTGCAAGATTACTGATCATCTCGCCGAGGGATGCGTTCTTGCCCCCCACATGCTCTACATCATGGACGCCGAGCTTATCGAGGGAAACTACGTACTCTACCAAGGTGATCTCTCCACTTTCTGTGTTGGAAAAGCTCAGGACGCCGGCGGCTCAGTAGGAGCAAACGCCAGCGCTTGTGGCCTGGACCTGGAAAATAAGTGAGAATGCGGCCCACTGCGGGACGGCAAAATCGCGCCTATCATATCCAAGATTCGCCATCAGCTTAAGGCCCAGGGCTCAAATGAAACGATCTGCTTTCTTTATCTCCGACGGCACCGGCATCACAGCCGAAACATTGGGTCAGAGCCTGCTCGCGCAGTTCGAAAACATTACCTTCGCCAAATTCACGCGGCCTTATATAGACAGCGTGGATAAAGCGCGGGCCATGGTACAACAAATCAATCTGGCGGCTGAAAAAGACGGTTTTCGCCCGATCATTTTCGACACCATCGTCAATCAAGACATTCGTGAGATCCTGGCAACCTCCAATGGTTTCATGATCGACATCTTCTCTACGTTCCTGGCGCCATTGGAACAGGAGCTGAGTGAACATTCCTCCTACTCCGTGGGCAAGTCCCATTCCATTGGCCACAACTCCAACTATATGGAGCGTATCGAGGCGGTGAACTTCGCCCTCGACAACGATGACGGCGCCCGCACCCACTACTATGACAAGGCTGACTTGATCCTGGTGGGCGTGTCTCGCTGCGGCAAGACCCCGACCTGCCTGTACATGGCCATGCAATTCGGTATCCGCGCAGCCAACTACCCGCTCACCGAAGACGACATGGAGCACCTGACGCTGCCTGCCGCCCTGCGTGCGCATTCGCACAAGCTGTTCGGCCTCACCATCGACCCGGACCGTCTTACCGCCATCCGCAACGAGCGCAAGCCCAACAGCCGCTACTCCAGCTATGCCCAGTGCGAGTTCGAGGTGCGCGAAGTGGAAAATCTATTCCGTCGCGAGAATATTGCGCACATCAATTCCACGCATTTTTCGGTGGAAGAGATTTCGGCGAAGATTCTGGTGGAAAAAGGTGTGGAGCGCCGCTTCAAATAGTGGGTGCCTGCACGGGCGCCATCGCAGGCAAGCCAGCTCCCACAAGGGAATGCATTCCAAATGGGGGAGATTCTGGTGGAGACCTGAACTGGCCCCAGCAAGCCAGCTCCCACAGGGGAATGCATTCCAAATGTGGGAGCTGGCTTGCCTGCGATGAACGATAACGCGGTAAACCTGCCTACAGCTGAAACCTGTCACCGCCCTGCCCCAACGCGGTGGCCAGCGCATCAAAGCCCTCACGCAGCAACTGATCATCGCCTGACGTATTACAGATACTCGCCCGAATAAACTGCGGCACCGCCGTCTGCCCTACGGCAAATGCCTCAGCGGTGGCGATCAGGTAATTATTCTGCTTGAGCTCCGCCTCGATTTCCGACGCACGCCAGGGCTCCGGCACTTCAATCCAGAAGTGTGGGCTGTTGAGGTGAGTGCGGTATTCCAAACCGACCAAAAGGTCGCGCACCAGTGCTTTTCGCCGGATGATCTCGTTGATTTGCTGGCGCAGCAGGTATTCCGCCGTGCCGTTTTCGATCCATTGCGTCGCCAGCTCCAGCGTCACCGGCGTAGCCATCCAGCAGGTCGAGCGCAAGGCCGCCGAAATCCGGCTGACCAATGCCGGTGGCGCATGCACATACCCCACCCGCAGCCCGGCAGACACCGCCTTGCTCAGGCTGCTGATCAAAATCGTACGCTCGGGCGCGAAAAAGCTCAGCGGTGGCGGGCGATCTTCCACCAACACGCCGTGGGCTTCGTCTTCCAGAATCAGCAGATTATGCTCGCGACACACCTTGGCCAGCGCTTCCCGGCGTGCGACCGACAGCACGGCCGTGGTCGGGTTCTGGATCGTCGGCGTGCAGTACAGCGCCGAAACCCGGTGATTACGACAGACTTCATCCAGCGCACCCGGCAGCACGCCTTCGTCATCCATCTCCAGGCCGATCAGCCGTACACCGAGCATACGTGCGGCGGTGATAAGCCCTGGGTAAGTCAGTTGCTCAGTGACCACCGTATCCCCCGCCCGCAGCAACGCCATCATGGCGCAGAGCAGGCCATGCTGGCCGCCGTTGACGCAGATGACCTGCTCGGGAATCGGATGAAAATCGCGCTGCACCAGCCATTGCGCACCGGCCTCGCGGTAGCGCGGCAAACCGGCGTCCGGCGTATAGGCGCTGATGTCCTGAAGGAATTTGGCGTTGGTCGACAAGGTTTGGAAGCTCTGGGCCAGAAACACCGTCTCTTGCCCGGGAATGTGCATGTTGCGGCTCATATCGAAGTACTGGCGTGGCTCTTCGCTGACGTTGCGAAAGCCTTCATCACGCTGGCGCTCCATCCCACGCTTGCGCACGAAAGTGCCGTCACCGACACGCGCCACCACTAACCCCAGGCGTTCCAGCTCGCCGTAGGCTCGGCTGATGGTGCCGATGGTCACGCCGAGGTTATCGGAAAGAACCCGATGGGGCGGCAGTTTGCGCCCCGGCTCAATCAAGCCTTCAAGGATGCCTCGCTCCATCACATCGGACAGGCGTTTGTACTTGACGCCCTGACCGCTGGACAACCCCTCACGCATAATTGACACCATGTCAATATTTGTTTTGACAGCCATCATTCGCCCTAATAGTGTGCTTTTACGGGTTCAATCACCGGATGAAACAACTTAATACACAGTCAATATAGAGTTCAATTCCGGCTCAGGGAAGCAATAAACGATGCCAATGTCCGCCGTTCTTGAAAACACTACAAAAACAAAAAATCAGAAACAGTGGTTGGCCGGTCTGGTCACCAGCGTGATGTTTCTTATCGTGTGCCTGAGTTGGGGCACCACCTGGCTGGGCATCAAGATCGCCGTCGAAAGCGTGCCGCCGCTGACGTCCGCCGGGCTGCGCTTTCTGATCGCGTTCCCGCTGTTCCTGTGTTTTGCCCTGGTGCGCCGCGAGCCGATCCTGTTCCCGCGCGAAAGCCGCTGGTTCTTCGTATTTGTGACCCTGTCGTACTTCAGCGTTCCCTATTACTTGCTCAACTACGGCGAGATGCATGTGTCGTCCGGCCTCACCGCGCTGCTGTTCAGCTGCATGCCGGTGTTCATCCTGATTTTTTCCGCGCTGTTTTTGCGCGAGCGCATCTACTTTTCCCAAGTGGTCGGCATCGGCATCGGTTTCGGCAGCCTCTACATGATCATCAAGAGCCAGGGCCTGCACCTGGACCACGCCGAATTCTTCGGCGTGCTGGCAATTCTGACCGCCGCGATCATGCATGCCTTGTGCTACGTCATCACCAAGCAAAAAGGCAGCGCCATCAGCGTGATTACCTACAACACATTGCCCATCGGCATCGCCGGGTTGATGCTGTTCGTGGCCGGCCTGTGGTTTGAAACACCGACGTTCGAAAACATCACCCTGCGTTCATGGAGTGCCTTGTTCTACTTGGGATTGGTGGCGTCGGTGGGCGGGTTTATCGTGTACTTCATGTTGCTCAAACGTTTGAGCCCGATCATTTTGTCATTCGTGTTCATCATCTTCCCGGTGTTCGCGGTGATCATCGGCGCCTGGTACGAGGGCGTGGAAATTTCCCGTGACCTGATGCTGTACTCGGCCATTCTGCTGGCCGGCTTTGCGATCACCAAGTTGCCAGTTGAAAAACTCCTGGCCAAGAAAAATTGACCCTTAAACCACAACTACAACAACGCGAGAGAAACATGGAAGTCCTCCGCCCCACCGCTCTGGAACAGATCTATGCCCATGCCAGCCGCAGCTACCCGGAAGAATGCTGCGGTTTTGTCTTCGCCGATGGCAGTGTGTACCTGGGCAACAATATCCAGAATGAGCTGCACCACAAGAACCCCGAGATGTACCCGCGCAGCGCGGCCAATGGCTATACCTTTTCGGTGGCCGACACCCTGCTGATGAACAAGGCGTTTCGCAGCGACAACCCGGTGGTGGTGATCTACCACTCCCACCCGGACGTCGGCGCCTATTTCAGTGATGAAGACCAGGACAAGGCACTGTTCCTGGGTGAGCCGATCCACCCCGTCAGCTACCTGGTGGTGGACGTGCGCCAGGGCCAGGCCCTGGGCTCAAAGCTGTTTGCCTGGGATGGCAAGCAATTCGCCCTTAAACCCTTCAACGACCTGCACACGGAGTTGTCCATGAACGCTGTCTCTTTCCCCGATATTCTGGTTCGCGTGGCCAAGCTGCCGGAATCGACCCTTGAGGGCACTGGATCGACATTGCGCGAAGTCATTGAAAGCCTCTGCAGCAGCCACCCACAGCTGCGCACGCACCTGTTTCATGAAAAGAACAACCAGCTCAAGGAACACTTCCTGTTCACCGCCGAGGAAGAACTGATCGGCGCCGATGAGCAGTTGCCGGAAAAAGCCAAAATCGAAGTGCTGCTGGCCACCTCCGGTGGCATGGACGTCGACCAACTGAGCAACGAAGAAGTGCAGCGCTACGTACGCCACATCACCCTGCCCGGCGTCGGCCGGGAAGGCCAGTTGAACCTGAAAAAAGCCAAGGTACTGATCATCGGCACCGGCGGCCTGGGTTCGCCCATCAGCCTGTACCTCGCGGCAGCCGGCATCGGCACCCTGGGCCTGGTGGATTTCGACGTGGTCGAGAGCAGCAACCTGCAACGCCAGATCGTGCACGGCAACAGCACCTTGGGCATGCCCAAGGTCGAGTCGGCCAAGCGGCGGCTGCAAGACCTCAACAGCCATATCCAGATCAATGCCCACGACACCGCTCTCAACGCCGACAATGCGTTGGAGCTGGTCGGCGCTTATGACCTGGTGATCGACGGCACTGACAACTTCGACACCCGCTACCTGGTCAACGATGCCTGCGTGCAACTGGGCAAACCGTTGGTGTACGGCGCCATCTACCGCTTCGATGGGCAGATCAGCGTGCTCAACTACAAAGGCGGGCCGTGCTACCGCTGCCTGTTTCCTTCAGCACCGCCGGCCGAGTTGGCACCCAATTGCAGCGCCGGTGGCGTGATCGGTGTGCTGCCGGGTGTGGTCGGGATGATCCAGGCCACCGAAGCGATTAAATTACTCATCGGCATCGGCGAACCGCTGTCGGGCCGCCTGATGCGCTTCGACGCGCTGGCCATGAAGTTCAGCGAGATCCGCTTCAAACGCCGTGCCGACTGCCCATGCTGCTCAGACCTGCGCCACAGCGAAAGCGTCGCGCCAGCCGTTTGCGCGGACGCCCTCCCGAGCCAGCCCGCGTTGGCCGAGGAGCGCTACATCAAACCACGCGTGCTCAAGCAACTGCTCGAACACCCACGCAGCGCCGACGTGCTGCTGGATGTGCGCGACGCCAGCGAGCTGGAGGTGTGCAAATTGCCGGGCGTGGTGCATATCCCCCTGGCCGAACTGGATGGGCAGTTGGACAGCCTCAGCCGCGACAATACCCATTACCTGATCTGCTACGCCGGAACCCGCGCCGAGCAAGCGGCCGGCACCCTGCTGGCCGCCGGCTTCGCCAATACCAAAGTCCTGCAGGGCGGCATGAAACATTGGGTTCGCGACGTCGAACCCGACATGCCTTTGTACTGATCCGGGGGCTGAGCGATGTTGCATAACTCCATTCTCGACGTGATCGGCCATACGCCGATCGTGCGCCTGGCGCAGTTTTCCGAAGACCTCGGCATCGAGGTCTACGCCAAGCTCGAATCCCTCAACCCTGGCGGCAGCCACAAGGCGCGTATTGCCCTGGGCATGATCCTCGACGCAGAACGCCGAGGCGTGCTGATTCGCAACTGCGGGCAAACCATCATCGAGCCCAGCGGCGGCAATACCGGCATTGGCCTGGTGATGGCCGGCAATGTGCTGGGCTACAAAGTGGTGCTGGTGATCCCTGACAACTACAGCCCCGAAAAACAGAAACTGCTGCGTTTATACGGCGCCAAGGTGGTGCTGTCGGACAGCCGTCTGGGCAACAACTCCCACGGCGAAAAGTGCATGGAACTGCAGTTGGAAAACCCCAACTTCGTGATGCTCAACCAGCAGCGTAATGGCGCCAACCCGCAGACTCACCGCGACACCACCGCACCGGAAATCCTCCGCGCGTTCGGCGAGCAGCGGGTGGACTACTTCGTCAGCGGCATCGGCACCGGTGGCCATATCACCGGCATCGGCGAAACCCTCAAGGCAGCCTGGCCCGCGATGCGCATCATGGGTGTGGAACCGGAGGAGTGCGACCTGCTCAAGGACCAGCACGCGCCGCACCATATTCAGGGCCTGTCGATCGGCTTGATCCCGAGCATTCTTAACGTGGGTGTACTGGACGGCATGCTCAAGGTCTCACGCCTGGCGTGCCTCGACATGATGAAACGCATCATGCGCACCGACGCCATCAGCTTGGGTTTGTCTTCGGCCGCCAACATGGTTGCCATTGCCCAACTCGCTCCCGAACTCCCGCCTGAAACGGTGGTGTTGACCATGGTCTACGACAATGCCGATAGCTACCTGCCCAATTTCGAATAATCGGTTTTTCAACCATCCAGACTGTGGGGGTGCCTCCATGGGGGGCTTTATCGACATGCAACAGCTGCACGATGAGTTGCTCACTCACCTCATCCAGACCCTGACGCCTGCGCAGATGAAGCAGTTGGAGCCGCATTTGGCGCCATTGATCCAGAACGCCGCCCAGGCCGTGGCAGAGGACTTGATTGCCTATGCCTATCGCGACCCGGCGTCCCGTGGGCGTGGCGAACTGATCCTGGAATCCTACGCGTCGTTCAAGGCAGTGCTGTTCTACCGGCTGGCACACTTGGTGTGGAATTTTCCCGACCCGGCCAACGGTGTGTTTTCACGCATGGCTCTCAAGCTCAGCAACCAGGGCAAAATCCTCTCCGGCGCCGAAATCCACCCCGCAGCCCGCATTGGCCGGCGCTTTGTGCTGGATCACGGCTTCGGCACCGTGATCGGCGAAACCTGCGAGATCGGTAACGATTGCTACATCCTCTGCGGCGTGACCCTCGGCGCCCGAGGCATTGCCAATAATCCGGACGGCAAACGCCACCCGCGCCTGGGCAATAACGTCGAGGTCGGCTCCGGCGCCCGTGTGCTGGGCTATGTGCTGATTGGCGACAACGTGTTTATCAGCCCTTCGTGTGTGATCACCCAGGATGTGCCGGCGGGCACCAAGGTCAAGGTGGTCAACCAGATCCAATTACAAAAGAATGCCGAATCGGATCACAGCAATTACCTGGGGGCTTTCGCGCTGGATGAGCGTTTGCACGTGGTTGGCGAAGTCAGCGCCAGCCACAAGGTCACGGTGCTGGATGCCGACTTTCACCCTTTGCAGGGGCTGCTGCTGGAGCCCACGGTGAAGGAGCGCCATCACTTGCAGTTTCGTCTGCGTCGCCTGGATACCGGCGACCATCTGCCACGCTTGCCGCTGAACCTGAAAGTCTGTGGCCCCGAATTTGAGATCACCCTGCTCTCCCCGCCTGGCTTGAGCGCAATGGTACGTCACCTGCTGCAAGCCAGCCCACTGATCGTCGGAGGTTGAACATGTCCGTGCATACCATGGAAACCCTGGCGCTGTTTGACAGCGCGCCCTACCAGAACGCCTTCAGCGCCCGGGTGATTGCCGTCAGTGAACAAGGCATTGCCCTGGAACACACGCTGTTCTACCCCACCGGCGGTGGGCAACCGGGCGACACCGGGCACCTGACCCTGGCCGACGGCACGCGGGTCAACGTGACCGGCACCGTGCGCGACCCGGTGTTGCGCTCGATCATCTGGCACCAGGTTGAACACTGCCCCGAGCAATTGGCGGCGGGCGTGCAGGTGGATGCCGGCCTGGATTGGGAACGGCGCTACCAGCACATGAAGATGCACACCTGCCTGCACCTGCTGTGCTCGATCATTGATGCGCCCGTCACCGGCTGCAGCATCAGCGCAGACAAAGGCCGCCTGGATTTCGATTTACCGGAAATGACCCTCGACAAGGACAGCATCACCCGCGACCTTAATGCCTTGATCGAACAAGCCCATGCCGTGAAGACCCTGTCGATGCCCGCCTCGGAATACTCGACCCTGCTGCAGATCACCCGCACCCAGGCGGTGGCGCCACCGGTCATCCAGGGCTCGGTGCGGGTAATAGAAATCGCCGGGATCGATATCCAGCCGTGCGGTGGCACCCACGTGATCAATACCGAAGAAATCGGCCGGGTGTTCTGCGAAAAAATCGAGAAGAAGAGCAAGCATAACCGCCGGGTGATCCTGCGGTTTGAGGGATAAATTACGTGAGTCGGCCAAGCGTGGGCGCTGGAGACCCACGCTTGCCGAAGTGAAGCCAAGCCTTACTGCTTCGCCTCATCAAGGTGCTTTTTCAACACTTGAACCTGTTCCTCAAGCAATGAAATTTGTGTGCTGTAGTAGGACTTCATCTCAGCAATACCCGCTTCGATACTAGCGTTGTCCACCCTGAATTGATCAGCGGTGGGCAGTGCCTGCGTGGGTGACTCGTTGGTCGGATCTGCCGGCTCATCGCTGGTGGTCATAATGGACTTATCCGCTGGCGCCGTTGGCGCCTGGGTTTCAGGTTTGGTCATCGTCTTGACGTGCTCAGTCATACTTTTAAGCTCCTTGCCCAACGCTTCAAAGGCCTCTTTCATCTGCTGCATGAGCTCGCCGATATCATCGCGCAACTGCGTATTTAGCTTGAGCGCCTCCTCAAGCTCTTGATCCTGGGCAACTTCAGTTGTCCGAGCGTCTTGAACAACCTGCTTAACCGACTCTTGAGGTGTTTGAGGCAGTTCTACGGGGGCCTCGTCGGTGTCTTTGCATGGAGCACTCAGTTGCTCACGCAGTTCGACAATATCGTTTTTAAGATTGACGATTTTCTCCTGGCACTCGGTGATAAACGCCTTGAAGTCGATCAGGAGCTGGTTATTTTTACCCAACAACTCCAGGGTCTCAGCCTGTGGGCCGACCTTATGCAATTGCGGCTGGTTAACGAGGGTGTTGTGGCTCGAAAACTGACCGCGTTGCTCTGCCGTCACGGGCGGCCGAGGAGCCGCAGCATCGCCCTGTGTGTCGACACCCGTTGAGGTATCGGCCATGTTTTTCTGACGAAGGGGCTGCGAATATTGCGACGCCTCGTGGCCCGTTGGGTAGTTCGTTTGTGGCCGGGTATTTACGCTATTCATAGGGTGCTTTCTCAAATCCAGACAGTGCTGAGTTGTGGGTTGGCAGAGACTTGCTGCGACAAGTGATCTGACCCATTGATTGGCATTTATCTGAAAGCGGTTCCCGGGATACAGGATGTGTGGGTAGCTAATTATGTCGGCAGCACAATCAGTCTTTTCCTGAAGGTTGATCAACGCAGGCAAAACCGGTGCCCAAGCCGCAGTTCGTACAGGAAACTGACAGCAAATTTATGTGCTTGTAACATTCAGAAACGTACAATCCCGCCAGCAATGCATCGTTGCCCCTGACTCACGAAAACAGCGCCCGTCCCTCCCGGTGGGGCATTCGTGCAGCAGCTAAGCTCACTCCCATTACGCCCCTGAATCTGAACGCTGCAGGACTGAATGCCTATGAACAAAGTGTTCCGCGATTACCTGCCGGCATCCACCCTGCGCTTACTGCCCAACCTCTGGGACCTGGTCGCGCTGCCGCTGGTGATCGGCTTTCTGCTGTTTTTCTCCCTTACCGCGCGGGAAACCTGGGCGCCCATCGCCACGTTGCAAAGTGAAGTCATCTCCCTCGACCCGGCCAACCTGCCGGAATACGCGATGCGCACCACGATGCGCATGCTCGCGGCCATGGTCGCGGCGCTGGTTTTTACCCTGCTGTACGGCACCCTGGCCGCCAAAAGCCGACGTGCTGAAAAGCTGCTGGTGCCGGTGCTCGATATCCTGCAATCGGTGCCAGTGCTCGGCTACATCTCATTCACGGTGACGTTCTTTCTGCTGCTGTTCCCTGGGCGCGTGCTCGGCGCCGAGCTCGCGGCGATCTTTGCGATCTTCACCAGCCAGGCCTGGAACATGACGTTCAGCTTCTATCAGTCGCTGCGCATGCTGCCCCACGATTTGGTAGAGGTGTCGACCAACCTGCGGCTTTCCGGCTGGCAGAAGTTCTGGAAGCTCGATGTGCCGTTCGCCATGCCGGGGCTGGTGTGGAACATGATGATGAGCATGTCCGGCGGCTGGTTCTTCGTGGTTGCCTCCGAAGCCATCACCGTCGGCGACAAGACCATCACCCTGCCGGGCGTAGGTTCGTACCTGGCCTTGGCGATCGCCCAGAAAGACCTGCACGCCGTGGGTTACGTGATTTTGGCGATGATTGTGGTGATCCTGCTGTACGACCAGTTGCTGTTCCGCCCGTTGGTGGCCTGGGCTGACAAGTTCCGCATGGAAACCACCGCGTCCCAGGGCGCTGCGCCACAATCCTGGCTGCTGAACCTGATCCAGCGCACGCGCATCGTGCAACGCAGTCTGCGCCCTATTACCCGCACCTTCAGCCGGATCGGCAACAAACGCTTCAGCCTGGCGGGCGGTGCGCTCAAGGCGTTGCCGGCAGAAACACCGGCGGCGTCAAAAGTGATCGACTGGGTGTGGGGCACGTTGATTGCGTTGCTGGCCGCGTATGCGCTGTACCACATCGTGCAATACGTCGGCACCGAAGTGACCTTCGCCGAAGTCGGCCACGTGTTTGTACTGGGCCTGATCACCTTGCTACGCGTGGCCGGGCTGATTCTGATCGCCTCGCTGATCTGGGTGCCTTTAGGCGTAATGATCGGCTTGCGCCCTGCACTGGCGGAAAAAATCCAGCCGCTGGCACAGTTTCTCGCGGCTTTCCCGGCGAACCTGCTGTTCCCGGTGTTTGTGATCGTGATCCTGCACTACAACCTCAACCCGGATATCTGGCTGAGCCCGCTGATCGTGCTGGGCACCCAGTGGTACATCCTGTTCAACGTGATTGCCGGCGCCAGTGCCTTCCCCAATGACTTCAAGGAAGCCGCCGCCAACTTCCGCATCCGTGGCTGGCTGTGGTGGCGCAAGGTGATGCTGCCGGGGATCTTCCCCTATTACGTCACCGGCGCCATTACCGCCTCGGGCGGTGCCTGGAACGCCAGCATCGTGTCCGAGTACGTGTCCTGGGGCCAGGACAATGTGGTCGCCCATGGGCTGGGCGCCTACATCGCGCAAACCACCGCGGCCGGCGACTTCCCGAAAATTGCCCTGGGCGTGGTGGTGATGTCGATCTTCGTGGTGGCGTTCAACCGCGCAGTCTGGCGGCCGATGTACGCCATCGCTGAAAACAAACTTCGTCTGAATTGATGGGATTCGCCGTGATGACTACCTACACCGAAAACACTGCCGATACCCCGCAAATCTACTCGCTGAAAAACGTCAACCGGGTGTTCGGCAAAGGTAAAGACGAGCTGCAAGTGCTCAGCGGCGTCGACCTGAGCCTGCACGAGGGTGAGATCGTCGGCATGCTTGGCCGTTCCGGCTCGGGTAAATCCACCTTGCTGCGCATCATCGCCGGGCTGATCCAGCCATCATCCGGCGAAGTTCGCTACAACGGCGCGCCGCTCAACGGCCCGGCCGAAGGTGTGGCCATGGTGTTCCAGACCTTTGCCCTGTTCCCCTGGCTTACCGTGCTGGAAAACGTCGAAGCCGGCCTGCAAGCCTTGCAAGTCGAGCGCAAGGAAACCCGCCGGCGCGCCTTGGCCGCCATCGACTTGATCGGCCTCGACGGGTTTGAAAACGCTTACCCGCGCGAACTCTCCGGCGGCATGCGCCAGCGCGTGGGGTTTGCCCGTGGCCTGGTGGTCAACCCGACGCTGTTGCTGATGGATGAGCCCTTCTCGGCCCTCGACGTGCTCACCGCCGAAACCCTGCGCACCGACCTGCTGGACTTGTGGAGCGGCAAACAGCTGCCGATCAAGTCGATCCTGATCGTGACCCATAACATCGAAGAAGCAGTGCTGATGTGCGACCGTATTCTGGTGCTGTCATCCAACCCCGGCCGCGTGGTCGCCGAGATCAAGGTGCCGTTCGCGCACCCGCGCAACCGCCTGGACCCGACGTTCCGGCAAATGGTCGACGACATCTACGCACTGATGACCGACCGACGCAGCGCCGATGCCAGCCGTGGCATACCCGAGCTGAAAATGGGCAGCCTGCTGCCGGAGGTATCCACCAACCTGATGGCCGGCCTGATCGAAACCCTGGCCGCCGAGCCTTACAACGGCCACGCCGGCTTGCCGACCGTGGCCGAACGGCGCTTGCTGGAAGTCGATGACCTGTTCCCGGTGGCCGAGATGCTCGAGCATTTGGGTTTCGCTGAACTCAAGGGCGCGGACATCACCCTCACCGACGCCGGCAAGCTGTTCGCCGACTACGGCACGCAAGAGCGCAAAACCCTGTTCGCCGAGCACTTGATCAAACACGTGCCTCTGGCCGCGCGGATTCATCAGGTATTGCTTGAACGCAGCGGGCACCGTGCGCCACGGGTGCGTTTTGAGCAGGAGCTGGAAGACTCGATGACCGAAGCCTTTGTGGAGAAAACCCTGGAAAGCGTGGTGGCGTGGGGGCGTTATGCGGAGATTTTCTCCTATGACGACCATACCGAGACATTCAGCCTGGATGATGTGGAAGGCAGTATGTAATGGACCTAATGGGAGCTGGCTTTTGTGGGAGCTGGCTTGCCTGCGATGCAGGCGACTCGGTGTTTCTGAAGTACCGAGGTGATGCTATCGCAGGCAAGCCAGCTCCCACACAAGCTAGCTCCCCAGTTAGCTTTTTGGTGTTTGTCAGATCACAAACAGGTCCACAAACCGATTCACCGGCGTAGCCTCAAGCCGCGCCTGATCCTTGCACAACGCAAAAATCTCGCCACTGCGCTGCGCGGTAAACCGCGTGGCCAGGTTGGCTTTGAACTTGTCCTCCAGCAATGGAATGCCATCCACCCGACGGCGGCGATGCCCAATCGGGTACTCCACCGCGACCTGCTCAGTGTGGGTACCGTCCTTGAAAAACACCTGCACGGCATTGGCGATAGAGCGCTTGTCGGCCTCCAGGTATTCCCGGCTGTAGCGCAAGTCCTCAACGACCTCCATCTTTTCGCGCAGCTCATCGATGATCGGGTGCGCCGCGTGGAATTCATCCTCGTACTGCTCGGCCACCAGATTGCCGAACGCCAACGGCACCGCAGTCATGTACTGCAGGCAGTGGTCGCGGTCGGCGGCGTTAGCCAGCTTCCCGACTTTGGAAATGATGCGAATCGCCGACTCGTGGGTGGTGATCACAATGCGTTCGATTTCATGCAGACGATCCTTGACCAACGGGTGCAAGGTCACCGCCGCTTCACAGGCTGTTTGCGCGTGAAACTCGGCCGGGAAGCTGATTTTGAACAGCACGTTTTCCATCACATAGGTGCCATAAGGCTGGGACAGGCTGAACGCGCGCTTGTCCTCAGGCTTGAGCGCCAGGTCTTTATTGGTGTGGCTGAACAGCACGTCATAAAAACCCCATTGCGGCGCGCTCAGCACACCGGGGATGCCCATCTCGCCGCGCAGCGCGATATCCGCCAGGCGTACGCCACGGCTCGATGCATCCCCGGCCGCCCAGGATTTGCGCGAGCCGGCATTCGGCGCATGGCGATAGGTGCGCAGCGCCTGTCCATCGACAAACGCGTGGGACAACGCCGACAGCAGCTGTTCACGTTTGGCGCCCATCAGCTTGGCGGTGACCGCCGTGGAGGCGACTTTCACCAGTAACACATGGTCGAGGCCGACGCGGTTGAAGGAATTTTCCAGGGCAATCACGCCCTGGATTTCGTGGGCCATGATCATCGCTTCCAGCACCGCACGCACGGTCAGTGGCGCATCGCCGCTGGCCACGCGTTTTTGCGACAGGTGATCGGCCACGGCGAGGATGCCGCCGAGGTTATCCGAAGGGTGGCCCCATTCGGCGGCGAGCCAAGTGTCGTTGTAGTCGAGCCAGCGCACGATGCAGCCGATGTCCCAGGCGGCTTTGACCGGGTCCAGACGCAATGAAGTGCCCGGCACACGCGCGCCGAACGGCACGACGGTGCCTTCCACCAGCGGCCCCAGGTGCTTGGTGCACTCGGGGAAGCGCAGGGCCAGCAGGCCGCAACCGAGGGTGTCCATCAGGCAATTGCGTGCAGTGTCCAACGCGTCGCGGGAATCGATGCGGTAATTGAGGACGTAGTCGGCAATGTCCTGCAGGACCTGGTCGTAGTCGGGGCGGTTATTCTGGTCGACGTTGGCGCTCATGGCAGTACTCCAAAGTGGGTTGGGGTTAGTCCTCGGGCTTACGGTTATTGGAAAGCAGATCTTGGGTGTCTGCCTTGAAATAGAGAATCACCTGTGGGAGCCGGGCTTGCCCGCGATGGCATCACCTCGGTTCATCTGAAACACAGAGGTGATGCCATCGCAGGCAAGCCAGCTCCCACACAAGCCAGCTCCCGCAAGGGTTAGAACGCGTCGCCGGGCACGCGCACGAAGCCTTCCATCAACACCCGTGCGCTGCGGCTCATGATGGCTTTTTTCACCACCCATTCGCCGTTCACCTGGGTGGCTTCGGCACCGACGCGCAAGGTGCCGGACGGGTGCCCGAACCGCACCGCGTTGCGCTCGACACCACCGGCCGCGAGGTTGACCAGGGTGCCGGAAATCGCCGCCGCCGTGCCAATCGCCACCGCCGCCGTGCCCATCATCGCGTGGTGCAACTTGCCCATGGACAGTGCGCGCACCAGCAAATCCACATCACCGGCCTTGATTGCCTTGCCACTGGAGGCCACGTAATCCAAAGGTTTGGCCACAAACGCGACCTTCGGCGTGTGCTGGCGCTGGGCGGCTTCGTCCAGGTGTTTGATCAGGCCCATGCGCAACGCGCCATAGGCCCGCACGGTCTCGAACATTGCCAGGGCCTTCGGGTCGCTGTTGATCGCGCCTTGCAGCTCGGTGCCGGTGTAGCCGAGGTCTTGGGCGTTGATGAAAATCGTCGGGATACCGGCGTTGATCAGCGTCGCCTTGAAGGTGCCGACACCCGGTACTTCCAGGTCGTCGATCAGGTTGCCGGTGGGAAACATCGAGCCACCGCCGCCCTCTTCTTCCGCTGCCGGGTCCATGAACTCCAGCTGCACTTCGGCAGCCGGGAAGGTCACGCCGTCGAGCTCAAAGTCGCCGGTTTCCTGCACCGCGCCGTCGGTGATCGGCACGTGAGCGATGATGGTCTTGCCGATATTGGCCTGCCACACCCGCACCACCGCCACACCGTTATGCGGCACGCGGGCCGGGTCAACCAGGCCGGCGCTGATGGCAAACGAACCCACCGCCGCCGACAGGTTGCCGCAGTTGCCGCTCCAGTCGACAAACGGCTTGTCGATGGAGACCTGGCCAAACAGGTAATCCACGTCGTGATCGGCCCGGGTACTTTTGGCCAGGATCACGGTTTTGCTGGTGCTGGAGGTTGCACCGCCCATGCCGTCGATCTGCTTGTCGTAGGGGTCGGGGCTGCCGATGACCCGCAACAGCAAGGCGTCACGGGCGGCACCCGGCACCTGCGCCGACTCGGGCAGGTCCTTGAGGCTGAAAAACACGCCCTTGCTGGTGCCGCCACGCATGTAGGTGGCGGGGATCTTGATTTGCGCTGCGTGTGCCATGGTTATCCCCTTAAGCCGTCGCCGCCGATTCCAGGAAGTCCTGGGCAAACCGTTGCAACACGCCGCCCGCCTCGTAGATCGACACTTCTTCGGCGGTGTCCAGGCGGCACGTCACCGGCACTTCGACACGTTCGCCATTCTTGCGGTTGATCACCAGCGTCAGTTGCGCACGCGGGGTGCGTTGGCCGACCACGTCATAGGTTTCGCTGCCGTCAATCTTCAGTGTGTGGCGGTCGGTGCCCGGCAAAAATTCCAGCGGCAACACGCCCATGCCTACCAGGTTGGTGCGGTGGATGCGCTCAAACCCTTCGGCGGCAATCGCCTCCACACCGGCCAGGCGCACGCCCTTGGCCGCCCAGTCGCGGGACGAGCCCTGGCCGTAGTCGGCGCCGGCAATGATGATCAGCGGCTGCTTGCGCTCCATGTAGGTTTCGATGGCTTCCCACATTCGCGTGACCTGGCCTTCGGGCTCGATACGCGCCAGGGAACCCTGCTTGACCTTGCCGTTTTCCACGACCATTTCGTTGAACAGCTTCGGGTTGGCGAAGGTTGCGCGCTGCGCGGTCAAGTGGTCGCCGCGATGGGTCGCGTAAGAGTTGAAGTCGACTTCCGGCAGGCCCATTTTCGCCAGGTATTCGCCGGCGGCGCTGTCGAGCATGATCGCGTTGGACGGCGACAGGTGGTCGGTGGTGATGTTGTCCGGCAGTACCGCCAGCGGGCGCATGCCCTTGAGCGGCCGCGCACCCGCCAACGCACCTTCCCAGTAGGGCGGGCGGCGGATGTAGGTGCTTTGCGGGCGCCAGTCGTACAGCGGCGCGACTTTGGGGCCGGTGTCTTCGTGGATCGCGAACATCGGGATGTAGACGGCGCGGAACTGCTCCGGTTTGACCGACGCCTTGACCACAGCGTCGATTTCTTCGTCGCTTGGCCAGATGTCTTTCAGGCGGATTTCCTTGCCGTCGGCATCCAGGCCCAGCACATCCTTTTCGATGTCGAAGCGGATGGTACCGGCAATCGCATAGGCCACCACCAACGGCGGCGAAGCCAGGAACGCTTGCTTGGCATACGGGTGAATACGCCCGTCGAAGTTGCGGTTACCCGACAGCACGGCAGTGGCGTACAGGTCGCGGTCGATGATTTCTTGCTGGATCACCGGGTCGAGTGCGCCGGACATGCCATTGCAAGTGGTGCAGGCAAAGGCCACCACGCCGAAGCCGAGTTTTTCCAGCTCATGGCCAAGGCCGGCTTCTTCCAGGTACATGGCCACGGTTTTCGAGCCCGGCGCCAGCGAGGATTTGACCCACGGTTTGCGCGTCAGCCCCAGCTGGTTGGCATTACGTGCCAGCAAGCCTGCGGCAATCACGTTGCGCGGGTTGCTGGTGTTGGTGCAACTGGTAATGGCGGCGATGATCACCGCGCCGTCGGGCATTTGCCCCGGCACTTCATCCCACTGACCGGAGATGCCTTGGGACGCCAGATCGCTGGTGGCAACACGCGCATGCGGGTTGCTCGGGCCGGCCATGTTGCGCACAACACTGGACAGGTCGAAGGTCAATCCACGCTCGTATTGCGCGCCCTTGAGGTCATCGGCCCACAGGCCGGTGTGGCGGGCGTATTGCTCGACCAACGTGACTTGTTCGTCTTCGCGGCCAGTGAGTTTCAGGTAGGCGATGGTTTGCTGGTCGATGTAGAACATCGCGGCGGTAGCGCCGTATTCCGGGGCCATGTTGGAGATGGTCGCGCGGTCGCCCAGGGTGAGTGCCGAAGCGCCTTCGCCGAAAAACTCCAGCCACGCACCCACGACTTTCTGTTTGCGCAGGAACTCGGTCAGCGCCAGCACCATGTCGGTGGCGGTGATGCCCGGTTGCAGCTTGCCCGTCAGTTCCACGCCGACGCTTTCCGGCAGGCGCATCCACGAGGCGCGGCCGAGCATCACGCTCTCGGCTTCAAGGCCACCGACGCCGATGGCGATCACGCCCAAGGCGTCTACGTGCGGGGTATGGCTGTCGGTGCCGACACAGGTATCGGGGAAGGCCACACCGTCACGCACCTGGATCACCGGAGACATTTTCTCCAGGTTGATCTGGTGCATGATGCCGTTGCCCGGCGGGATCACGTCGACGTTCTTGAAGGCCTTTTTGGTCCACTCGATAAAGTGAAAACGGTCTTCGTTGCGACGGTCTTCGATGGCGCGGTTTTTCTCGAACGCCTGCGGGTCAAAACCACCGGCTTCGACGGCCAGCGAGTGGTCGACGATCAGTTGGGTCGGCACCACCGGGTTGACCTGCGCCGGGTCACCGCCTTGCAGGGCGATGGCATCGCGCAGGCCGGCAAGGTCGACCAGCGCGGTTTGGCCGAGGATGTCGTGGCACACCACGCGCGCCGGGAACCACGGGAAATCCAGGTCGCGTTTGCGTTCGATCAGTTGGCTCAGGGAAGCGTTGAGGGTGGCCGGGTCGCAGCGGCGCACCAGGTTTTCGGCGAGCACGCGCGAGGTGTACGGCAAGGTGGCATAGGCGCCGGGCGTGATTGCCTCGACAGCCGCGCGGGCGTCGAAGAAATCCAGGCGGCTGCCGGGCAGCGGTTTGCGAAATTCAGTGTTCATCGTCAGGACTCGGTCACGGTAGGTTCACAAGGCGAACTGTCGACACTGGCCTGGCTCTCTGTGGGAGCTGGCTTGCCTGCGATGGCATCACTGCGGTGTGACAGGTACACCAGGGTGATGCGATCGCAGGCAAGCCAGCTCCCACAGAAAAGCACATAGGCCAATGTGCCTGGTTCATGCCACTCAGCGACGTTCGATTGGCACGAACTTGCGCTGCTCAACGCCGATGTACTCGGCGCTTGGACGGATGATGCGGTTGTTGGCGCGCTGCTCGAACACATGCGCAGCCCAGCCGGTCAGCCGTGAGCACACGAAGATCGGCGTGAACAGCTTGGTCGGGATGCCCATGAAGTGGTACGCCGAGGCATGGTAGAAGTCAGCATTGGGGAACAGCTTTTTCTGTTCCCACATGGTCTTGTCGATGGCTTCGGAGACCGGGAACAACACTTTGTCGCCGACCTCATCCGCGAGTTGTTTCGCCCAGCCCTTGATCACTTCATTACGCGGGTCGCTGTCTTTGTAGATCGCGTGGCCAAAGCCCATGATCTTGTCTTTGCGCGCCAGCATGCCGAGGGTGCCTTCGACGGCTTCTTCGGCCGAACCGAAACGCTCGATCATCTCCATCGCGGCTTCGTTGGCGCCGCCATGCAACGGACCGCGCAGCGAGCCGATAGCGGCGGTCACGCAGGAATACAGGTCGGACAGGGTTGAAGCACACACGCGGGCGGTGAAGGTTGAGGCGTTGAATTCGTGCTCGGCGTAGAGGATCAGCGACACGTTCATGACTTTTTCATGCAACGCGCTGGGCTTCTTGCCATGCAGCAGGTGCAGGAAGTGGCCGCCGATGCTTGGCTCGTCGGTCACGCAGTCAATCTTTTTGCCGTCGTGGCTGAAGCGATACCAGTAGCACATGATTGCCGGGAAAGCGGCGAGCAGGCGGTCGGTGACATCGTGCTGCGTGCTGAAGTCTTTCTCGGGTTCGATATTGCCCAGGAACGAGCAACCGGTGCGCATCACGTCCATAGGGTGGGCGTCGGCAGGAATGCGTTCCAGCACTTCTTTAAGCGCTTGCGGCAGGTCGCGCAGTTTGCTGAGTTTGGCGCTGTAAGCGGCCAATTCGGTTTTGCTCGGCAACTCGCCGTAGAGCAGCAGGTAGGCGACCTCTTCAAATTGCGCATCGGCGGCCAGTTCACGCACGTCATAGCCGCGATAGGTCAAGCCGGCACCGGCCTGGCCGACGGTAGACAGTGCGGTCTGCCCGGCCACCTGGCCACGCAGGCCGGCACCACTCAGTACTTTTGCTTCAGCCATGGTTCTTCTCCAATTTTGTAGTTATTCAGGGAGGCGCGTTCGTTACTTTTTCGCGGCGAACAGCGCGTCGAGCTTCTGCTCGAAGGTGTGGTAGTCGATGCGATCGTAAAGCTCCATGCGGGTTTGCATGGTGTCGATGACGTTCTGTTGCGTACCGTCGCGACGGATCGCGGTGTAGACGTTCTCGGCAGCCTTGTTCATGGCGCGGAAAGCCGAGAGCGGGTACAGCACGATGGAAACATCGGCAGATTTCAGTTGATCGACTGTGTAGAGAGGGGTTGCACCGAACTCGGTGATGTTGGCCAGGATCGGGGCCTTTACCTTTGAGGCGAAGAGCTTGTACATCTCCAGCTCAGTGATGGCTTCCGGGAACACCATGTCGGCACCGGCTTCGATGCAGGCGGCGGCACGCTCCAGGGCCGACTCCAAGCCTTCAACCGCCAGCGCGTCGGTGCGCGCCATGATCACGAAGCTGTCATCGGTGCGCGCGTCTACGGCGGCCTTGATGCGGTCGACCATTTCCTGCTGGGACACGATTTCTTTGTTCGGGCGATGCCCGCAACGCTTGGCGCCGACCTGGTCTTCGATGTGGATGGCGGCGGCGCCGAACTTGATCATCGACTTGACGGTGCGCGCCACGTTAAAGGCCGAGGAGCCGAAACCGGTGTCGACGTCGACCAGCAGCGGCAGGTCGCACACGTCGGTGATGCGACGTACGTCGGTGAGTACGTCGTCCAGGCCGGTGATGCCCAAGTCCGGCACGCCCAGGGAGCCGGCAGCTACGCCGCCGCCTGACAGATAAATCGCCTTGAAACCGGCACGCTTGGCCAGCAGCGCGTGGTTGGCATTGATTGCGCCAACCACCTGCAAGGGCTGTTCGCTGGCAACGGCGTCACGAAAACGCTGGCCTGGAGTGGTTTTATTGTTGGAACTCATGACTCACCTCGTGATGAAGGAGCGCCGTCCGGGAAATGACGGGCAATATTGCGTTTGGAAGCGCCGATATGGCGGCGCATCAACAACTCGGCCAGTTCACCGTCGCGATCGGCAATCGCGTCAAGAATGCGGTGATGCTCGGCAAAAGCCTGGCGTGGACGATTCGGGGTGGCGGAGAACTGGATGCGGTACATGCGCACCAATTGGTACAGCTCGCCGCAGAGCATTTGGGTAAGGGTGCGGTTACCGGCGCCTTGAATTATCCGGTAATGAAAATCGAAGTCGCCCTCCTGCTGGTAGTAGCCCAGGCCCGCCTGAAACGCTTCGTCGCGCTCATGGGTGTGCAACACCTGGCGCAGCTCTTCGATTTCGGCGTCGGTCATGCGCTCGGCGGCCAGGCGGCAGGCCATGCCTTCCAGGGACTCGCGGATTTCATACAGTTCGATCAGCTCGGCATGGCTCAAGGACACCACTCTTGCGCCCACATGAGGCACACGCACCAGCAGGCGCTGGCCTTCGAGGCGGTGGATAGCCTCACGCAACGGGCCACGGCTGATGCCATAGGTGCGCGCCAGTTCCGGTTCGGAGATCTTGCTGCCGGGAGCGATTTCACCCTTGACGATGGCGGCCTGGATACGCCGGAAGACGTTCTCTGACATGGTCTGGGAATCGTCTTGCGACACCACCGGCGTTTCCAGCTGATCCAGCATATTGTCGACACCTTTAAAAGCAATGTCGCAAAAACTAGCCAATCAAGCCTTATTAGTCAAAGAATAAATCCACATTGTCGACAATCGTCTAATAACCCTTGCCGCACCTTCGCTGGGCATGGCCGCCTGCCAGCGCTGGCGCCAGAAAAGCATCATGTTAGAATGCCCGCCGCTTTTGCCTGACATCACTTGATGAAACGGCGCACGAGGGAGTTTGCGCAGCAATGCCAGTCGCCTTGAATTAAACATCGCACTGCACCGCGTCAGGATCTATGAGACTCAAGCCCTTCCTTCTTATTTGCCTACTGTGCATACCTGGCCTTGGCGTTGCCGCCGAGAAGACCGTGTATGGCCTGAATGAATACGCCAAATTGGCCGGCATCGACCTGGAAGTCGCCGCCAAACTCGACACCGGCGCCAAGACTGCCTCGTTGAGCGCCCGCGATATCAAGCGTTTCAAGCGCGACGGCGAATCCTGGGTACGCTTTTATCTCGCCATCGACACCGCCCATTCCCACCCCATCGAACGCCCCCTGGCCCGCGTCAGCAAGATCAAGCGCCGCGCCGGTGACTACGACCCCGATGAGGACAAGAACTACACCGCCCGCCCAGTGATCTCCCTGGATATCTGCATGGGCACCGCTTTACGCAGCATCGAAGTGAACTTGACTGACCGCAGCGCCTTCCAATACCCGCTGCTGATCGGCTCCGAAGCGTTGAAACGCTTTGATGCGCTGGTCGACCCCAGTCTTAAATACGCAGCGGGCAAACCCGCCTGCGCCGCCGACGCTCATACCGCCGAGTAAACCGAATGCGCTCTCTGACCCTGCACCTGAGAATCCTGATCACCATCCTGGTGGTGTTGGGTATTTCGGTCACCGCCTATCAGATTTTCGTGCTGGGAATTCCCGTCACCGAAGACGCCACCGACGACCTGTGGAACATCGACGCCAAGGTCGAGTTCGTCGCCAACCCCAAGGACCCGGTGAAGATCTCGATGTTCGTGCCGCCCCTGAGCCGCGACTTCGTCAGTCTCAATGAAAGCTTTATTTCCAATAACTACGGCGTGAGCGTCAACCGCACCGACGGCAACCGCAAGGTCACCTGGTCGGCGCGCCGGGCCAAAGGCAAGCAGACCCTGTATTACCGCCTGGTGCTGACCAAGCGCTACAGCGGTGAAAAGGTCAAGGTCAAAGGCCCGACCTTCCGTGACAGCATCGCTGTGGAAGGCCCGGAAAAAATCGCCGCCGAAGCCCTGCTGGCGCCGATCCGCCAGCATTCGGCCGACGTCGAGACCTTTATCACCGAGGCGATCAAGCGCACCAACAACCTCAACGACGACAATGTAAAGCTATTGCTGGCGGGCGACCCGTCCACGCCACACAAAGCCAAGATCGTCGAACTGTTGCTGTCCATCGCCCATGTGCCGGTGGAAAAAGTCCACACCATCCGGCTAGTCGCCGACCAGCCGCAAACTCCGGAACTGTGGTTGCGCAGCTTCAACGGCAATGACTGGCTGTACTTCAACCCGGAAACCGGCGAGCAAGGCCTGCCGTCCGACCGGCTGCTGTGGTGGACCGGCGATGAAAACCTGATCACGGTGGATGGCGGCAAGAAGGCCGCAGTGACCTTCAGCCTCAACAACAGCGAGATGAACGCGATTCGCCTGGCCAAGCTGACGGACGAAAACACCGACGCCAATTTCCTCGAATACTCGTTGTACGGCCTGCCGCTGCAAACCCAGCAAACCTTCATGATCATGGTAATGATCCCCATCGGCGTGCTGGTGATTCTGATCCTGCGCAACCTGATCGGCCTGCAAACCCTGGGCACCTTCACCCCGGTACTGATCGCCCTGGCGTTTCGCGAGACGCAATTGGGCTTCGGCATTGCGCTGTTTACTATCATCACCGCGCTGGGCCTGTCGCTCAGATCGTACCTGGAACACTTGAAGCTGCAGATGCTGCCGAGGCTCTCGGTGGTGCTGACCTTTGTGGTGGTGCTGATTGCGGCCATCAGCCTGTTCAGCCACAAGCTGGGCCTGGAACGCGGGTTGTCGGTAGCACTGTTCCCGATGGTGATTCTGACCATGACCATCGAGCGCCTGTCGATCACCTGGGAAGAACGTGGCGCCAACCATGCGTTGAAAGTGGCCGTGGGCACACTGTTCGCCGCCGCCCTGGCGCACATCATCATGAGCGTGCCGGAGCTGGTCTACTTTGTGTTCACCTTCCCGGCCATCCTGTTGATCCTGGTGGGTTTCATGCTGGCCATGGGTCGCTATCGCGGCTATCGCCTGACCGAGCTGGTGCGTTTCAAGGCCTTCCTCAAGGCTGATTCGTAATGTTCGGCTTCTGGAAAACCTGGAAGGCCCTCGAAGCGCGAGGGATCATGGGCATCAACCGGCGTAACGCCGACTACGTGCTCAAGTACAACAAGCGCAGCCTGTACCCGATCGTGGATGACAAGATCATCACCAAGGAACGGGCGATTGCGGCGGGCATCCATGTGCCCGAGATGTACGGGATCATTTCCACCGAGAAGGAAATCGACAAGCTCGACGAGATCATCGGCGGGCGCAGCGACTTCGTGATCAAACCGGCCCAGGGTGCCGGCGGTGATGGCATCCTGGTGGTAGCCGACCGGTTTGAAGGGCGCTACCGCACGGTGTCCGGCAAGATCATCAGCCATGAAGAAATCGAGCACCAGATCTCCAGCATCCTCACCGGTTTGTACTCCCTGGGCGGCCACCGCGACCGCGCACTGATCGAATACCGCGTGGTGCCCGACCAGATCTTCAAGAGCATCAGCTACGAAGGCGTGCCGGATATCCGCATTATCGTGCTGATGGGCTACCCGGTGATGGCCATGCTGCGTCTGCCGACCCGCCAGTCCGGCGGCAAGGCCAACCTGCACCAGGGCGCGATTGGCGTGGGTGTGGACCTCGCCACCGGCCTGACACTGCGCGGCACCTGGCTGAACAACATCATCACCAAACACCCCGACACCACCAACGCGGTGGATGGCGTGCAGCTGCCCAACTGGGACGGGTTCATGAAGCTCGCGGCCGGCTGCTATGAGCTGTGCGGGCTGGGCTATATCGGCGTGGACATGGTGCTGGACCAGGAAAAAGGTCCGTTGATCCTGGAGCTGAATGCGCGACCGGGGCTGAATATCCAGATCGCTAACGACTGCGGTTTGACGTTGCGTACCCATGCGGTTGAAGCGCGACTGGACGAACTCAAAGCGGCTGGCGTGACCGAAACTGCGGAAGAACGGGTGAAGTTTGTGCAGGAAATGTTTGGGCATATTCCTGCGGTAGAAGGCTGATGGCCTCATCGCAGGCAAGCCGGCTCCCACATGAGAACGCGATCAACCAGTGGGCGCTGGCTTGCCTGCGATAGCTTTCTGACAAGCAACACCTCTATCCAGCTATCACCGACATCCCCTCTAGGACCAAACCCTTCAGGGGACTACAATCGCCACCCCCACGCCAACGGCTGATCCACCCTGCAATGTCGACCTGCTCCGTACACCCGCTGCCCTACCGGGCCAACCCCGCCGACTACTTTGCGGCGATTCGTCATGCCCCTGGCGCAGTGCTGCTCGACAGTGGCCGCCCGGCTGCCGAACGCGGGCGTTATGACTTGCTCAGCGCCTGGCCGCGAGCGACATTGACGGTTGCGCCTGACGAAAGTGGCGGTGATTTCCTGCAACGCTTGCGGACCAACCTGACGCAGTTGGGCGAAGCGGATCTGCCTGCAGGTTATGCGCTGCCGTTTGCTGGCGGCCTGATTGGCTACTTGAGTTATGACTTTGGCCGGCACTTGGAGCAAATGCCTGATTGGGCTGTGGATGACCTGCACCTGCCGGATGCGCGCTTCGGGCTGTATGCCTGGGCGCTGATCAGCGATCACCAGGCACAGACCAGCCAGTTGGTCTTTCACCCCACGTTGGCCGACAGCGAACGGCTGCGGTTGGTCAACCTGTTCGGGCAACCTGCTGCTGAATCATCTGACACCTTCAAGCTCAACGGTCCCATGGCACCGGAGCTCACGCCCGAGGCCTACCGACAGGCCATCGCGCGTATTCAGGACTACATCCAGGCGGGCGACTGCTACCAGGTCAACTTTGCGCAACGTTTTCGCGCGCCCTGTAGCGGCGATCCCTGGGTGGCGTATTGCGCGTTGCGCGAGGCCTGCCCTACCCCGTTTTCCGGGTTTCAGAGCCTGCCCGATGACGGCGCGGTACTCAGTCTGTCGCCGGAACGATTCGTGCAGATCAGCAAACGCCAGGTCGAAACCCGCCCAATCAAAGGCACCCGCCCGCGGGGTTTGACGCCTGAAGAAGACGCCGCCAACGCCGCCGAACTTCTGGCCAGCCCCAAGGATCGCGCCGAAAACCTGATGATCGTCGACCTGCTGCGCAACGATCTCGGCCGCACTTGCCGCACCGGCTCGGTGAAAGTGCCAGAGTTGTTCAGCCTGGAAAGTTATCCCAATGTGCACCATTTGGTGAGCAGCGTGACGGGGGTGCTGGCCGACGACAAAGACGCCCTCGACCTGATCGCCGGCAGCTTCCCTGGCGGCTCCATCACCGGCGCGCCGAAGATTCGCGCAATGCAGATCATCGATGAGCTGGAGCCGACCCGACGCGGGTTGTACTGCGGCTCGCTGGTGTATCTGGATGTACGCGGCGAGATGGACAGCTCCATCGCCATCCGCAGTTTGCTGGTCAAGGATGGGCACGTGAACTGCTGGGGCGGTGGCGGGATCGTGGCGGATTCGGAGTGGGAGGCGGAGTATCAAGAGTCGCTGACCAAGGTGCGGATCTTGTTACACACTTTGGAAAACCTGTAGCACCCCGCCTTTCCTGGCGCTCGTACGCGGCGCCCAGCGACAGAAAAAACCTGAATCAGAATGGCTGTGGACGCAGTATGAGCGGGCGGATAGCGTCCGGTTCAGACCGTCCACCCGCCACCTGTGAAGGATCACATGAAGCGAATGCCTACTCGTCAGAAATTATTTCCGGGATTGCATCTCACACGAACCCCACCTAATATCTCCCAAACTGGGAGGGAGCAGCGATGCGGATAATCGCCCTCTCTACCCTAAGGACATTCTGGGAAAGCCATCGCGCTTATACCGATGCCAAGACACCGCTGGTCGAACTGTATCGCCATATGGAGAGGACCACTTACACAACGCCACAGGCACTCAAGGCAGAGCTTGGAACGGCGAGCATTCTCAAGGGCGGCAGAGTTGTTTTCAACGTGGGCGGCAACAAGTATCGAGTGATCATGGCGATCGACTATCAACGACAGCTGGGGTTCGTGCGTTTCGTGGGAACCCATATGCAGTACGACCAGATAAACGCGGAGACCGTGTGATGAACATCAAACCTATTCATTCCCAGGAAGACCTGACCGCTGCGCTTGTGCGTGTGGAGCAGCTCTGGGGCGCGGACATTGGCTCGCCAGAGGGTGACGAGCTGGAAATTCTTGCCGTGCTTATTGAGAAATACGAGGCGGAACACTTTCCCATGCCGCCTTCGGACCCGGTGGAGGCGATCAGATTTCGCATGGAGCAATTAGGCATGACTGCCCGTGATCTGGAGCCCTTTATCGGCACCAGTGGGCGGGTGTCAGAGGTGCTGAACCACAAGCGCAAGCTGAGCCTGTCGATGATCAAGCGGCTGCATGAAGGCTTGAGCATTCCATATGAGCGGTTACTGGCCGGGGTTTAGGCAGTGGCCGCACGGGCCTCATCGCAGGCAAGCCAACTCCCACAGGTTGACCGCATTCAGTGTGGGAGCTGGCTTGCCTGCGATGGGGCCATCAACAGCGCTGAGTCACTTACAGGCTCAACTGCCGATTCGACGCCTTGATGAACGCTTTCTTCAAGTCCTCAAAGGTATGCACCGCAGGAAACTGCGGGAACTCGCGAATCACGTTTTCTGGCGCATGGAACAGAATCCCACGGTCAGCTTCACCCAGCATCGTGGTGTCGTTGTAGGAATCGCCAGCGGCGATCACGCGGTAGTAAAGGGTCTTGAACGCCAGCACGGATTGGCGCTTAGGGTCTTTCTGACGCAGTTGATAGCTCACCACTCGATCATTTTCATCAGTGATCAGGCGGTGGCACAACAAGGTCGGGAAACCCAGCTGGCGCATCAACGGCTGGGAGAATTCGTAGAAGGTGTCCGACAGAATCACCACCTGGAAGCGTTCGCGCAACCAGTTGACGAACTCGATGGCGCCGTCCAGCGGCTTGAGGGTCGCGATTACTTCCTGGATATCGGCGAGTTTGAGGCCATGCTCGTCAAGAATGCGCAGACGCTGCTTCATCAACACGTCGTAATCGGGAATGTCACGGGTGGTTGCCCGCAGGGATTCAATACCGGTTTTTTCGGCGAAGGCGATCCAGATTTCCGGAACCAGTACCCCTTCCAGGTCGAGACAGGCAATTTCCACAAGACACTCCTATTGGATGTTGTTAGTTGAGCGAGCAAAAGGACTGCCGAACTCTAGCGATTCAAGCGCGGCGCCGCAACGCAGAGCGGATTTTGATACCATCACTCCCCTATAGAGCGCTCAGCGCCACTGACCTGTAGGAACCGTCCTGATGAACCAAGCCTTCGACGTCGCTGAACTCGCCGCGACTTATGCCAACAAATCCGCTCAGGACATTCTCAAGCTGGCATTCAGCCAGTTTGGTGATGACCTGTGGATTTCCTTCAGCGGTGCCGAGGATGTGGTGCTGGTCGATATGGCTTGGAAGCTGAACAAGAACGTCAAGGTGTTCAGCCTCGACACCGGCCGTCTGCACCCGGAGACCTACCGGTTTATCGAGCAGGTGCGCGACTTCTACAAAATCGACATCGAGCTGATCTCGCCGGACCAGAGCAAGCTGGAACCCTTCGTCAAGGAAAAGGGCCTGTTCAGCTTCTATAAAGACGGCCATGGTGAATGCTGCGGCGTGCGCAAGATCGAACCGCTGCGGCGCAAACTGTCCGGCGTAAACGCCTGGGCCACCGGCCAACGGCGCGACCAAAGCCCCGGCACCCGCAGCCAGGTGGCGGCGCTGGAGATCGATACAGCGTTCTCCACCCCGGAGCGCACCCTGTACAAATTCAACCCACTGGCGCAGATGACCAGCGAGGAAGTCTGGGGCTACATCCGCATGCTGGAGCTGCCCTACAACAGCCTGCATGAGCGCGGTTTTATCAGCATCGGCTGCGAGCCCTGCACCCGCCCGGTATTGCCTAACCAGCATGAGCGCGAAGGCCGCTGGTGGTGGGAAGAAGCCACGCAGAAGGAATGCGGGCTGCATGCCGGGAATATCATCAGCAAGGCTTGAGGGCTGACGCGGTAAAAATGTGGGAGCGGGCTTGCCCGCGATTGCGGTGGAACAGTCACTTATAAGTCGGCTGAGAGGCCGCCTTCGCGGGCAAGCCCGCTCCCACATTTTGTTTTGGGCAGCCCATAGAAATGTACACACTAATGTAACCATAAGTGCCATTTATGTGTGCAATCCGTATTCTCCCGCACCAAAACGTAACACTCATTTCCTAACGCTGCTTCCCTCTTAAATAAAGCGCCTCCCCACAAAAAATAAATACCTGTTCAATCGGTCAATTTATATTGCTTTTAATTCAGCAATTTATTCAACAGACCTATAAAAACGAAATTAACCCTGATTTTCATAGACCCAAAACTGGCACGCATGTGGCTTAAGGTGAATTGCTCTTTGTATACAATAAATACAAAACATACATACACTTTGCCATCTGCAGCGTTCCTGCAGATGCGCCGGAGCCTGCCGGAATGCGTACAAGCCTCTCGAATGACATCGCACTGGATCTGCCCTCCTCCGCCCTGAACCTCGAGGCCGCAAGCCCCGGCCCATTGGTGCTCAGCCCGCGCCTGCACAACAAGGACCTGGCTCCCACCAAAGCCGAAGGCCGACGCTGGGGGCGCTACAGCATCTTCGCGTTGTGGACCAACGACGTGCACAACATCGCCAACTATTCGTTTGCCATCGGCCTGTATGCGCTGGGCCTCGGCGGCTGGCAGATTCTGCTGTCCCTGGGGATCGGCGCAGCGCTGGTGTATTTCTTCATGAACTTGTCGGGGTTTATGGGCCAGAAAACCGGCGTGCCGTTTCCGGTGATCAGCCGTATCAGTTTCGGCATCCATGGTGCGCAGATCCCGGCGCTGATCCGTGCGGTGATTGCGATCGCCTGGTTTGGTATCCAGACCTACCTGGCCTCGGTGGTTTTCCGTGTGTTGCTGTCGGCAATTCATCCAGGATTTGCCGACTATGACCACAACTCAATTCTCGGCCTGTCGACCTTGGGTTGGGCGTGTTTCATCACGATCTGGTTTGTGCAACTGGCGATCCTGGCGTACGGCATGGAAATGGTGCGCCGCTATGAAGCCTTCGCCGGGCCGGTGATTCTGGTGACCGTGGCTTCGCTGGCCGGTTGGATGTACTTCCAGGTCGGCGGCAATATTGCCTGGTCGATCCGCGAGCCTTTGAGCGGTGGCGAGATGTGGCGCAACATCTTTGCCGGTGGCGCGCTGTGGCTGAGCATCTATGGCACGCTGATCCTCAATTTTTGCGATTTCGCGCGCTCCTCGCCGTGCCGCAAGACCATCCTGGTCGGTAACTTCTGGGGTTTGCCGGTAAATATCCTGGTGTTTGCCGCGATCACCGTGTTGCTCTGCGGCGGGCAATTCCAGCTCAATGGCCGGGTGATCGAAAGCCCGACCGAAATCATTGCGGCCATCCCCAATACCTTCTTCCTCGTGCTCGGCTGCCTGGCGTTCCTGATCGTTACCGTGGCGGTGAACATCATGGCCAACTTTGTCGCGCCAGCCTTTGTGCTCAGCAACCTGGCGCCCAAGTACCTGAACTTCCGGCGGGCCGGGCTGATCAGCGCCACCGTGGCGGTGCTGATCCTGCCGTGGAACCTCTACAACAGCCCGCTGGTGATCGTGTATTTCCTCTCCGGGCTGGGTGCGCTGCTGGGGCCGTTGTATGGGGTGATCATGGTCGATTATTGGCTGATCCGTAAAAGCCAGGTGGATGTACTGCAGCTGTATAGCGAAGACCCGAATGGCGTTTATTACTACAGCCGTGGGGTCAATTTACGCGCGGTCGCGGCGTTTATTCCTGCGGCAATCATCGCCATTCTGCTGGCACTGTTGCCCGGTTTTGCCAGCGTCGCACCGTTTTCCTGGCTGTTTGGCGCCGGTATTGCAGGGCTGTTGTACTTGCTGATCGCCAAGCGCCAAACGTTCTACGCCGATGTCAGCGGCGAAAGCATTGCAGTCGATAACGCCAGTCATTAATCAAGGACATTCCATGCGCATCCTCGTGGTCAACGTCAACACCACCGCGTCAATCACCGACACCATCGCCCAGCAGGCGCGGGCTGTGGCTTCACCAGGCACCGAAATCGTCGGGCTTACCCCGTACTTTGGCGCCGAATCGGTGGAAGGCAACTTTGAAAGCTACCTGGCCGCCATCGCCGTGATGGACCGAGTGATGGCCTACGACCAACCGTTTGATGCGGTGATCCAGGCCGGCTACGGCGAACATGGCCGTGAAGGCTTGCAGGAATTGCTCAACGTGCCGGTGGTGGACATCACCGAAGCGGCGGCCAGCACGGCGATGTTTCTGGGCCATGCCTATTCGGTGGTCACCACCCTGGACCGCACCGTGCCGTTGATCGAAGACCGCCTGAAACTCGCAGGTCTCTATCAACGCTGCGCCTCGGTCCGCGCCAGCGGCATGGCGGTGCTGGAGCTGGAAGAAGACCCGCTGGCCGCCATGGAAGCCATCGTGCGCGAGGCGGAGCTGGCCATTCGCGACGACAAGGCCGAAGTGATCTGCCTGGGCTGCGGCGGCATGGCCGGGCTGGATGAGCAGATTCGCCAGCGTACCGGCGTGCCGGTGGTGGATGGCGTCACGGCGGCGGTCACCATTGCCGAATCGCTGGTGCGCCTGGGGTTGTCGACGTCGAAGATCAGGACTTACGCAACGCCAAGGCCGAAGAAAGTGATCGGCTGGCCAGGCCACCGCTGAAGGCATCCATATTCTCCTGTGGCAAGCCTGCTCGCCACAACGGGCGCCTTACTACAGACGATGGCCGCGACTCGGTAGATGGTAGTGATCAAATCGCGCTGAACACTTGCCCCAGTTTCTGCTCGGCAAACTGCTCGATGATGAAATCCACAAACGCCCGGGTCTTGCCGGGCAGTAGTTTGTGTTCGGCGTAGTAGATGGAGATGTTGCCGTCGTCGACATACCAATCGGGCAGTACGCGTACCAACTTACCGCTCGCCAGCCAAGGCACGGCAAACGGCATGCTCACCAGCGCAATGCCCAACCCCTGGTCTGCCGCGACGCAGGCCGCCTGGGAATCGCTCATGGTCATGCGCGCCTTGAGGTGCAACGGGCCGTGCTCGCCGTGGCGACCGGTCAGTTGCCAGGAACGCACACGGCCGGTTTGTGGCGAACGAATCAGGATGCCATCGCAGTGCTCAAGGTCTGCCGGCTGCACAACCTCCGCATGTGCCGTCAGGTAATCGGGCGAGGCCACCAGCACTCGATGCGCCGGCGCGAGCTTGCGTGCGACCACCCCCTGAGGCAGCTCAAACCCACCGCCCAGTGCGGCGTCAAAGCCCTGCCCAATCAGATCGACCTGACGGTTATCAAAATGCCAGTCGGGGCTGATACCCGGGAAGCGCTTCAGAAACTCGCCCAGCAACGGCACGATGTACAAACACCCCACCACCGTGCCCATGCTCACTTTCAAGGTGCCCACCGGCCGCCCTTCGGCGCTGGCCAAGTTAGCCACGGCATTCTGGATGGTGGTGAGGCTGGCGCTGACTTCTTCGAGAAACAGCTTGCCGGCTTCCGTCAGCGTCAGCCGCCGGGTGCTACGCTGAAACAGCCGAACACCCAGGCGTGCTTCCAGCTTGGCGACGCTTTTACCGACCGCCGCCGGGGTCAAACTCAGATGCCGGGCGGCTTCGGCAAAGCTGCCACCTTCGGCGCTGCGCACAAAACATTCGATACTGCCAAAGCTCTCCATATCGACCACTCTAAACTTTTGGTTTACACAGACTATAGCAATCACGGTCTACCGGCCTGGGTGGGTGAGGCCGATACTCGGTCCATCAACTACTTGGAGAACGACATGACCACACACAATCTCAGCGGCAAAGTTGCATTGATCCAGGGCGGTTCCCGCGGTATCGGCGCCGCCATCGTCAAACGTCTGGCAGCGCAAGGTGCAGCCGTTGCTTTTACCTATGTCAGCTCTGCCGCCAAGGCCGAGGCACTGCAAAACAGCGTGATCAGCGCAGGCGGCAAAGCCTTGGCCATTCAGGCCGACAGTGCCGATGCCACGGCGATTCGCAACGCCGTCAACGCCACCGTCGAAGCCTTTGGGCGCCTGGATATCCTGGTGAACAACGCCGGCGTGCTGGCCATCGCGCCACTGGAAGATTTCAAGCTGGAAGACTTCGACCAGACCCTGACGATCAATGTGCGCAGTGTATTTATCGCCACTCAGGAAGCGGCCAAACACATGGGTGAAGGCGGCCGCGTGATCAATATCGGCAGCACCAATGCCGAGCGCATGCCCTTTGGCGGTGGCGGGCCGTATGCGATGAGCAAGGCGGCGCTGGTGGGGCTGACCAAGGGCCTGGCACGGGATCTGGGACCGCGTGGCATCACCATTAACAATGTGCAGCCTGGGCCGGTGGATACCGATATGAACCCGGCAGACAGTGAGTTTGCAGCGAGTTTGATTGGCTTGATGGCGGTTGGGCGGTATGGGCAGGTCGAAGAGATTGCCAGCTTCGTGGCGTATCTGGCCGGTCCGGAGGCGGGCTACATCACGGGTGCGAGCTTGACCATTGATGGTGGTTTCAGCGCATAACCAAATGTGGGAGCTGGCTTGCCTGCGATGGCGATCTTGAGGACGCTATCGCAGGCAAGCCAGCTCCCACATTTTTTTGACCGTGTTGGGTCAGGACATTGGCGGCAAGCCGTAGGCCGCCAGGTCGAAGTCCGCCAGCTTGCGGATGATCTGGTCGGCATGCTGGTACTTGCTGTCGGCCATGGCTTCATCGGGCACGGCGATGGCGGTCATGTGGGCGGCCTTGGCGGCGGTCACGCCGAACGGCGAGTCTTCGAACACCAGGCAATCCTCGGGCGCGACACCCAAGCGGCGGGCGGCAGTGAGGAAGATATCCGGCGCGGGTTTGGCGGCACCCACTTCTGGGTCATCGGCGGTGACGATCGTGCCGAACAAGCCAAACCACTCACGGTGCAAGGTGGTCTTGTGGCCAAACGAATTGCGCGACGAACTGGTGCCCACGGCAATCGGGATGTTGTGCGCCTTCAAGTGTCGCACCAGCGCTTCGGCACCGGGCATGCCCAAGGCCTTGGGGAAACGCTCGCTCATCAGCGGTTCGCGAATCAGCAGAAACTCTGCCGGGGTGATCGGCAAGTCCAGCGCCTTCACCACATATTCAGCCAGGTCCTGAGCGCCCCGGCCGATGATGTGCTGCTTGATGCCCCAGTCGTAGGTGCGGCCGTAGCGTTCGGCGATAATCTGTGTAACTTCGGTGTAGATACCTTCAGTGTCCAGCAACAACCCGTCCATATCGAAAATCACGGCCTTGATCGGACCGACTGGAGTACGCGGTACATTCATCGCAACAGCACCTTGGGGAAGGACTAAAAGGTTTCAGCACAATAGCGGCCTACAGCGTAGGTAAGCAACCTTGGCGGCCCTCCACCCTGCGGCGCTATTCAAGGTGCCCACAATGCGCTGTACTTGTATGACTTCAACCGCAGCAACACACCGAAAAAGCTGCGCGTGTTTATCGACTACCTGCAAACTCAACGCCAGCCCTGATAAAAGCGAACCTCTTCATGCTCTATCGCATTGCCGCCGACAGCCTGGTGCTGTTCCACCTGTGTTTTATCCTGTTCGTGCTGTTTGGCGGGTTGCTGGCCCTCAAGTGGCGGCCGGTGATGTGGCTGCACCTGCCCGCCGCGGCCTGGGGCGTGGCGGTGGAAGTGTTCCACCTGCCCTGCCCGCTGACCCGCTGGGAGAACATGCTGCGCCACCTCGCCGGGCAGGACGGTTATGGCGGCGGTTTTATCGAGCATTACATTCTTACGCTGATCTACCCGGACGGGCTGACCCCACAGATTCAACTGGGGCTGGGCGCCGTGGTGTTGCTGATCAACAGTGCGGTGTATGTACGCTTGATCAGACAGCGTCAGGCAAACACCCCAGACCGAGCAACGTAGCTTCCACCGCCTGCTCCAGCGGCGTGTGCGGCTCGCGCCCCAAAGCCGCGACCAAGCGCGTGTTTTCCAGACGCAATGGGGTTTGCCACAGGTAACGCATCTCCTGCATTTCGCGAAGGGTGACGACAAAGGGCGCGGCCACTTTCAGCAACCACCATGGGAAACGACCTACGCGTGGTTGCTGGCCCGTCCTGCGCAACACCTCCTGCTGGATCGCCTGGGTCATCTGCGTGCCATCCGTGTCCATATGCCCGGCCATATGAAAGCGCGCAAAAGCCTCCAGGGTTGACCGGCGTTCAAGCAACTCGACCATGGTGCGCGCCACATCCGGCAAATAAGCCCATTGATGCGCCACACCCGGTGCGCCCGGATAACTGATGGCGTGTACCGGTTTACCGGGTTTGATCAAGCCTTGGGCAAACCAGTTGTTGGCCACCCGAGCGCCGAAAAAATCCCCGGCGCGCACAATCAACACACGGGCGCCACGGCGGGACGCCTGTTCCAGACGCTGCTCGAGTTGTACGCGGATAGCCCCCTTGCGCGTTTGCGGGTGCTGCGGCGAATCTTCATACAGCACCGGAAACACATCCGGCCCGAAGTTGTAGACCGTGCCCGGCAACACAATCGTCGCGCCCTCGGCGATGGCCGCCGCAATGCTGTTGTCGATCATCGGCATGACCAGCTCAGCCCAATTGCGGTAACCCGGTGGGTTGACGGCATGTACGATCACCGCACAACCACGGGCCGCGGCGCGTACCTCATCACGGTTGAGCGCGTCGCCCTCGATCCAGGAAAAGTCGGCATTCGCGCGGCGCGCCTTGCCCACATCCCGCGTCAGTGCACACACCTCCCAGCCTGCCGCGTGCAGTTGCCGCGCCACTTCACCGCCGATCCCGCCGGTTGCCCCCAGTACCAGAACCTTGCTCATGACCTTCTCCTGCATTAGTTGGTGAGGCCATTGTGTGTGCAGCCTTGCTATAGATAAATTGCCCAAGACCATCCAGCCGCTATACATTTATGCATGGCATCGACTATTGGATGGGAGCTTTACCGGTCGTTCCTTGGCGTACTCAAGGAGGGATCGTTATCGGGTGCCGCGCGGCAGCTCGGTATCACACAGCCTACGGTGGGCCGGCACATCGCGGCGCTCGAAGCCGAACTGGGCGTGGTGCTGTTTACCCGTTCGCCTGCCGGGCTGTTGCCGACGGCGGTGGCCCACACCTTGCGCGCCCATGCCGAAACCATGGAACGCACTGCCGCGGCCCTGGAGCGCGCCGCGTCTGCCCACGGCGATGAAGTGCGCGGGGTGGTGCGGGTGTCGGCCAGCGAGGTGGTCGGCGTGGAAGTACTGCCGCCGATCATCACCCAATTGCGCCGCGAGCACCCGCACTTGCGGGTTGAACTGGTGCTGACCAACCGCCTCAGCGACCTGCTGCAATTGGAGGCCGACATCGCCGTGCGGATGGTCCGCCCCAGCCAGGAGCAACTGCTGGCGCAGCGCGTCGGCCTGATCGAAGTGGGACTGCACGCCCGCGACGATTACCTGCAACTGCAGGGCGCCCCTTTGCAGATGCAAGACCTGGCTGGCCATTCAGTGATCGGCTTCGACCAGGAAAACGCGTTTATCCGCAGCCTGGCGATCAAGGGCTTTGAACGCAGCGCCTTCGCCATCAGCAGCGACAGCGACCTGGCGCAATTGGCGCTGATCCGCGCCGGTGCCGGTATCGGCGGCTGCCAGGTGCAACTGGCCAAGCGCGACCCGCGTTTGCGCCGGGTACTGCCCGATGGCTTTGCGCTCAAATTGGACACCTGGGTGACCATGCACGAAGACCTGCGCAACAGCCCGCGCTGCCGGGTGACATTCGACGCGCTGGTGCAAGGTTTGCAGCGTTACGTACAGGATTGAGACAGCTTCACTGGTAAAGAATCAGTCTCCCTCAGTCCCTTCATAGACGCCCCCATGTCCGAAGCCTTCGAAGTCCCCAGCCCCCACGAAAAACACATCGAACACACCACCGAACATGCGCACGGGCGCGGTGACAATTTCGCCAGCCGCATCGCCGTAATGACCGCGTTGATGGCCACCCTGGGTGCCATGCTCAGCTACCAGGCCGGCTCCACCGAAAGCGAAGCGGCCATGGACAAGAACAACGCCGCCATCATCAAGACCGAAGCCGCCAACCAGTGGAACTACTACCAGGCCAAATCCAGCCGCCAGAACCTGGCGGAGCTGGCCACGCATATTCCGGGTGTAGATGCCGCGCATTACAAGGACGAAATCGAGCGCTACAAGGGCCAGAAGGAGGAGGTGCGCAAACAGGCCGAGAAGCTTGAGGCGACATCCAAGGAATGGGACCAGAAATCCGAAGAGGCACTGCACCAGCATCACCGCTGGGCACAGGCAATGACCGCGATTCAGATCGCGATTTCGTTGGCGGCGATTACGTTGTTGACGCGTAAAGAGTGGCTCAAGCGCCTGTCCTACACCGCAGGTGGAGTGGCGATGGTGCTGGGTAGCCTGGCCTGGCTGCACCTCTGACAGCATGTGGGAGCTGGCTTGCCTGCGATGGCGGTGGGTCAGGCAACATCACTGTTTGCTGAACCACCGCCATCGCAGGCAAGCCAGCTCCCACATTTGATCTGTGGTGTTTTAACGGTTGGGTTCCATCTCGGCATCGCTATATAGTAAAACGCATAACGACCAGCACAGCCTGACTGCGAGGGAACACCGGTGACTGCACAACCCAAAGAAGCCGTGGGCGCCGCCTACAGCATCGAGGCCATGCGCTACGCCCAAGCCATGACCTGGCAAGCCATCGAACACCTCGCCCAACGCATCCGCCCCGGCATGCTTGAATCCGAGGCTCGCGAGCTGGGCAAACAGGTACTCACTGAGCTCGATATGCAACGCATCTGGCACCCGCTGCTGGTGCGTTTCGGCGCCAACACCCTCAAGGCTTTCAACCAACGCTCCGAAGGCGACCCGGTGCTGGCTGAAAACGATATCTTCCTCATCGACATGGGCGCCGTGTGGCAAGGCCATGAAGGCGACGCCGGTGCCACCTTCACCGTTGGCAACGACGCGGACATGATCGCCTGCGCCAACGCCGCCAAGGCACTGTTCGACCGCGTACAATCACGCTGGAAAAATGACCACGTGGCGGGCCTTGAGCTTTACCGCTACGCCCAAGAGCAAGCCCAAGCCATGGGCTGGCGTTTGAACCTCGACATCAAAGGCCACCGCGTCAGCGACTTCCCCCATGCCATCCATCGCGGCGGCGACCTGGGCGATTTCGAGCATTACCCGAATGCCGGGCTGTGGATTCTGGAAATCCAGATCGCCCACCCGAGCAAGCCCTACGGCGCTTTTTACGAAGACCTACTCGCTTAAGGAACATCCATGGAACGCTCCACCCAATTTCCCGTGCTGCTGTTTTCCTACGGCACCTTGCAGGACAAAGCCGTGCAACTCGCCAACTTCGGCCGGGAACTGGTCGGCCATCACGACGCCATGCTCGGCTATGCGCAAAGCTGGGTAGAAATTACCGATCCGCAAGTGCTCGCCACCAGTGGCAAGACCCATCACCCGATTGTCGCGCCCACCGAGGAAAAGGCTGCCAGCGTTGAAGGCATGGTCTTTCAGATTAACGAGCAGGAACTGGCGGCAGCGGATGCGTATGAGGTGTCGGACTACAAGCGTGTGTCCGTGGCGTTGGCTTCGGGTCTTACAGCGTGGGTGTACGTGCAGGTGTGAAAATGAAACATCCGGGTAATTGATTTCAATCTGCCAGTGTGGGGATTAAAATGGCGCCCCCTCGAGAATTGAATCCCGGGGGTCAGTCCATGGAGTTTCACAGTGAAGTACGTCAGTAAAGTAGTTGCAGCAGCTGTTCTCGGTTTCACCCTCGCAGGCTGCACCGGCACCGCCATCAAATCCCCGCAGTACGACAGCAGCCAATACACCGTTTTGGGCCACAGTGAAGGCAGTGCCACCGGCATCATGTTGCTCGGCGTCATCCCGATCGGCCAGAACAACCGCTTCGTGCGCGCCCAGGATGCCGCCATCAAGGCCAAAGGCGGCGACGCGCTGATCAACACTCAAGTGCAGGAAAAATGGTTCTGGGCCTGGGTACTGAACGGTTACACCACCAAGATTTCGGGTGATGTGATCAAGCTGAAAACCGCGCAGTAAATATAAAGTTGTCAGGGCGCTGCCCCTGGCAAGCGACGTATCATGGGTCAACCTTTCGAGGATGGCCCATGAACCTCAGCATCGTTTACGCACTCGCCGCCGCCGCCCTGTTCGGCGCCAGCACCCCGCTCGCCAAAAGCCTCGGCCTGAACCTTTCGCCCGTACTGCTCGCCGGCCTGCTCTACCTCGGCAGCGGTCTCGGCCTGGCCTGCGTGCGCCTTATCCGTGATCGCGGCTGGAAACCCAGCGGGCTGACCCGTGCTGAATGGCCCTGGCTGCTCGGCGCCATCGCCTTCGGTGGCATCCTCGGCCCGGTTGCCTTGATGTTCGGCCTCACGCGCACCGCCGGCGCGACCGCCTCCCTGATGCTCAACCTTGAATCGGTGCTGACTGCCGTGATCGCCTGGCTGGTGTTCAGAGAAAACGCCGACCGCCGCATCGTCCTCGGCATGCTCGCGATCGTGCTGGGCGGCGTGGTGTTGTCATGGTCCGACGGCGGCGGCGCCAGCCACGACTGGACCGGGCCGCTCGCCGTGGCGGTAGCTTGTTTGTGCTGGGGGATTGATAACAACCTGACGCGCAAGGTCTCGGCCTCGGACGCGCTGTTTATCGCCGGAGCCAAAGGGTTGATTGCCGGGCTGGTGAATAGCAGCCTGGCGCTTTACCTCGGCGCGCAGATACCGGGTGTGGCACAGCTGGCGCCGATCTTGTTGGTTGGGTTTTTGGGGTATGGCATCAGCCTCGTCATGTTTGTGCTGGCGTTACGCGGGTTGGGCAGTGCACGCACGGGCGCTTACTTCTCGACGGCGCCGTTCCTCGGCGCGGCTGTTGCCCTGCTGATGTTTGGGGAATCGGTAACGGTGGCGTTCTGGATTGCATCCGCGCTGATGGCCGTGGGCGTGTGGCTGCACCTGACGGAGCGGCATGCCCATGAGCATCTGCATGAAGCGACGGAACATGGGCATCGGCATGTGCATGATGAACATCATCAGCATGAGCACGGGTTTGAGTGGGACCCGGCGCAGCCGCATAGCCATGTGCACGTTCATAGTGTGATGCGGCATAGCCATGCGCATTTTCCGGATGTGCATCATCGGCATCGGCATTGAGGGCCGGCAGTTCACAAAATGTATTAGGGCGGCTCGATTGGCCGCCCTTTTAGCGAAATACGGTTACGTTCAGGCGTAGCGCCCCTTGTAACCTTTATGCTCGTACTCCCAGCCCTTGCACGCCAGCCCCACATGCTTGGGAATCAAAGCAGCGCCGCTGCTATAGGCGGTGATGGTCCTGCGAGAGAACCCCAACTCCACAGCCGCTGCGGAAAGGGACAGGTTGTTACTGAGCATCCACTGCCGGAAATCCTGTGTCAGCATCACCTCACCGGATTGCTCCAATGCTAGACGGTGCAGCGTAACAGCTGACAATTCGAGGTCGTTACCCCACGTCACATCAAACCCCCACTCACCGACTTGTACTTGGCCGAATCGAGCCAAATCCAGAAGAGGTTTGAGGATCGGAAAGGCATTTATATGATCGAGAAGATCAACGGTATGCCGCTTGCCGTTATTCCATTCGATCTGTAAGGCATGCTTGCCGGCAACTGGTTGCACAGCAGAGATGCGAAGCTTGCTGGTCATAAGTCAGTTCCTCCGGTTTTGTTCATCCCATACGCGCTTGAGATCCGCGATATGAGCTTTTGCCCAAAGCAGGGCGGCTTTCAAGGCCTTTGTTTCTGCCCCTGTACCGAGCACAACAAGCCCTTCTATCTGAGCCAGCGACTCGCCATCCGGCGTCTGCACGTGAAAATGCGGCGGCGCGTGGTCGTCGGGATAGATTTTTATTTCCAGCTTCGTTCACTGCGAAGGGTCGCCATGGAGACGGACGCTAGAGAAAAAATTTCCCTAGCACAATTGTAATTTCAAACGTTTACTCGATTTGCCACTCCCGAGGTTGCAGGGTTCGTAGGTAGGACTGCCCATGCCCAGCAATCCAGGCAACGTCCTACAAACCGTTCAGAAGCGTCGGCCTCGCACTTCAAAATCGTCGAGCCTATAGTCACTCGGTCGCCCACAGGGCGAACGGGTTTGGCGACTCGACTATTAAGACGGCAGAAGTCTCCCGGCAGATTTGCGGGATGCGCCTGCACGCAATAAGCTGCTCAACGGCTGCTGTGCGTGGGAGACCTTCGGGTCTGCCGGTCTTTGTCCGTTCTTATACCGGTTCGCCAACCTGCGTACAGCGGCCACCTTTTGTTTGGCGACAAATGCGTGGCTCATATTCCTCTAAGTGAACGGACTTAACGCATGAACCAATACATAGCCCTCACCAGCAACGACAGCGCCACCCCTGCCCTTTTTGTCGATACCACCGTCCCCCTGGAAATTCTCCTCGACGCCGCGAGTTTTCGGCTGCGTGCCGTCACCCAAGTCCTTGAGAACCTTGCACTGCGCAGCGAGATCAGTAGTGATGCCGTTGTTCTCAGTGATTTTGCCCTGCTGTGCTCAATCCCGTTACGCGACGGCTGCGATTTGCTGGACGTGATAGGCCGGCGCATGGATATGCCCGGCGCGTGATCTAGAAACGGCAGTTTTCAAACTCCAGAGATCACAAAACCCCTGGTTTCTCCCGAAATCAGGGGTTCGATTGCCTCGCACGGAGTGCGTGACGAGACTCAAATAAATCTGTCCTTTTCCTTTCTCAGACAGCGGCTTTAGCATCCACCTGGTAAAAATCCGCCATGTAATCCACAAACGCCCTGACCTTGGGCGCCAAGTGCCGGGATTGCGGGTACAGCGCGTAATAACGCCACTCGCCCATCGAGTAGTTGGGCAGGATGGGCACCAGTTGCCCTTGCGCCAGGTTGTTGCGCACCGTCGCATGCGTAAAGCAGCCGATGCCGGCGCCGGCCAGTGTGGCGGCGTGCAAGGCAGTGATGGTGCTGGTCTTGAATTGGCCTTTGGGCGTGACGCTCATGGTTGCACCACGGGCCGAGGTGAGTTGCCAGTCTGATGCCTCCCCGACAAACCTCAACAAGCGGTGCTCGTCGAGTTCCTGGGCGGTGCGCGGTAAACCGTGGGTGTGGATGTAGGCAGGCGACGCCACCAGCACGCGTTTTGAAACGGTGAGAGTGCGAGCGATCAGGGTGGTATCGCCCAGGGCGCTGGCGATGCGGATGGCGACATCAAAGCCCTCAGCCACCAGGTCAACGAATTTGTCGTCGCAGCACAGCTCAAGTTCGATATCGGGAAAACGCTTCTGAAACCCCGGCAGCCAGTGCGGCAAATCCAGCGTGCCCACCACCAGCGGCACACTGACCCGCAACAGGCCTTCGGGGCGCTGATGCCCCTGTGCCATGGCCTGGGTAGCTGCATCGAGGCGGTCAAGAATATCGACACAGGCTGCGAAGTACTGCTCCCCAGGGCCGGTCAGGCTGAAACGTCGGGTATTGCGGTTGATCAACTGAACGCCCAGTTCAAGTTCCAACTGCTGCAACTGCCGAGATATCGTCGAGTGGGTGGTGTCCAGCCGCTCTGCCGCAGCAGAGAAGCCCTTGGCCTCGACAATGCACCGAAAGGCGCGCATGGCAGATAGCTGGTTCATGAAGCGGGCGTTACTCCAATGAGTGATCAGGCTGATCAGTGAACCGGCAGGGCAACGATTTGTGCGGTGGTCAGCACTGAACCGAAAGTGTCTTCGATCTCGGCCAGCGCCGAATCATGCAGCTCGTCCTTGGTCACCGAACGCCCATTAGCGCGAGTGATGGCGCGGGTTGCCGTAGCGTCGGATGCTACCACAACGTCGTAGCCCAACGGCGTGGCGTCGCGGGCTGCAGCGGCGACACAGGCGTGAGTCATGAGGCCGGAAATGATCAGCGTCTTGATCCCGGCGTTCTTCAACTGGGCATCAATATCGGTGCTGGCAAACACGCTGACGGTGGTTTTCTGAATCACCTTATCTTGTGGGCGCTGCTTCATCAGCGGATGGAAATCCACGGTCTTCCCATCTTTGGCAAATACTGCGGCGCCATTTGGAACGATGTGCTGCACGTGGATCACCTGGATGTGTTCCTTGTCTGCGAATGCAATCAGGCGCTGGGTGTTTTCGAGGGCTTTCATGCCATCCGGGATCGGCATGCGGCCGGTGTAGTACTCATTCTGGAAGTCGATCACCAACAGTGCGGTGGTCTTGGCGTCCAGTTTGTCAGTTGGCTTGGCACCGAACATGGCGCGAATGGTTGGGTGTGGGTTAGCCGGTGCCTCGGCGGCGGCAGCAAACTGGCCGAGGCCCATCATCAAGCCCAGGCCGATGACGGCAGATTTGAACAGCTTGGGCAGAAGGCGGCTCGATGGAGTGGCGAATGTGCGAGTCATGATGCAGTCCTGTTTGACGAGTTGAATTAGGGTGCTGAAAGGCCGACCGTTAGCGCACAGACAAGCCGATGACTTGGGACGTGGTCAGCACGTCACCAAAGGTGTCTTCAATTTCAGCGAGTGCCGAGGCATGCAGTTGGTCCTGGGTCACCGACTCACCGTTGGCACGGGTGATTGCCCTGGTTGCCGAGGCATCGCTAGCAACCACAATGGCGTAGCCCAATGCCGCACCATCACGGGCCGCACCCGCGACACAGGCGTGAGTCATCAGGCCGCAGATGATCAGGGTACGGATGCCCTGGTGCTGAAGTTGGTTGTGCAGGTCAGTGCTGGCGAACACGCTGACGCTGGTCTTCTGCACCAGTGTGTCTTGAGCGCGCGGCTGCATCAGTGGGTGGAAATCGACGGTGTTGCCGTCCTGGGCAAACACTGCAGAACCGGCTGGCGCGAGGTGCTGGATGTGAATGACCGGGATCTTCTGCTGGTCGGCGAATTCGATCAGGCACTGGGCGTTATGTAACGCGGTGGCGCCGTCGGGGATCGGCATCTTGCCGTTGAAATATTCGTTCTGGAAATCGATGACCAACAGTGCGGTGGTGGCTGGATCAAGCTGGGTGACGGGTGTTGCGCCAGACATTGCGCGGATGGTCGGTTGAGAGGGGTTGGTCATTTGTGCGTTTCCTTAAACCGTGACGGGGTGAGTGGCGTCGAGTTTAAGGGGGGCTTTCATGTTTGAAATACACACAGGAATGAACAATATCTGTGCAAAAACTGCACATTTATTGCGAAATAAACCGGTCGTGTCCAGCTAATATCAGGCAGTTAAGAGGTCACTTTATTGTGGCGAGCAGGCCACCCCTGTGTTGATCCACGAAGCGGTGTAAGCACTTTCTTACTGGCCCACCAAGAGAAGTGAGCGATTGAATAAATCCGTCCCGTTTTTCAGTGTTAGCCAGTTGAGGTGGGATTGGTATACCAGCCATACCGGATCTGGTATCCACGCTCACAAAAAAGCCCCCCACACTTGGCTTCGATGTGGGGGGCCTGTTTTATATAAGTGGCGTTATTCGAATTTCGCTTTCAATCTAACTTTCGTGAACCGTCGCAATCGGCCAATCGAAACCGACCGATCGCTTCTAGAAACCCGGGCTATTTACCTATATCTGGGTGTGGGTGTGAGCCTGTAACGAATCCGGCACACCAGTGCGAATTAACCCACCTTCCTCAATCCACGTTTGGGTCGACTGGTAAGCGCGCTTTAGGAGCTGATCTGTTTGGCTGAAATCGAATACCGAAGCATTTAATGGGCACAAGGGCGCAACAACGTGAATAGACGCCCGCGGAGCGTACAACTCAATATCACGTACCAGTTGACGCATGCTCATTAAATTGAGTGTGTGCAAGGCTAATGCAACGAGCCCGATCGGCGGATTAGGGCAGGCACAACCGAAACCAGTTGGTACCACAACAACACGAGTGGCCCCTAGTGAGATTGCACTGGCAATAGGTGTGTTGCTAGCCACGCCACCGTCAATTAAGAGTTTGTTACTTATTCGGACGGGTGGAAACACCAGCGGGATTGCTGCACTGGCGAGTAAGGCCTGTTCAGCACTGCCACTGGAAAGTAACTCTTCAGCACCGCTGAGCAGATTGGTGGTGACGATATACAAAGGCAACTCAGTATCTTCGATCAATTTCACCGGCAGCGACCGGCGCACCAGGTGTTGTAACGCTGAAGCGCGTAGAAGATATCCACGACGTCGCAATATTGCCGTCAGGGTGTCGATTACAGAAAATGGAAACACATCCGCCTTTCGCAAACCCCGCCAGAAGTCAGCGAGCTCAGCGATCCCCTGCGCATTCGGCCTGGCTGCGAAATACGCACCATTGATGGCCCCGACAGATGCGCCGACCACCAGATCGAATCTAATGCCGTCTTCCACAAGAGCTTGCAACATTCCAACCTGAACCGCACCGAGGCTACCGCCACCTGCGAGAACGAGTGCAGTTTTTACAGTCGCCATGGCAGACCTCCAGTGGAAATCTCAGTACCATTTTTCGAGTGCCAACATCCAGGCAGTTGGGAAATCACCATGATGCTCACATATCAAAAACAGACTGGTACTCCGCAATTGCCGAAAAAACCTTTAAACGCGCTCGGTGCAAAAGCACTCTTACGTTAGTCAGCGATATTCCGAGGAGCGTAGAAATTTCATCCAGCTCCAATCCAGAGCGCTCTCTCAGTATCAACACGCTTCTTTGCAGATCCGGTAGCGCCTCAAGAGCAACGTTAATTCGAGTATATAGCTCGGATTCGCTCAGAAGTGCTTCGGGGCTATCTTCATGCAACGCCCCAGGCGAAGTGTAGGAAAGATCATCTACAAATAAAACGCTTCTTCCTTCAACCCAAGAGGTACATGGGATACAGTTCGATTCACTGCGCCGAGCTTTGTATCTACATTTCGCCGTATTCGACGTGATCCTTAGCATCCAGGTTTTTAAGCTGGATCGTCTCTGAAATTTCCCCATGCCTCTCACAATCGCAAGCCATGCATCTTGCACTACATCGTCCGCATGGCGCGGCCCCACGATTCCATAAGCTATGGCCCTCATTGCGCCCTGATGCGTGCACACCAAATCACGATATGCGTCTTGTTCTCCGCGCAATAGGCGGTCCAAAAAATGAGCGTCATCCGTGGCGTTCATGGCAGTACCTGACTGTGGTCCTATCATGATCGTAGCTGTCCTTGGCAGGAATGATGGTTCGGATCAAGAAATGCCTGAACCGCTCATCGCACTGCATCGCTTGATGATCTCGGATACTCATCGCACTCGAGCCCTCAAGAGGACATACGGATCAATCCCTCCGCTGGATGCACAGCACAGAGAATCAAATAAGGGAGGAGATTAGGTATGGCAATGAATCGCCTTTGCTTTGATTGACACCATTGAGTTGCAGCTACCTGCCAAAGTTAGCCAACCGCATACCCAATCAACGGCGCAGAGATGCAATGCATCTCGCGAACAAAAAACACACCAAAAATGCGCACTAGTCCCATGACGGCCCCATGGGGCTATTTTTTGGACGCCAAAAACCACAAACCCCCGACTTTCACTAGGAAAATCAGGGGTTTGTGTTTGTAGAATGTGGCGGTGAAGGAGAGATTCGAACTCTCGATACAATTTCTTGTATACACACTTTCCAGGCGTGCTCCTTAAGCCACTCGGACACTTCACCGTATCTCGTCAAACCAGTTCAGTCTGTCGAGGCGCGCTAATGTAGTCGAAAGCCTTTCTGATGGCAAAGGTTTTTTTCAGAATTTTCATGCGCTTAGACGGTTATGCCGTGACTCGCCCGGCGAGGGGTGGTGAATCTGCCATTCTTGGGCATCGGTTGCGGGCGTCTGGCGCGGCGGCTGTGCCCTGCTGCGGGCCGTCTACCCTTGGGAATGCGGGAAAAGTCTGACTGTGTAGTCAGTCACGGCGCTTTACCGGGGCGGGCGTGGTGGGTAACGTCTGCGCATGCGCTTCTATTAACAGCCTATCTATAACAATTCCTACAAGGAACCGCGTCATGAGTGACCTGATTGCCTACCACCTCGAAGACGGTATCGCGACCCTGACCTTGAGCAACGGCAAGGTAAACGCCATTTCTCCAGCAGTGGTTGCTGAGTTCAACGCTGCGCTGGATCAGGCCGAGAAGGATCGGGCGGTGGTGATCATCACCGGCACGCCGGGGATTCTGTCGGGTGGTTATGATTTGAAGGTGATGACGGCCGGGCCTAAAGAAGCCATTGGCCTGGTGACATCGGGTTCGACATTGGCGCGGCGCCTGTTGTCGCACCCGTTCCCGGTGATTGTGGCGTGCCCTGGGCATGCGGTGGCCAAGGGGGCGTTCCTGCTGTTGTCGGCGGACTACCGGATTGGTGTGGAAGGCCCGTTCAGCATTGGCCTGAACGAAGTGGCGATCGGCATGACCATGCACCACGCCGGTATCGAGTTGGCGCGGGATCGTCTGCGTAAATCGGCGTTTCATCGTTCGGTGATCAATGCCGAGATGTTTGATCCGCAGGGCGCGTTGGGCGCTGGCTTCCTGGATAAGGTGGTGGCGCCGGAGGAGTTGCACGCAGCGGCCCTGGAGGCTGCGCGGCAGTTGAAGAAGATCAATATGAACGCCCACAAACACACCAAGTTGAAGGTGCGTAAGGCACTGTTGGAAGCCTTGGATGATGCAATCATTCAGGATCAGGGCCACAACCTGGGCTAATGCCCTATAGCTGAGTAGCTAAAGGCAACATCTGTTCTGAGCGGGCTGTTGTGGCGAGCGGGCTTGCCCCGCGTTGGGCTGCGCAGCGGCCCCAGTAAAGGCACTGAGGTTTCGCCTGAAAGAACGCGGGGCCTGGTTTTGGGGCTGCTTCGCAGCCCAACGCGGGGCAAGCCCGCTCGCCACAGAATAGGTGGCCACCGTTAATAATTGTGAAGATACCTAAAGCTGATGTGCCAAAGCCCGACCTTGAGTCGGGCTTTTTCTTACAAATAAATCCGAAACGTCTTTAGCCGCTCTAGTCGGGCTATGTCGGCGTACGTTGAAACATGTGCTTAAACATCGCCCATCTCCTACGTCTGTAGGGGCAATTGCCGAATACAGTGCACATCCGTACACTGCGCCACCTTTTGTCCCGATGGGCTGTGTCGATGCTTTTTCTGTTACGTATGTTGTTGATGGGCCTGCACTTTATGGTCGCCGGGGTATTGGGCGTGCTGTTGGGTGTGTGCCGGCCGTTCAACCCGGACAACAGCCGCCTGTGTGCTCGTCTCTATGCGTTGCCTGCCATGCGTATCCTGGGCTTGCGCCTTAAGGCTGATGTCGACTCGCTGCGTAACAAGCCCGGCACCTGTGTGGTCATCGCCAACCATCAGTCCAACTATGACCTGTTTATATTCGGCAATGTGGTGCCCCATCGCACCGTGTGTATCGCCAAAAAGAGTCTGAAGTGGGTGCCGTTGTTCGGCCAGTTGTTCTGGCTGGCGGGCAATGTGTTGATTGACCGTGGCAATGCACACAAGGCGCGCCGGGCGATGCTTACGACCACACAGACCTTGCAGAATGAGGACACCTCGATTTGGGTGTTCGCCGAAGGCACACGCAACTTGGGTAACGGCTTGCTGCCGTTCAAGAAGGGCGCGTTCCATATGGCGATTGCGGCTGGCGTACCGATTGTGCAGGTGTGCGCCAGCACTTACGTCAAGCATATGCAGCTCAATCGCTGGAACAGCGGTGAGGTGCTCATACGCTCGTTGCCGCCGATTCCTACCGTCGGGCTGACTTCGGATGACATCCCGGCGTTGATGCAGACGTGTCAGGCGCAGATGGAGGCATGCATTGCCGAGATGGACCATGAGCTGCAAACCGCTTGGGCACCTGCGCCTTTGTGATTGCTGGGGGGCTTCGCCCCCAGCGCAAGCGAGCTTGCTCGCCACAAAAAGCTGACCTCTGCACCGCAACAAGGGAACGCCATTCAGGCTAAGCTGCCCAACACCTGTCCTCCTAATAAGAAGCGATCAGCACCATGGGTAGAGTTGTTGCGGCAGCCGTTTACAGCGCCGGTAAGAAAGTCACGGATATCACCCTCGACGAAGGCGCCGCCTGGGCCGCCAAACCCGACCATTTTGTGTGGATCGGCCTGGAAGAGCCCAGCGCCCAGGAGCTGGCCAACCTGCAACGCCAGTTCAACCTGCATGAACTGGCCATCGAAGACGCCCTGGAAAAACACAGCCGCCCCAAGCTTGAAACCTTCGGCGATGCGCTGTTTATCGTCACCTACTCACCGGTGCGCGAAAACGGCAAGCTGGAGTTTATCGAGACCCATATCTTCGCCGGCAACGGCTACATCATCACCGCCCGCAACGGCCACTCGGCGTCCTACGGTTTTGTGCGCCAGCGCTGTGAGGCGCGGCCATTGTTGCTGGAGCATGGGGAAGATTTCGTACTCTATGCGCTGCTGGATTTCGTCACCGAAAACTACCAGCCGGTGAGCGAAGCGATCCACGCCGAGATTGATGAGTTGGAGCGCAACGTGCTGTGCAGTTCCCTGAGCGAGCACGATATTCAAAACCTGCACGGCCTGCGCCGCGATGTGCTGCGGCTTAAACGTTATGTGGCGCCGATGGTGGAGATCAGCCAGGAGCTGCAGAAGCTCAGCTTCCCATTTATCGACAAGAATATGCGCCCGTATTTTCGCGATGTGCAGATCCACGTGACGCGGCAGATGGAGGACCTCACTACCCTGCGCGATATCGCCAGCCAGACCATCGAAATCGGTGTGTTACTGGAGGCTTCGCGGCAAAGCGTGGTGCAGCGCAAGTTCGCCGCCTGGGCGGCGATTCTGGCATTCCCCACGGCGGTGGCGGGGATATATGGGATGAACTTCCAGAACATGCCCGAGCTGCAATGGCACTACGGCTATTTTGCGGTGCTCGGGTTTATTGCGGTGGGCTGCACGAGTTTGTGGGCTAGCTTTAAACGCTCGGGCTGGCTTTAAGCCGCAGCCTCTGGCTTGTGGGCGACAAAGCGCATCATCCATTCAGCCACGGTGGCACCGTGGTGGTCACGCGCAAGGCTGGCCACGCCGTGGGTGTAGACCTTTTCGCCCAGGGTTGTCTGAAGAATCTCCAGTAACTCACGGGAATAGTCGTGGATAAACTCCGGGTGGCCCTGGAAGCACAGCACCTGGTCTTCGATGTGGTACGCGGCATACGGGCAAAAATCGCTGGAGGCGATCACCGTGGCGTTGTCCGGCAGCGCGGTGACCTGGTCCTGGTGGCTGATCAGCAAGGTCAATTCTTCCACCACCGGGCTCATCCACGGCGCCTTGGCGTTGAGCTTGTAGTCGTGGATGCCCATGCCCCAGCCTTGGCTGGCGCGTTCGGTCTTGCCGCCCAGCAGCAGCGCGAGTAACTGGTGACCGAAACACACGCCCAGCAACTTGTCGCCACGCTCGTAGCGCTCAAGCACGTAGGTTTTGAGGGTTTGGATCCACGGGTCGGTGCCGAAGGAATCGGCCTTGCTGCCGGTGATCAGGTAGGCGTCAAACACCTCGTCAGCAGGCGGGTATTCGCCCTGCACCACGTTGTAGATGACGAATTCGGCGGCAATCGGTTGCTTGGAGAACAGGCGCTTGAACATCTGCCCGTACCCTTGGTATTGATCGATCAAGCCTGGACGCAGGATATCGGTTTCCAGGATACAGACGCGTAGCGACATAAAAAATACCTGACACGGTGATGGGAATAATGCACAGCCCAGAGCCTGCCTTGAAACACCCCAGCAAAGCAAGTCCCGCCGCGTGACGACCTGTGGGAGCGGGCTTGCCCGCGATAGTGGTGTGTCAGCCACTGCAAATATCGGCTGATATGACGCTATCGCGGGCAAGCCCGCTCCCACAGGGGTTCTCCATCATTCAAAACAGGGCGGTTTGATCAGGCAAATAGTTCACCCCGTGCAGCCTTCTCAAGCAACAACGCTGGCGGTGAGAACCGCTCGCCATATTGCTCGGCCAGGTAACGCGCCCGGGCAATGAAGTCGTTCAGGCCATACTGGTTGATAAACTGCAGCGCACCGCCACTCCACGCGGCAAAGCCAATGCCGAAGATAGAGCCCACATTGGCATCCGCCGTGGACATCAACACGCCCTCCTCCACGCACCGCACGGTTTCAATCGCCTGAATAAACAGTAAACGGTCGCGCACATCCTGCGCTGAGATCTGTTTGCCGGGTTGTTCAAAGCGGGTTTTCAGCTCGGGCCACAGATGCTTGTGCCCGCCTGCGGGGTAGTCGTAAAAACCGCCGCCTGCCGCCTTGCCCGTGCGTTTGTATTCATTCACCAACAGATCGATCACAGCCGTCGCCGGGTGAGCCGGCACTTGCTTGCCTTCGGCTTGCAGATCCTTCGCCGTCTGCTGTCGGATATGGCTCATCAAGCTGAGGGACACTTCATCCGACACCGCCAACGGCCCCACCGGCATACCGGCCTTGCGCGCTTCGGTTTCGATCATCGGCGCTGCCACGCCTTCGCCGAGCATGGCGATGCCTTCGTTGGTGAAGGTGCCGAACACCCGCGAGGTGAAGAAGCCGCGGCTGTCGTTGACCACTATCGGGGTTTTCTTGATTTGCAGTACGAAATCAAAACCTCGGGCCAGGGTTTCGTCGCGGGTGTGTGCGCCCTTGATGATTTCTACCAGCGGCATCTTGTCGACGGGGCTGAAGAAATGCAGGCCAATGAATTGGCCTTGATCGGGCACCGCTGTTGCCAGGCCAGTGATGGGCAAGGTGGAGGTGTTGGAAGCGATCACGGCATCGCTGCCGACCACGCTTTGCGCCGCCGCCGTGACTTTGGCTTTGAGTTCACGGTCCTCATACACCGCTTCGATGATCAGGTCGCAGCCGGCCAGGTCGGCATCGGAGGCCGTAGGATGAATCCGCGCCAAGGTGCTTTCCCGCTGTTCGGCGGTCGATTGCCCACGACTGACTTTCTTGTCCAGCAGCGCGGCAGAATGCGCCTTGCCCTTCTCGGCCGCCGCCAGGTTGATGTCCTTGAGCACCACCTCAACGCCCGCACAGGCACTCACATACGCAATGCCCGCGCCCATCATCCCGGCGCCCAGCACGCCCACCTTACGCGTGACATAAGGGGCAAAACCTTTCGGCCGTGAGCTGCCGGCGTTGATCTCATTGAGCTGAAACCAGAAGGTGCCAATCATGTTTTTCGCCACTTGCCCGGTGACCAACTCGGTGAAGTAGCGGGTTTCGATCAGGTGCGCAGTGTCGAAATCCACTTGGGCGCCTTCTACAGCCGCACAGAGAATTTTCTCCGGCGCGGGGAAGCAGCCATTGGTTTTACTGCGCAAAATCGACGGCGCGATGGCCAGCATCTGCGCAACTTTTGGATTTGACGGCGTGCCGCCGGGGATCTGGTAGCCCTTGTTGTCCCACGGTTGTTTGGCCTCGGGATTGGCCAAAATCCAGGCGCGGGACTTGGCCAGCAGCTCATCGCGATCCGCCGCCAGCTCATTGATCAAACCCGCCTGCAACGCCTGCTGCGGCCGCACTTTTTTACCTTCCAGCAAATACGGCAAGGCCTTTTCCAGCCCCAGCATGCGCACCATGCGCACTACCCCGCCGCCGCCCGGTAATAGGCCCAGGGTGACTTCCGGCAGGCCAAGCTGGGTAGATTTGTCATCCAGCGCAACGCGGTAATGACACGCCAGGCAAATCTCCCAACCGCCGCCCAGCGCTGCGCCATTGATCGCGGCCACCACCGGTTTACCGAGAGTTTCCAGGCGCCGCAGTTGCGCCTTCAACACCAGCACGCTGTCGTAGAAAGCCTTGGCGTGGGCTTTGTCGACTTTGATCAGTTCATTGAGGTCGCCACCGGCGAAAAAAGTCTTCTTCGCCGAGGTGATAACCACGCCGGCGATGTTGGCCTTTTCCGCCTCAAGGCGTGTGACGATGGCCGCCATGGCCTCCCGGTACACGCCGTTCATGGTGTTGGCGCTCTGGCCGGGCATGTCGAGGGTCAGCACCACAATCTGGTCCTGGCCTTTTTCGTAACGAATGGCTTCGGTCATGACAAATTCCTTGGGCTCAGAGGCGTTCGATGATGGTGGCGATGCCCATGCCACCGCCGACACACAGGGTGGCCAGGCCGTAGCGCTGCTGACGCACCTCCAGCTCGTCGAGCAGGGTGCCGAGGATCGCGCAGCCGGTGGCGCCCAGCGGGTGGCCCATGGCGATGGAGCCGCCGTTGACGTTGACTCGGGCGGCGTCGATGCCCATGTCTTTGATGAACTTGAGAACCACAGAAGCAAACGCTTCGTTGACTTCGAACAGGTCGATGTCTTCAACGCGCAGACCGGCTTTGGCCAACGCCTTGCGCGTCGCCGGTGCGGGGCCGGTGAGCATGATGGTCGGGTCGGTGCTGGTCACCGCCGTAGCGACGATGCGCGCCCGTGGTTGCAGGCCCAATTCACGGCCCTTGGCCTCGGAGCCGATCAGCATCAACGCAGCGCCGTCGACAATGCCGGAGCTGTTGCCGGGCGTGTGTACATGGTGGATACGCTCCACATGGCTGTAGACCCGCAGCGCGGTGGCGTCGAACCCCATCTGCCCCATCATTTCGAAGCTTGGCTTGAGCTTGCCGAGGCCTTCGAGGGTGGAGTCACCACGGATAAATTCATCATGGTCCAACAGCACGATGCCGTTCTGATCCTGCACCGCAATCAGCGACTTGTTGAAGGAACCGTCTGCACGAGCCCTGGCCGCTTTCTGCTGGGACTGTAGGGCGAAGGTGTCGACGTCCTGGCGGGTGAAGCCTTCGAGTGTAGCGATCAGGTCCGCACCAATGCCTTGTGGCGTGAAGTGGCTGTGCAGATTGGTCTGCGGGTCGAGCACCCAGGCGCCGCCGTCGCTGCCCATAGGCACGCGGGACATGCACTCGACACCGCCGACCACCACCAGGTCTTCGAAGCCCGAGCGCACTTTCATTGCGCCAAGGTTCACCGCTTCGAGGCCCGAGGCGCAGAAGCGGTTGATCTGCACGCCAGCAACGCTGACGTCCCAGTCGGCCACCAGTGCAGCGGTCTTGGCAATGTCGGCGCCCTGGTCACCCACCGGGGTGACGCAGCCAAGGACGATGTCATCTACCTGGCGCGTGTCGAGGTCGCTGCGTTGCGCCAGCGCCGTCAGCAGGCCCGCCACCAGGTTGACCGGTTTGACGCTGTGCAGGGCACCATCGGCCTTGCCTTTGCCACGGGGCGTACGTATCGCATCAAAGATCAAAGCTTGGGTCATGACATCCTCGAGCAGCCAGTGCGTGTGTGCCTACCTTCAGGCCCGATTGACACGGTTTCAATGACCGATGCGCTCATTGCTTTTGACCCCCTCGCTCGGACGAACGGTAGGCAGCTATGGGAAACCGCTGATTAATCGTTTTAGCTGTCTAGCCCTAGGGCTGGCGCCAAGATGGCACTAAGCCTCATGCCGTTTTTAGCGCAAATACTGATTAGCTGATATGAAATGGATCTAAGCCGCGAAGAACGAGGGCTCTAAGGTTGAATCAGTAGGAAGCTGCTGCCGGGTTTTGCTGGGGCAGTTGTAAGAAAAGTGCAACGTCACATCGCGATACTGAAATTTATCGGCACGCATTTGACGCTCAGGAATAACAACAAAAGGCAGTCAGCCATGTTTAAACATTCGAAAGTACGTCAGGCGGGACTTATTCTGTTCGCCACCACACTGATTCTGATCCTGCCCAATTTAACCAAGGTTATCGGGTGACGATTCAGCCTCCAGATTCCGTGCACACACAGCACCAGGACTGCAGCTTTTGGCAGCACCTGCCAGGACATTGCGCATAGCGGTCCTGTTGCAGGGGCTGTCTTTTTGCGCGCAGCTTTCCGGTATTGTGGGCGCCACCGCCACCTAGAACCGGGCTCTCCCTTGAAACCGATCCTTGCCTTCCTCGCTTTGCTGTTGGCCCTGCCGGCAACGGCCGCGCAATTGACCATCGAACTCGACCACACCCGCAAGACCTGGCAGACCGCTGAGCTGCTCAAGCACCCGGATGCGCAGACGGTGCAGATCGTCGATGACGTTTCCTACAAGCGCACTATGACCTATCGCGCCGTGCCGCTGGCCTCTCTGCTACCGGGTCTCACGCCTGCGAACCATCTGCAAGCCGTGGCCCTGGATGGGTTCGCCGCAGAACTGACAGCCGCGCCGCTTCTGGAGAAACACGGTGCCCGCGCCTGGCTGGCAGTGGAAGACCCGGCCCAGCCGTGGCCTGCACTGGCAGACGGTAAACCGAGTGCCGGGCCGTTTTATCTGGTATGGACCGACCCGCAAGCCGGGCATATCAGCCCTGAACAGTGGCCGTTCCAGGTGTCCGAGATCAAGCAATTGAAGACGGTGGCTGAGCGTTTTCCGGCCTTGTTGCCTGACCCGAAGTTGGCGGCGAATGACCCGGTCAACCAGGGCTTTGCGCTGTTTCAGAAGAATTGCCTGGCGTGTCATCGGCTCAATGGCGCCGGCGATGCGCAGGTGGGGCCGGACTTGAATATTCCCTACAACCCCACCGAGTATTTCAGCGGGGATTTCCTCAAGCGTTACATCCGCGACCCGCAGAGCTTGCGGCATTGGCCACAGGCGAAGATGCCGGCGTTTAACGCCAGTGTGCTGCCCGATGGCGAGTTGGATTTGCTGGTGGGGTACTTGAAGCATATGGCGGGGCGTAAGCAACAACCCTAAGCCCATCACAAATCCAATGTGGGAGCTGGCTTGCCTGCGATAGCGGCCTGCCAGCCCGCACAGGTGTAGCTGACCCACTGCTATCGCAGGCAAGCCAGCTCCCACACTTAAAGTGCTGTGCCTATTGCTGCTGCACCGAAATCACCGGCGTCGGCGCCACGAACACCTTGGCATGCATTTGCTCATGCCCACCGCCTCTGCGCATACCGCGCACCGGGCAGGCGTCGAGGTAATCCAAACCTACGGCCAGCTTCAAATGCCGCTCCGGTCGGGCCAGTTGGTTGGTCACATCAAAGCTGTACCAGGCGTCATCCAGCCAGGCTTCGGCCCAGGCGTGGCTCGCCAGGTGCGTGCTGTCTTCGGTGTACAAATACCCCGACACATACCGCGCAGGTATCCCCAGGCTGCGCGCGCAGGCCAGGAACGCGTGGGTGTGGTCCTGACACACGCCTGCACGCCCGGCAAAGGCCTGGGCCGCGCAGGTGTCGACTTCGGTGGCGCCAGGCGTGTAGACCATTGATTGGTTGAGCGCGTGCATCAGGTCGATCAACGCGTTGCGATCGCGACGTTGCTGGCAGTGCTGTTGCGCAAAACCCAGCAATGCTTCATCGGGTTCTGTCAGGCGCGTGCTGCGCAGGAACGGAAACGCTGACTGGCTCTCGTGTTCCGCCTCGCGCAACTCGTCGATATCCACCTGGCCTCGGGCGCCAATGATGATCGCATCGTGGGGCTCATCCAGGGTCAACACGTGCAGGATATTGCCGAACGGGTCGACCTGCGCGCGCACCGGGCGCGGCAAATCCAGCTGCCAGCTGATCACATGCTGGCGCTCGCTGTCGTGGGGCGTAAGGCGCAGGTACTGAATGCTGGCGCGCACCTGGTCTTCGTAGTGGTAGGTGGTTTCGTGGCTGATGGAGAGTCTCATGCGGCCTCCAGGTAGGAACTGTAAATGGCGTCGCCCAACTGGCGCACCAAGGGGATGAAGTCGGTCAGCCAGGCGTGCAGGCCTTCCTCGATGATTTCGTCAATAGCGGTAAAGCGCAGGCGCGCGTCCATCTCGGCGGCCAGGCGCTGGGCCGGACGGCCGTTGATGCCGGGCAGGCTGGCGAGGATCTGGTCGATCTCTTCGCTGCACGCCCTTAATGAGCGCGGGACGTCGGCGCGTAGCAACAGTAATTCAGCCACTTGCCGGGCGCCGGGCGCGTCGCGGTAGATCTCGGTGTAGGCCTCGAACGACGACAAGGCGCGCAGCAGGGCGCTCCACTGATAGTAGGCGTGGGCCGTGCCGTCGGTGACGACGGCTGCTTGGTCACCGGCCATTTCGTAGCGAGCGTCAAGCAGCCGCAGGGTGTTGTCGGCGCGTTCGATAAAGGTGCCCAGGCGAATAAAGCGAAACGCATCGTTACGCATGATGGTGCCGTAGGTGGCGCCCCGGAACAGGTGCGAGCGCTCCTTGACCCATTCACAAAAACGGCTCATGCCATAACGGCTAAGCCCTTGCCGGGCGATATCGCGAATATCCAGCCAGGTGGTGTTGATGTTTTCCCACATGTCAGCGGTAATTCGCCCGCGCACCGCATGGGCGCTGGCCCGCGCGGCGCCGAGGCAGCTGTAGATGCTCGCCGGGTTGGCCGCGTCCAGTGCGAAAAAGTGCAGCAGGCGCTCGGCATGCAACTCACCGTGACGCGCGTGGTAATCATCGAGGGTGCCGGTGATCAGCAGCGGCATGGCCAGTTCGTGCAGGCCATCGCCGCGTCCATCCTGGGGCATCAGCGACAGCGAATAGCTGACATCAAGCATGCGCGCGAGGTTTTCCGCGCGCTCCAGGTAGCGAGACATCCAGTACAAATCCGAGGCAGTTCTACTCAACATGGTTCAATCCTCGACCACCCAGGTGTCTTTGGTGCCGCCGCCCTGGGACGAGTTGACCACCAGCGAACCTTCACGCAGCGCTACGCGGGTCAGGCCGCCGGGGACCACGCGGGTTTCCTTGCCGGACAAGACGAACGGGCGCAGGTCGATATGCCGTGGCGCGATGCCGTTTTCAACAAAGGTCGGGCAGGTGGATAAACACAGGGTCGGCTGGGCGATATAGGCGTGGGGTTTGGCCTTGATACGGGCGCGGAAGGCTTCGATTTCCGCCGCAGTGGAGGCTGGGCCGACCAGCATGCCGTAGCCGCCGGAGCCTTGGGTTTCCTTGACCACCAGCTCCGGCAAGTTGGCCAGCACGTGGGACAATTCATCAGGCTTGCGGCATTGAAAGGTCGGCACGTTCTGCAGAATAGGCTCTTCATCCAGGTAAAAACGGATCATCTCGGTGACAAACGGGTACACCGATTTGTCATCCGCCACCCCGGTGCCGATCGCATTGGCCAGCACTACATTGCCCGAGCGGTATGCGGCCAGCAGGCCGGGCACGCCGAGCATGGAGTCGGGGTTGAAGGCCAGCGGGTCGAGGAACGCATCGTCGAGGCGACGGTAGATCACGTCCACCGCCTTGGGACCGTCGGTGGTGCGCATGAACACACGGTCATCACGCACAAACAGGTCGGCGCCCTCCACCAGTTCCACGCCCATCTCACGAGCCAAAAAGGCATGCTCGAAAAACGCACTGTTGAAACGCCCCGGTGTCAGCACCACCACGCTTGGGTTATCCAGTGGGCTTGAGCTTTTCAGGGTGTCGAGCAGCAGGTTGGGATAGTGGTCGATGGGCGCAATGCGCTGGGCCGCAAACAGTTCCGGGAACAGGCGCATCATCATCTTGCGGTCTTCGAGCATGTAGCTCACACCGCTTGGCGTGCGCAAATTGTCTTCCAGCACGTAGTACGTGCCGTCACCGTCGCGCACGAGGTCGACGCCGGAGATGTGGGAATACAGATCACGGTGCAGGTTCAAGCCCTGCATGGCCAGTTGGTATTGGTCATTGGCCAGCACTTGTTCGGCGGGGATGATGCCGGCCTTGATGATGCGTTGCCCGTGGTACAGGTCGGCCAGGAACAGGTTCAGCGCCTTGACCCGTTGAATGCAGCCACGCTCGACCATCCGCCATTCACTGGCGGGAATGCTGCGTGGGATGGTGTCAAACGGGATCAGGCGCTCGGTGCCCTGCTCGTCCCCGTAAAGGGTGAAGGTGATGCCGGCACGGTGGAACAGCAAATCGGCTTCACGCCGACGTTGCGCGAGCAGTTCGGCGGGCGTATCAGCCAACCAGCGGGCGAACTCGCGGTAATGGGGCCGGACCTGCCCTGCCCCGTCGTACATTTCATCGTAATAAGTGCGGGTCATGCCGTACTCCTTGTCACTCGGACGCAAGCCGTGTTGCAAGGCCCGCGCCATCGGCATAAACACTTAAAAATCAGTGAGTTGAATAAATAACGGAATCCACTCGCACCTTCCTGGTGCGCAGAATGCCCGCCGTCACGCCCCGCGCTTCATCGTAATGCGGGTTTTGACTATCAACAGCATAGCCAGAGTTGATTTCACTGCCCGCCCACGCTTGCGGATAATCACCCCCATCGGCTGAACAGGACACGTCCTACAGTTTCAGCGAACCGCTCTTCCCTTTGGGCCACCCTGTTTGGGTGGCTTTTTTTTGGTGCAAGAAAAGTGAGGTGGCGGTTAGGAGATTTCATACAGCACACACAAAAACGGCCGACCCTAAGGTCAGCCGATACGCTGCTTTACTCATACAAATCGCACTACATGGGTAACCCACGCACCTCCTGCTTGACGCCCCATCCCTCGATGATGCCGCCCAGCGGTTCCACCACCGCCTCAAAGTCTTGCTCGAAGTCTCCTATGCCGTCGTAGGTTGCGAACATGATTTTGCTCAGTTCCAGGTACCAGGCGCCATCGTCGCGCGCGCTGACCTGGGCATTCAGGGATTCCCCGCGAAAGCGACCCGCAGCCCTGCGCGCACGTTCCTCATCCGGGAAAATGGCGTAGAACTCGATGGGGTGAAAACGCGAGAAGTCGAACCCGCCTTCTTTCATCCGGCGCAGTACGTTGGTGCTGATGTCTTCTTGATAGGCTGTGCTCATGAAACGTCCTCCTCAAACCGATGGATAGACTTTCCGTGCTTCCCGAAGCCCGCGCCCTACTGGCGCGGGAGCTACGACAAATACAACACCGTTGGAAAACAAGCCTGTAGCTGACAAGACCAGACCTTAGCGATTCATTCGCTGATCTCAATTGCAGAGTAGCGCGAAGCTATCACCTCCACCAGAGGGGTTTCGTGGTCCTACAGGAAATGTTCAGGCGGCGGGTGAGATGTCGAGGATTTGAATGCTGTTCTGATCTTTGAGGATCTTGACCGTCGGCTCGGGCTTGCGGCCCTCCAGGTCATTGAGATCAAGTTCGGCGGCCACGGGCACGAGCTTGTTGCGGATCATGTGTGCCGCATCTTCGAGGCTGGGCTTTTGCGCGCAGGCGAACTGCTCCACGGTCTTTACACCGTGATCATCTACGAAGGTAATCTGCCACGTTTGCATCGGTGCCTCCTCGATAAAGCCCATGTGTGGGCTCACATCTATCTGGACCTTGAGCGGTCGGCAAACGTTCCACTCAAGGCCTGAGGCACCGGATCAACTGCGCTTATTTTTCAGCGTGTTCTTTCAAGGCTTTCAAGGTGTTAAACGGTGCGTCCACCACGAACTTGTTGGCCAGCCACGATGGCACGCTGCCGCCTGGCTCGGTGTGCACCTGGTAAGTGACTTCGGTCTGGTTATCGCCCTTTGGCACCAGTTTCCAGTAACCGTCCACTTGGGCTACGCGCACGTAACCTTTGACTTCGGGCTGATAAGTCGGCACTTCCAGCAGTTTGCGGGTCACGGTGCCGTCGGCGGCCTTGGAAGTGGTGATCTCCAGGATCGAGTCGCGGTCGGTCACCGGAAACGGCGCCTTGAACTGGGTGTAGGTCCAGCTCTTGTCACCTTCGGTCTTGAGCAGTTTTTGCGATTTGCATTCGTGGATCCAGGCGCAGGCACCGGCCACGTCTTCCTGCAGGGCCTGGATCTTGGCGACGGGGGCTTTGATCAGGGTGACACCGCGATAAGCCTTGTACTTGGAGCCGGCAATTTCGCTCAAGGACACTTTGATACCGTCTTCGTCCTTGGCGACTTGCCAATCTTCAGCCTGGGCAGTGGCAGCAAACAACACCGTAAAACCGCACAACACAGCCAATCGTTTCAACGAACCCATTGTTGTATTCCTTATTTTTGAAGTTCCGATAGTAAAGCCCATCAAGCCGCCGTCATCTGCTCCCACCAGCCGATCAAACGGATCGCATCGGCCTGATCATTGCCGCACACCTCAAGGTCTGCCTTGAAATCACTGCACACCGCCGGCCGCTCCGGTTGCCCGAACAGCTGGCATAGCTGTTCGACCGACAGGTGCAGGCAACGTTCTCCCGCAGGTTTGCCATTGGGCATTCCCGGTAACGGTGAACTGATGGAGGGGGCAATGCAGCATGCGCCACAGCCTTCACGGCATTTCATGACCGGCAGGTCCTCGACGACTCAATATGGATGGCCGGGCTAGAGTACGCCCTTAAACAGCCGTTTTAAAATGGTCTAACAGGGGTTTTTCGCACAAAACAAAAGTGACCGACCAGTCTGCGACAGATGGTCGAGGGCGTGCGTCACCTAAGCGCGCAATTTTATTGCTTGAATTCGAAATCCAGCGCAGCGCCTTCAATGTCGCGGCGCTCTTCGTTACGCAGCTGCAACTGCATCTGGTTGCTCAGTAGGCGGCCATTGATCTGGAACGCGCTGTTGTCGGTGGGTTTTTCCGCAAACATCGGCGGCAACAGCGGCACACTCTTGGGCTTAGGCATAGTGCCGAGGGGCTGCAAGTGCCTGACCATTTCGGTTGGCAAGGACAGGTCCAACTGTGCCGGTGGCAGTTTGGTCTGGGCTACTTCGTGGGCAGATTTGGATTTACTCGCCACCGGTGCACGTTTTTTCACGACGCCGGTTTTTTTCTTGGCCGCCGGGGCTTTTTTAACCGGCGCCGGTTTCTTCGCCGAAGTCTTCTGCTGGGTATTGGCTGCGGGCTTGCTTTCAGTCACGGGGGCTGCCGCCAGGACGGTGCCGACGTTACACAGACTCAACAGGCCAATTACCACAACAGCACGAAAAATAGAGGTCATATTGCCTACAGCATTAACGGCAGAGGGCCATATGCTCGCTTGTTGAACGCGGCATGACAAGCCTGCTGATCAGTCGGTCAACATGAGTGTCCCCTTTACGCGCCTCAGCCCTGGTTCAAAACCCGGCCGCAGTTTCCTGGCACAACTGGCTGGCCAACATCCCCAGCGTCATCAGCGCCCGCTCTGCCTCACGGTTCCACGGCGTGCCGCAGTTAAGGCGAATACAGTGGTTAAACTGTTCCGTATTACTGAAGATGACTCCCGGTGCAATGCTGATGCCCTGCTGCAGCGCACGCACGTGCAGTTCCTGGGTATTGACCCTGCCGGGCAAACTGACCCACAGGATAAAGCCGCCGGTCGGCCGAGTCATCTGCGTGCCTTCGGGGAAATACTGCTGCACCGCCAGCTGGAATGCGCTGAGGTTCTTGCGGTATTCCTGGCGGATGTAGCGCAGGTGCCGGTCGTAGCCACCGTTCTCCAGGTACGCCGCCACACCCATCTGGGTGACGCTGCACGCCGAGTGGGTGCTGAACATTTGCAGCCGCTGGATTTCCTGCTGGTACTTGCCGGCAATCATCCAGCCGATGCGCACGCCGGGGGACAGGGTTTTGGAGAAACTCGAGCAATAGATCACCCGATCCAGGCGGTCATAGGCTTTGAGCGCCTTGGTGCGGCCCAGTTCGAACATCAGCTCGCCGTAGATATCGTCCTCGACGATCTGGATATCGAAATCCGAGGCCAGGCGCAGCAACTGTTTCTGCCGTTCCTCGGGCATGGTCGCGCCCAGCGGATTGCTCAGGCGCGTGGTCAGCACCAAGGCCTTGATCGACCATTGGTTGGCCGCCAGTTGCAGCGCCTCAAGGCTCATGCCCGTAGCCGGGTCGCTGGGGATCTCGATGACTTTGAGGCCCAGCAGGTCGGCCAGTTGCAGCAAGCCGTAATAGGTCGGTGATTCAGCCGCGATGAGGTCGCCCGGACGGGTCAGTACGCGCAACGACATCTGCAACGCATCAACGCACCCGTGGGTGATCACCACTTCGGAGGGGTCCACTACCACGCCAGCATCGCGCATGCGAATCGCCACCTGGCGGCGCAATGGTTCAAAACCCGGGCTGAACATGTAGCTGAAGGCCCGCGGGCTTTGGAAGCGCGTGACCTTGGCCAGTTGCTGGTGCAACGCGCGCACCGGCAAATAATCGACACTCGGCACGGCCGCACCCAGCGGAAATACGCCTTCGCGGCGCGACTCGACCAACACCTGCTGGATAATGCTGCTGCGGGTGACCAACCCCGGACGCTCAACCCGGGCGATATCCGGCGTCGGCGCCGTGAGCGCAGGCGTCTGGTGCACGTAATAACCCGACTGCGGCCGCGCGCGGATCAGCCCCTGGTCTTCCAGGTTCGCATACGCCTGCAACACCGTGGCGTGGCTGACGTTGAGCTGTGAGCTCATCTTGCGCACCGAAGGCACGCGCTCGCCGGGTTGATAGACACCGCGCCGGATGTCCTCAGCCAGTTGCTGGGCGATACGTTGGTAAAGCAACAGATTGGTCATGACGCAGCACTCGATTTCACGGGTATTTTATTTTTGTGTGAAACATACCGGCACAGTTTAGAAGTGTACGGGGACAGTTGCCACAATAGTCGAGCGCGGGCGGCAGTGATAGAGAAAACTGTAGAGGCAAGGTGCATAAAAAAACCGATCAATGATCGGTTCTGTGTGTACGCGGCAACCTGTGGGGAGCTGGCTTGCCTGCGATAGTATCGCCTCGGTTTGCCTGACATACCGAGGCGCCTGCATCGCAGGCAAGCCAGCTCCCACACTGATCGATGCAGGTTTTTAGCGAGCGGCGCCCAGCTGGCCTTTTTCGTCGGAGAACACAATTTCCACCCGGCGGTTCTGCGCGCGGCCGCGCTCTGAGGCGTTGGCCTCTACCGGGTACTGGTCACCGTAGCCCTCGACCTGGATACGTTTTTCATCAATCCCCAGGTCCATCAGCACATCAGCCACCGATTGCGCACGGTCGCGCGACAGCTTGAGGTTTTCCTGCTCGCCACCGGTGTTGTCGGTATAACCCTCGATGCGCACCACGCGCTTGGGGTTCAACTGCAAGAACTGCACAATTTTCAGCACGGTGCGGTTGGCCGAGTTTTGCAGCTCGGCGTCACCGGTGTCGAACAACACATCGCCCAACGTCATGACCAGGCCGCGATTGGTCTGGGTGGTGGTCAGGCTGGCGATTTGCTCTTCGAGCCACTTGCCTTGCTGCTGCACGCTCGCCAACTTGCTCTCACGCAGGGCCAATTGCAGGCGCTGGCGTTCCAGCTCCAGCTTGGTGCCGCGCTCGGCGTTGAGCCCCTGCTCGGTGTGTTCGCGGGCGATCTCACTGTAGCGCTGGCTCAGGTAGGCGTAATGCACCACGTCGGGGCCGCTGCCCCAGTAGCTGGACAAGCGATCGGCGCGGGCCAGGGATTCGCCGGCACGAATCACATCCTTGGGCGCAAAACGCAGCACATTCGCGTCTTCCTTGACCTTCTGGAAGTCGCTGCCAGCCTGCTGCAACGCCTGCTCGCTGTTGGGCTGGCTGGCGCAACCGCCCAACGCCGCGCTGCCCAGCAGCAACACACAACTCAAACCACGGATCAGCGGGCTCATTGGGCTTCTCCCAGCTGCAATTGTTTGCGCAGTCGGGCGATGCGAGTGTTGAGCACGTTCAGTTGTTCCTGGCTTTTACGCGTCAATACCCGCGCTTCAGCGAGGCGCGCATCCAGCTCGGCCTGTTCGGCCTGCATGCGCGCATCTTTGTAGGATTGGTCGGCCATGTCGGCCCGGGCCTTGGCGAACTTGTCTTCAGCCAGTTTCAGTTCAGGCGATTCATCGGTGCTGGCGCCCACGGCGTTGGCCTGTTCCAAGGCCTGCTGGGTGAGGCGTATTTGTTCGTTCGGCGCAGGATCAGCTGCACATCCCGCCAGAGCGACAACGGCGAGGGCCGCGAGAAGAGGTCGAAGAGTCACTGAAAATCCTTACTTTGCTGGGGTGCCGACGGGTTGCTGCAATTGCGCTTTCCAGCGTTCGAGGTTGCGCTGCAAAGCGGCTTGCGCGACACCAGACGCGGGTAATTCTGTCATCTTTTTCGCCAGCTGTCCGCGCAGCCACGGATCGTTGCAGGCGGAGTTGTGGGAAATCGCCAGGTACAGGCCGGGCTGGTCGACGGGTATTTCACGGGCGACAAGGTCGTTGCTCATGCCCAGCGTCTGGGCCATGGCCATGCCCGAGTAGCGCCCGGCCAGCACGTAGTCGACTTCACCCAGCAGCAGTTTCTGGAACGCCGGGGTCAAGTTGGGCAGGCGTTGCAAGCTGAGCTGCTGGCCGGCGAAGGTGTCGAAACCAGCGCTCAAGCGCGCACGCTCGGAGACCGCGCCTTTATGCCCGTGCAAGTCTTCAGCGCTGGTGTAGACCAGCGGCGAATCCTTGCGCGTCCACACCAGGTAGTCGATCTGCACCAGCGCCGGGTGGATGTAGTCGAGGGTTTCCAGCTCGCCGAGGTTCAGCGGCGCATCGGCGAGAATGTCCATGCGCCCGCTGCGCACTTCATCCAGGGCCAGGGAGCGTTTGCCGCCGTAAAGCAGGTCGATTTTAACGCCGAGGTCCTTGCCGACTTGTTGCAGTACATCGGCAGTGGCGCCGATCAGGTGCGTTGGGTCTTGAGGGTCGCGCCAGAGCAAAGGCGGCGCATCCGGGCTGCCGGTGATCACCAGGCGCTCACACTTGCCGGCAGCCAGCGCGAGGCCAGGCAGTAGCGCCAATCCAAGTGTCAGTGCCAGCAATACGGGACGCAGATCCATGGCGGTTTCTCCGATGTTCAAAAAAGCCGGGCAAAAAAAAGCCCGGTCACAAGACCGGGCTCTTTATAAGTGAAGCAACTGGATTAGACCAGCTTCGAAAGCTCTGGTACGGCTTCGAACAAGTCCGCAACCAGGCCGTAATCAGCCACTTGGAAGATTGGCGCTTCTTCGTCCTTGTTGATCGCAACGATCACCTTGGAGTCTTTCATACCGGCCAAGTGCTGGATCGCGCCGGAGATACCGACGGCGATGTACAGCTGTGGCGCAACGATTTTGCCGGTCTGGCCGACCTGCATGTCGTTGGGTACGAAACCTGCGTCGACGGCCGCGCGGGAAGCGCCGACCGCAGCGCCCAGCTTGTCGGCCAGGGCGTACAGGTGTTTGAAGTTGTCACCGTTCTGCATGCCGCGGCCGCCGGAAACAACGATTTTGGCAGCGGTCAGCTCAGGGCGATCCGACTTGGCCAGCTCTTCGCCAACAAAGCTGGAAGTGCCAGCGTCGTGGGCAGCAGCCACAGCTTCAATGGCAGCCGAACCACCTTCAGCGGCAACCGGGTCGAAACCGGTGGCACGCACGGTGATGACTTTGACCGAAGCGTTGGACTGTACGGTGGCGATAGCATTACCGGCGTAGATCGGGCGCTTGAAGGTGTCAGCGCTTTCTACCGAGATGATCTCGGAGATCTGGTCAACGTCCAGCTGCGCAGCAACGCGTGGCAGGATGTTTTTGCCGTTGGAGGTAGCAGCAGCCAGGATGTGGCTGTAGCCAGCGCCCAGCTCAGCTACCAGCGGAGCAACGTTTTCTGGCAACTGATGCGCGTAGGCGGCGTTATCAGCGTTCAGGACTTTGCTCACGCCCGCGATTTTCGCAGCGGCTTCAGCCACGGCGCCAGCGCCCTGACCTGCTACCAGCACGTGAATGTCGCCGCCGATTTTAGCGGCAGCGGCCACGGTGTTCAGCGTGGCCGGGGCCAGCACCTTGTTGTCGTGTTCGGCGATTACGAGGATAGCCATGATCAGATCACCTTCGCTTCGTTTTTCAGTTTCTCGACCAATTCAGCCACCGACTTGACCTTGATGCCCGCGCTGCGTGCAGCCGGTGCTTCAACCTTGACGGTCTTGTTGGTAGAGGCGGTGGAAACGCCCAAAGCTTCTGGAGTCACCGACTCAAGCGGCTTCTTCTTGGCTTTCATGATGTTTGGCAGGGACGCATAGCGCGGCTCGTTCAAACGCAGGTCGGTGGTGACGATGGCCGGCAGTTTCAACGAAACGGTCTGTGCGCCGCCGTCGATTTCACGGGTCACAGCGACGCTGTCGCCGCTCACTTCGACTTTGGAAGCGAAGGTGCCCTGGCCGTAACCGGTCAGCGCAGCCAGCATCTGGCCAGTCTGGTTGTTGTCGCTGTCGATGGCTTGTTTGCCGAGGATCACCAGCTGAGGCTGTTCCTTGTCGACAACGGCCTTGAGCAACTTGGCCACGGCCAGGGAGGTCAGGTCTTCAGCCGACTCAACCAGAATGGCGCGGTCGGCGCCCAGGGCCAGGGCGGTACGCAGCTGCTCTTGAGCAGTGGTAGGGCCGATGGAAACCACCACGATTTCAGTCGCCACGCCTTTCTCTTTCAGGCGTACAGCTTCTTCCACAGCGATTTCGCAGAAAGGGTTCATCGACATTTTGACGTTAGCAAGGTCGACGCCGGAATTGTCCGCCTTGACGCGAACTTTCACGTTGTAATCGACAACGCGTTTGACAGCTACAAGAACCTTCATGGATTCCTCGTTACTCTCCGGTGAAAAGAAAGTCGCCTAGGCGAACCTGGCGGTTGATGCTCATCGGCACACAAGGGCACCTCCAAAAACTTCGGCGGATGACTTAGCGATGGGGAAATGATGACCGTTCGTCAGGGGTGACTGAGAGGTCATTCTTTATCGCAGTGTGTAAACTGCGCACCATTGTTTAGGCACGCGTCACCTGTCTTGCTTTTGGACGTGCTCTTGAAACCTGCTGTCTGCCTACGGTAAGCGCAAAACCGACCGTATATTGACCGGAACGCCTATTCTGGTCAATACGCCAAAATAGCCAGTCATAAGCCGCGTTGCTTTGATTTACCTAGCCTGCGAGCAATTCAAACAAACGTTTGTATTGGACGCTGCCAGTGGTGTAGATATAATGCGCCACCTAGAGAGAAAGGTGGGTCTTGCCGTTGTTGCAAGACGACACCGAACCTCCATCCATTAGAAAAAAAAGCCTGTTGAGCCTTGAGTAGGAGATAGCCTGTGGAACGCGAATACATGGAATTCGACGTGGTCATCGTCGGCGCTGGCCCGGCAGGCCTGTCTGCCGCCTGCCGACTGAAGCAGAAGGCCGCCGAAGCCGGTAAAGAAATCAGCGTCTGCGTGGTCGAGAAAGGCTCCGAAGTCGGCGCTCACATCCTCTCCGGTGCCGTGTTCGAACCACGCGCCCTGAACGAACTGTTCCCGGACTGGAAGGAACTCGGCGCTCCGCTCAATACCCCGGTTGTGCGCGACGACATCTATGTACTGCGCAGCCCTGAAGCCTCCACCAAGGTGCCTGACTTCTTCGTGCCCAAGACCATGCACAACGAAGGCAACTACATTATCTCCCTGGGCAACCTGTGCCGCTGGCTGGCCCAGCAGGCCGAGAGCCTGGGCGTAGAAGTCTACCCAGGCTTCGCCGCCCAGGAAGCGCTGTTCGACGAGAACGGCGTGGTGCGCGGGATCATCACCGGCGACCTCGGCGTCGACCGCGAAGGCCATCCAAAAGAAGGCGTGTACACCCCAGGCATGGAGCTGCGTGGCAAGTACACGCTGTTCGCCGAAGGTTGCCGTGGCCACATCGGCAAGCAACTGATCCAGCGTTTTAACCTGGACAGCGACGCCGACGCCCAGCACTACGGCATCGGCCTCAAGGAAATCTGGGAAATCGACCCGGCCAAGCATCAGCCTGGCCTGGTGGTTCATACCGCCGGCTGGCCGCTGGACATCATGAGCAACGAGAACACCGGCGGCTCGTTCCTTTATCACCTGGAAAACAACCAGGTGGTTGTCGGCCTGATCGTCGACCTGTCTTACAGCAACACCTTCCTGTCGCCGTTCGATGAGTTCCAGCGCCTCAAGCACCACCCGGTGCTGGCGCAATACCTGGAAGGCGGCAAACGCGTCAGCTACGGCGCGCGTGCCCTGGCCAAAGGCGGCATCAACTCGTTGCCGAAGATGGTCTTCAAAGGCGGCGCCTTGATCGGCTGCGACCTCGGCACCATGAACGTGGCCAAGATCAAAGGCAGCCACACCGCGATGAAGTCCGGCATGCTCGCTGCCGACGCCGTGGCCGAGCGCCTGTTCGCGGACTCCGAAGGCGGTGACGAACTGACCAACTACGTCGACGGTTTCAAGGCCAGCTGGCTCTACGAAGAGCTGTTCGCCAGCCGCAACTTCGGCCCGGCGATGCACAAGTTCGGCCCGATCATCGGCGCCGGCTTCAACTGGTTTGACCAGAACATCCTCGGCGGCAAAATGCCGTTTACCTTGCACGACACCAAGCCGGATTACGCCTGCCTGAAGCTCGCCAAGGACAGCAAGAAGATCGACTACCCAAAACCCGACGGCAAACTGAGCTTCGACAAGCTGAGCTCGGTGTTCATCTCCGGTACCAACCACGAAGAAGAGCAGCCGTGCCACTTGAAGCTCAAAGACCCAAGCATCCCGATCGGCACCAACCTGCCGCTCTACGATGAACCGGCGCAGCGCTACTGCCCGGCTGGCGTGTATGAAGTGATCACCAAGGAAGACGGTGAGAAGCGCTTCCAGATCAACGCCCAGAACTGCGTGCACTGCAAGACCTGTGACATCAAGGACCCTTCGCAGAACATCACGTGGGTGACGCCGGAAGGCGCGGGTGGGCCAACTTACCCGAATATGTAAGGCAGTTGCTTGAACAAAAAAGGCTCCCAAACGGGAGCCTTTTTTATGCCCGGCACAGATCCAATGTGGGAGCTGGCTTGCCAGCTCCCACATTTAGAGAGTGTGTTGCCTGACCTACGCCGCCCGTTCTTCACCCGGGTTACGCAAGAAGTAACGCTTATATTCGCGACTGAACTGCGACGTACTCTGATACCCCACGTTATGCGCCGCCTGCGCCACGCCCAAGCCTTCCACCAGCAGCAACTGCTGAGCCTTCAACAACCGCAAGCGCTTCAAATACTGCACCGGCGACAACAGCGTGCAACGCTTGAAGTGCTCATGAAAGGTCGACGCACTCATATGCGCATACCCGGCCAACGTCTCAATGTTCAGCGGCTCGGCGTAATGGGCATGCAGGTGATTCAACGAGGTGGCAATACGTGAGAATTGCCCTTGTTGTTCCACCAAGGCACGCAGCACATCCGCCTGTGGCCCGCGCAATGCGGTAAACAACACTTCCCGGACCCGCGCCGGGCCCATGATCCGGCTTTCCAGCGGATCGTGCAGGCACTGCAATAGCCGTTCGACGCTGCCGCGCATTGCATCATCGAGCATCACCGAGCTCATGGATTCCAATGTCTGCGCCGTCGGCGGCGGCCCGGCCTGCATGCCCATGGCCATGACCAGTTCGCCGAGCACCACGCGATCAATCCCCACGGTAACCCCGTACAGCGGCGCGTCGGGCGCCATGGCAAAGGTTTCGCATTCGAACGGCACCGGCATCGCCTGGATCAGGTAGTGCCCGGCGCCATACTCCAGTGTGCGTGGGCCTAAATAGGCGACCTTGCTGCCTTGGGCCACAAACATCAGGCTCGGTTCGTAGATCTGCGGGCCGCGTGCCACGTCGCAACTGGCGCGCAATACCTTCACACCGGGCAGGTACGTCGGGGAGAAACCGTCGCAGGGCGTGAGGTCCTCAATCAAGGCAACCAGCGTGGCATTGGCATCGAGATGGCGGGTCAACAACATGGCAAAAAACTTCGTTAAAAAGGGATAAGAGCATCATCGCAGGTCTGAGCGCACATGAATCCAAACACAGGGCACTCCCGGACGAATAGGCATGAGGTTCGGAGCAATCGCCATGGCCGCATCCCGGCCCTGCGCGGAAAATACGCCGCCTCCCTAGTCAATCCTTTTGCGAGGTTTCTGTATGTACACCGCCATCGGTTATGCCGCCCAGTCGGCCACCACTCCCCTCGCCCCCATGTCCTTCGAACGCCGCAGCCCGCGCGCCGACGATGTAGCCATCGAGATTCTGTACTGCGGCGTATGCCACTCCGACATCCACCAGGCACGCAACGAGTGGGGCATCGCCGTGTACCCGCTGATGCCTGGCCATGAGATCGTCGGCAAAGTCACCGCCGTCGGCACCAGCGTGACCGCGCACAAAGTCGGCGATCTGGTCGGCGTGGGCTGCATGGTTGATTCGTGCCGCCACTGCGACGCTTGCCATGCGGACCTTGAGCAGTACTGCCTCGAAGGCCCGACCATGACCTACGCCACCCCGGACCGGGTGGATGGCAGCAACACCATGGGCGGCTACTCCGACAGCATCGTGGTCAGTGAGCACTTCGTGGTGAAGATCCCGGCCAAGCTCGACTTGGCCAGCGCCGCGCCGATTCTGTGCGCAGGCATCACCACCTACTCGCCACTCAAGCACTACGGCGTGAAGGCTGGCGACAAAGTCGGCGTGCTGGGCATGGGTGGCCTGGGCCACATGGGCATCAAGTTCGCCAAGGCGATGGGCGCAGAAGTGACGCTGTTCACCCGCTCCGCGAGCAAGGCTGAAGAAGGCCGTCGTCAGGGCGCCGACCACGTGATCGTGTCCACCGATGCCGAGCAGATGAAAGCCGCCGCTGGCAGCTTTGATTTCCTGCTGGACACCATTCCGGTGCAACACGACCTGAACCCCTACCTCGACGTGCTGCGCTTTGACGGCGTGCATATCCTGGTTGGCTTGATCGAACCGGTCGACCCACCGGTGAACGCTGCCAAGCTGGTGCTGGGCCGTAAAGTGCTGGCCGGTTCGTTGATCGGCGGCATTGCCGAAACCCAGGAAGTGCTGGATTTCTGCGCCGAGCACAACATCACCTGCGATATCGAAATGCTCGATATCCGCCAGATCAACGAGGCTTACACCCGCATGATCGCCGGCGATGTGAAGTACCGCTTTGTCATCGACATGGCGACCTTGAAGGCCTGATCAGGCCTTAGCGCCCAACTCCGCTGACAGCCGCGCTGCGACCTGTTTGATCACAGGGATCAGCTCGGCCATCTTTTCCAGCGGCATGTAGGGCACGGTACTGGCGATGCTGATGCCGGCGACGATTCGCCGGCTGGCATCGCGCACCGGTGCCGCCACACAACGGATCGACGGTTCGTTGTCTTCCAGGTCGAACGCATACCCACCCTCCACGTATTCGCGCATGCGCTGCTCGAACTGCGCCCAGGATTGCTCCGGGTGCGCTGGCCATTGCTGGCTCTTGCCCTCGGCGGGCAGGCTGGCTTCATACAGGCGCTGCCACTCCTGCACAGAGTCATCCAGCAACATTGCCTTGCCCACACCGGTGCGCGCCAGCGGCATGCGATGGCCGACTCGCGAGCGCATTTCCGGGCCGTAGCGGCCGGGGTTCTTGTGCAGGTAGAGCACGTCGTCGTACTCACGAATCGCCAAGTGGATGGTGTCGCCAGTCAACGCCGACAGTTCATCCAGGTACGGCACCGCCAGGGTCACCAGCGGCAGTTCGTCACGGGCCTGAAAACCCAGTTCGATCAGTTTCGGCCCGAGCAAATAACCTACTTGCGGCACCACACGCAGGTAACGCTCCTCAACCAGGCAACTGGCCAGCCGGTGAGTGGTACTGCGGGTGGTGCCGATGCGCCTGGCGATCTCTTTCAAGTCGCGCGCACCCGCCGCCACCGCTTGCACCACGCCCAGGCCACGCAGCAGGGTCTGGGTGCCGGTGGGGGCGGCGTCTTTGACGGGGATGTGGGCGTTTTCCTGCATATCGGGCCTATTGGGAAGTACGAAAACGGCGCCATTATGGCAAATGCAGCCCTGCTGAACAGAGGAGATCCATTGTGGGAGCTGGCTTGCCTGCGATGGCGGTGCATCAGCCTACAAATAATTAGCTGACCCACCGCTATCGCAGGCAAGCCAGCTCCCACATTTTGATCCTCATAAGGCCGGATTTCAGCGTTGCTTCATGCGGTCGATGATGACCGCCAAGAGCAGGATCGAGCCCCGGATCACATACTGGTAAAACGTGTCGATGTTCTTCAGGTTCATCGCGTTCTCGATGATCGCCAGAATCAACACCCCGGCAATCACATGGCGGATCATGCCGATACCGCCGCTCAACGACACACCGCCCAACACACACGCCGAGATTACCGTCAGCTCGAAGCCCTGGCCGATCATCGGCTGGCCCGAGGTCATGCGCGAGGCGAGGATCACCCCGGCCAATGCGCCGATCAAGCCGTGCACGGCAAAGATGATGATCTTGGTGCGGTCGACATTCACCCCGGCCAGCAACGCCGCTTCCTGGTTGCCGCCGATGGCCATGGTGTTGCGCCCGTAGGTGGTGTAGTTGAGCAGCCAGCCGAAGAACACAAAGCACAACACGGTGATGATGATCGGCACCGGCACGCCCATCAGTTGGCCGTTGCCGAACACAAAGAAGCGTTCGTCCATCACGCCGACCGCCTTGCCGTTGGAAAAGATATAGGCCAGGCCGCGCACGATCTGCATGGTCGCCAAGGTTGCGATCAACGCGTTGATGCGCAGCTTGGCGATCACGATGCCGTTGATCAGCCCCACTACCAGGCCCATGGCCAACGCAGCGGACACGCCGAGTACCACGCTGTCGGTGTCACGAATCACAATCCCCGCGACCACACCGGCACAGGCGATCACCGAGCCGACTGACAAGTCGAAATGCCCCGACGCCAGGCAGAACAGCATGGTGCACGCAGCGATGCCCACCGTCGAAATCGCCAGGCCCAGCCCGCGCATATTCAGCGGCGAGAGGAAGTTGTCGATAAACAGCGCGCTGAGCACAAAGATGCTCAATGCCGCGAGCAGCATCACCCAATCATCGAGAAATTTACGTTGGTTGAAACCCGGCCAAAAGCCCTTTGCAGTTTTTACCTGTGACATACCTATACCCTCGAATTCTTCAAGCCCGCGAACGCGGGAGAGCCAGTTGCAACAGCTTCGCTTCATCCGCCTGGTCGCGGGTCAACTCGCCAGTCAGCGCGCCTTCACTCATCACCAGGATGCGATCAGAGATGCCCATCACTTCCATCAGGTCGCTGGACACCACAATCACCGCAATGCCGCTGGCCGCAAGGTTATGAATGATCTGGTAGATCTCCGACTTGGCGCCGATATCGATGCCGCGTGTGGGCTCATCCAGCAGCAACACTTTCATCGGCATCGACAGCCAGCGGCCAAGAATGGCCTTTTGTTGATTGCCGCCGGACAGGTACATGATTTTCTGCTCGGCGTTCGGCGTTTTGACTTTCATCGCCTTGATCTGCTTGTCGGCGTTAACCTTCTCCCAGCCTTCACGCAACAGCCAGCCAAAGGTCGAATGCGCGCCACGCGCACTGATGTTGATGTTCTCGGCCACGCTGGACAGCGGGATGATGCCTTCCTTTTTGCGGTCCTCCGGGCACAGCAGCACACCGGCGGCGATGGCATCGCGTGGTGAATGTAATGGCAGGGCTTGCCCAAACAACTCCAACTGCCCGGCCGTTGCGCGTTCCAGGCCACTGAGCAAACGAAACAGCTCGGTACGCCCGGCGCCCACCAGCCCGAAAAGGCCGAGAATCTCGCCCTTGTGCACCTGCAGGCTGACCGCTTCGCGCAGGCCAGGCCCAAGCAAACCGTTAACCTTGAGCGCCACCTCACCGCGTTCGCGCGGGCGGTAATCGTAGATATCCTGGATATCGCGCCCGACCATGCAGGTCACCAACTGGTCGTGAGTCAGTGTGGCCATGTCGTCAAAAGTGCGCACATAACGGCCGTCCTTGAACACCGTCACCGCATCACAAATACGGAACACTTCTTCCATGCGATGCGACACATACAGCACCACTTTGCCCTCATCGCGCAGGCGCGTGATGATCGCCATCAAGCGGTCGATTTCCCGCGCCGACAGGCTGCTGGTGGGTTCGTCAAAAGCAATCACATGGGCACCACGGGACAACGCCTTGGCGATTTCCACCAGTTGGCGCTGGCCGAGGGACAAACGCCCAAGCTTCTCTTGCGGATCGATTTCATCGGCCAGGCCTTTAAGGCACGCCAACGCCTGCTTGCGCAGCTGGCCGCCATTGACCACGCCGAAACGCGACGGCAAATGCCCGAGAAACAGGTTCTCGGCCACGGTCATTTCCGGCACCAGATGCAGCTCCTGGTGAATCACCGCCACGCCGTTGGCGATGCTGTCGGCGGCGTTCTTGAACGCCATGACCTGCTCGCCGATCTGCACCGTGCCGCTGCTGGGCGTGTAGGCACCGCCGAGGATCTTGAGCAGCGTGGACTTGCCCGCGCCGTTCTCGCCCATCAGCGCATGCACCGAGTGCGGCCGCGCTTCAAAGCTGATCTGCGCCAGCGCCTTGACCCCGGGAAACTCCTTGCCGATGCCGTTGAAACGCAAGGCCGCGCCGGTCATTTCCACAGACCGATTTTGCTCAACTCTTCCTTGAAGTTGGCGCGGGTGATGAGGGTTACGTTATCCAGGGCGGTGAACTTGGCAGGCTCGGTGCCTTTAGTGACCCACTCGAACATCGCCGTGGCGGTTTTGTAGCCGGATGCATCGGGGCTGAGCAGCATTGAGCCGTAGAAGCCGGTGTCGGTTTTCTTCAACTCTTCAATCGCATCAGTGCCATTGATGCCCACGCCAATCACATTGGCCGCCTTGAAACCGGCGCTTTCGGTGGCGCGCACGCCGCCCAGCACGGTGCTGTCGTTCATGCCGCCGATGATCAGGTTTTTCGCGGTGCCCGGCAGCTTTACCAGCGCCGAGTTGGTGGAATCCATGCTGCCTGGCACGTCGAGGGTTTTCTGCGCGCTGAACAGGATGTGGTCAGCGGGCAAGCCGGCGGCCTTGAGGCCTTCGACCGAACCGTCGGTGCGTTTTTTGCCGGTTTCCAGCTCGTCAAAGGTGTTGATGACGGCGTAGGTGTCCTTCCAGTCCCAGTTACGATGCTTGGCTTCGGCGGCCATGGCCTCGCCTTGCTTCTGGCCGATCTTGTAGGCATCCAGGCCCACATAAGGCACGTCTTCCATGGGCTTGCCCTTGGCATCGACGAAGCGGTCATCCACCGCCAGCACTTTCAAGCCGTTGAGCTTGGCCTTGGCCATGATCGCAGGGCCGAGGGACACGTCTGGCGGGCAGATCACAAACCCCTTGGCGCCGTTGGCGGCGAGGGTGTCGATGGCGGACAAGGTTTTCTCGCCGTCGGGCACGGCGATCTTGATCACGGTGAAGCCCTGGTCCTTACCGGCCTTTTCGGCAAAGGCCCATTCGGTCTGGAACCAAGGCTCTTCGGCCTGCTTGACCAGGAAGCCGATCTTCACTTCTTCGGCCGCTGCAAAACCGCTGAAGGCCATCGCCAGCGCCACGGCGCCTAACGTCTTCTTGAACATGAACCACCTCTCTTGATTGTTGTTAGTCGTGGTACATCACGGAACGCCCGCCATCGATCATCAGGCAGGTTGCGTTGATAAAGGGCGCCTCGTCGGTGGCCAGAAACAGCGCCGTCATCGCCACCTCGACCGGTTGGCCGATGCGCTTGGGCGGGTGCAAATCGAAGGCGCGCTGGCGCTCGGCATGCGGGTCAGGGAAGCCGTTCCAGTAATCGACGTTGAGCTGGGTTTCGATGTAGCCCGGTGCGATGGCATTCACGCGGATGCCTTTGGGTGCGTATTCGATGCCGAGGGCGCGGGTGAGACCGAGCAGGCCATGCTTGGCTACCGGATAGGGAAAACAGCCGGGAATGATGTGGCTGGAATGGGTGGAAGCGATGTTGATGATGTTGCCGATGCCCTGCTCGATCATGTGCGGCAACACGGTGCGGCAGCCGAACCAGGCACCGTCGAGGTCGATGGCGAAGCAGCGGCGCCAATCGTCGTCGGTCATCTCCAGCGGGTCACGGAACACGTTGACGCCCGCGCAGTTGATCAACACATCCACACGGCCAAAGCGCTCGATGGCCACATTGACTAGCGCCTGCCATTGCTCTTTGGAGGTTATATCGACGGCCTGCGCGACAATCTCAGCGCCGCGTTCGCGCCAGTGGGCGGCGACTTGCTCAACCTTTTCGGCCTGGATATCCGCAATCACCAGCCGTGCCTGCTGGGCCTGGAAGCAGGCGACGATCGCCTCGCCTATCCCTTGAGCGGCACCGGTGATGATCACCACTTTGTTTTTCAGCCGCTCGCCATAGGTGGGTTCGGGCACGGCGGGTAATGACAACGGTTGGGGCTGCATCGCTTCACCTGTTTTATTTTTGGTAGTGAGTGCTGATGCCGCCGACTATAAACCCATCTTTTGAAATATCTCAATATATAAATTTGCATCCCATATAGTGAGACGTGACGCAAAAAAATGGGGGTGCCGATCTCTGTGGGAGCTGGCTTGCCTGCGATACGGACACCTCGGTATTTCAGTTACACCGAAGTGATGCTTTCGCAGGCAAGCCAGCTCCCACACAAGCCCGCCCCCACAGTGGGCCTTCAGTGTTTTTGAAAGAGGGTTTCAGCCCTGGGCAAAGTCGCGCAGTGCATTACCCTCCATGCGATAGCGCACCCACTCCTCCTGCGGCTGGGCGCCGATGGACTTGTAGAAGGCAATCGCCGGCTCGTTCCAGTCCAGCACGCTCCACTCGAAACGCCCGCAACCGTTGTCGCAGGCGATCTTGGCCAGGTGCCGCAAGAGCTTCTTGCCCGCCCCGCCGCCACGTTGCTCGGGGTTGATGTAGAGGTCTTCGAGGTACAGGCAGTTGCTGCCCAGCCAGGTGGAGTAACTGAAGAAGAACACCGCAAAGCCAATCGGCAGGCCATCCCGCGAACAGATCAGGCCATGGGCGGTGGCGCCCTCGCTGAACAGGCTGCGCTCGATATCCACCACACTGGCGATCACTTCGTGCCGGGCCTTTTCGTACTCGGCAAGTTCAGTGATGAAAGTCAGGATCTGCGCAGCATCGCTGGGCACGGCAGGGCGAATCTCGATGGTCATGGGCGGGCCTTGGGCAATGTCAAAGGCCACATACTAAGGCGCTTTGATGACTGATTGCAGTGCAATTTGTTTACTCCGGCCACGCGTAAAGCAAGTACCACCAACCACGCAACATTCGCCTTGCACAGGCATGGTAAACAGTCGGGCATAACGCTAATAACTGCATGCTGATAACTGCAAGGTCGCCCGATGCCTTCCACACCCGCCGTGAATACCAAACTGTTCGCCTTTTTCTGCCTCGCCAGCTTCCTGTTGTCACTGTCCTATGGCTCGACGTTTTTGCTGTCGCTGCTGATCCACTCGCGCGGCGGCAATGAACACGACGCCGGCAGCGTGATCTCCATGGCGATGCTCAGTACGTTCGTGGCAGTGCTGTTCTGCGGGCACTTGGCCGATGCGGTCGGTGCGGCGCGCGCGATTGCGGGCATGGGCGTATTGCTGGTGGTGGCGTGCCTGGGGTTTGCCCTGACACCCGGGTTTGGCCAGGGCTTGATGCTGTTCGGTCTGTCGCTTGGGTTGGGCTGGGGCGTGTTCTACACCTTGGGGCCGATCATCGTGACGCTGCTGGTGCAATCGGCGCAGCGGGCCAAATATTTTGCGCTGCTGTCGGGCAGTATGTTGAGCGGGATCGGCTCCGGCCCTTTGCTCGGCCGTGCCGCCGACGCGCTGGGCCTGCCGCTGACAGCGGCCTTCTACATTGCCGGTGTGGCCAGTCTGGTCGGCGTCCTGATGTTCTGGCGAATGGGCGCACAACTTAACCACCACGCGAATGCGCCCACCTCGAAGATTTCCTGGGCGTCCAGCCGCCGCGTGCTGTCATCCAAAGCCGCGTTTGCGATCCTGATGGTCGGCCTGGGCGGCTGTGTGTTTGGTGGGCTTTCATCGTTTCAAACCAGCTACGCGGCTGCGCAGGGGTTGGACTATTCGTTGTTCTTTGGCGGCTTCCTGAGCGCCGCCATTACCAGCCGGCTGTTGATCGCCGGCCACGTGGTCAAGCGCGATGCGTACTGGGCCGCCTGCGTGCTGTCCGGGATCATGCTCGGCTCGATCGCGCTGTTTGCGTTTGGCGTGAGTGGCAACCTCAGTTACCTGTTGGCAGCCGGCACGCTGGGCGTGGGTTACGGCCTGACGTACTCGGTGATCAATGGGCTGGTGGCCAATGAAGCACCGCCTGGTACGACGTCACAAGCCTTGCTGCTGTTCAGCCTGGCGTACTTTGTCGGGGTGTTCGGCTTTCCGCTGCTGGCGGGCAAAATCATTGTCGACTCTGGGCTGCCGACGCTGCTGGCGAGTGTGTTGGCCGTGGCCTTGTTCAACTGGTTGATCACGGTGGCGCGACTGATCTGGCGCCAGCGTTCGGCTAACAAAATCTTACAGGTGAATTAGCACCGTTCGTCGCCATCAAGGCACGAACCGCAAACTGGGGCGGACCAATAAGGGGTAAGGACATTAATCATATGGAGACACCCCTCATGAAGAATTCCAAATTTGCTGCCCTCGCCCTCATCGGCCTGCTGTCCGCCGCCTCATTGAGTGCCGTTGCCGCCACCTCATCCACCGGCACCACCAACCCTGCTACCAAGGAGTCTCAGGATTCGATGGGCACAGGGATGGAAACCAACGGTGGCGCGATTATCGATAACGGCGCAGACCCTCGCACCAAAGGCGCCGATACCCAACGTCAGGCACCGGCTGCAGTCGGTAACGGCAAAATGGGCCCTGGTGTCAATAAAGAGCCCACCATCAACAAGGGCGATGACAGCAACATCCCGGGCGCGCCAAAACAACCTGCGCCTTGATGCATCGATAGCAACACCGACACCCGATCATTTCCCAGTGAAGAGGTACGCATGAACGTCGATAGAAACCTTGAAAAAGAAGTCCTCACCCGCCTGCTGCACGCCCACCCCAACGGTCTGGGCAAGGAGGTGCTGGATAACTACCGCGGCGAAAAGGTGGTGGCCAGTGTGCTGGCATTTCTGCAAGACCGCGGGTTTATCAAGGATGGGCATGTGACCACCGACGACGCCGGTGAATATTCGTTGAACCTGCCGATCAAGCTGACCGCCTCGGGCGTTGATGAGGCGCGCAAGCTGGAAGGCGAAGGCACCGTGTGAACTAGACGAAGATCAAATGTGGGAGCGGGCTTGCCCGCGATGGCGGTGTGTCAGCAGAAGATGTACTAGCTGGCGCACCGCCATCGCAGGCAAGCCAGCTCCCACATTTTTATTTGTGTTTAGTCAGTCAGCAATGCGTCGACTTCGGCACTGCCAGGCGACGTCGCCGGTCCCCAGCGTGTAACAGCCAGCGCCGCCGCCGCATTGGCTCGACGCGCCGCCACTGAAGGGGTTAAACCCTTGGCCAACCCGGCCAGAAACACACCGGCATGGGCATCGCCCGCGCCGTTGCTGTCCACGGCCTGCACCTTGAAACCCGGCACATGCTCGGCCTTGCCGTGGCGACTCACCCAGCAGCCATTCGGCCCGTCGCGCACCACCAGCAGCGCTTCGGCGGGCAAGTGACGGTTGAGTTCGCGCAGCGCTTCGGCCAGCGTACTGGCGCCGCTAAACGCCAGGGCTTCCGGGCCATTGCTGGTCCAGATATCAATGCGCGGCAGCAAGGCAACCATCAAGGCCGAGTCCGGCGCCTTGACCAACGGCCCCGGGTCGAACACCACGGTGATTTCACGCGGCAGCACCAGCAGCCAATCGAGCAATGCCTGGGCCTTGCCTTCGAGCAACAGGCTGTAGCCGCTGACGTACACATAGTCGTCCGCGCGCGGCACCACGCCCGCCAGGTCCTCTGCGCGCAAATCCCCTTCAGCGCCGATATGCGAAATGAACGTGCGCTCGGTGCTGGCCTCGGTCAGCGACACGCACAACCCGGTGTCCTTGCCCTCGCTGGCCGGCTGGGCCATTTCCACGCCCTCGGCCTGCATCGCGGCGCGCGCCAGGTCACCGAAGCGCCCGTGGCCATGGCGGCCGAGGTAAACCACCGGCAAACCATTGCGCCGGGCGGCAGCCATCACGTTGAAGCCGCCGCCGGCTTCGAAACTGGCCGATTGCGCCAGCACATCGCCGCCGGTTGCAGGCAGTGTGTCGAGGGCCATGACCAGGTCGACGATGACCTGGCCGGTGTGCAGCAATCTAGACATTAGCGCGCTCTACCAAAGCCGGGCGACGGTCAGCTGCGCCGCCCAGTACTGCATAAATCCCACCGGCCACCAGGAAGGTGACGATCCAGCCCAGGCCGTTGTGGCCCAGCCAGGAGTCGGACAAAGGCCCGGCGAACCAGATATTTTCGGCGGTGGTGCCGATGGTGGTGAAGCTGAAACCCAGCACAATCGCCACAGCCCAGGCGCCGAATGCACGCCATTCCACGCCGCCGCGATACCAGTAGGCGCTGCTTGGGCTTACGTCCAGCAGGTCTTTGGGGCTGTAGTAGTGACGGTGAATCAGGTCGACCACAAAGATCCCGACCCAGGCGGTGATGGGCACGGCCAGCAGCGAGATGAAGGTGATGAACGGGCCATAGAAACTGTCGGCGATCAGCATGAAGTAAATGGAGCCGGCGAAGATCGCCACGATATCGACGATCACCGCGTGCACGCGCTTGACCTTAAGACCCAAGGTCAAGGTGGTGAGACCGGCCGAGTACACCGAGAGGTTATTGGAGAGCAACAGCCCGCCGAACGCGGTGATCAAGTACGGCACGGCCATCCAGGTCGGCAGCATGTCGCGGATCGCGATGATCGGGTCGGTGGCCGACGCCAGGTCGTTGTTGCCCACCGACAGCAGGCCGCCGAGGGTGATCAACAGCACCAGCGGAATGCCCGCACCAAATGCGGCAGACGCCACCAGACGCACGGCCTTGACGCTGCGGTGCTGGTAGCGCGACATGTCGGCACCGGCGTTGGCCCAGCCGATACCGGTACCGGCGGCCATGGTGCCGACGCCAATGATCATGGCGCTCAGCGGCGCCGGGGTGGCGTTGAACACCGCGCTCCAGTCGATAGTGGCGCAGAGGAAGCCGCCCACCAGGATATTCAACGCGCCGAACACGTAGGTGGCCCACTTCTGGATCACCAGCAAGGTGGCGTGGCCGAGGCCGGACACGGACAAGGTCAGCAGCACGAAAATCGCGATAAAGATCAGCGTGAGCACCGGCGCGCTTTTGGCTTCGACCGGCGAGCCGAACAGGATCGAACACAACGACAGCAGCACAAAGGCGGCCGTGGTGGTGTTGACGGTTTCCCAACCCAGGCGCGACATCAGCGAGACCAGCGTGGGACCGATATTGCCGCGCACACCGAAGATGGCGCGCGACAGCGTCAGGCTCGGCGCGCGGCCGCGACGGCCGGCAATCGAGATGATGCCCACCACGGCAAAGGAGCCGGCGGCGCCGAGAATCGCCACAATGATCGCCTGCCAGATCGCCAGGCCACGAAACGCCACCAGGGTCGCGCCGAGCGGCAAGCCGAGGATGCTGATGTTAGCCGCGAACCACACCCAGAACAGTTGCAGCGGATGGCCATTGCACTCGCCTTCGGGGACCGGTTCGATGCCGCGTGTTTCCAATTGCCCGGCACTTTGGCCGGAAGAAGTGCTGCTCATGAGGGGTGCTCCTGGTGCCTGTATTGTTGTGGTTGTGGCAGATAGTCAAAGCTTTAAGCGGTCGTCCTGACTCAAACACGATTTAAGGTGGGGGCTGGCTTGCCTGCGATAGCGGTCTTTCAGTGAGTGCATCAGTGGCTGGCACACCGTTATCGCAGGCAAGCCAGCTCCCACATTTTTTGATCGGTGGTGATCAGCGCAATTGCAGCAGCCCCTGCACCAGTGGCTGCAAATCCAGACCATTGACCTGCTTGACCTGCTCAATCATCGCCTCAGGCCAGCACTGCATCCCAAGACACGCGCCCAACATCGCGCCCAACATGGCGGCAATGGTGTCGGTATCGCCGCCAAGGCTGGCCGCTAGGCACAGCGCTTCGACGGCATTCATGTCGCCCACCGCCACTTGCTGCGCGAGGGCAAACGACACCACCACCGATTCCTGGGAAGCGACCGAGGTGCCGATCAGTTCGTAAAGCAGATCGGCAAACAGGGCTTTGTCGCCGCTGCCGACGCTCAAGGTGCGTGCCCAACTGATGCGCGTGGAAATCCGCCCACCGGCGATCCAGTGGCCATGGCCTTCGGCCTGCTGCGCGAGCTGGGTGCCAATGTTCAGGGCTTCACCCAAATCCACACCGTTGATACCTGCCGAAACCACTGCCGCCACCGCCGCCGCGCTGGAAATGCCCAGGTTGGTGTTATGGGTGACCTGGCAGGCCTGGATCACCGCCTGGATAAACTGCGCCGGGTCGCTGACGTCGGCGGCAATGCCGACCGGCGTGATGCGCATCGCGGCGCCATTGGTGGTGCCGTAGCGCCCGGATTCTTCCGGGGTGTGCCCGGCGAGGATCATGTCGATGGCGCGTTTGGTCGATGGCCCCAGCAAGTCCTGGGAGCCTTTGGCGCGCATCGCCGCTTCCCACTCGATCAGGCGCTGGGCGAGTACCGTGGGTTCGATTTTGCCCTGCCCTTGCACCAGCAACTCACCGACCAGGATCGCCTGCTCGGTGTCGTCGGTGATGGAGCCTGCCGGCATGTTCGGCGCGATGGGTTGGTCGGCACCAGCATCTTGCAGAGCGGTGATGGCCCCGAAGCGCTGCTGCACCTGCTCGCGGCTCAACGACTGGGTGGGCATGCCCAATGCATCGCCCAGGGCCAGGCCGTAGAAGGCACCGAGGGCGCGATTTTGCGCGGTCATTTCGAAGCTCCAAACTGCAGGTGCAGGCGAAAGTGCAAAGGGTCGAGCAAGCTTTCGACATACTCCATGAGACGCTCGCGGCGGTCGTAGGTAGTGCGCGAGGCTTTGAGAAACACCGTACCGGCTGGGCGGCCGAGCAACTCGGCGTCTTCATCGCTCAAGGGCTCGGCACCGATCCACTGGTCCCCTTCGGCGCCCACGTAGCCGTAAGCGGCCAGCGTGATGGTGAGGGAGTTGTCGATCAGGCCGACACGGGGCAGGCTTTCCAGGCCACCGGTAGCAGGCATCAACGAACGCTCCAGAGAAACGGCGGTGCCATCGGTGGTGCGCCGACGGCGGTCGAGGGCGATAAATTGGTCGCTGCCAAAACGGCTGAGCAGGTCCGGTCGAGTCACGGCTTCCAGCCGCAGGATGTCGGTGGTGACCAGTGCGCCGGTATCGGCCAGCGCCTGTGCCCAGCCACTGCGTTGGTCGAGCACCATGCCATCAAAGGTGACGATGGAGCCGACGCCGCTTTGCGTGGCGATGTAGTTGCGCCGTTTGAGCTCAGCCAGGGCTTCGCGCAAGGTGCCACGGCTGACCGCAAACTCCTCGGCCAGTTGATGCTCGCCCGGCAGCAGGAAACCGTCGGCCATTACTCCACCTTCGATACGGCGGATGAGTTCGTCGACGACGCGTTTTTTCTTATCAAATCGGACATGTCTAATCATGTACAAATTGATAACCGAAAGCGCCCGACAACAGCAAGCGAATTATTTCAGGGTGATGAAAAAGCCAGTCTCAGGGTTCGAGGCCAATGCGGAAAAATTCCCCGCCGCTCCAGACACCAAGCCAGTTCTGACCGTTGATCGGACGGCTGACCGCCAGTTCGACCAACTGGTAAAACACGTTGCGATGCACAAGGGCTTCAAGGTTGGTGCGCACTCGCAGGTAGGGCGCGGGTTCTTGGGTGATCGGGTCGATTACCACGCGCAAGGGGTGTTCAAGGCCCGCTTCAATGTCCTCGTCGACATTGGTGGTGAAGCGCAGCACCTGGCTTTCGCCCTGCCCTTCGACTTCCAGCGTTACCGCGACAAAGGGCGCATCATCGACGCTGATACCGACCTTTTCCACGGGAGTGACCAGGAAATACTCATCGCCATCGCGGCGAATGATGTTGGAGAACAACTTGACCATCGGCTTACGCCCGATCGGCGTGCCTTGGTAAAACCAAGTGCCGTCACGGGCGATGCGCATGTCGATGTTGCCGCAAAAATCCGGGTTCCACAGGTGTACCGGCGCCGGCCCCTTGCCCTTGGGCAGTTGGGCCAATAGATCATTGGCCTTGGCGGAATCGGTCATAGGGTTCTCCTCTGGATTTTTATTGATCACCCATCCCCAACAGGCCACGGGCGTATTGGGCCAGCGGGCGGGCAATCAAGTCTTCTGGCTTGTTGTCGTGGAACGTCAGTAAACCGCCACGACTGCGAATGCGTGCAGTATCAATCAAATACTGGGTGCTGGTCTCGATCAACATGATCTGGATCACGCCGCTGTCCAGGCCGACACGGTCCAACGCTTGCTGGTCGGTCCACTCATCGGCATTGCCAATACGGTCATCGGCTGCCGCAAAGCGGCAATAGAGCAGGTAGTGAGCGCCTGCCGCACGGGCTTCGGCCATGGCTTGTTCGAGGCCTTCCGGCTTGCGGGCGCGGCGCACCATCGGGAAATATTCGACGAAGCCGTTGAAGGCTTCTTCGGCCACCACGTTAGGTCGCGGATAGGCACTGCCCGGCGGTACAAAAGCGCCTTGGGCAATAAACACAAAGGAGTCCGGCTGTATGCGCACCGACGCGGTACGGCGGGTATCACTGTGGTCCAGCAGCCCGGCGTCGCTCATTTGATAGCGGGTGCCTTCGGCCATATCGCTGACGGTCATGCAGCCACTCAGCGCCACTGACGCCAGCAACAAAACCAGACTACGCATCCTAATCCTCCAGAAGCCGGTGACGGAAAACCGGCGAATGGGCACTTAATGCAGAATCCGCGCCATTCAAGAACGATGCATAACCAAATGTGGGAGCTGGCTTGCCTGCGATGCAGACACCCAGGTACATCAAGTACACCGAGGTGATGCAATCGCAGGCAAGCCAGCTCCCACAAAAAGCCTGCTCCTACATTCGATTGTGTGCGGTGTTAGCCGCCGATGATCTTCATGACCGTGGCGCCGCCAGAGAAGGCCACTTCCTGCTTGTCACCCAGGGCCTTCATCAATAAACCTTGCAAGGCCGGCAGCGCCTGATGACGTGGCTGGTCCAGCAGGTCGCCCACGTAATGGCGGTTACTCGACGACAAACAGCCATGCAACCAACCGGTAGACGACAAGCGCAAGCGCGAGCAGGTGCGGCAGAACGGCACGCTTTCATTTGCGATCACGCCAAAGAAGCCCTTGCCCGGCACTTCATAGCGCACCGCCGTGGCATCAATCGGCGCGTTGGCTTGCAGGTATTCGTGATGTTCGCCGATCAGGCTGAGCAGTTGCTGCAAGCTGACGAACTGCTGCAGGAACGCATTGGAATCCTTGGCCAGGTGGCCCATGCGCATCAATTCGATAAAGCGCAGCTCGTAGCCGCGCTCCAGGCAGTAGTCGAGCAGCGGCATCACCTGGTCCAGGTTCTGCCCGCGCAACGGCACCATATTGACCTTGATCTTGATGCCGGCGGCGCGGGCCTGGTCCATGCCATCGAGCACGGTGGCCAGGTCGCCGCCACGGGCGATGCTGCGGAAAGCGTCAGCATCCAGGGTATCGAGGGACACGTTGATGCGCCGAATACCGGCGTCGACCAGCAGTGGCAACTTGCGCGCCAGCAGTTGGCCGTTAGTGGTCAGGCTGATATCACTGAGGCCCATGCCGCCCACGGCGCCCATGAAGGCTTCCAGCTTGGGGCTGACCAGCGGTTCACCGCCGGTGATGCGCAAACGCTCGATGCCGGCAGCTTCGATCAGATAGGCAACGCCACGCGCCATGGCCTCCGCCGAGAGTTCGTCCTGGGCAGCCACCAGCCGCTTGCCGTTTGGCACGCAGTAGGTACACGCGTAATTGCAGGCTGAGGTCAGGCTGATCCGCAAATTGCGAAATCGCCTGCCTTGACGATCAACGATCATGGAACACTCCGGCAGAGGATGGTTCAGGCGCGCTAAAAGCTGACTGAAAAATCAGCTTTTAGCAAGCGTCCTTGCCTGAGTATATTCCTGGGGTACTGCAAGCGGCAGCAAATCATTGCGCCATCACTGTCGGGAATAGCTTAAACAGCGGGAGCGTCGCCGCTCTTGGGCTCAGCGCTCGGCAGCTCAGTGCTGTGCTTGCGCTTGTTGCCCATGCGTACGCCAATGTCCATCAGGAACTGGAAGAAACCTTCCTGATCTTCCAGCACATTGCTCCAGAACGGCGAGTGGTACAGCGCAACGGCGCCATGTACCAATGCCCAGGCGGCACAGTAGTGGAAATACGGCGGTACGTCTTCCAGCTTGCCTTCGCTGATGCGGCCCTTGATCAGCAGGGTGAGGCGCTCGAAGTTCGAGGCGCGGATCTTGTGCAGCTCCTCGACCATTTCCGGCACCTGATGCCCCTTGACCACCTTTTCTTCCAGGCGGTCAAACAGGCGGTAGCGCTGCGGGTCACGCATGCGGAACTCGAAATAGGCGCGTGACAGCGCCTCCTTGTCCTTGTCCACATCAGCCGAATGCAACAGCTCGTTCAAATCGCGCTCGTAGTCGAGCATCAGCCGCAGGTAGATCTCGGCCTTGGATTTGAAGTGTTTGTAGATCGTGCCTTTGCCGATACCCACGGCATCCGCAATCATCTCGACGGTGACGCTGTCTTCACCTTGTTCGAGGAACAACTTGAGCGCGGTGTCGAGAATTTCCTGCTCACGGCGGCGAAACTCACGGACCTTACGGGGTTCTTTGTGCATGAGGAAGAGGTCTGCAGAGGTCGGAATTAGGGAGGGTTACGCAGGGCCACGGATACGTGGCGATACGATTTACCCGATGCAAGGGATTATCCCGACTGAACGGTCGTTGGGCAACGCCTATGTGAACCCACCGCGCACTTTAGTTTCAGCGCGCCAACGAATGGCCGGGTATCAGTCAGAAATAATACGCAACAACTACAGCCGTGCATCCGCTCAATGAGAACTCAAGCGAAGCGCGCGTATTCCAAATCTGTTTAAAAAACGACCAATCGCGACTGGACTGAATCGGATACTGATCAATACTTGAACTGTCGGCGTGACATCTCCCCCAAGTGACGCGTCGACCTGGGTACCGACGGACTGTGTGCCCTTGTTTTACTCCTAATGGTCTTAGCCCGGATTCACCCCCCAGAACCCGGGTTTTTTTTGCCTGCGATTTGGTCGCCTCAACCGGCCACGTGCGCCAGCGGAAACAGACGCTTGAAGTTCTCGGTGGTCTGCTCGGCAAAGCGCTCAACGGATTCGCCGCGCAGCATCGCCAGGTAATCGGCTACATCACGCACGTATTCCGGCAGGTTTGGCTTGCCGCGATGGGGAATCGGCGCAAGATAAGGCGAATCCGTTTCCACCAGCAGGCGGTCGGCCGGCACCTGACGCGCCACGTCACGCAAGGCGTCGGCGTTGCGGAAGGTGACGATGCCCGACAGGGAGATATAGAAACCCAGGTCCAGCGCGGCCTTGGCCATGTCCCAGTCTTCGGTAAAGCAATGCAGCACGCCGGCCTGGGGCAAGGCAGCTTCGCGCAACAGCGTGAGGGTGTCAGCGCGAGCGCCTCGGGTGTGAACGATCACGGGTTTGCCAGTCTGCCGGGCCGCTTGCAGGTGCAGGCGGAAGGAGGCTTGCTGCAGCTCGGCGGCTTCAGGCTCGTAGTGGTAATCCAGGCCGGTTTCGCCAATCGCCACCACGCGTGGGTGGTTGAGCTCGCTCAAGAGCCAATCCAGGGCCGGCGCTTCACCCGGCTTGAGGTCCAGCGGGTGGATACCGACCGAACAATCGACATCAGCATATCGATCAGCCAAGGCTTTGACGTCGGCGGCATTCTCCGCGCTCACGCCGATGCACAGGAAGTGCCCTACCCCACGCTGGCGTGCCGCTTCCAGGGCAGCGTCGAGGGAGCCGCCGTGCTGGGCGAGGTCGAGGCGATCAAGGTGGCAGTGGGAATCTACGAGCATAGGAAAGTACGACTTAATTCATGGAAAGTGTCTGGCCAACGATACACCCGTCGGCCACGGAAATTAACGCCGGCCGAGCAAACCCACCCACTGCACCAGCAGTGCTTCGAGCAACAGCACGCGGTTGAGGTTGGCTTTGCCGAGGACTTTCTGGCGCTGGGCCAAAATCCAGTCCTGGATGTTCAGCACCTTGTCCTGCGCACTTTTTTGCGCCAGGTACTGCACCACTTTGCGCATGTCCGGCAGGCCGAGGCCATTTTCGTCCTGGGTTAACTGGTAGCGCAGGATCAGGCTCGACCAGTCACAGAACCAGTCGAACAGCAGCAGCAACGGGATATCCTTCCAGGCGCCTTCGGCCAGTTGCGTGGCGGACTGTTCCTGCTTGAGCAGCTTCTTGACGCCATCCACCACCAGTGCGCGTTGCTCACGCACGCCTTGGGCCTGCAGCTTAACCGCCGCCAAGGGTGAACCGGCAGCCAGGGTCAGCAACTCGACACGCTCGTCGGCAGAGCATTCCGGCAGCGCCTGCGCCAGCCATTGCAAACTCATGGCCTCGCTCGGCAGCGGGCAGGCCTGCTGCACGCAACGGCTGCGGATGGTTGGCAACAAGCGGCTGGACTGGTGGCTCACCAGCAGCAGCACAGTGTCGCCCGACGGCTCTTCCAGGCTCTTGAGCAAGGCGTTGGCGGCGTTGATGTTCATCGCCTCCACCGGTTCGATCAGTACTACTTTGCGCCCGCCCATTTGTGCGGTCTGCACCACAAAGCTGACAAGGTCACGCACCTGGTCGACCTTGATCGCCTTATCGGCCTCTTCAGGTTCGAGCAGGTAGTTGTCGGGGTGGCTACCGGCCTTGAGCAACAGACAGGATTTGCACTCGCCGCAGGCTTCCAGGTTGATCGGTTGCTTGCACAGCAGGCTGGCCATCAGGCGCTCGGCCAGGGCGCGCTTGCCAATACCGATGGGGCCGTGCAGCAAATAGGCATGGGCATGCTGGGCGCGCCCGGCCAATTGCTGCCAGAGGCTGTCCTGCCACGGGTAGGCTTCAGCCACGGGCGCGCTCCAGAAGTTCGGGCAGCAGAGCATCGATGGCCTGCTGTACCTGCGCCAGTGGCTGGGCTGCGTCCAGTAAGGAGTAACGCGCAGGCTCAGCCTTGGCGCGCTGCAGGAACGCGCTACGGACCGCATTGAAGAATGTCGAACCTTCCAGCTCGAACCGATCCAAGCGCCCACGGGCACTGGCGCGAGCCATGCCGACTTCGATCGGCAGGTCGAACAGCAGGGTCAGGTCGGGGCGCAAGTCGCCTTGGACGAAAGCCTCCAGACTGGCGATGCGCTCAAGGGACAAGCCGCGCCCGCCGCCCTGGTAAGCATAAGTGGAGTCGGTAAAACGGTCGCAAATCACCACAGCACCCCGCGCCAGGGCCGGGCGAATCACTTCGGCCAAATGCTGGGCGCGGGCGGCAAACACCAACAGCAGCTCAGTGTCCGGGTTCATCTGTTCTTCACCCGTTGCCAGCAACACTTCACGAATGCGCTCGGCCAGCGGCGTACCGCCGGGCTCACGGGTCAACAGCACCTCGATGCCTTCAGCGCGCAAACGCTCGGCCAGGTAATCGCGGTTGGTGCTTTTGCCGGCGCCTTCCGGGCCTTCCAGGGTAATAAACAAGCCAGTCACAGGCAGTCCTTAGTCAGAGTCATTGCGGGCTTTGCGGCGCAGCGGCGTCCGGCGCTGGCTCGGCGGTTTTTTCAACCGGCGCGGCATCGGCCGGTGGTGTCGCGTCTTCCGGCGGTTTTACCGCCGGTGCCGGGCTGGAGCGATAATCGGCGCGGCGCTTGAGCTGGAACTCACGCACGGCGGCATTATGCGCATCCAGGTCATCGGAGAAAATATGGCTGCCATCGCCCCGGGCCACGAAGTACAGGCTGCTGCCGGCCACCGGGTTCAAGGCGGCATGGATCGCCTCGCGGCCGACCATGGCGATCGGCGTCGGCGGCAGGCCGGCAATCATGTAGGTGTTATAGGGGTTGGCTTCCTTGAGGTGCGCGCGGGTCAGCTTGCCGGTGTAGCGCTCGCCCAGGCCGTAGATCACCGTAGGGTCGGTCTGCAGCAGCATGCCGATTTTCAGGCGGCGCACGAACACCCCGGCGATCTGGCCGCGCTCTTGCGGCACACCGGTTTCCTTTTCTACCAGGGAGGCCATGATCAGCGCCTGGTAAGGGTCGGTATACGGTGCATCAGCGGCGCGTTGGCTCCATTCCTGGGCCAGTACATCATCCAGGCGGTTGTAGGCTTTTTTCAGGAATTCGACATCGGTCATGCCGCGCACGAAGCGGTAGGTGTCAGGAAAGAATCGCCCTTCGGGAAACACGCCAGGGTGGCCGAGCTTGTCCATCACTTCGTTGTCGCTCAGCCCCGACAGGGTCTGCACGATCTTTTCGTGTTTGGCCAGCGCTGAACGCACCTGGCGGAAGTTCCAGCCTTCCACCAATGTCAGGCTGTATTGCACCACTTCACCACGCTGCCACAAGCCGATCAGGCCTTCGGCAGTCAGGCCTGGGGTCATGCGGTATTCGCCGCTGTGCAGCGGCTGGCCTTCGAGGTTGAAGCGCCAGTACAGGCGCAACCAGAAGGCGCCATCCAGCACACCTTCGGTTTCAAGGCGATTGAAGGTGCCCGTCGGGGTTGCCCCGGCGGGTACATCCAGCAATTGTTCCTGGGTCAGATTCAGGGGCTGCTTCAGCGCAGAGTCGAGCTTCCAGGCCGAGAAGCCCAGCAGCAAGCCTGCCGAGACCAGGCTGATCTGCAGCAGTAAAACCAGTTTTCGTATCAACTCAAATTTCCAATAGCGCGCGAACAATGCCCTGCAGTTTACGGGTGAGCGGCCCAACCGACCAGCTCATCCCGGCGCAACCACGTACGGGCCAAATGCCATAAACGCTGTTGCACACGAAAACTTCGTCGGCCTGTTGCAACTGGTCCATGCTGATGTCGGCCACGGCCACCGGGATGCCCAGGGTTTGCGCCTGGGCCAGAATCTCGGCACGCATGACGCCGGCAACCCCGCAACGATTCAGATCAGCGGTTAGTAACAAGCCATTGCGCACCAGGAACAGGTTGCTGAACACGCCTTCGATGACGCGGCCGGACATATCCAGCATCAAACCCTCGGCATGTTCGGCGTCCTGCCATTCGGCGCGGGCGATCACCTGTTCAAGACGATTAAGGTGCTTGAGACCGGCCAGCAACGGCTGCTCGGCCAAGCGAGTGGCGCACGCAAACAGGCGGATGCCATCGGCTGCATGGGCCAGAGGATAAGCAGCGGGCGGATTGCCCTGCAAGATACGGCGCACGGGGACGCCAGGGTTGATGCCATAGCCGCGCAGGCTGTCGCCACGGGTGAGGATCAATTTGAGTACACCATTGCCCAAGGCTGCAGCATAGGCCAGCACTTCGCTGCGGATCAGCGTGTGGTCCGCAACCAGGGCCAGGCGCCTGCAACCCGCCTCCAGGCGTTGCAGGTGGCGGTCGAGCAGCACCGGCTGCCCGGCCTTGACGGCGATGGTCTCAAACAGGCCATCGCCGTACGCCAGGCCACGATCTTTCAGGGGCACGCTGTCCGCTGGCTGACCGTCGACCCAGCTGTGCATCACTCGGCGAACCGGCGGAACACCAGGGAACCGTTGGTGCCACCGAAACCGAACGAGTTGGAGATCACCACATCGATCGGCATCGGTTGCGCTTCGTGAGGCACGAAGTTGAGGTCGCAGCCTTCGTCCGGCTCATCAAGGTTGATGGTCGGCGGAGCGACCTGATCCTTGATGGCCATGACGCTGAAGATCGCCTCGACCGCGCCCGCCGCACCCAACAGGTGGCCGGTCATGGACTTGGTGGAGCTGACCGCCAGCTTGTAGGCGTGCTCACCGAACACCGACTTGATGGCTTCGGCTTCCGCCAGGTCGCCCGTCGGGGTCGAAGTGCCGTGGGCATTGATGTACTGCACCTGGTTGGCGTTGACCTTCGCATCGCGCAAGGCGTTGGTGATGCAACGTGCAGCACCGGCACCGTCGGACGGCGGCGAGGTCATGTGGTAGGCGTCACCGCTCATGCCGAAGCCAATCAACTCGGCGTAAATGGTGGCACCGCGCGCCTTGGCGTGCTCCAGCTCTTCGAGTACCAGCGCACCGGCACCGTCGGACAGTACGAAGCCATCACGGCCCTTGTCCCACGGACGGCTGGCGCGAGTCGGCTCGTCATTGCGCGTCGACAGCGCACGGGACGCGCCGAAGCCACCCATGCCGAGGCCGCAGGCAGCCATTTCGGCGCCACCGGCGATCATCACGTCGGCTTCGTCATAGGCAATGTTACGCGCCGCCATGCCGATGCAGTGCGTGCCGGTGGTGCACGCCGTGGCAATGGCGTAGTTAGGTCCCTGGGCACCCAAGTGGATGGACAGGAAACCGGAAATCATATTAATGATCGAGCCCGGCACGAAGAACGGTGAAATTCGACGGGGGCCGGAATCGTGCAGCGTGCGGCTGGTTTCTTCGATATTGGTCAAACCGCCAATACCCGAACCCATGGCCACGCCGATGCGCTCACGGTTGGCGTCGGTGACTTCCAGGCCGGCATTACGCACCGCCTGAAAACCGGCTGCCAGGCCGTATTGAATGAACAGGTCGAGCTTGCGGGATTCTTTGATCGAGAGATATTCCTCGACATTGAAGCCCTTTACCGAGCCGCCAAAACGGGTGGAATAGGCTGAAAGGTCCGTGTGTTCGATCAGACCGATACCACTGTGGCCAGCCAGAATGCCCTGCCAACTGCTCGGCACATCCGTACCCAGTGGCGACAACATACCCATACCGGTGACTACGACGCGTCTACGCGACACAGCACTCTCCTTTTTCTAATGACGACACTTTGCTTCGCAGCTTACTTTTCATCACCGCTTAAAGAAAAAACCGCACGCCGTTACAGCAGTGCGGTTTTTCCCTGACAGCAAGCGACGACTACAAACTATTACGCCTGGTGGGCAGTAACGTAGTCGATAGCAGCTTGAACAGTAGTGATTTTTTCAGCTTCTTCGTCCGGGATTTCGGTCTCGAATTCCTCTTCCAGAGCCATCACCAGCTCAACGGTGTCAAGGGAATCGGCACCCAGGTCTTCAACGAAGGAAGCGGAGTTGGTCACTTCTTCTTCTTTAACGCCCAGTTGCTCGGCAACGATTTTCTTGACGCGCTCTTCGATGGTGCTCATACCTTGTTTAACTCCTAATGGACAAATTCAGGCAGCTGGCCAGTGGGTAAGTGTATAGAAAGCCTTTTCAGCTTTTCAACTGAAAGCTTCACCCTCGTACCCGACCGACCACCTGCCTATAAATTAAGTTGCAGCTTTATAACGGATTTTAGACAGCTCGTATGACATTTTTTTGAAGCGATCCGTCACAATTTAACTCATGTACATCCCGCCGTTCACCGGGATTGTAGCCCCAGTCACGTATGCCGCACCGTCGGATGCCAGGAAAGTGACCACATTTGCGATCTCTTGAGCCTGGCCCAGACGGCCCAGCGGAATCTGGGTCAGCAAAGCTTCACGCTGAGCTTCCGGCAGTTCGCGGGTCATATCGGTGTCGATGAACCCTGGGGCCACCGAGTTGACCGTAATCGAACGCGAACCGACTTCACGGGCCAATGCACGGCTGAAACCTTCCAGACCGGCCTTGGCCGCGGCATAGTTTACTTGGCCTGCGTTGCCCATGGCACCCACTACGGAGCCAATATTGATAATTCGGCCCCAACGCGCCTTGGTCATGCCGCGCAAAACGCCCTTGGACAGGCGAAACAGACTGTTCAAGTTGGTATCGACCACGTCGTACCACTCGTCGTCTTTCATGCGCATCATCAGGTTGTCACGGGTGATACCGGCGTTGTTCACCAGAATAGCCGGTGCGCCGAACTGTGCAGTAATTTCAGCCAGCACAGCAGCAACAGACTCGTCGCTGGTCACATTCAGCTCAAGACCGGTGCCCTGTACGCCGTTTTCCTTCAAGGTGGCAGCAATACGCTCAGCGCCCGAAGCGGAAGTGGCGGTGCCGATCACAACGGCGCCTTGACGGCCCAGTTCCAGGGCGATCGCCTGGCCAATGCCACGGCTTGCGCCAGTAACCAGTGCAACTTTACCTTGCAGACTCATGCAGGCTTCTCCTAAAGGGTTTCAGGCCAGTGCCGCGCGCGCGGCAGCGAAGGCATCCGGGGTATTGAGGTTGGCAGTCGACACGCCATCGGCGCAGCGCTTGTTCAGGCCGGCCAGGACTTTGCCCGGGCCGCACTCGACCAACTCAGTGGCACCATTGGCAGCCAGGGTCTGTACCGACTCAACCCAGCGTACCGGCTTGTAAAGCTGCTCCAGCAGGTCGCGCTTGAGGGTGTCGAGGTCGGCGGCAACGGCCGCACTGACGTTCTGCACCAGCGGGATCTGCGGCGCTTGCCAATTGATGGCGGCGATGGACTCGGCAAAACGCTCGGCAGCCGGGCGCATCAGCTCGCAGTGGGACGGCACGCTCACCGGCAACGGCAAGGCGCGCTTGGCACCACGGGCCTTGCAGCCTTCAATGGCGCGCTCGACAGCGGCCTTGGCGCCAGCGATGACCACCTGGCCAGGGGAGTTGAAGTTCACCGCGCTGACCACTTCGCCCTGGGCCGCTTCGGCACAGGCTTCGATCACTACAGCGTCTTCCAGGCCGAGGATAGCGGCCATGCCGCCCTGCCCGGCCGGAACAGCTTCTTGCATCAGCTGACCACGACGCTCGACCAGCTTGACCGCTTCAGAGAGGGTCAGGCTGCCGGCGGCCACCAAGGCGCTGTACTCGCCCAGGCTGTGACCGGCGACGTAGGCCGGGCGCGCACCGCCTTCGGCCAGCCACAAGCGCCACAGGGCGATCGAGGCGGTCAGGATCGCAGGCTGGGTTTTATCGGTTTGATTGAGTTGCTCTTCCGGCCCTTGCTGGGTCAGTGCCCACAGGTCGTAACCCAGGGCATCGGAAGCTTCCTTGAAAGTTTCCAGGATCAGTGGATGTTGCGCGCCCAGCTCGGCCAACATACCGAGGGACTGCGAACCCTGCCCTGGAAAGACGAATGCGAGGGATGTAGACATGTAACAAGCCCCTAATGATCTGGTCGTCAAAAATGCTCGCACCGAAGGTGGGCGCGAACGAAACTGACAGATTGGATGGTCAATTGAACTGGCCGGTCACATTTAAGCACTCCCGGGCCGATTCGCCTAAGGCAACAGATCCTCAAGACGCCCGTGCAAGCGTTGCGGCAGGTTTTCCTGGATCTCGATCAATGCCCGCGCAATCGCACTTTGAAAGCCCTGCACACCTGCAGAGCCGTGGCTTTTTACCACAATGCCCTGCAGCCCCAGAAAACTCGCGCCATTATGCCGTGCCGGTGCCAGGTCGGCCTGCAGGCGGCGCATCAACGGTAACGCCAGCGCGCCGACCATGCGTGAGGCCAGGTTCTGCTTGAACAAGGCCTCGATACGCGTGGCAATCATGGTCGCCAGGCCTTCGCTGGACTTAAGCAGGATATTGCCGACAAAACCGTCGCACACCACTACATCCGCCTCGCCTCGGTACAAGCCGTCACCTTCGACAAAACCGATATAGTTCAAGCCCCGTGCGCCCTGCAACAAAGTCGCAGCCAGCTTGACCTGCTGATTGCCCTTGATGTCCTCGGTGCCGATATTGAGTAACGCCACACGTGGCCGGACCACACCCAACGCCTCAGCGGCCACCGAGCCCATCACCGCGAACTGGAGCAGGTGCTCGGCACTGCAATCGACGTTTGCACCCAGGTCCAGCAGCTGGCAATAGCCTTTCTGCGTCGGAATCGCCGCCACCATCGCTGGCCGATCAATCCCCGGCAACGTCTTGAGCAAATGCCGCGACAACGCCATCAACGCCCCGGTATTGCCGGCACTGACACAGGCTTGCACCTTGCCATCACGCAACAACTCAAGGGCCACCCGCATTGAAGAGTCGGGCTTGCCACGCAAGGCCGCCGCGGGCTTTTCATCCATGCTGATGGTTTCGCTGGCCGCAGTAACTGTCAGGCGCGCGCGATCCACCGCCGGATGGCTGGCAATCAGTTCTTCAAGTAGGGAATGTTGACCGACGAGGGTCAGGTGCAGCGAGGGCGTAGCGGACAGGCTGGCAATGCAGGCCTGAACAATGCTGCGGGGACCGAAGTCCCCGCCCATTGCGTCAATCGCGATGACTTGAGCAGACAAGTGATTACTCGTCAGCGCCCTTGTCGATCACTTTACGGCCACGGTATACGCCTTCTGGCGATACGTGGTGACGCAGGTGAACTTCACCGGTGGTTTTTTCTACGGACAGAGTGCTTGCCGTCAGGGCATCGTGCGAACGACGCATGTCACGGGCAGAGCGGGATTTTTTGTTCTGCTGAACAGCCATAATTGATTAACTCCTAAACGTTTGGGTCACGCTTTAACTGCGCCAATACACTGAACGGGTTGGACCGCGTTACCTCGTCCTCGCTCGGCTCGGCCTCGTCATCAAGGCCCTCCGGCTGCTGGCATTCTTCCGGATGATGAGCAGGCACAATGGGCAAGGCGAGCAAAAGCTCCTCCTCGATCAGTGCATGCAGATCCAAAGGATCTTCGCCCAGTTCCAGCACGTCATAACCTTTCGGCAACGACTGGGTATTCGCACCCTCTTTCACCACAGCATAACTGCATTCGCTGTGGATCGGCAGGGTGACCAGCTCAAGACAACGCTGGCAAACCATTTTGACTTCGGTGTCGATAAAGCTGTGGATTACCACAGACTTACGTTCATCTCGTTCAAAAACGAATTTAGCCTGCACCGTACCGACAGTGTCGGAAAGCGGGTCGCAGAGTCTCTCCAAATCGGCCAGCAGCACTTCACCTTGAAGGGTGGTGCCACGATCAGCCAATTTGCGCGGGTCAACGTGAGGTGGAATCGGGTCATTCAACATAGGCGCAGCATTATAGGGATGCACCCAGCCATGTCAAAGGAAATTCAGCCCTGTGCGTCAGCTGGTCGCCCCGCTAGAATCGGCGGATGCCTCGAGGAGACACCCATGCTGCCTTTATTACTCGCTTCCAGCTCGGTTTATCGCCGGGAATTGCTGGCCCGCCTGCACCTACCGTTCATCTGCAGCTCGCCGGATATCGACGAAAGCCATCGCGCAAATGAATCGGCCATTGAGCTGGTCAAGCGCCTGGCGCAAGAGAAAGCCCGCGCCCTCGCCGCCAGTCATCCAGGGCACCTGATTATCGGCTCGGATCAGGTGGCCGCGCTCGATGGCCGCATTATCGGCAAACCTCATACCTTTGAAAACGCCCGCGAGCAATTGCTGGCAGCCAGCGGCAAACGCGTGAGTTTTTTAACTGGCCTGGCGCTGCTCAACAGTGAGACGGGCCACTGCCAGGTAGATTGCGTGCCGTTTACCGTGCAGATGCGCGAACTGAATGTAGAACGCATCGAGCGTTATTTGCGTGTGGAACAGCCTTATGACTGCGCAGGCAGCTTCAAGGCCGAAGGGCTGGGTGTGAGCCTGTTTCAGAGTACCGAAGGGCCGGATGCGACCAGCCTGATCGGCCTGCCGCTGATTCGACTGGTGGATATGTTGCTGGCTGAAGGCGTGCAAATCCCCTAGGCCCACCCCAAAACCACTGTGGGAGCTGGCTTGCCTGCGATAGCGGTGGGCCAGTCACTTTCAATGTCGACTGACCCGGCGCTATCGCGGGCAAGCCCGCTCCCACATTTTGAACTACCACAAAGCTGATATTTCAGCGCAGCGTCGGGCCCTGGAAGCCCATGTAGTAGGCCAGCTTCTGCGCCACACTGGCGCCGAGTTTCTTGGAGAAGCGATCAAACGGCGATTCCTGAACAGTGAAGTCCACCAGCTCCTTCTCACCAATCACATCGCGCGCCACCGAACTGGCACTGCCCAAGCCATCGATCAAACCCAATGGCAACGCTTGCTCACCGGACCACACCAGGCCGGAGAACAGCTCCGGATGGTCTTTGTCTTTCAGACGATCGCCGCGCCCCTGCTTCACGCTGGCAATGAACTGACGATGGGTGGTGTCGAGCACGCCCTGCCAGAACTGGGTTTCATCGGCCTTTTGTGGCTGGAACGGGTCCAGGAAAGACTTGTGCTCACCCGAGGTGTAGGTGCGACGCTCCACCCCCAACTTCTCCATGGTGCCGACAAAGCCGTAACCGGCCGCTGTCACACCAATGGAACCGACGAGGCTGGCCTTGTCGGCATAAATCTGGTCAGCGGCGCTGGCGATGTAATAGGCACCCGAGGCGCCCAGATCGGAAATCACCGCGTACAGTTTGATGTCCGGGTGCAGCCCGCGCAGGCGGCGAATCTCGTCATACACATAGCCAGACTGCACAGGGCTACCGCCTGGGCTATTGATGCGCAGGATCACGCCCTTGACCTTGGGATCTTCGAAGGCTGCACGCAGGCCGCCGACGATATTATCGGCGCTGGCGGACTCCTTATCGGCAATCACCCCATTCACGTCGATTAAGGCGGTGTAGTTGTTGCCACGGGTGGCGCTTTTTTCCATGTCCATCAGCGGGCTGAACAACGCCAGCATGGCGATAAGCCAGATAAACGTCAGCAGCTTGAAGAAAATCCCCCAACGCCGTGCACGGCGCTGTTCCTGAACACTGGCCAGCAGGGTCTTCTCCAACAACTTCCAGCTTTTATCATCACCGCTTTCGGCCTTTTCGGGCGCTTTCCACTCGTCACTCATGCCATTAACCCCAGCAAAGACTTATCAGGCCCGGCTGAGCCAGGCTTGCAGTTCAGAAAAATGATCAATCGTCAGCCTGGGCTCGTATGCCTGCAAGGCTTCGGCTGCCTGAGCACCGTAGCTGACCGCCACGCTGTCCATGCCAGCATTGCGTGCCATCATCAGGTCGAAGGAAGCGTCACCCACCATCAACGCCTGACGCGGCGCTACGCCGCAATGCGCCAGGATCTGCTCCAGCATCAGAGGGTGAGGTTTGCTGGCGGTTTCATCCGCTGCACGGGTGATACTGAAATAATCTTCAAACCCGTGGGCCTTGAGCACCCGATCCAACCCGCGACGGGCCTTGCCGGTGGCCACGGCCAAGTGATAACCCTCGGCGCGAAACGCTTCCAGGGATTGCCTTACGCCGTCAAACAGCGGCGAAGGCGTGGCCTCCAGCGCGATGTAGTGATCAGCGTAATGATCACGAAAGGTCACCAGTTGCGCATCGCTGATCCGGGGGTACAAGGTACGGATCGCCTCGGGCAGGCCCAGGCCGATAATGCCTTTTACCGCCAGATCAGTGCATAACTCGAAACCCGAACGGGTCGACGCCGCGTGCATTGAGTCGACGATGCGCCCAATGGAATTGCACAGCGTGCCGTCCCAATCAAAAATCAGCAGCTTGTAGTCAGGGTGCGACACTCAAACGCTCCACGGTCTTGGCCCACATCTCATCGACCGGCGCCTGCAACTTCAGCTCGCCGCCATCGGGCAGCGGTACGGTGAGCATGTAGGCGTGCAGGAACAGGCGCTTGCCGCCCAGGTCACGAATTTCCCTGGAGAAATCCTCATCGCCGTACTTGGTGTCACCGGCGATGCAGTGGCCCGCGTGCAGGGTGTGCACGCGAATCTGGTGGGTACGCCCGGTCACCGGCTTGGCCTCGACCATAGTGGCGAAGTCACCGAAGCGGCGCAGCACCTTGAACAGGGTCAGGGCTTCTTTGCCCTCCTCGTCCACTTCGACCATGCGCTCGCCGGAGCGCAGGTTGCTCTTCTGCAGCGGCGCACGCACGCTCTTGATGGAGCTGGCCCAGTTACCACGCACCAATGCCATGTAGCGCTTGTCCACGCCATCGCCACGCAAGGCGGTGTGCAGGTGACGCAACATGCTGCGTTTCTTGGCGATCATCAGCAGGCCGGAGGTGTCGCGGTCCAGGCGGTGGACCAGTTCCAGCTCCTTGGCATCGGGTCGCAACTGACGAAAGGCTTCGATCACCCCGAACGTCAGGCCACTGCCGCCGTGAACCGCAATGCCGCAAGGCTTGTTGATCACGATCAGCTTGTTGTCTTCGAAGACAATCGACGCTTCCAGGCGCTGCAACAGGCCCTGGGCCAATGGCACCGGCTCGTCACGCTCAGGCACGCGCACCGGCGGCACACGGACGATATCGCCCGCCTGCAGCTTGTACTCGGGCTTGATCCGGCCTTTGTTCACGCGCACTTCACCTTTACGCAAGATGCGGTAAATCAAGGTCTTGGGCACGCCTTTGAGCCTGGCCAGGAGGAAATTGTCGATGCGTTGGCCGGCATATTCCGGCGAGACCTCGAGCAGCTGGACGCTGGGGGTCTGGGGGGCGGTATTCGTCATGGCGGCGATGATAACAATTTTTTATGGAATTGAAGCACTTAATCATTGCTGCTATAGTCGCGAACGCCGCCAAAAGCGGCCTGGACAGAGGACTTGCGGCAAACTGCCGGCCCTGACCATCGCAATTCATCAGGACGCGAGGCCGTCCTACGGGGCTTTTGCCACCCTGGAAGGCTCAGGATTGTAACAAGCGCAGGTGACATGAGGCCTGAAGCGAGTGCAGAAAGCAGAGTGAATACTCGCGTTCTGCGCCGATATTTACGGCCAGTTCACAAAGTGCAGTCAGTCTTGAGCCAGACCACGGCGAATGCTTCGGAAACAAAGCCTGTTAAGAGCTGAGTGAGAGCGCAGTCGCCCACACCTAGTCTTGTTTAGCCATGAGCGTGGACTCCCCATTGGAGTACACGGTAAATGCCAACCCGCTGCGGATTCTGCGCGCGGCAGCACCCGAATTATCAGGGATACGTGTAGGGTGGAGATGCACAACCGTCGGACCGTGTAGCATTAGGCTTATAAGACGCTTCATCTCGTCCACAGTCGCCGGTTGATTCCTCCTCCTGACCTTAGCTTTTGTTGAAGTGGTGCCTTTGTCACCACCGCTAACAAGCAGGACGCGTCCGTCGCGATACCGGCCCAATTGGCTCGTTATTGCTGGACACTGGAGTGGCCAACCACTCTTGACGCACCTGACACCGACCGTGAGAAGTCGTGTGTGCCGAACGCCGTTTCCGGCAGCCCGGAAACCGACGGTACAACATGAAAAGAATGCTGATTAACGCAACTCAACCCGAAGAGTTGCGTGTTGCACTGGTAGATGGCCAACGCCTCTATGACCTGGACATCGAATCCGGTGCACGCGAGCAAAAGAAGGCCAACATCTATAAAGGCCGTATTACTCGCATCGAACCAAGCCTTGAGGCTGCCTTTGTCGATTTCGGCTCCGAGCGCCACGGCTTCCTGCCCCTCAAAGAAATCTCCCGCGAATACTTCAAGAAAGCCCCCGAAGGCCGCGTGAACATCAAGGACGTCCTGAGCGAAGGCCAGGAAGTCATCGTTCAGGTCGAAAAAGAAGAACGTGGCAACAAGGGCGCTGCCCTGACCACCTTCATCTCCCTGGCCGGCCGTTACCTGGTGCTGATGCCGAACAACCCACGTGCCGGCGGCATTTCCCGTCGCATCGAAGGCGAAGAACGCAACGAACTGCGTGAAGCGCTGAACGGCTTGATTGCTCCTGCCGACATGGGCCTGATCGTGCGCACTGCAGGCCTGGGCCGCAGCAGCGAAGAAATGCAGTGGGACCTCGACTACCTGCTGCAACTCTGGACCGCCATCAAAGAAGCCTCCCTGGATCGTTCCGCGCCGTTCCTGATCTACCAGGAAAGCAACGTGATCATCCGCGCCATCCGCGATTACCTGCGCCAGGACATCGGCGAAGTGCTGATCGACAGCGTTGAAGCCCAGGACGAAGCCCTGACCTTCATTCGCCAGGTGATGCCGCAGTACGCCAGCAAGATCAAGCTGTACGAAGACAGCGTTCCGCTGTTCAACCGTTTCCAGATCGAAAGCCAGATCGAGACCGCCTTCCAGCGCGTGGTCGAACTGCCTTCCGGCGGCTCCATCGTGATCGACCCGACCGAAGCCCTGGTGTCAATCGACATCAACTCGGCGCGCGCCACCAAAGGCAGCGACATCGAAGAAACCGCCCTGCAGACCAACCTGGAAGCGGCTGAAGAAATCGCCCGCCAGTTGCGCCTGCGTGACATCGGCGGCCTGATCGTGATCGACTTCATCGACATGACCCCGGCCAAGAACCAGCGCGCCGTGGAAGAAAAAGTCCGCGAATGCCTGGAAGCTGACCGTGCCCGCGTACAGGTCGGCCGTATCTCGCGCTTCGGCCTGCTGGAAATGTCCCGTCAGCGCCTGCGTCCCTCCCTGGGCGAGAGCAGCGGCATCGTCTGCCCGCGTTGCAACGGCACCGGCATCATCCGTGACGTTGAATCGCTGTCGCTGGCGATCCTGCGCCTGATCGAAGAAGAAGCCCTGAAAGACCGCACCGCCGAAGTTCGCGCGCAAGTGCCGATCCCGGTGGCCGCTTTCCTGCTTAACGAAAAACGCAACTCGATCACCAAGATCGAACTGCGCACCCGTGCCCGCATCGTCATCCTGCCGAACGATCACCTCGAGACGCCGCACTTCGAAGTGCAACGCCTGCGTGATGACAGCCCGGAAGCCCACAGCGGCCAGTCCAGCTACGAAATCGCTGCTGCCGCTGCCGAAGTGGAAGAAGTCCAGCCAGCCGCCGCGACCCGCACCCTGGTTCGCCAGGAAGCGGCCGTTAAGACCGCACCGGCACGTGCCAACGCTCCGGTACCGACCGAAGTGGCTGCACCGGTTGCCGCGCCGGCCGCCATGCCTGAGCCAAGCCTGTTCAAAGGCCTGGTGAAGTCACTGGTCAGCCTGTTCGCCAGTAAAGAAGAGCCTGCTGCGCCGGTTGTGGTTGAAAAACCGGCCACCGAGCGCCCGGCCCGCAACGAAGAACGTCGCAACGGCCGTCAACAGAGCCGTAACCGCAACGGTCGCCGTGACGAAGAGCGCAAGCCCCGCGAAGAACGTGCACCGCGTGAAGAACGCGCACCACGTGAAGAGCGTGCACCTCGCGAAGCCCGTGAAGAGACCCCGACTGTAGCCCGTGAAGAACGTGCACCGCGCGAAGAGCGCGCGCCACGTACTCCGCGCGCCCCACGTGAAGACCGCAAGCCACGTGGCGAGCGTGAAGAACGTGTGCGTGAACTGCGCGAGCCGCTGGACGCCGCACCAGCGGTAGCTGCCGTCGCTGCCGAAGCCGCCAGCGAAGAACGCCCGGCTCGCCAGCCGCGTGAAGAACGCGCCCCACGTGAAGAGCGCCAGCCGCGCCCACCGCGTGAAGAGCGTCAACCACGTGCCGAGCAAGCCGCTGCCACCAGCGAAGAAGAAGTGCTGACCGGTGAAGAGCAACTGCAGGAAGACGGTCAGGACAACGCCGAAGGCGATCGTCCACGCCGCCGCTCCCGTGGCCAGCGTCGCCGCAGCAACCGTCGTGAGCGTCAGCGTGATGCCAACGGCAATGTGATCGAAGGCTCGGAAGAGACCGGCGAGAACGGCGAAGCTTCAACCGCAGAACCGACGGGCGCCGAACTGGCTGCCGGCCTGGCTGTGACCGCCGCAGTTGCCAGCACCGTGATCAGCGCACCGGCTGAAGCCCAGGCGCATGAGCAAGCTGAACGCGCTACCGCTGCTGTTGAAGAAACGGCTGCTGCAGAAGCACCGGTTGCCGAGACGCCAGTGGTTGAAGCTCCGGTTGTTGAAGCGCCAGTCGTCGAAGCCACTGCCCCGATCGAAGCCCCAGTGGTTCCGGAAGTGGAAGTTGCCTCGCCAGTGCGCGACGTTCAACCAGAAGTCGAAGTGACTGCTGTCGAGCCTGCACCGGTAGTCGAGCCTCAGCCAGTGGTTGAAGCCGTCGTTGAAGCGCCGGTTGTCGAGGAAGCCGCCCCGGCAGTGCGTGAAGTTCGCGAAGAACAGACCGCCTTCCAGTGGACTGCCGAACCAGCTGCACCGGTTGAAGCGCCAGCACCTGCTCCTGTGGTGGAAGAAGCGCCTGCACCGGTTGCCGAAGTGGTTGCCGAGCCCGCCCCAGTCGTTGAGCCTGCACCCGTGGTTGAAGCGCCAGTGGTTGCCGAAGTCGCAGCGCCCGTGGTTGAAGCCGCGCCTGCCAGCGCCCTGACCGAAAACGGCCGTGCGCCGAACGACCCACGTGAAGTGCGTCGTCGCCGCAAGGAAGCTGAAGCCGCCGCTGCTGCAGCCGCTGCCGCACCGGCTGCCGAAGCGATCGAGGCTCCAGCCCCGGTTGAGCACAAGGCCTTGGAAACAGAGCACGAGCCTAAACCCCTCGTCTGATTCCATCCGCTACTAAAAAGCCCCGCCTGAGTGATCAGGCGGGGCTTTTTTATGGGCGTTCAACTTTTGCCTTGTGGAGATCAAAGGTGGGAGCTGGCTTGCCTGCGATAGCATCACCGCAGCGTGTCTGACACACCGAGGTGCCTGCATCGCGGGCAAGCCCGCTCCCACAGTTAGTCCGCGCTGAAACTCAATGCTTGCGGCAGGTCCACATCCCACAGCACACCGGGATCTTCCACTCGCACCTCCTGCACACTCGCCTGGGCGAATAACGGCTTTGCGCCACGATCACCGCTCAATGCCATCATTCGCGGCCCAAGCGCCCGGCCAAAAGCCACCGGATGCCCGTATTTACCCGCCTGCACCGGCACACTGATGCCATCGTCCTGGACCGCATCAACCACCCGCTCAATGGTCGACGGCTGAATAAACGGCATATCCCCCAACACCACCAACCAGCCATCGGTCTCACCACTGGCTGCGACAGCCGCCGCGATGCTGTCACCCATACCGGCCGATTCGAGCAGCAAGACTTCACAGCCATACGCCTTGGCCAAGCGAATAACGGCCAGGCGGTCCGGCGAAGTGACCAGCCAACGCCTTACAACGCGCCCTGGCAAACTCATCAACACCTGCTCAATCACTGGCCGCGTTACGCCGTCAAGCCCGATGCAATCAGCCAGCAGCTTGTCTTGATCAGCTCCGGCCGCAGCGCGAAAGCGACTGCCCTGCCCCGCCGCCAGCACAATCGCCGTCACCATTACTCAGCCTCCACCGGCAACGGTTTCTTCTGCATCGGTGCCACGCCATTCTTGATCGCGACAATTTCCGCCATCAATGACAGAGCAATTTCGGCCGGCGTATGACTACCGATATGCAGACCGATCGGCCCATGCAGACGCGCGATCGCCTCCGCCGACAATCCCAGCGCCGCCAGGGTTTCCCGGCGCTTCTGCGTATTGACCCGCGAACCGAGGGCGCCAATGTAGAACGCCGATGAGTTCAGCGCCGTCAGCAGCGCCATATCGTCCAATCGAGGGTCGTGCGTCAGGCAGACGATGGCCGTGCGCTCATCCGTCTGGATATTCAGCACCGCCTCATCCGGCATGCCGGGCACAAAGCGGCCATGCTGCTCTTCCCAGCCGTAGACGAATTCTTCGCGCGGGTCGCAGATCAGCACTTCGAAATCCAGCAGGCGCGCCATTTCAGCCACGTAGCGCGACAGCTGCCCGGCGCCGATCAGCAGCAAACGCCAACGCGGGCCGTAGATAGCCCGCAGGCGCTCGCCATCAAAGGTCACAATGTCGGTCTTGGCCGCGCCGCTCAGGGTCACCGTGCCACTGCTCAGGTCCAGTTCACGCGCGACGATCTGATGGTCTTCGCAGCGCGCCAGTAGCTGTGAGACCCAGCCAAATTCATCCACGCGTTCCTCAGTCAGGCGCAACGTGCCGCCGCACGGCAGGCCGAAACGCGCCGCCTCATCGCGGGTGACGCCATAGGTCACCAACTGCACCGGCGGGCCATCCTCCGGCAAGCGGCCATCCTGCAAGCGCGCGATCAAGTCGTCCTCGATGCAACCACCCGACACGGAGCCGATCACCACGCCATCGCCACGCAAGGCCAACATCGCCCCCGGCGGGCGTGGGGCACTGCCCCAGGTCTGGACCACGCTGTACAAAACTACTCGGTGCCCGGCACGGCGCCATTCGAGCACGCTGCGCAGGACATTCAGATCCACACTGTCCATCAGGTCTCCTACGGCGAATGAAGTATTCACTTACTGTAAAGCAAGCAAAACCCAAAGCGCCACGCCAGAAACGCAAACGCCCCGAACCAGTCGGGGCGTTTGCAGGCTTTGGGTGTTGTTCACACCTTGGGCAATTTTTTACTTGATAGCAGGAGCAGGGCCTTCAGCCACGCCCAGGTCATCTTCCGGGCGGGTGTCGGAGATACCGGTGCCGCCGGACGCCAGCTCGCTGTGCAGCTTGTCGGTGTCCAGCTCTTTAACCCACTTGGCCACAACGATGGTGGCAACGGCGTTACCGACCAGGTTGGTCAGTGCGCGGGCTTCGGACATGAAGCGGTCGATACCCAGGATCAGCGCCAGGCCGGCAACCGGCAGGTGGCCTACGGCCGACAGGGTCGCAGCCAGCACGATGAAGCCCGAACCGGTCACGCCTGCAGCGCCTTTGGAGGACAGCAGCAGCACCAGCAGCAAGGTAATCTGGTGGGTGATGTCCATGTGGGTGTCAGTCGCCTGGGCGATGAACACGGCAGCCATGGTCAGGTAGATCGAAGTACCGTCGAGGTTGAAGGAGTAGCCGGTCGGGATCACCAGGCCTACTACGGATTTCTTCGCGCCCAGACGCTCCATCTTGATCAGCATGCGTGGCAGTGCGGATTCGGAGGAGGAAGTACCCAGAACGATCAGCAGCTCTTCACGGATGTAGCGAACCAGCTTCAACACGCTGAAACCGTGCGCACGGCAGATGGCGCCCAGCACCACCACCACAAACAGGATGCAGGTGATGTAGAAGCAGATCATCAGTTGGCCCAACTGCACCAGGGAACCTACGCCGTAGGCACCGATGGTGAACGCCATGGCGCCCAGGGCACCGATTGGCGCGAGCTTCATGATCATGTTGATGATGTTGAACATCACGTGGGCGAAGCGATCGATAAAGTCCAGCACCGGCTTGCCGTAGGCACCCAGGCGATGCAGGGCAAAACCAAAGATCACCGAGAACATCAGCACTTGCAGGATGTCGCCGTTGGCGAAGGCACCGACGATGGTGTTCGGGATCACATTAAGGATAAAGCCAACCACGCTCTGGTCTGCACCAGCGGTCACGTAGGCCGCGACTTTAGAGGCGTCCAGGGTTGCCACGTCGATGTGCATGCCGGCGCCCGGTTGCACAACGTTAACGACGATCAGGCCGATCAGCAGAGCAATGGTGGAAACAACTTCGAAGTACAGCAGCGCGTAGCCGCCGGTTTTGCCCACCGATTTCATGCTTTGCATGCCAGCGATGCCGCTGACAACGGTGCAGAAGATGATCGGGGCGATGACCATTTTGATCAGCTTGATAAAGCCGTCACCCAGTGGCTTGAGGGCCACACCGGTCTGCGGGTAGAAGTGACCGAGCAAAATACCGATAACGATTGCGACGATCACCTGGAAATACAGGGATTTGTAGATTGGCTGACGAGTCGTCATTGCAAAGTTCCTCAATCGCACCGTGTGACAAAGATCCGCCATTGCCCACGACACTTGAATTGCGAACCCTCCTGCACTGGAGGGATTTGTTGTTTGCGAGGTCTGTAGGAATAAACCTGCGCTGTAATCCTTATCGCAAACGCCGTGCCACTTTGCTCAAACTGTCTGAAGGCCTTTAGACATCAGGGCCGAGGTCCATGGCCACGCCATCGACGCCGTCGGTGAGGTGGCGGAATTCCGCCCACTCATCCCCTCTCGTCCTACAATTTGGCGGATATCCGCCTTGTCGCCCCACCCGGTGATGGCTAACATCCGCCACTCCATGGACGAGGCCCTCACATGCGTGAACGTACCATCGCCAGTCACTATGCCCGCGCCGCCCTGGGCGGTGCGCGCCGCGCGGGTTACGACTATTCGGGCCTGCTGCTGCAAGTGGGCATCACCCCGGAACTGCTGAGCGAACCCCGCGCCCGCATCGCCCCCGAGCAATTTACCCGGCTGTTGCAAATGCTGTGGCTGGGGCTGGACGACGAATACCTGGGGTTTGCCGAAGGCCCGAGCAAGCGCGGCACCTTCGCCATGATGTGCCACGCGCTGATTCACTGCCGCACCCTGGAGAAGGCTCTGGAACGCGGCTTATTATTTTATAGCCTATTCCCGCAGGGTCCGCGCTGGCAGCTGACCAGAGAAGGCGATTTGGCCCGCTTGAGCCTGGACGATTCGCAGCTGTGGGACCCTGACCACTTTCTCAGCGAGTGCCTGCTGGTGATCTGGCATCGCCTGGGCAGCTGGTTGATCGGCCAGCGCATCCGGCTACAGCAAGCCACGTTCAGCTATCCGATTCCGGTCCATGCGGGCGAATATGACCTGCTGTTCCCCTGCCCTCAGGTATTTGGCGCGCCGAACAGCAGCCTGGTGTTTCCCGCCCGTTACCTGAGCCTGCCGTTGTTGCAGGACGAGCGCACCCTCAAGCACTTTCTCGAGCGCTCGCCCGCTGACCTGTTGTCGCGACCGGATGAGGGCGACAGTTTAAGCAGCCAGCTGCGCCGCTTGCTCAGCCGCGACCGCACGCCCTGGCCGGACCTGGAGGCCGTCGCCCAGCACCTGCACATCAGCCCACAAACCCTGCGCCGGCATTTGCGTGAGGAAGGCACCAGTTTTCAGGCGCTCAAGGATGAGTTGCGGCGGGACATCGCCATTTACCACTTGGGGCGGGCGGATTTGTCGTTACAGGAAATTGCCGAGCAGTTGGGGTTTTCTGAGCCGTCGGCGTTTCATCGGGCGTTCAAGAAGTGGACCGGATTGACGCCGGGGGCTTACCGGGCACAGGAGAGTTAGAGGTGCAGTGCTTGGGCGGGCCTCATCGCGGGCAAGCCCGACTCCCACAGTTGATCGGATTCACACAATCAAAAAGGTGGGAGCTGGCTTGCCTGCGATGGGGCCTGTAAGGACAATAAAGATCAAGCCGCCGGAAAGTGAATCTTGAACGCCGCGCCACCCAAAGGCGAATCCCCAAGGGTCAACCGCGCGCTGTAGCTTTCAATGATGTCCTTGACCACCGCCAGGCCAATGCCCTGCCCCGGATGCTGGCGGTCCAGCCGCTCGCCCCTTTGCAGAATCCGCGCACGCTGATCGGGCGGTACGCCAGGGCCGTCATCTTCGATGCACAGCTCAGTGCCTTCAAGGTTCTCCGTCAGGCTGATGCGCACTTCACTCAGGCACAGGCGATAGGCGTTTTCCAGCAGGTTGCCAAGCATTTCCAGCAAGGCGCCCTTCTCGATCGGCACATCGCAATCGGGCGGCAATTCAAAGGTCACGGTCACGCGCTTGTCGCGGTAAACCTTGTCCAACGTGTCGCACAGGCTTTGCAACACCGGTTCCAGGCGCACCTGGTGCCGCACCAGGCCACTTTTACGCAGGCTGGCGCGCTGCAATTGGTAGCCGATCTGCTGGCTCATGCGTTCGATCTGCGATTGCAGCACCCAGGCCTGGCCGCGTTCTTCCGGGCGCTGGGCCATGTCTTCGCTCACGCCCTGCAACACCGCCAGCGGGGTTTTCAGGCTGTGGGCCAGGTCGTCGAGGGAATCGCGGTAGCGCGCCCGTTGCTCGCGTTCGCTGTGGAGCAAACGGTTGAGCGAGCCGGTCAGGCGCAACAGTTCACGTGGGTGTTCCTCGGTGAGGCTTTCGCGGGTGCCGCCTTCGATCTGGTCTAGCTCCTGGCTCAAGCGCCGCAAGGCTTGCAGGCCCCAGGTCAGGCCCAGCCACAACAGCGTCAACAATACGAGCAAGGCCGCGCCGAAGCCCAGGTAGAGGTTTTCCTGCAGGCCTTCGAGGGTCAGTTGGTATTCACGCACAGGTTGCAGCGCCACGATACTGAACGCCGCGCTCTTGCCGCCCAGCAACTTGACCTCGACGTCGTACACGAAAAACTCCTGGCCATTGGCTTCGCGAATCCGCGCAAATTCATTACCGCGCCCGTCGTAGCGCGGCTTGTAGTTGATGTTTTCTTCCTGGGTCGCCCGCGAGCGCCACACCAGATGCCCCTCACGGTCGTAGATGTAACCGAGCAGGCGACTGTCAGTGAGGTTGAAGCGTTCGTCCGGCAACTGCGCAGGCATCAGCAGGCGGTTGTTTTCGACCCGCGCGGCGGAAATCAGCGTGGTGACATCCGAGGCCAGGCGCTGCTCGATGGAATCCTGCAGCGCCAGGCTGAACGCGCCTTGCATGGCGGGCAACAAGCCCAGCATAAACAGCACGGCCAGGGTGGTGGCCGCGAGCATCAAGCGCACACGTAGCGAGCGAATCAACGGCAGCGCTCATTGAACAGGTAGCCCAGGCCACGCACGGTGTCGATCGGTTTGAACCCGGCCGGGCCTTCCAGCTTGCGGCGCAGGCGACCCACCAACACTTCGATCACGTTCGGATCCCGCTCGTCGTCATCAGGGTAGAGCTGTTCCATCAAGCGGTCTTTGGCGACCACCTGCTGATGGTGACGCATCAGGTATTCGAGAATCCGGTACTCGTAGGCCGTCAGCGCCAACGGTTGCTCATCCAGCGACGCCTGCTTGCGATTGAGGTCGAGCAGCAAAGGCCCGGCGACGATGGTCGACTGGGTGAACCCGCTGGAGCGGCGCAGCAAGGCGTTCATGCGCGCCTCCAGCTCTTCGAACTGGAACGGCTTGACCACGTAATCGTCGGCACCGGCAGCCAGGCCTTCGACCTTGTCTTGCCAGTTGCCGCGCGCGGTGAGGATCAGGATCGGGAAAGTCTTGGCCTGGCTGCGCAGTTGGCGGATCAGGTCCAGGCCGCCCATGCCGGGCAGGCCCAGGTCGATAATCGCCAGGTCATGGTTGAATTGGCCGGTCTGGTAAAGGGCTTCCTCGGCATTGGCCACGGCTTCGACCACGTGGCCGCTGTCGGTCAGGCGGGTGAACAGGTGATGACGCAGCAGCGCCTCATCTTCCACGACCAGCAATTTCATAAGGCTCTCCAAGGCGATTCAACTGTCCGACAGGGGGATATCATAGCGGCCCTGCAAGTCTTGCGGGCGCAGTTTAATGCCATTGTATTGGCCCGTCAGGTGTTCGTAGCCGGTGCGGTAGGCCGGTTGCGGCGTGGTCATGCCCAAAGACTGGCCCCACGGCGCCGCCTGGCCAGCCACCTCTTCGAAGCTCACACGCTGGATCAGGTTGCTGGATTTCCTGGTTTTCTCGCTGCCGAAAGCGGCAAACGCACCGTCCGAAGCCTGAACCCCGGCAGTGGCGCCGAGCATGCTCAAGGCGAGAATCAGCTTTTTGATCGCAGTCATGGGGCTTACCTCTACGCGTTTTGGCTGTTGAAGCCAGACTACGCAGGCGCCCCTGAACTCCCCCTGAACGGGCTCTGAACCAGGCCTGAACCGTTACGGACTATCCACCGGCGCGCCAACTGACGCAAAATACCGCGCATGACGCCTCTACCCGCTTGTTGCACCCCGCTCGATGCCCATTGGCCACTGCCCATCCCGCTGCCGGGCACGGTGTTCTTGAGCACGCGATTCGACCCGGCCTTGTTGCTCGCCGATGACTTCCAGCGCAGCGCCGTGCCGCCTCCGGCCAGCATCCAGCGCTCGGTGGCCAAACGCCAGGCGGAGTTCCTTGCCGGTCGCCTGTGCGCACGGGCGGCGTTGCAACAGCTTGATCAGCTCGATTGCGTACCGGCCATCGGTGACGACCGTGCGCCGGTATGGCCTGGGCATATCAGCGGTTCCATTACCCACAGCACCGGGCACGCGGCGGCCATTGTCGGGCACAAGGCGCAATGGCGCGGTTTGGGGATGGACCTCGAAAATCTGCTGTCACGGGAGCGAGCGGAACGTTTGGCGGGAGAGATTCTGACCGCCGACGAATTGCAGCGCATGTCACTGGGGCCGCGCGAGCAGAATGCCCTGCTGGTGACGCTGACGTTTTCGGTCAAGGAGAGCCTGTTCAAAGCGCTGTATCCGATTGTGCACAAGCGTTTCTACTTTGAGCACGCCGAGGTGCTTGAGTGGTCGCAGGCAGGCCATGTGCGGTTGCGGTTGCTGACGGAGCTGTCTGCTGAGTGGTGTTATGGCACTGAGTTGGAGGGGCAGTTTGCGGTGGAGGGGGAGCAGTTGTTGAGTCTGGTGGCTGTCGGCGCCTGATAGATCGCTATCGCGGGCAAGCCCGGCTCCCACCTTTGATGTGCGAATACATCCAAAATGTGGGAGCTGGCTTGCCTGCGATAGCGGTCTTAAGTCTTGTCCTGATCCCTGGGCCAACTCAAGCTGAAACACGCCCCACCCAGGTTGTTGCTCTTGCTGATCAACGCCCGCCCGCCGTGCCAATAGATAATCCGCCGCACAATCGACAAACCCAGGCCATGCCCGCCTGAAGCTCGCGTGCGACTATCGTCCAGACGCAAAAATGGCGTGAAAATCCGCTCCCAGGCGCTTTCCGGCACGCCCGGCCCGTCATCTTCCACATCGATGCGGCAACGCACCTGCCCCACTTGATAGCTGATCAGCACCCGGCCCTGGGCATGGCGCATGGCATTGCCCACCAGATTTTGCAGGGCGCGGTGCAAGTAGCGCGGCTCGGCGTCGACCCAGGCATCATCCCAGTGTGTCGAAGACAGGCAGATGCCACGGGCAACACTGACCTGCGGGCGCAGTGGCGATAATTCGCCGATCACCTGATCGAGCAAGGCGCTGAGGTCTACCCGCTGGAAATTCAGTTCCGGCGCGCCTTGCTCCAGGCGGGCGTAAGTGAGCATTTCGTCGACCAGGCCGTCGAGGTCCTGGATATCGCTGTCCATGCCGTCCATATATTTACGCCGCGCCTCTGGGGTGGCGGCGTCGCCGATCATCTCCAGGCCGAAACGCAGGCGCGCCACCGGGGTGCGCAATTCGTGGGAGACGGCGCGCACCAGTTCGCGCTGGATCGCCAGCAATTGCTGCAAGTGCTCGGCCATGCCATTAAAGGCGGCGGCCAAACGCCCCACCGAATCGGCGCCCCGGGCCGGTACGCGCACTTCCAGGTTGCCTTTGGCAATGCGCGTGGCCGCCGCCTCCAGGCCTTTGAGGCGGCGCTCAAGCTGGCGCACCAATAAATAGACGATCAAACCGATCAGCGTGAGGCTGATCAACGCGATCAGGATCAGCCACTGCGGCGGGTACGGGTTCATTTGATACAAGGGGCCGATTTCCAGCACCCACGGCGTGCCGACCATGCCGGCGAATACGCGGATGGAGTCGCCGCCCTTGCCCAGGGCCATCACCGTGTCGCCTTCCGCAACCCGGCGGCGCTGGTCATCATCCATATCCGCCTGATCCAGCGTCATCAGGTGCATCTCAAAGCCAAAGCCCTTGGCCTCTTTTATGTCCGCCAGGCGTTGCGGCTGCTCGGCCACCGGAAAACGCACCAGTTCGTCAGCCAACAGGTAAATCGTCGCACGCGCCAGCTGCTCGCTGATCTGCTGCACTTCACCGGTGAGCACAAGCTGCGACTGTTCACTGACCAGGCGCAGCACGCGCGCGGCATGCGGGCCGGTCTGCTCCACCAGCACCTGGCCACGCTGCAGGCGGTTGCGCTGGGTCAGGTCCAACTGCGCGTCCGCCAACGGACGCAGTTCCAGGGGAATGCCGAGCAAGCGCTCCCACACCGCCAGGGCGCGCTGGCGCTCGATCGCGCTCATCGGTTGCAGGTTGTCGCCCATCAGCGCAAAGGTGCCGTGGGCCAGGCGCTCACGGTACTGGCCGCTGCGCACTTCATTGAGCAGGTGCAGGGCCAGCACGCCAAGCAACGCCACCAGGATCAGCGCCGCGCACATGCCGCCGTAGATGCGCAGGAAGATCGAGTTCACAGCGGCATGTCGGCGGCAGCTTCGGGGACGAACAAGTAGCCTTTGCTGCGAATGGTTTTGATCAGGCGCGGGTGAATCGGGTCGTCGCCGATCTTGGGTCGAATACGCGAGATGCGCACATCAATGGAGCGGTCCTGGCCGTCGTAGCCAATCCCGCGCAAGGCAATAAAGATTTCTTCGCGGGACAGGATACGCCCGGCATTCGCCACCAGCAGCCACAGCAGGTCGAACTCGGCACTGGTCAGCTCGATGCCGCCCTCATGCAGCCAGGCTTCGCGCAGGGCGTTGTCCACCACCAGCGGGCCGAATTGCAGGCGCCGCTGGCTTTCCACGGCGGCGGGTAGTACCGGCTCGCTGCGCCGTAACAATGCCTGAATACGCGCCAGCAACAAGCGCGGGCGCACGGGTTTGCACACGTAGTCGTCGGCGCCCATGTCCAGGCCCTGCACCTGGTCCATGTCATCGGTGCGGGCGGTGAGCATCAGGATCACGCCGTCGTAGCGTTCGCGGACTTTGCGGCAGATGCTCAGGCCGTCTTCGCCGGGCAGCATCAGGTCGAGGATCACGAGGTCCGGTTGTTCGGCGACAATGCGCGCCGCCGCCTGGGCGCCGTCGCTCTCCACCGACACCTGCAAACCGTTGCTCTCCAGGTAATCACGGGTCAACTCGGCCAGTCGCTCGTCGTCCTCGACGATCAATATCTGCCAGGCTTCTTGCTCCATGCGCTACCTCGGTTCTCATTATTGTCATGTGCAGCAAACACACTGCTGCCTCTATATGAAGGCCGATTGTAGCCATGGGCCAACCCTTAAACACAAGCCGGGAAATCCATTCGGTGATCGCGTTTTTTTGTGATAGGGTTCGCGCCCTCAAAAAACCAACAGACGGTTTTTGCCTTGGAATATTCGGTGACAAACGGCGTAATCCAGCAGTACTGCGGCCTACACGGGTGTTCCACGTTTCATACACATTTTACCCACAGCGTTATCCACAGGTAGTGCGTTGCTAAGCCCCCCAAAACGCATTATCTTGTACCTCGGCGCTAAAAAAACCCTACATGTAGGGTTTTAAGCAAAAAACCAAACACAAATCAGACAAGAAACTCAAGCGCTTTCTTGCTCCTGTTTGGTTGAACCAAAGCATTTTTTAAAAGCCCAAACCGCGCACGCGGATGGCAACCGTTTTCCAGCCCGATTGGCAGAAAACGGTACGGGTGTTGCAGTGCTTGCAGCGAGCAACTGTCACCCGGCAGGAATACGGCCAAGGGCTCTTTCAAGCCCCGAACCGAAGACTTCGGCATGGAAGCGGCGCGAATAGCTCCCTTCCTCCTGTCCCGAAGTTGTTATGCCAGGCCCAGGCCTGTTGTAAGTGCTTCAGGACGGAACGGTGGGCACCGTGATGGTGCCCAAATAAATATAGAATGTGGAGACAACCCCCCATGCAAACCGACACAACTCGCGAGAACCCGCAAGGCTCCGTGCCGCAGGCCGCTGATTCGAACCTGGATCTGTCCGCCACTGCACCTGGCCAACTGCGTGTGATCAAGCGTAACGGCACTGTCGTTCCTTATACCGATGACAAAATCACCGTCGCCATCACCAAAGCGTTTCTTGCAGTTGAAGGCGGCACCGCTGCTGCCTCGTCGCGCATCCACGACACCGTTGCCCGCCTGACCGAACAGGTTACCGCGACCTTCAAACGTCGCATGCCGTCGGGCGGCACCATCCACATCGAAGAAATCCAGGACCAGGTCGAACTGGCCCTGATGCGTGCCGGCGAGCAGAAAGTGGCACGCGACTACGTGATCTACCGTGACGCCCGTTCCAAGGAACGTGCCGTGCGCTCCCCGGCTGAAGAATCGGCCGTGCAAGCTCACCCATCGATCCGCATCACCCTGGCCGACGGCAGCTTTGCTCCGCTGGACCTGGGCCGCCTGAACACCATCATCACCGAGGCCTGCGAAGGCCTGGAAGAAGTCGACGGTGACCTGATCCAGCGCGAAACCCTGAAGAACCTGTACGACGGCGTGGCCCTGACCGACGTCAACACCGCGCTGGTGATGACTGCCCGTACCCTGGTTGAGCGTGAGCCGAACTACTCGTTCGTGACCGCGCGCCTGCTGATGGACACCCTGCGTGCCGAAGGCCTGGGCTTCCTGGGCGTGGCCGACAGCGCCACCCACCACGAAATGGCTGACCTGTACGCCAAGGCCCTGCCGGCCTACATCGCCAAGGGTATCGAATTCGAATTGCTGAACCCGATCCTGGCCACCTTCGACCTTGAAAAACTCGGCAAGGCGATCAACCACGAGCGCGACCAGCAGTTCACCTACCTGGGCCTGCAAACCCTGTACGACCGTTACTTCATCCACAAGGACGGTATCCGCTTCGAATTGCCGCAAGTGTTCTTCATGCGTGTGGCCATGGGCCTGGCGATTGAAGAGAAGCAAAAAGAAGACCGCGCGATTGAGTTCTACAACCTGTTGTCGTCCTTCGACTACATGTCGTCGACCCCAACCCTGTTCAACGCCGGCACCCTGCGTCCACAGCTGTCGAGCTGCTACCTGACCACCGTGCCGGATGACCTGTCGGGCATCTACCACGCGATCCACGACAACGCCATGTTGTCCAAATTCGCCGGCGGCCTGGGTAACGACTGGACGCCGGTGCGTGCACTGGGTTCGTACATCAAGGGCACCAACGGCAAGTCCCAAGGCGTTGTACCGTTCCTCAAAGTAGTGAACGACACCGCTGTAGCCGTGAACCAGGGTGGCAAGCGCAAAGGCGCTGTATGTGCCTACCTGGAAACCTGGCACATGGACATTGAAGAGTTCATCGAGCTGCGCAAGAACACCGGTGATGACCGTCGTCGTACCCACGACATGAACACCGCCAACTGGATCCCTGACCTGTTCATGAAGCGCGTCTTCGATGACGGCCCGTGGACCCTGTTCTCGCCGTCCGAAGTGCCGGACCTGCACGACCTGACCGGCAAGGCCTTCGAAGAACGTTACGAGTACTACGAAGCCCTGTCCCAGTACCCAGGCAAGATCAAGCTGTTCAAGACCATCCAGGCCAAAGACCTGTGGCGCAAAATGCTGTCCATGCTGTTTGAAACCGGCCACCCATGGCTGACCTTCAAAGACCCGTGCAACCTGCGCAGCCCGCAGCAGCACGTGGGTGTGGTCCACAGCTCGAACCTGTGCACCGAGATCACCTTGAACACCAACAAGGACGAGATCGCCGTTTGCAACCTGGGCTCGATCAACCTGCCGAACCACATCGTCAACGGCAAGCTGGACACCGCCAAGCTGGAACGCACCGTCAACACCGCCGTTCGCATGCTCGATAACGTTATCGACATCAACTACTACTCGGTGCCACAGGCGCAGAACTCCAACTTCAAGCACCGTCCGGTCGGCCTGGGCATCATGGGCTTCCAGGACGCGCTGTACCTGCAGCACATTCCTTACGGTTCGGACGCTGCCGTCGAGTTCGCCGACAAGTCCATGGAAGCGGTCAGCTACTACGCGATCCAGGCTTCCTGCGACCTGGCCGACGAGCGCGGCGCCTACGAGACGTTCCAGGGCTCGCTGTGGTCCAAAGGCATCCTGCCGCTGGATTCGCAACAGATCCTGATTGAGCAGCGTGGCCAGAAGTACATCGACGTTGACCTGAACGAAACCCTGGACTGGGCGCCGGTACGTGCCCGTGTGCAGAAAGGCATTCGTAACTCCAACATCATGGCCATCGCACCGACCGCAACCATCGCCAACATCACTGGCGTGTCGCAGTCGATCGAACCGACCTACCAGAACCTGTATGTGAAATCGAACCTGTCGGGCGAATTCACCGTGATCAACCCGTACCTGGTTCGTGACCTCAAGGCCCGCGGCCTGTGGGACTCGGTCATGATCAACGACCTGAAGTACTACGACGGTTCGGTGCAGCAGATCGAGCGCATCCCGCAAGAACTCAAAGAGCTCTACGCGACCGCCTTCGAAGTGGACACCAAGTGGATCGTCGACGCCGCCAGTCGTCGCCAGAAGTGGATTGACCAGGCTCAGTCGCTGAACCTGTACATCGCCGGTGCATCGGGCAAGAAGCTCGACGTGACCTACCGCATGGCCTGGTACCGTGGCCTGAAAACCACTTACTACCTCCGTGCCCTGGCCGCGACCAGCACCGAGAAGTCGACCATCAACACCGGTAAGCTCAACGCTGTTTCCAGCGGCAACCACGGTGATGATTCGGTGCTGGCTGCTCCAGCCGGCCCGGCACCCGTGCCAAAGGCTTGCGCGATTGATGAGCCGGATTGCGAAGCTTGCCAATAAGCTGAGTGAGTCCCGGGCTTGAACGCCCGGGATGTAAAAAACCGATAAACCTGAATGCATTTGGGTTTATCGGTTTTTTTTGCGCTACACGAATGCGTAGGCGTTGCCTTCCTGGGGCCCTTCACCGCGCCCACCCCACAATTCAATGCGCCCGCCAATCACCGCCATTGAATGGTGGCCATAATCCACAACACCCAGCTTGCCACTTGCCAGCTCGGAACTCGAAGACCGCCTATAGAGGTCTTTCAGGCCAAGCCGGTCCAGCGCTTCCCAACCCATTTCGCCATTGTTCAAACTTTGCATCGCATGAGCGAAACTCTGTTTTGCAGCATTGGGGTTGTCATCGTAGCCATTGCCCTCCATTTGAGCCCGCTTGGCGCTCGCGGCATACATGAAGTTTGCGTCGGTAATCATGCCCGGATTATCGCCCTTGAACTGCGCGTAAGCGGCTGCATGCCTTAACTCACCCTTAGATAAAGTAAGCTCGAAACCGTCTCGCATTTTTACGTAGTAACCCCCTCCCGTCTCCTTCACATCCTTGAAGACGTCGGTAGGTTTTTGACCAAACTTCATCATCGCTCCCTTTATCGCGGAAACGGTGACGCAATTGCCGTCAGGGCCTTGGCTGAAACCACTCCAGATATTGTCCGGCTTTTTACCTGGGTTGCTTGCATCTGGCTTGTAGTTGAAATGCTTGGAACCGTCGGTAATCGGTAGATTACTCATGGGTTCGCTACCGCCGAAATTCTTCGGATTTACCCTGCCACCACCACCACCACCACCACCACCACCACCACCACCACCACCACCACCTGGTGACGGTCCAGGAGCTGGCGCTGGAGACGGCTCATCCGCAAATAAATCCGGAAACAGCCTCTTCAACAACGCGAGCAAATCGGTGGACGCGTCCTTCTTCAACTGCTCAAGGATCTCCTTGAACTTCTCCTCCCCCAGCGCTTTGCGCTTTTCATTGAGCTTGTCCCGCAAGTCCTGGGCGGTTTGGTTTTTGTTGCCCTTTTCGGCGTCATCCAGCTGTTTGAGCATTTGGGCGACGGTTTTTTTATCGGCCTCTATGTCATCCTTTTTTTCCTCTGTAGGGTTAGCGCCCCACAGGTTTTGCCCCGCGCCACTGACGTCATAACGCACACTTCCAGCCCCAGGGCCAGACACCGACAAATTCCACATACCCCGCCCCCTAAGATCCAGCACCTTTAAGTCCGATAAGTGGAAAGAACGGCGAGGTCGGTTCCACAAAGGCCTGTCAGCTCGCAACTGAGCAAAGGGTGGGAATGGTTGCTGATCCAAATAGCAGGCAAAAAAAAGCCCCTCGCTAGAGGGGCTTTCATTCACAGCAGTGTCAGGCCAACCGCATCAGGTCATCTGAATAATGGTCTGCATGATGGTGCTCTGGGTGGAGATGGTCTTGGCGTTCGCCTGGTAGTTGCTCTGGGCCTTGATCAGGTCCACCAGCTCGTTGGTCAGGTTGACGTTGGAGTTTTCCAGGGACTTGGACACGATCGAACCCAAGGTGCCGGATTGCGGGGCGTCATAACCCGGCTGGCCCGAGGCGAAGGTCTCTTTCCAAGTGGTGCCACCCGACGGCTGCAGCCCCTGTTCGTTGTTGAAGCTGGCCAGGGAGAGCTGACCGATGGCCTTGCTCTGCTGGTTGCTGAAGGTGGCGAACAGCACGCCGTTACCGTCGATATTCAGACCGGTGATCTGGCCGGTTGCGTAGCCATCGGTGACCGGTGGGTTACGGTAGGTGGCCGAGTTGTACTGGGTGATGTTGCCCATGTTGATGGCAATACCGCCAGGGTTGGCATTCGCGCCGTTTTTGGTCCACACGCCATTGGTCACTGTACCCGGCACCCAGCCAGTCAGCTGCAAGGTAGTGCTGGAGGTGCCCCCGGTGACAATCCCGGTGAGCTTGCCGGCACCGTCAAAGCTCAACGTCGATGCCACCGGTGGCGTCGAGCCTGTGCCGGTAGGCGCCGAACCGTCTGGGTTACGGCCGTCGATCAGGGTGTAGGACTTCCAGGTATTGGAATCCGTTTTGACCAGGTACTGCACCATCGGGTGCGCGTTACCCTGGGTGTCGTACAGCGTAGTGTTGTACTGGGTGCTGAACGAGCTGGACTCGGTTGGATCGAACGGGTGCGCCGCCTGATCGATCACCGGCGAGGAAGAGTTCAGGTTACTGGTGGAGTCCACTTTGGTGGACGCCTTGGGCGGCAGGTTCGACAGGTTCAATTGCAGGTCGGTCAGCGCGCCCTTGATGATGTTGCCATCGGCGTCCGCGGCGTAGCCTTGCAGGCGCGAGGTGCCGGTGTTGTTGGTGATGTAGCCGTCTTTGTCCGAACGGAAGGTGCCGCTACGGGTGTATTCCAGCGAACCGTCACTGCCCTTCTGCACGAAGAAGCCACCGCCCTGGATCGCCATGTCCAGCAAGCCGCCGGTGTTGTTGACGTCACCTTGGGTGAATTGCTGGGACACCGCCGCCAGGTTCACGCCGCTGCCGACACTGTTCTGGCCAGTGCCCAGTTTGGACGCCGCGTAGATGTCGGAAAACTCCGCACGGGACGATTTGAAACCGGTGGTCGCAACGTTGGCAATGTTGTTGCCCGTCACGTCCAGTTGTTTGTTGGCCGCATAGAGGCCGCTAAGGCCGATGTTAAAAGACATGTTTCTCTCCTTCTGCCGTATTTAGCCGGCTCTATGTACCGATAGTCTGAATTTGCGACAGCTTGACGCTGCCCATGCCGCCTGCAAGGTTGAGCAGCATTTCGCCGCCGGTCTTGCTCAACGTCACGCTGGTGACCGTTGCCGGCAGCGACGTCAACAGGGCAACCGAGTCGCCTTTGTCATTCTTGGTGCTGGCCGCGAAGGTATAAGTGCCGGCGGGGGCGACTTCACCTTTGTCGTTCTTGCCATCCCATATAAAGCTTGAATTGCCGGCGCTTTGGGCGCCCATGTCGATAGTGCGCACCACGTTGCCGTCTTTGTCGGTGATTTTTACCGAGACGTTACCTGTCGCTGCCGTCACCGCCACCGAGCCGGTCATGCTCTTGCTGGTATCAACCATGGCCTTGTCGGTCTGGGTGATGATCGAACGCCCGACCAGTGACGAGGCCTGCAACGCTTGCGAAGAGCTGAAGTTGCTGGAGATCGCATTCACCGAGTCGTTCAGGGTGTTGATGCCTTCCAGGCTGCTGAACTGCGCCAGCTGCGCCACGAACGCGCCGTTGTCTTGAGGCGACAGCGGATTCTGGTTTTTCAGCTGGGTCACCAGCAGTTGCAGGAACGCATCCTTGCCCAGCGCCTGGTTGCCCGTGGCCGCCTTGGCGGCACCATCAAGGCCGCTGTTGTCTGTGGCAGTCTTGACCTTGGAGTTGAACAGGTCCTGAACCGCCGTGTTGGGTGTAGAAGTGGTATCAACAATGGCCATTATTTGGCGCCCCTTATCACTGACCCAGGGTCAGGACCTTCTGCATCATGGTTTTGGCGGTGTTCATCATTTCCGCGTTGGTCTGGAACGAGCGGCTGGCGGAAATCATGTCGGCCATTTCCTCGACCACGTTGACGTTGGGGTAGTACACGTAACCCTTTTCGTTCGCGGCCGGATGGTTAGGCTCGTAGCGGGCTTCCAGGTTGCTCTGGTCTTCGACCACGCCGAGCACCTGCACGCCTTGGCCCGCCGCATCCTGGTTCTGGAACAGCGAATCACCGCTGCCGCTCTGGCCGGCCTGGCCACCCTGGAACATGGTGGCGAACACCGGGTGACGGGCGCGGTAGGTCTGGTCAATGCTCGAAGACACGGTCTCGGCGTTGGCGATGTTACTGGCGACGGTGTTCAAACGCGTGGTCTGCGCGCTCATGCCACTGCCGGCAATATTGAAAACACTGGCGAGGGACATGGCTTACTCTCCGCGCAGGGCTGACATCAGCCCTTTGAATTTGCTGTTAAGCAGGGTGAAGCTGGCCTGAAAGTTCACCGAGTTCTCGGCGTAGGCCGATTGCTCCAGCTGGGCGTCGACGGTGTTCTGATCGATCGACGGCTGCATCGGCGTGCGATACAGCAGCGACTCGTCACCATTGCCCAGGCCTTGCGCTTCGATATGACGGCTGTTGGTCATGTTCAAGGCAAAGGTGCCGTTCTTGGTCTTGTCCTGCTGTGCGGCGAGCACGGCGGAGAAGTCCAAATCCCGAGCCTTGTAGTTCGGGGTGTCGGCGTTGGCAATGTTGTTGGCCAGGACTTCGGCACGTTGGGCGCGAAAGCCCAGGGCTTGTTCGTGGATACCGAGCGCTTTATCGAAGCTGATGCTCATGGCGGAAACCTTTAGGCTGACCTGCTTTTCGTATCTGGGTTATAGCAAGGCCCATGCCAATTCGCCGAAGGCCCGTATTACAAGGGTTTGCGCAAGGTTTGCCGGCGGCAATGCCAGAAAAGCGGCAATGGGCTTCCGCGTGGCGCCAGTAAAGCGGCAATGGCGGTTGCCGCTTTTACACCCGGCGGCAATCCTTCAACAGGCTGCCCCAATGCGCCAGATACCTTGACCGCTCGTCTGCACTGTCATTTCTGACAGTTGTTGCACCTACGTCTTTGCGTGCCTCATCGGGTGACCCCCCACATGCATAAAGCAGAGGCACACCATGCTGACTATTCCCCCCCTCAGATTCGTCCTGCAGGACAACGCGCTACCCATTCCAAACCTCTCGACCAGACTGCTGATCGGCAATGCGGTTGAATTGGTTTGCCCCTTTGCCGTCATGCAGGGTGATTTCGTCAACGCAAATTTGATCGGCGAAAGAGGCAGAACGTACAACCTGAGCTTTGAGGTGGAGAAAGACGAGGCCGAGCTCAACTTTTTGACTCACCGTTCAATCATTGTCGGTAAGTCAGGCACCAATGTTGTTTTAATACTACGCGTTCGACGTGGCAGCGACGTGTACTTTGCGCCGAACGCAACCGTGTCCATCGATGCCGGCGGCATCGTTGTGCCTGTTCCTGGCACAGTGTGGGATTTCGCCGATGGCACCTTCCAGGGCTGGGTACCTCAGTCAGTTTATGCAGGCAGGGTGCTGCACATCGTCAACGGCAGCGTGGTCGTTGACCTGCCCAGCAGCCAGGTAACCAAGGCTCACATCATCACCCAACCCGTATCGGTCATCGCTGGGCGCATCTACGATGTCAGCTTTGACGTCCTGGGTGGTACAGCCGCCGGAGATGGCTCGACGCTGTACCTGACGGTTAACGGCAGCCGAATCGGCGCCAACGTACAAAACATAACCAACGCATCAACACAAACCGGAACCGGGACATTTACCGCAAGCAGTACCGGCACCGTGCATTTGGGTATTTTCAACGAGACCATCCCCAGCAGGAACCATCTTCTATTCTTGGGCAATATCCGAATGACACCCAAACCCTGACCACCGCCCGTAAAAAACTGGCGCTTGGCGCGCATGAAAAACGGGAAGCCTTTGCGGGGCTTCCCGTTTTTTTTATGCTCAAGCCACCTTTATTTGGCCTGATAAATGATCCCGGGGCTGCACTGCACCATCTGGTAATGATCCGGCAAGCCGTTGAGCGCTTCGGATGCACCCAGGAACAAATAACCACCACGCTTGAGCGTACCGTGAATGCGCAACAGGATGTCTTTCTTCACCTCTGCCGAGAAGTAGATCAACACATTGCGGCAGAACACCATGTCGAACTTGCCCAGGCTGGCATAGCTGTCGAGCAGGTTGAACGAGCGAAATTCCACCCGGCTCTTGATCGGCGCCTTGACCGCCCAGCGTCCTGCCCCTTTGGGGTCGAAGAAACGTTGCAAGCGTTCCTGGGACAAACCGCGGCCCAGGGCCAGGCTGTCGTACTCGCCGGTCTTGCAGTTGGTGAGCATGGTGCCGGACAAATCGGTGGCGACAATTTGCGCGCCGGCCTTCAATTGGCCCATGTTCGTGCGCTCGAACTCATCGATGGACATCGAGATCGAGTACGGCTCCTGCCCCGACGAACAGGCGGCCGACCAAATACGCAAGCGCTGGCCCGGACTGGCCTTGATGGCCTCCGGCAGCACTTTGTTCTTGAGCACTTCAAAGGGGTAAGTATCACGAAACCACAAGGTTTCGTTGGTGGTCATGGCATCCACCACCATTTCCTTGAGCCCGCTGCGCGGCTGGCCCTGGATGCGCTGGACCAACTCACCCAGGGATTTAATGCCCTGCTGTTCCATCAGTTTGTTGAGACGGCTGGATACCAGGTACTGCTTGTTTTCACCGAGCAATATGCCACAGGCTTTTTCCAGGAAGACCCGGAACTGTTCGAAATCCAAATTACCCGTAGACAATGATACCGCCTCTTAAATCGTGTGACCGCCAGGAGGAAATCCCCCTAGCCGTGATCTGCTGCCTTGATCCGGTCGACTACCCGGGATGCCAGGTCATCAGGGCGGAATTTGGCCAGGAAGTCATCAGCACCGACCTTCTTGACCATCGCCTGATTGAATACGCCCGACAAGGAAGTATGCAGGATGATATGCAATTTTTGCATGCGTGGATCGTTACGTATCTCGGCCGTGAGGGTATAGCCGTCCATTTCCGGCATTTCAATGTCGGAGATCATCATCAGGAACTCTTCTTCCGGCTTCTTGCCTTCGTCCACCAGTTTGCGCAGGTAATCCAGGGCTTGGCGACCATCGTTCAAGGCCACCACTTCCACGCCGACCGTTTGCAGGCAGCGGCTGACTTGCTTGCGCGCCACCGAGGAGTCATCCACCGTCAGCACACGCAGCGACACCGCCTTGTGTGCGGTTTCGGCGTCTACCACGCCAACCGAAATGGTTTCCGAGGTGGGTGCGACTTCGGCGAGGATCTTTTCCACGTCGATGATTTCGACCAACTGGTTGTCGACCCGCGTCACCGCCGTGAGGTAGTGATCGCGCCCGGTGCCCTTGGGCGGCGGATGGATCTCCTCCCAGTTCATATTGACGATGCGCTCCACCGAGCGCACCAGGAAACCCTGGGTCTTGGTGTTGTATTCGGTGATGATCACAAAGGGGCTTTCGCGGTCCTGCAACCCCGAGGAACCGGTGGCCATGGCCAGGTCGAGAATCGGGATGGTCGCGCCTCGGATATTCGCTACGCCGCAGACCACCGGGCTGGATTTAGGCAATATGGTCAGCTTGGGGCACTGCAGCACTTCCCGCACTTTAAACACATTGATGCCGTACAGCTGCTTGCCGTCCAGGCGGAAAAGCAACAGTTCCAGGCGATTCTGCCCTACCAGCTGTGTGCGCTGGTTTACTGAGTCCATTACTCCTGCCATGCCTTGACTCCTACGCTAAAACCTTTGGCTATACCTACAAGGGCAACGACGCTCACCCAACACTAAACGGCACGGGCTTTGCTATTTATTGGTCTATGAACCTTAAAACGACAGTTTTCCGACGCATCCCACGGTATCGCAGATTGCTCTGCGCAACGATAGCTTTGCTTGCCTTGGGCTCGGGCACCACGGCTCGCGCAGATAATGTCACCTTGCCTGATCTCCTTATCGGCGTCACCCAAGGCTTTCTTGAGTTCACTGTAGAAGATTATCTGGCGACCACCCAAACGCCGGGGCGTTACGAAATCCAGGTCAACCAACTGGACCCGCGCCTGCGCATGCCTATGTGCGACAAGGAATTGACGGCCAGCCTCGAAAGCCCGGCCCAGCCCATCGGCCGCGTGACGGTAAAAGTGCGCTGCGAGGGCGCCTCACCCTGGACCGTGTTTGTGCCGGCGCAGGTCAAACTGTTCCGCGATGTGGTTGTGGTCACACGCCCGCTCAAACGCACCGGCATCATTGGTTTTGAAGACGTGGCCCTGCGTGAACGCGACATCAGCCTGATCAATCAGGGCTACCTCACCGCTGTGGACCAAGCGATCGGGCAGAAACTGACCCGACCAATGGTCACCGACCAGGTCATTACGCTGGTGCATCTGGAACAGGCTGAGGTGATTCGCAAGGGCGACCAGGTGGTGATTTCCGCCAGCAGCGGCGGGCTGATGGTAAAAATGCCGGGGGAGGCGCTGTCCAACGGCGGGATGAGCGAGCAGATCCGGGTCAAGAACCTCAATTCCAACCGTGTGATCAAGGCGCAGGTGACCGCGCCGGGCCAGGTTGAGGTGGCGCTATAGAAGATCACCGCTGTGAGATCACTGGTGTGAAACCCCAGGTTTTCCTACACTGTGCGTGGGATGTCGACCTGTACAGGTTTATTGTCAATCGGGCCTAAAGTTTGTCCGGGTATGGCCGAAAACATGGCAAGCGTCCAAATACCCAGAGGTTTTTTTAACATGGTCATTGATTTCAGTCGTTTAAATAACACCCAGGCTTTGCCGGGCAATACGCGCACCAGCGGGGCAAAGGACGGCGTAGAAGCCAAGTCCCAGCCAGCACCTGCCGCCAAGGCAGAACAGGCCAGCGCCAGCCAGAGCGGGGAATCGGTACACCTGAGCAATGAGGCTCAACAGTTGCAGAAGGTCACTGACTCGCTGCGCGATCAACCGGTTGTCAATAAAGCCCGCGTGGCCGAATTGAAACAGGCAATCGCTGATGGCAGCTATAAGGTCGACAGCAACCGTGTAGCCAGCAAGCTGCTTAACTTCGAAGCCGAGCGCTAGGCAAAGGCCTGCGCAGGGCTTGTGGACGCTTAAAACCCAAGGCCAGCCATGCACCACGACGAACATTTGCTTGAACTGATCATTGATGATCTGGCGCCGACGCAACTTCTGCTCGAGCTGCTCAAAGAAGAATCCCTGGCCCTCTATGGCCGGGACATGCGCTTGCTGGAGGAAATCCTGGCGCGCAAACAGTCGCTGATCGTGCTGCTGGAGCAGCATGGCAAGAAGCGCAGCGAAATTCTCATCAGCCTGGGCCTGCCGGCTGATCATGATGGCCTGGCACAACTGGCCAGCCACTCCTCGGTAGGCGATCAGTTGCTGGCGCAGAGCACCGCACTCAATCAATTGCTGGCCCAGTGCCAGGAAGCCAACCTGCTCAACGGCCAGTCGATCCAGCTGCAGCAGGCTACGACCGCCAACCAGTTGCGCATACTCCACGGCGGAGAGCCTCCGGCGCTGTACAACGCCCAAGGGTCGACCTCGCGCCTGGTCAAGCCAAGCACCCGCAGCCAAGCCTGACACCGGTTTACAGCGCGCCCTATCCAAGGCGCGCTACATGCTGGCAAAATGCCGGTTCTTGCGTGTAGTCGTATTTTGCCTGGAGATGGAAGAACCGTGTTCAACGCCCTTAATGCGGAAGATGCTCCGCAGCCACCCAAGGTGCTCACCACGCCTCTGGAAATCGCCAGCACGTTGCGAATGCTGCAAGAAAGCCATGACCCGCTGATCATCACTTTCCATGAACGCAGCCAGCGGTTCCAAAGCTATCTGGTGGATATAGATCGGGACAGCAAAACGCTCGCCTTGGACGAAATGATCCCCCGCGACGGTGAACGCTACCTTGAGAACGGCGAACCGTTCCGCATTGAAGGTTTCCATGACGGTGTGCGTGTCGCCTGGGAAAGCAACGGCACACTGACCATCAGTGAAAAAGGCGGCCACCGCATCTACACCGGCAGCATGCCCGACGAGGTGGTCTACCATCAGCGTCGCAATGCCTTTCGGGCAGCGTTGAAGCTGGCCCAACTGGTAAGCATCGAGCTGGGTGGCGAAAAGCTCAAGGCACCGATCAGCGGCAAACTGCTGGACATCTCCGCCACCGGCTGCAAGCTGCGTTTTGAAGGCGACATTTCCGATCGCCTGCAGCTGGGCCAGGTCTATGACCGCTTTATCGCCGCCCTGCCCTTTGGCAGCATGACCACCTCGGTGGAGCTGCGTTACCTGCACGTCGAAGACAAGATCAACACCACCTTCGCCGGCGTGCGCTTCCATAACATGAGCGGCTTGGTTCAGCGCCAGGTTGAACGTTTTGTGTATCAGTTGCAGCGTGAAGCGCGGCGCTTTGACAAAGACGACGACCTTTAAGCCTTAAAGGCCGTATGAATAAAAACGGGCAGATCCTGATGGGATCTGCCCGTTTTTGCTTTCAGGGGCGTGCCCTGCTCAAGTCGTGGGGATGCTCGTCCGGCCCCAGAGGCTCCGGCGGCCCTTCAAAAGCCGGTTCATCCGCGGGTTGTTGCGGGTCAGTTTCGATTTCAGGTTCCGGGTCGGGCACCACGCTCTGCATTTGCTCCTGCACCACCGCTTCATCCACCCGCGGGTCAAGGCAGGCCACCAGCGGCGAGCTGGACATGCTGTCGGGCATCGCCACGTGATGCAGCGGCGCATCGTCCACCTGATGCAGGTTAGTCACCGCCTTCGGCCGGATCCGCCACACCAGGACCAATGCACACAGGCTGAAAAAGGCGTACAGCATGTGGCTGCCGAACAGCTTCATCACCACACCCGCCAACAGCGGCCCGACACTCGCGCCGATGCCGTAGGTCACCAGCAACATGGCCGTCAGCGACACGCGGCGATCACCTTCCACATGGTCATTGGAGAACGCCACAGCCAACGGATACAGGCAGAACTGCACCAGGGAACACAGGAAGCCAGCCACGAACAGCACTTCCAGCGGCACTTGGGTCATCACGGCCAATGGCAACGCCGCCACCGCCAGGCACAAGGCAAAGCAGCGAATCAGCAAGGCACGATCATAGCGGTCCGACAACCAACCCAATGGCCACTGCACCAACAGACCGGCAAAGATGCAGCTACCCATAAACAGACCGACCTGCTCGGTGCTCAAGCCTTGCTGCGAGGCATACAACGGCGCCAGGCCGTAGAACGAGCCAACGATCAGCCCCGCGCCCAGCACCGTACTCAGCGACTGCGGCACACGCTTGATAAAGAAGCGTGGCTCCATAGGTGCAGGGTGCAGAGGCGCCGGGTGAATGCGTCGGGTCATGGCCACCGGCACCAGGCATAAGGCAAAGCACAGCGCCACCAGCATGAGCAATTCGAGGCCAAGCTGCGGGTGCATGACCAGAATCAACTGACCCAATACCAGCCCAAGGTAGGAGGCGATCATATAGCCGCTGAATACCACGCCACGCTGCTTGGCGTCCGCCTGCTCATTGAGCCAGCTTTCGATAACCATGTACTGGCACATCATCCCCAGGCCCACGATCATCCGCAGCACAATCCAGGCCGGCAGCCAGTTGATGAGGCCGTGGCCCAACACCGCCGCGCCGACAATCCCGGCACAGGTGGCATACGCGCGAATATGCCCGACGCGGGCAATCAGGCGATGCCCGATCTTGCCGCCCAGCACCAGGCCGAAGTAGTTGGCCGCCATCAGCGCCCCCACCCACAGGCTGTCGACGTGGTCGGCTGCCAGACGCAAGGCAAGGTAAGTGCTGAGCAGGCCGGACCCGATCAACATCATCAAGGAGGCGAAATAAAGGGCTCGAAAAGATTTCCAGATCTGGCGCATCGGCGTTCCGAGCGGCTCCTTGCAGTGAGGGACAGGGCTATCAGCATGATAGTCCGGGGTTGCCGGGAGCGGACAGACGCAGCGGGCCGTTTTCCGGGGAATATTTTGCTTAATCGTTCAGACGCTGCCTGGCCGCATGCAAGGTACATATGCAACGTACAAAAGCGACGAGAAACACACTGCGCACCTGCTGTGAACCCTGATAGGTGGCAAGGTTCGACCGGTGTTGCAGGCACGCACAAAAAAGCCCTGCCAGGACAACCTGTGCAGGGCTTTTGAAGATGGTGTCCCAGGGCCGGTTCGAACGGCCAACCTTCCCCTTAGGAGGGGGATGCTCTATCCAATTGAGCTACTGGGACAAATGACAGCCATCGGGCACGGGGCACAGCGACGGACGGCGTGCATGTTAACGGCCAAGGTGGGTTTTGTCATGTCGTCCGTGGGCTTTTTGAGTGTAGGCCGATCCTTTTCGACCGAGGCCCGCGTTGCCCCGCAGCCACGGGGCCTGGATGCTGTCGTGCAAAATGCACTACCCCAAAATGCCATCATTGCAAATTGCAACCCGACGCCACTTTAAAGTAGACTCAAGTCATTGATTTTAATGAAATAATAGATTGGCACGGGACCTGCAATACTTCTCCTACAAACCCATCCAGCCACGGCGTTTAGCGGAGAACATGACCATGAACAGTGCCCTTCTGTTAGCCCTCAACACCATAGCCTTGGCTGCACTGGTGATGTTTCATTTCCAATCCACCGGCAGTAATGATCCTGCGCAACTTAGCCAGGCCGTGCCGCACCATCTGCAACAACGCCCGCAATTGGCGGTGATGACGCCCAACGCGCAATCGCCGGTACGCCTGACCCAAGGCACCCAGACTGCACCGGCATCCGAACATTGGGTTTTCTAAGGACGCCATTCATGAGCAAATCCGCCTGGCTGTTTTTGTGCCTGACTGTCGCCACTGGCCTCCTGGGCCTGGGCGCCACCTCTGAAGATGGACAAACTGCTGCAATGGTCGCAGCCGGCGTGTTCACGAGCCTGCTTGTGCTGACGCTTTTCATGGGCCGAAAAATCAAATTCGACCCCGTTTTGCGGTAATCTCTGCGCCACCTCCCTCCCTCGACCTTATGTCGCCCCACCCTAGCAAATCGGCAAATTGCCACTAGTCTTAAAGATAAGGGCAAAAGGCCACTTTGCTTTAGGATATGCGGCCTCAATCCCTGCGCGAGCCTGGACTTACGGGAAGTTCCCCTGAGGAATGACGCGTTGAAAAGTTTTCCAACCAGTCCGCAAAAATGCAAATGAGTGCTGGCATTAAGCCTTTAGTCAGTTCAATATTTGTCACAGAATTGACGCCAAGGAAATGTCAAATCTGAGGCATGATGCGGCCTCTTTGCAATTCGGGTTGAACTTTGGTCGTGAGCCTTGTCTTAACACTCATCTTGCGGCCAATTCCAAAAACCGCTCCCCTGAACTAACCGGTTAAATATATGCGCCCATTGAAACAGGCAATTTATTCCAGCCGTACGGCTGACAAGTTCGTCGTACGTCTGCCAGACGGAATGCGGGAACGCATTGCCGAGGTGGCTCGCAATCATCACCGCAGCATGAACTCCGAAATCATCGCGCGCCTGGAGCAGAGCCTTATTCAGGAAGGTGCGTTGGGCGAAGAGTTGAGCATGCGCCTGGACAGCCCTGAGCTGTCACTGCACGAACGCGAACTGCTGCAGCGTTTTCGTCAGCTCTCCCACCGCCAGCAAAATGCTCTCGTCTCGCTTATCGCGCACGACGTTGAGGCGGCCGCAGAAGCCAATTGATCTGCAACTGAAAGCCGAAGCCAGCGCTATGCTGGCTTTTTTTTGCGTGAAATTTGAGGGCACCGCAGAGGGCTTGTGTGGGAGCGAGCTTGCATTTGCTAGCAAGCCCGCCCCCACAGGGGATCAGAGCAGAAAGATCGTCGCCAGGCCCAGGAAGATGAAGAAGCCACCGCTGTCGGTCATGGCCGTGATCATCACACTGGCACCCATGGCCGGGTCGCGCCCCAGGCGTGCCAGTGTCATGGGGATCAACACGCCCATCAACGCCGCCAACAGCAGGTTGAGGGTCATGGCAGCCGTCATCACCACGCCCAGCGACCAACTGCCATACAGCAAGTAAGCCACCACGCCGATGACCCCGCCCCACACCAAGCCATTGATCAGGCCCACAGCCAATTCTTTGCGCAACAGGCGCGAGGAGTTGGCCGTACTCACCTGGTCCAGTGCCATGGCACGCACAATCATGGTGATGGTCTGGTTACCGGAGTTACCCCCAATACCTGCCACGATCGGCATCAGCGCCGCGAGGGCGACAAGCTTCTCGATGGAACCTTCGAACAACCCGATCACGCGCGAAGCGATGAACGCCGTGATCAGGTTGATCGCAAGCCACGCCCAACGGTTATGCAGGGAGCGCCAGACTGACGCAAAAATATCTTCCTCTTCACGCAGACCCGCCATGTTGAGGACTTCGGTTTCACTCTCTTCACGAATCAGGTCGACCATTTCATCGATGGTCAAACGGCCAATCAGCTTGCCGTTCTTGTCGACCACAGGCGCCGAGATCAAGTCATAACGCTCAAATGCCTGGGCAGCCTCGTAGGCGTCTTCATCCGGGTGAAAACTCACCGTATCGCTGGCCATCAGATCCGCTACTTTCTTTTCCGGATCATTGACCAGCAGGCGCTTGATCGGCAACACGCCCTTGAGAATGCCTTCGTAGTCGACCACGAACAGTTTGTCAGTATGGCCCGGCAGCTCTTTGAGCCGACGCAGGTAACGCAAGACCACTTCCAGGCTGACGTCTTCGCGGATGGTGACCATCTCGAAGTCCATCAATGCGCCGACCTGATCCTCGTCATAAGACAACGCGGAGCGCACACGCTCACGCTGCTGGCTGTCGAGGGCCTCCATCAACTCATGGACAACATCACGCGGCAGCTCAGGCGCCAGGTCAGCCAGTTCGTCGGCGTCCATCTCCTTGGCAGCGGCAAGGAGCTCGTGATCGTCCATGTCGGCGATCAGGGTTTCACGGACCGAGTCGGATACTTCAAGGAGGATGTCGCCGTCGCGGTCAGCCTTGACCAACTGCCAAAGGGTCAGTCGATCATCGAGTGGCAAGGCTTCAAGAATATAAGCGACGTCGGCGGAGTGCAGGTCATCGAGCTTGCGTTGCAGCTCAACGAGGTTTTGCCGGTGAACCAGGTTTTCGACGCGGTCGTGGTGCGGACCTTCCTGGCGGTGCGTGAGGTCTTCGACCACGCGCTGACGCTGCAGCAGCTCGATGACTTGAGCAAGGCGATCCTGCAGGCTGTCTTGTGTTTTCTTTACTTCTACTTCGGTCATAGGCGAACTCCACTCCCAGCAGCGGGGCACGCCGGAAGGATCAATCAGTCAATTCATGATTGGTAAAACGGGGTACTGAGCAACTACTGGGTAAGTCCATGGAGGTATTCCACAAGCCCCGGCGGGGCTGACGGGCGCAATGATACACGCTGCGCGCGCTTTAAACGTTAAAAAACTGGAAAGAACAAGCGCTTGCGAGCCAAAGCTGAGCATTGGCTGCATCTATGAACTGCGACGACACAGCCCGAAAGGAAAACACATGAGACAGGAGAAAGAGTTGAAATCCTACACAAACCCCAGACGGCAAAAAGCCCGCACTAGGCGGGCTTTTTGTTTGTATGGTGCACTCGACAGGATTCGAACCTGTGACCGCTCGGTTCGTAGCCGAGTACTCTATCCAGCTGAGCTACGAGTGCAGATTGTGTTTTTAGACCAGATCACAACTGGCTGAAGCCAAGTCACCTGCATTGCTGCAACTGACTCTTAAATGGTGCACTCGACAGGATTCGAACCTGTGACCGCTCGGTTCGTAGCCGAGTACTCTATCCAGCTGAGCTACGAGTGCATTTGTTGCCGCGCATTATAGGCCGTTCAATCTCTATGTAAAGCTATTTTTTCGTTTAATTTCAACAACTTAGCGAAAAAACCAGATTGCAACGTACTAAGCAAATAATGGCGGAGAACGGGGGATTCGAACCCCCGACACCCTTTTGAGGTGTACTCCCTTAGCAGGGGAGCGCCTTCGGCCACTCGGCCAGCTCTCCGCAACACGGGGCGTATATTAACCACGTTCATCCCCGTTTGCAAACATAAAAAACGATAAAAATTAAAGGCTTGGTTCTTCGTCCTTCTCTTTCTTGATCCGCAGGTAGATTTCCTCGCGGTGGACAGCTACCTCTTTCGGAGCGTTAACCCCGATACGTACTTGATTGCCTTTGACGCCGAGCACGGTCACGGTGATTTCGCCATCACCGATAATCAGGCTTTCTGCGCACCGACGAGTCAGAATCAGCATAGCTTTCACCTCACGCATTTCAGTTCAGGAACAACAGTCTGCAAAAAAAAGGCGTTCGACCTACAACCTGATGGCCATAGCCCTAACGACCTAAGTATTGTCGAGCGCACGCAAAAGACCATGCGCTCCACAAAAAATGAAAGGCGCGGTATACCGCGCCTTCCTGGTATCGCATCACTCGCCCGGTCGGGCCGGAGCGTCCAGCTCAAAAGCGGTGTGCAGTGCGCGCACTGCCAGCTCCAGGTACTTCTCTTCGATCACCACCGAGACTTTGATTTCCGAGGTGGAGATCATCTGGATGTTGATGCTTTCCTTGGCCAACGCCTCGAACATGCGGCTGGCAACGCCGGCATGGGAACGCATGCCCACGCCCACGATCGACACCTTGGCAATCTTGGTATCCCCGACCACTTCACGGGCGCCAATCTCGCTCGCGGTGTTCTGCAGGATACGCTCGGCAGCATCGTACTCGTTGCGGTGCACAGTGAAGGTGAAATCGGTGGTGTTATCGTGCGAAACGTTCTGCACGATCATGTCGACTTCAATGTTCGCGCCACTGATAGGGCCGAGGATCTTGAACGCCACGCCCGGGGTGTCTGGCACGCCACGGATCGTCAGCTTGGCTTCATCGCGGTTGAAAGCGATGCCGGAAATGATCGGCTGTTCCATGGATTCCTCTTCATCAATAGTAATGAGGGTGCCCGGACCCTCTTTGAAGCTGTGCAATACGCGCAGCGGAACGTTGTACTTGCCGGCGAACTCCACCGCGCGGATCTGCAACACCTTGGAACCGAGACTGGCCATTTCCAGCATCTCTTCAAAGGTGATCTTGTCCAGGCGCTGGGCCACGGACACCACACGTGGGTCGGTGGTGTACACGCCGTCCACGTCAGTATAGATCTGGCATTCATCGGCCTTGAGCGCCGCTGCCAGCGCCACGCCGGTGGTATCCGAACCACCACGCCCGAGGGTGGTGATGTTGCCCTGCTCGTCCACACCCTGGAAGCCTGCTACAACTACCACGCGGCCGGCTTTCAGATCTGTGCGGATTTTCTGATCGTCAATCTGCAGGATGCGTGCCTTGGTATGCGCGCTGTCGGTGAGGATGCGCACCTGGCTGCCCGTGTAGGACACTGCCGGCACACCACGCTTGTTCAGTGCCATGGCCAGCAAGGCAATGGTTACCTGCTCGCCGGTGGACACGATCACATCCAGCTCACGCGGCAGCGGCTGTTGGTCACCACTGATTGCCTTGGCCAGATCGATCAGGCGATTGGTTTCGCCGCTCATGGCCGACAGCACCACCACCAGGTCATCGCCGGCGTCGCGGAATTTCTTAACCTTGTCGGCGACCTGCTCGATTCTTTCGACAGAACCGACCGAGGTGCCTCCAAATTTCTGTACGATCAAAGCCATTTCTAAGCCGCCTCAGCCCGTAAAGGGGCGCCCAATAAACAAATCGTCCAGCACCCAAACGAGCCCATGACTAGACCATGGGCTCATTAACAGTGCCTTAAATGCCGGCCTCGACAAACGGCACGGTCAGGGCCAGGGCCGCGTCCAGGGAGCCTGCGTCTACACCACCGCCTTGCGCCATGTCCGGACGACCACCGCCCTTCCCGCCCACTGCCGCAGCGGCTTGCTTCATCAAATCACCAGCCTTGAGTTGGCCAGTCAGGTCTTTGGTTACACCGGCAACCAGAACGACCTTTTCCTCATGGACACCGCCGAGCAGGATCACTGCGCGGCCGAGCTTGTTCTTCAACTGATCGACCAAGGCCAACAGCGCCTTGCCGTCCTGGCCGTCCAGGCGCACAGCCAGTACTTTCACGCCCTTGACGTCCAGCGCGGAGGCCGACAGATCGTCGCCCGCTGCGCTCGCCGCCTTGGCTTGCAACTGCTCCAGCTGTTTTTCCAGTGCGCGGTTGCGCTCCAGCACGGCCGACAGCTTGTCGATCAGGTTGTCGCGGCTGCCCTTGACCAGGCCGGCCGCTTCCTTGAGTTGTTCTTCAGCCGCATTGAGGTAAGCCAGGGCCGCAGCACCGGTGACCGCTTCAATACGCCGTACACCAGAGGCCACGCCGCCTTCGCTGATGATTTTCAACAGGCCGATATCGCCCGTACGGTTAGCGTGGATACCGCCACACAGTTCCACCGAGAAGCTGCCGCCCATGCTCAGTACGCGCACTTCGTCGCCGTACTTCTCGCCAAACAGCGCCATGGCGCCTTTCTTCTTGGCGGTTTCAATGTCGGTTTCTTCGGTTTCAACCGGGGTATTCTTGCGAATCTCGGCGTTGACGATGTCTTCCAGCGCCTTGATCTGCTCAGGCTTGATCGCTTCAAAGTGGCTGAAGTCGAAACGCAGGCGCTGGCTATCGACCAACGAACCCTTCTGCTGCACATGCTCACCCAGCACTTGGCGCAACGCAGCGTGCAGCAAGTGAGTGGCAGAATGGTTCAAAGCAGTTGCATGCCGCACGTCGGCATCGACTTGAGTGTCGACCGGCGCACCGACCGTCAGGTTGCCCAACACCAGCACACCGTGGTGCAGGAACGCGCCGCCGGTCTTGGTGGTGTCACGCACTTCAAAACGCCCGGAGGTCGAGCTCAGGAAACCACAGTCACCCACCTGGCCACCGGATTCGGCGTAGAACGGCGTCTGGTCGAGGACCACCACCGCTTCGTCGCCTTCGCTCAATACGTCGACCGACTTGCCATCTTTGTAGATGGCCACGATCTTGGCCGCGCCAACGGTCGCCGCGTAACCGGTGAACTCGGTGGGCACGTCAACCTTGACCAGGGTGTTGTAGTCCAGGCCAAAGGAGCTGGCGGAACGGGCACGCACGCGCTGGGCTTCCATCTCACGCTCAAAACCCGCCTCATCGATGGTCAGCTCGCGCTCACGGGCGATGTCGGCGGTCAGGTCCATCGGAAAACCGTAGGTGTCATACAACTTGAACACTACATCGCCCGGCACCACGGTGCCTTTAAGTTCAGCCAGGTCCTGCTCGAGGATCTTCAGGCCGTGCTCCAGGGTCTTGGAGAACTGCTCTTCTTCAGCCTTGAGCACGCGCTCTATGTTGGCCTGCTGCTGCTTGAGTTCCGGGAAGGCATCGCCCATCTCGGCGACCAGCGCGGCCACGATCTTGTAGAAGAAGCTGCCGGTGGCGCCCAGCTTGTTACCGTGACGGCAAGCGCGTCGAATGATGCGGCGCAGCACATAGCCGCGGCCTTCGTTGGACGGCAGCACACCGTCAGCGATCAGGAAACCGCACGAACGGATGTGGTCCGACACCACCTTGAGCGAAGACTGGTTGTCATTGGCGCAGCCAATGGCGGCCGCCGACGCGCTCAGCAGGTTGGTGAACAGGTCGATTTCGTAGTTGGAATGCACGTGCTGCATCACCGCACTGATCCGCTCCAGGCCCATGCCGGTGTCCACCGACGGCGCCGGCAGCGGATGCAACACGCCATCGGCGGTGCGGTTGAACTGCATGAAAACGTTGTTCCAGATCTCGATGTAACGGTCGCCGTCTTCTTCCGGCGAGCCCGGTGGGCCGCCCCAGATGTCGGCGCCGTGATCATAGAAAATCTCGGTGCACGGGCCGCACGGGCCGGTATCGCCCATGGTCCAGAAGTTGTCGGAAGCGTAAGGCGCGCCCTTGTTGTCGCCGATGCGAATCATGCGCTCGACGGGCACACCGATTTGCTGGGTCCAGATGTCATAGGCTTCGTCGTCGGTCGCGTAGACCGTGACCCAGAGCTTTTCCTTGGGCAGCTTCAACACGCCGGTCAGGAAGGTCCAGGCGAAGGTAATCGCATCTTTCTTGAAATAGTCGCCGAAGCTGAAGTTACCCAGCATCTCGAAGAAGGTGTGGTGGCGAGCGGTATAGCCAACGTTTTCCAGGTCGCTGTTCTTGCCGCCGGCGCGTACGCACTTCTGGCTGCTGGTGGCGCGGGTGTAAGCGCGCTTTTCCTGGCCCAGGAAGCAGTCCTTGAACTGGTTCATCCCCGCGTTGGTGAACAGCAGGGTTGGGTCATTGCCTGGGATCAAGGAGCTGGAGGCTACACGGGTGTGGCCTTGCTCTTCGAAGAAGCGAAGGAAGGCTTCACGGATTTCTGCGCTTTTCATTAGGTTCTTCCACGGAGTCTGCGGCCAAAGGCCAGTGCGCAACATCATCAGACGGAGCGACGGCAAAGGGCCGCATTATATCGGCCCTTTGCCGGTGGTACAGCGTGTTTATGCGATAGAAACAGTCAATTAGACGGTCTGCACGATCATTTTCGGGAAAACTCGACAAATGTCTGCACCACCTGCTCCATCTGCACTCGGCTGACATCCAGGTGAGTGACCATGCGCAGACGCGGCGCGGCGCTCAACTTGATCCCGCGTTCGGCGGCAAAGGCCTTCAGCGCCTGGGCCTGATCGCCAATCTGCACGTACACCATGTTGGTTTGCACCGGCTCCACTTCAAAGCCTGCTTCGCGCAGTGCATCGCCCAGCCATTGGGCGTTGGCGTGGTCATCCGCCAAGCGCTGGACCTGATGATCCAGGGCATACAAGCCCGCCGCCGCCAGCGAGCCGGCCTGGCGCATGCCGCCACCGACCATCTTGCGCAGGCGCCGCGCCTTGGCGATCAGCGCGGTGGAGCCGCACAGCACCGAGCCGATCGGCGCGCCGAGGCCTTTGGACAGGCACACCGACACCGAGTCGAAATGCTGGGCAATCTCCCGCGCATCCACACCGAGCTTCACCGCCGCGTTGTAGAGTCGCGCGCCGTCCAAGTGCAAGGCCAGGCCATGTTCACGGGTAAACGCCCGCGCTTTCGCCAGGTACGCCAGCGGCAGCACTTTGCCCTGCATGGTGTTTTCCAACGCCAACAGGCGGGTGCGGGCGAAGTGGAAATCATCGGGCTTGATCGCCGCCAGTACGTGGTCCAGGTCCAGCGAACCGTCGGCTTGCACCTCCAACGGCTGCGGCTGGATCGAGCCAAGCACCGCCGCGCCACCGCCTTCGTATTTGTAGGTGTGGGCCTGCTGGCCGACGATGTATTCCTCGCCACGCTCACAGTGGGCCATCAAGGCAAGCAGGTTGCTCATGGTGCCGGTGGGCACGAACAGCGCGGCAGCGAAGCCCAGGCGCTTGGCCAGTTCGGCTTCCAGATGGTTGACGCTCGGGTCTTCGCCGTAGACGTCATCACCGCTGACGGCAGTGGCCATCGCGTCGAGCATGCCGGCGGTGGGTTGGGTCACGGTGTCGCTGCGCAGGTCTATGACGGTCATCCGGGGGCCTCTGAATAGGGTTGTCGTATTGACGATTACTGCGGGCAAAGCCACGCAATATCAAGCCCCACGTGCATTCAATCGAATACCAACCAAACAAACCGATATAGGTTATCGATACGGCGATCGTGCAGTTTCTGAAAAAGCATGTTAAAAACTCTCCGCCGCCAGGGTTCTGGCGGCAACGTTCTCAGGGCGGGGTGTAATTCCCCACCGGCGGTAATTGCACGCAATGTGCATAGCCCGCGAGCGCTTGGCGCCTTGAACTGCTCACGCAGGACGGCGACAAGGTCAGCAGACCCGGTGTGATCCCGGGGCCGACGGTCATAGTCCGGATGAAGAGAGAACGGGATTGGCACCCAAGGGCCGCGCGATGAACTCATGCCTGCATGATGCCGCTGTTCGTACCCTTGAAATCCCATTCGATTCATAACGCCCTGTTTTTTTCTTAAACAGGAGTCAGAACATGCAACCCACCGCAATCGACAGCAAAAGCAAAAACCACCACGGCGAGCGCGTCGCGTTTATCCAGGCCTGCTGGCACAAGGATATTGTCGACCAATCGCGCAAAGGCTTCCTCGCCGAAATGATCGCCCAGGGCTACCAGGAATCGGACATCGATTTCTTCGAAGTCGGCGGCGCCTTCGAAATGCCCCTGCACGCCAAGCTGCTGGCCAAGACCGGCCGTTACGCCGGTATCGTTGCCGCGGCATTGGTGGTGGACGGTGGCATCTACCGCCACGAATTCGTCGCCCAATCGGTGGTCAGCGGCCTGATGCAGGTTCAGCTGGAAACCGAAGTGCCGGTATTCTCCGTGTCCCTGACCCCGCACCACTTCCACGCGGGCAGCGAGCACCACACCTTCTTCTACGAGCACTTCGTGCACAAGGGCCAGGAAGCCGCGCGCACGTGCGCCGACACGCTGCACAAGGTGCGTGCGATCCGTCGCAGCGAGCCGCGTGCTGTAGCCGTTTAAGCAACAACACAAAACCCGGCCTCAGAGCCGGGTTTTTTGTGGGCGCTTGCTTGTGTGGGAGCTGGCTTGCCTGCGATAGCGGCAGGTCAGTCAACATCACTGTTGCCTGTGCCTCCGCCATCGCAGGCAAGCCAGCTCCCACATTTGACCGCGGCTGTCTTGGGACCTATATCAGGCCAGCATCCGTGGTCGGCACGATCAATATCCCCGCCCGCAAACCATTCTTGACCTTCGGGTTCGGGAAGATGATGCGCGCGCCCTCCTCCTCGATCACCCAGCGGGTCTTGGCCACGTCTTCGGCCAACAGGTAGCCCTTGGCCAATGGCGAAAAGTTTTCTACATCCGCCGGCAGGTGCAGCAGGAAGGCATCACTGTGCTTGATCACTTCGCGAGAGACGGCAAACAGTTGCAGGCCATCGAGGCTCTCGGTTTCGGGCTCATCACCTTCGATGATCTGCTTCAACCGTGTCTCCAGGCGTGACACATCCACGCCCTGGTTCTGCCCGAACGGTCGGGCCTTGCCCAATTCCAGGGTGAAGGCTTCGGCGTCGAGTTGCTCGTAGGTGAACGCGGTGAACGTGATCGAGGTTTTGTTCTGCAACAACACCGCCTGCATACCGGCAGCGTTCAGGCGCGCCAGCTCGTGGCGCGAATGTTGGCGCCCGTCCTTGAACGGGTACAGCGCGAACTGCTCGATCTTCGAGCCGCGAATGGCCGTGTGCAGGTCGTAATGCAGGCGCGAACGGCCCGGCAGGCTGAAGAAGCTGCGAGCCAGTTGCTCAAGCTCGGCGGCGCGCATGGCCTCCGGGCCGATGTTTTGTTCGTGACGGCCGTTGAACAGCCGGTTGACGTCCAGCTCAAGGTAACGCTCGCCGCGGCGCATGGCCTCGGGGTTGCCGAACAGGAACAGAATACGATTGCGGGGTTTGATCTCCCCACGGGCAATGCCATGCAACAGGCGGTCGAGCAATTCGATCGGCGCGGTTTCGTTGCCATGGATGCCGGACGACAACAGCAGGTCGCCGCCGTTGTCCAAGGCCTGCGGAGGGCGCACTTCAAGCGCGCCTTCGCTGAGCCAGCGCATCTGCACGCCGTCGACAGTCAGTTGAATTTTTTGCGCCGGTTCGCGACCGGCGAGGGTCAGTTCAAGCAGTTTGCCGAGGGCGAGCATAAGCAGCTTCCTTAGTGGTTGCAGCCAGGACCGTGAACGTGATCGTCGTCATCGCCTTCAACGTCGGCCGGTTCCATTTCCAATTGCAGGCTCATCAGGTTGGTGGCCAGTGGGCGCATCAGCAGGTTGGCGTATTCAGCGTCACCTTCTTCCACGTCCACGCCGATCAGCAGTTGGCCACGGCCATCGTGCTGGATCCAGATTTCCTTGCCCTGCCACACCACGGCGACGCGGGTGCAGGAGGTTTCCAACTGGGTGCCGTCGGTGTCTTCAAGGATCAGTTTGAGGGTGTCGGTGGTCATAAATTGTTCTCAGCATAGGGTGTAAAAAGAGGCAGATTTAATTGATCTGGAAAGGATAAACCGAGCCCAGTTTAAGGATTTGCGTCAGTTCATCCAGTGCCGTCCGGCACTCAAGCAGCAATTGCGGGTCAGCCAGGTCGCTTTCACGCAGGCTGTCGCGGTAGTGCTTGTCGACCCATTGGGTCAGCGTTTCGTACAACGGCGCGGTCATGATAACGCCTGGGTTCACCGCCGCCAGTTCCGATTCATTCAAGGCCACGCGCAAGCGCAGGCACGCCGGGCCACCGCCGTTCTGCATGCTTTGCTTGAGGTCGAAGACCTTGACTTCGCGGATCAGCCCACCGGAGGCCGTCAGGCCTTGCAGGTACTGCCAGACGCGCTCGTTGGCGCGGCATTCTTCCGGCACGATCAGCAGCATCGAGCCGTCGGCGCGGGTCAGCAACTGGCTGTTGAACAGGTAGGAACGCACCGCGTCCTCGACGCTGACCTCGGCGCGTGGCACACACACCGACTGGAAGTTGCCACCCAGCTTGCCCAACTTGCCTTGCAGTTCGGCGAGCATCTGCTCGGTATTGAGGAACGCGTCCTCGTGGTAAAACAACACCTCGCCGTTGCCCACCGCGATCACGTCATTGTGGAACACACCGGCATCGATTACCGCCGGGTTCTGCTGGCCGTACACCACGCCGTCATCTTTCAAGCCGTGCAGGCGCGCAACCGCCTGGGAAGCTTCAAGGGTCTGGCGCGCCGGGTATTTTTGCGGCGCCGGGTAACGGGTGTCGAACGCACTGCGCCCGAACACGAAAAACTCAACCCCGGCCTCGCCATAGTCACGGCAAAAACGCGTGTGGTTGGCCGCGCCCTCATCGCCGAACTGCGCCACCGCCGGCAACGCGGCGTGGTGGGCAAAGTGCTTCTGGTCGGCAAACATCGCCCCCAGCACACGGCTGGTGGTCGGGTGCTCGATGCTGCGGTGGTATTTGCAGTTGAGGTTGGCGGCGGTGAAGTGCACGCGGCCATCCGCCGTATCGGCACTCGGGCTGACTGTGGCGGCGTTGGCCACCCACATGCTCGACGCCGAGCAGCTGGCCACCAGCAATGGCATCGCCTGCTTGGCGGCCTGCTGGATCACTTGGGCGTCAGTGCCGCTGAAACCGAGGCTGCGCAAGGCGGCCACATCCGGGCGCTCTTGCGGCGCCAGCACGCCTTGCACAAAGCCCATGTCCATCAGGGCTTTCATTTTCTGCAGGCCCTGCAACGCCGCAACCTTGGGGTTCGAAGACTGCTGGCTGTTGCTCTGGGACGCGACGTTGCCATAGGACAAACCGCCGTAGTTATGGGTCGGCCCCACTAGACCGTCAAAATTGACTTCACAGGATTTCATCGGCGAGGCTCCACGAACATCTGTTTTTATAGGCATCAAGTTACTTGAACACACCACTGACCTTGTGTGGGAGCTGGCTTGCCTGCGATGGCATCACCTCGGTTTTACTGAAAAACCGAGGCGCCTGCATCGCAGGCAAGCCAGCTCCCACATTTAGATCAGCGTTACCCCTGGCGTCAGTGTCGCTGGCAATACCAAACTCGGGGTCTCCAGCGACGCCACCGGGTACGCGCAATAATCCGCCGCGTAATACGCACTGGCGCGATGGTTGCCCGAAGCACCCACACCACCGAACGGTGCGGTACTGGCAGCGCCGGTCAGCTGTTTGTTCCAGTTGACGATACCGGCGCGGCTTTCCAGCCAGAACTGCTGGTAGCGCGCTTCGGAGTCCGACAACAGACCCGCAGCCAAGCCATATTGAGTGTTGTTGGCCTCGGCAATCGCCCCGGCAAAATCAGCGTAGCGGATCACTTGCAGCAATGGGCCGAACAGCTCTTCATCCTCACGCTCGGTCACGCCGGTTACATCAATGATGCCTGGGGTCAGCAAGGCGGCCTGAGCCTGCGGCTGAGTCATTTCCAACAGCGCCACCGCGCCATTGGCCAGCATCCACTCCTGGGCATCCATCAAGGCTTTGGCCGCGCCGAGGGAAATCACCGACCCCATGAACGGTGCCGGCTGCTGGTCGAATGCACCGACTTCAATCGTCGCACTGACCGCCACCAGACGCGCCAGCAAGGCATCGCCCCAGGCGCCTTCGGGCACCAGCAAACGCCGGGCGCACGTGCAGCGCTGGCCAGCCGAAATGAATGCCGACTGAATAATGGTGTAGACCGCCGCATCCACATCGGCCACTTCATCGACCACCAATGGGTTGTTGCCACCCATTTCCAGGGCCAGGATCTTGTCCGGGCGCCCGGAGAACTGCTGGTGCAGATGGTTGCCGGTGCGGCTGGAGCCAGTGAAGAACAACCCGTCAATGCCAGGGTTGGCCGCCAGGGCGATACCGGTTTCCCGCGCACCTTGCAGCAGGTTCAACACGCCCGCCGGCAAACCGGCTTCAACCCAGCATTGCACGGTCAGCTCGGCGACTTTGGGGGTCAGTTCGCTCGGTTTGAACAACACCGTGTTACCCGCCAGCAATGCCGGGACGATATGCCCGTTCGGCAAATGGCCCGGGAAGTTGTACGGGCCGAACACCGCCACCACACCGTGGGGCTTGTGGCGCAATACGGCCGTGGCGTCGCCCAACGGGCCGCTCTTTTCGCCGGTACGTTCGCGGTAGCTTTGCACCGAGATGGCAATCTTGTTGGCCATGCTGGTGACTTCGGTGGCCGATTCCCACAGCGGCTTGCCGGTTTCCTCGCCGATGCAGCGAGCGATTTCATCGGCGCGCGTTTTCAGCGCGGCGGCAAAGGTTTCCAGCACGCTGATGCGTTCTTCCAGCGGGCGGCGAGCCCAGCCTGGAAATGCCTGACGCGCCGCCTGCACGGCCGACTCGACCTGCTCGGCAGTGGCGCCATTACCAGTCCACAGCACCTGCTGGGTCACCGGGTTGCGCGACTCAAACAGCTCACCCTGGCCGGCCAGCCAGCTACCTGCGATATACAGCGAATTCATTATTTCGACTCCCGAGCAGCAGACAACGCAACAGCGCGCACTTGATCACCCACCACCAGTTGCAGGCGTTTGGCGGTTTGCGGATCGACCACCAACGTGCCTGCCGCCAGCCGGGCCGGAGCGGCAGTAATGCGGCACTCCTCGCGCTTGCGGTTATGGATCAGGAACGGCGTAGCGTCGTCCCCCGGCGTGCCGATGGCCAACACCAGCGACTGGCTGTCGCGCACCGCACGGATTTTGCTGGTTTCACATTCCACCGCCGGGCCGGCGTCGAAGATATCGACATAACCCTGGTAGCTGAAGCCCTCACTCTTGAGCATGCTCAATGCAGGCTCGGTGTCCGGGTGGACCTTGCCGATCACATTACGCGCGTCTTCAGACAAGAAGCAGCTGTACAGCGGAAACTTCGGCATCAGCTCGGCGATAAACGCCTTGTTGCCCACGCCGGTGAGGTAATCGGCCTGGCTGAACTCCATCTTGAAGAAGTGCCGGCCCAGGCTTTCCCAGAACGGTGAGCGCCCGGCGTCGTTGGACACGCCACGCATCTCGGCAATGATCTTGTTGCCGAACAGTTGCGGGAACTCGGCGATAAACAGCAGGCGCGCCTTGGCCAGCATGCGGCCGTTGAGGCCGGTGCGGTAATCGGCGTGCAGGAACAACGAGCACAACTCGGAATTGCCGGTAAGGTCGTTAGCCAGGAACAGCGTCGGAATCTCGCGGTAAATGTTCAGCTCCTGGGAAGCGCTGACCGTGAGGCCGACCCGGAAGTTGTACCAAGGCTCACGCAGGCCGACGGCACCGGCAATGGCAGAAATGCCCACCACACGGCCTTCGTCGTTTTCCAGCACGAACAGGTAGTCGGCATCACCCCGCCCGGCTTCACCGCGAAAGGTTTTTTCCGCCCAGCCAACTCGATGAGTCAGGCGCTCCTCGTTGGCCGGCAAGGTGGTGAGGCCGGTGCCGGTGCTGCGCGCCAGATCAATCAGGGCCGGTAAATCGCTGCTGCGTACGGGACGAACGATCATGCTATCTCCTCAGACGGGCCGCTTTGCAGCCACCCGCGAAACTCTCTTTTTAAACCGCTACCAGACGCACACTTGCGCCTTCGCCAACGCCCAGGGCTTCAGCCGCTTCCAGGTCCAGGGTCACCGGCTTGCCGGGCGCGTAGTCCAGTTCCAGCATCACCGCGCGGTAATCCTGCAACTGCGCGTTGCTCACCAGGTACTGGCGGCCGACACCTTTGGCCATCTCGCCGATTTTTACCGGCACCACGCGGCTCTGGGCGATCGAGCGAATGCCCGAAACCCGTGCGTGCAACGTTGGGCCGCCGTCGAAGATGTCGATGTAGTGGTCGGTCTCAAAACCTTCGCGCATGAGGATGTCGAAGGTGATTTGCGCACGCGGGTGCACCTGGCCCATGGCTTCCTGGGCTTCATCCGGCAACAGCGGCACGTAGATCGGGTAATGCGGCATCAGCTCGGCGAGGAAGGTGCGGCTTTTAAGCCCGCACAGGCGCTCGGCGGCGGCGTAATTGAGGTCGAAGAAGTTGCGACCGATGGCGTCCCAGAACGGCGAATCACCGTTCTCGTCGCTGTAGCCGACAATCTCGGTCACCACCGAGTCGGCAAAGCGCTCGGGGTGGCTGGCCACGAACAGCAAGCGGCCACGGGAATTGAGTTCCGACCACGGCGAACCAACCAGCGCAGGCTGCACGTAGAAACTGGTGAGCAGGCTGTTGCCAGTGAGGTCATGGCACTGGGAAAGCACGTGGATCTTGTTGTGGATCTTCAGCTCGCGGGAAGCGTGCACGAAGGTCTCGTTACGAAAGCTGTAGAACGGTTCGGAGTAACCGGCCGACGCGACGATGGCCGAGCAGCCGGCGAGCTTGCCGGTCTCAGTGTCTTCGAGCACGAAGAAATAGCTTTCTTCACCGTTGAAACTCACCTCGGCCGCGAAAGACGCTTCGCTGGCAGCGATTTTATCGCTCAAGCGTTCCACATCGTCCGGCAAGGAGGTGACACCAATCGGGCTATCCGCAGCCAGACGCTGTACCTCGCCCAGATCAGCCATTTGCGCGGGGCGCATCACCAGCATGGTGTCACTCCTTAACTCGAAAAACTCATAGGGGGAAAAATGCCGGACAGGTTTTCAATCAGAGAGGGCTTGTGTGGCGAGGGAGCTTGCTCCCGCTGGGCTGCGTAGCGGCCCCAAGATTTTGGGAGCGCTTCGCACTCCAGCGGGAGCAAGCTCCCTCGCCACACAAGCGGCTCCCACATTTGATCCGGTCCGGCCTTTAGAATTTTTGTTCGACGCCCGGATCACCAGGCGCCAAGCGGTCCATCAAGCTTGCGTCAACGTCTTCACAGCACGCTCGAAGCGGTCCAGGCCTTCGTTGATATCCGCCTCTTCCACCACCAGGCTTGGGGCGAAACGCACCACGTCCGGGCCGGCTTGCAGGATCATCAGGTTTTCTTTTTCGGCCGCGTTGAACACGTCCTTGGCACGGCCTTTGAACGCGTCGCTCAGCACGCAACCAATCAGCAGGCCCATGCCGCGCACTTCGGTGAAGATCCCGTATTGCTTGCCGATCTGCGTAAGACGCGCCTTGAACAGGTCGTGCTTGGCGTTCACACCGGCCAGTACTTCTGGGGTGTTGATCACGTCGATCACCGCCTCGGCGACCGCACAGGCCAGCGGGTTGCCGCCGTAAGTAGTGCCGTGGGTGCCGACCACCAGGTGCTTGGCCAGGTCTTCACGGGTCAGCATGGCTGCGATCGGGAAACCACCGCCCAGGCTCTTGGCGCTGGTGAGGATGTCCGGCGTCACGCCGTAATGCTGGTAGGCGAACAGGTGGCCGCTGCGGCCCATGCCGGTTTGCACTTCGTCGAACACCAGCAGCGCATTATTGGCGTCGCACAGTTCGCGGGCGCCTTGCAGGTAAGCCAGTTCGGCTGGCAATACGCCGCCTTCGCCCTGGATCGGCTCCAGCACCACGGCGCAAGTTTTATCCGACACGGCCGCTTTGAGCGCGTCCAGGTCGTTATAAGGCACGTGGGTAATGCCGGTGATTTTAGGCCCGAACCCATCGGAGTACTTGGACTGGCCACCGACGTTGACGGTGAACAGAGTACGGCCGTGGAAGCTGTTCAACGCGGCGATGATCTCGTACTTCTCGGTGCCGAAACGGTCGAACGCAACGCGACGGGCCAGCTTGAATGCGGCCTCGTTGGCCTCGGCGCCGGAGTTGCAGAAGAACACGCGCTCGGCAAAGGTGGCGTCGATCAGCTTATGGGCCAGGCGCAGAGCCGGCTCATTGGTGAACACGTTGGAGACGTGCCACAGCTTGTTGGCCTGTTCGGTCAGTGCACCGACCAGCGCCGGGTGGGCATGGCCCAATACGTTAACCGCGATGCCGCCGGCAAAGTCGATCAGCTCGCGACCGGCCTGGTCCCAAACGCGCGAACCTGCGCCACGCACGGGAATGAAGGCGGCAGGTGCGTAGTTGGGCACCATCACCTGGTCGAAATCGGCACGTTGCACCGGGGCTTGCTCAACGGACATCGGAGTCTCCTGAAGAGGAACGCCTGCCTGGAACTGGCGGGCGATGCAGGGATTGTAAGGACAGTTTTCAGCGCGGCCTTGCCGCCAAGCGACAACTTCTTATAGCGCCAACCCGCGTTTTTGGCGGGTTTACGCCAATGCGACAAATAGCGTCGCAATGGCGCAGTTTAAACGTTGCATCGTTTGAGAGGCAGGGGCATCGCCTGCTGATTTCGAAGGTTGTATTAACTATCTGCCCCCTGTACGCCAATCAGACTTGCTGTGATGACGGTGACTCAACCCACTGAAGGATCAGCCACGTGCCTCCCCTGACTCAAACCACGCTCACCCAACACCTGACACTCACCGCCAGCAGGGTGCCCGCCGGGGCTCACACCCGCCTGCCGCAATGGCTGGGCAACGCCTCAAGCGCGCGGCGCGAGACTTTGAAAAACACCCGGCTTGAGTTTGCCGATTGGCAGGCCGACACCCGCCGCCAGCAACAAGCCCCCCTCCAGCAAGCCATGGCCGAGAGCTGGGCCACGCAAAACCAGCTCGACACCGCCCTGGCAGCGCTGCAAGCGCCCCAAGCGTTCGCGGCACCCTTGCTGCAACAGGGTCTTACTTCCCGCTTTGGCATTGAGCTGGATGTCACCGCCACTTACCTGCGCCTTTACGCCCCCGTGACGGTTCCGCTGTTCCCTGTGGACTTGGGAGGCGTCAAGGCCTGGACCGTGTCGCTGGTGGATGCAGCGCTGCACAATTTCGACGCCGCCGAAGGCGAAAAAGCCGCTTACACCACCGACTCCACCTTCATCACCCAACCCTCAGCCGCTGGGCAATTCGACACCCTGCCCGCTGTGACCGAAAAAATCAGCATCGCGCAATTCGTCGGACTGTGCCGCGAGCTGGACATCGGCGCGCAGTACCAACGCTACCTCAAAGGCTTTTTCGGCTTCCAGAACGCCACGCTGCAGGCATCGCTGCGCAGCAAGGTGATCGCCAATCTCAAAGCCGAGGCGCAAACCTGCGTGCACATGGCGCGCCTGAAAAAAGACGCGAGCGAATCGACGCTGCGCACACTCCAGGCGCAGCTCGACGGCCTCAGAGGCTTGACACTCCAGGGCAAGGTACTGCTCAACCACGACCTGAGCCTGATGGGCGCACCGCTGACCGGCATAGTGCTGTTCGCCGCCGACCTGGAGCAGCACCGAAGCGCAGTCCCCATAGTGGCGTACATTCCCGGCGACCCACTGGCGCCCCTCAAGTATTACCCCGACGGCACAGCATTCATGCGCGACCTGGCCGACAAGCTGCGCGACGCCGACTACCAGGCGTTTTTCAGCCGCTTCGTCAACCAAGAATACCGCGGCTACTTCTTTGCAGACCTCAACAGCCGGCTATCCAAAGTCGTCTGGCACTCGCCGCAGCCCGGCGACTCACGCCCCGCCTGGCGCGACGAACCGGTGGTCAACCCGAACCTGCAATTCTATGCAACGAAAATCACCGGTGATCTTTACGAACACCTGTACGAGACCAAGCTCGACAAGCTGCTCAATGACGCTCGGGTAACCGCCATCTCCACCGCAGACGCCGACAGCAAGGCACGCTGGCAACGCTGGGACATTGTGCAGAAGGTTGCTAACGCCATTCTCGAAGTCGCCGCCTTCATCGTGACCCCTTTCCTTCCACCACTGGGCGCGCTGATGCTGGGCTACACCGCTTACCAACTGCTCGACGACGTATTCGAGGGCATCATCGATTGGGCTGAGGGCCTCAAGCGTGAAGCCTTCGGGCACCTGATGTCGATCCTCGAGCAAATGGTGCAACTGGGTATGTTCGCAGTCGGCGCACCGATTGCCGAAGGTTTGCTGCGACAGGCACTGCCCAACGAACTGTGGCGCTTTTTTGAGCGGCTCACCCCGGTCACAACTGACGGCAAGACCCGCCTGTGGAAGCCCGACCTGGCGCCCTACACCCATGACATTCAACTACCGCCCGAGTCACGCCCCAATCACGAAGGGCTATATGCCCATGCGGATAAACAGATCCTGACACTCAATGGACAACACTTCTCCATCAAGAAGAAATTGGGTAACACTTTCCTTGCCCACCCTACCCGCGCGCACGCTTACCGCCCGCAAATCATCAGCAACGGCAAGGGCGCCTGGCTGACAGCAACAGATCGCCCGCTGACCTGGGATCGCAGCACCTTGCTGCGTCGACTCGGCCCACCGGCTGACACACTCAGTGAGACGCGCCTGGAATGGGCGCATCGCATCAGCGGCGCCGACGATGCCGCCCTGCGCAAGCTGCATATGGACCGCCAACCACCGCCTCCACTATTGGCCGACACCCTCAAGCGCGTCGCCATTGATCAGCAACTGCAAGACTTTATCGACCAGATGAACAGTGACGACCCTGCGCAGTATCAAAAAGCCGACCCGCAAACCCAGCTTTGGCTGTTGAGTCAGACCGGCCTGTGGCCCGAGTCCAAGACCTTGCGCTTTCTCAACGCGAAAGGTGAGACCGTCTGGGAGCATAAAGGCCAGGAAAACTCGGCGGTGGCGCAGATACATGAAGCCCAGATGAAAAATGGTGATTTTCTCAAAACGCTGCTGGAAACCCTGGACGAATCAGAACGCAAAATCCTGCTTGAGGAAGAATTCGGCACCCCCGCCACCCAACTGCACGTGCGCGCGGCCAAATTGCGTAAACAGCTGGCACGCCAAGCCCAGGCCAAGCGCGCTTCATTGTTTGACTCCCGCTACCGAGGGCTGGAAACCACCGATGACCCGCGCCTGCAAAAAATCATCGACAGTGCGCCCGGCCTGCCCACCAGTGCGGCGCACGAGGTGCTGTTCGGCGCCAGCGGCCAAGACCTGTTGGCCATGGATCAAGGTAGTCTGCCACCCCACCTGGTGGAGCGCGCACGCTGGGCTGCGCATCAGGTCAGGATCAGTCGAGCGTATGAAGGGTTGTACATGGATGCCCTGGAAAGCAACGACACAGAACAACTCGCGTTGCATTCCCTGGAAAAGCTGCCGGGGTGGTCGCCGCAGGTACGCCTGGAAGTGCGCGACTTCAGCCGCACCGGTACGGTACGGGACACCATCGGCCCGCTGCAGGCACCGATCCAACGCACCTTGGTGCGCGCCATTGATGGCGGTTACGTTCCCGAAGACGGCAAGGGCACCCTATTCGGCGAAACCGACCTCTATACCGCTGTGCTCCAGGCACTGCCCGACGCGCAACGCGACGCGCTGGGTATCCACATTGGCCAAGGCCCACTGCTGAAACAGACCTTGCGCCAGTACGCGCTGGCCCGTGAGCCGCTGGGGGAGCTGCTGGCAACTGCGCCAGTGCGCAAGCCCTTTTACGACCCCAAGCTGATGCGCTTGCCAGGCGGCATGGAGGGTTACGACGCGAGTGCCCCTGGCAACACAAATAACCTTGAGGCGCTGTTAGTACACGAACTGTATCCCCGCCTCGCCCCAGCAGAAGTGGACCATGTACTGAACGCCATGCGAAGCCACCCTGGCTCGCCCTTACAGACGCTTCATTATTTGAAGGCTGAATTTTCACGACTGGAAACCGACCTCGCGACCTGGCGCTCCAACCTCTCTCAAACCTTCCTCAACACCGAAGTACCGCTTTTCTCCTCAACCGTTGCCGAAGAGAAACTTAATCGCTGGATCTGGACCCACCAATTGCTCCGTGCCTGGCGGCACGAGACCCCGGAGGACAGCGAGTTTTCTCTTGGCCGCCAACTGCACCTCGACGCCCCCTTGCAAAGCGAACTGCCCACCATCAGTGCCAACTTCGACCACATCTGCAACCTGAGATTGAAGGGTTATCCCACCACCCAAGGCGTACCCGCCTTTTTGGCCCACTTCCCCAACCTGCGCACGCTGGATATCAGCGACATAGCACTCAACACACTGCCTCCCGAGGTCATGGCGCGCACCCAGCTCAATCGGCTGACGCTGAGCAATTGCAACCTTAACCTGACCACACAAAGCCGTGCACAGCTTGCCACTTTGAGCCAATTGAGAAGCCTGGACCTTTCCCGCAACTACCAGCTGTCACTTTCTCCCAACCTTGGGCAAATGCCTGAGTTGCAGACGCTGAACCTTAGCCAGACGCATATTTCGCTATTCCCCGAACACCTGATCAATCGCCCTCAGCTCACGAGCGCCGACCTCAGCGGCAACTACCTGAGCAGGCTACCCGACGCGCTGTTCAGCCTGCCCGCCGAACGGGCTAGAGCGTTTGATTTGTCGGGCAACCCCCTTTCACGCGCCACCCTGGAAAAGATCAAACGTTACTGCCAGAGAACCGGCGAACACTTCGGCGCAGACGCCAACCCATTCGAGCGTCGCTTGGTTCATGAGCTTTACCCCACCTTCACTGAGGACGAGGCGAATAATTTTATCTTCAGGTTGCCCGGTGAGCTGAATGACTCAATGCCCGCACTCCTGCGCTTGAAAACCGACTACGAGCGACTGCAAACAGACTTGCAGGAGTGGGCATTGGATATACCTGAACGGTACCCGTTCATAGACACGCCCATGGACGAAGGCGTACGAGCGCAACAGCAACTGCTTCGCCACCAGCTCAAGGCCTTGCTGGAGGAAAGCTGGCGACGGGAGACCGGTCTGGATTCAAGCCAGGAGCCGCCGACCACCGATCATGAAATGGCGCTGAAACTGCCTTTACTCGGCGATTTACCGGTGCTGAATATGGACTTTAAACATGTGTCGAAACTGGAGTTGAGCGCAGAGCAAGCCACCTCAATTCCCGAAGGCTTTCTTGTGCGTTTTCCCAACCTGGAAACCCTGCATATTCATCGTTATGCCCTGCCGGACATTCCTGCCGATGTGTTCAAGCTGACCAAACTCAAGACACTGATCCTGTCCCATAGCCGTATGCGGTTGACCGCAACCAGCGCCGACGCCTTGAGCGACCTGCAAAACCTTGAGTACCTGGACCTCAGTGGTAACCCCCTGGGAATCACGCCCGACGTCAGCAAGATGTCCGGGTTATCCACCCTGATCATCGAAAATGCCGACCTTACCGAGGTACCCAACGGGACGTTCAACCTGCCATCCCTCGATCAACTGGACCTGAGAAACAACCGGATAACCGAACTTCCCACTGACCTGCTTGAGGTGGCGCCGGACAGGGCCGATGGTTTCGTTCTGGGCGGCAACACGTTCTCGCCTGAAACGATCACCCTGCTGGTGCCGTATTACAACCGCACCGCAGTGGACTTTGGCATCCCGGAGGTCAGGCAGCGCGCGCAACTCAGCCCAACGTCGTCAACCGACGTATCAGAAGAAGAAACCGAACAATAAAAGCCACTCAACCACGCTCGGACGGCACCGACGACAATTCAAACGGGCTGCTGCTACGCCGCTGGTTACGGTCTTCACGCGGGGTGGCGCCAAAGAAGTTGCGGTAAGCGCTGGAGAAGTGCGGCCCCGAGGAGAAGCCGCACGACAGGCCGATCTGGATGATCGACTTGCTGGTTTGCATCAGCATCTGGCGGGCCTTGTTCAGGCGCAGTTCCAGGTAATACTGGCTGGGAACGCGGTTGAGGTATTGCTTGAAGATGCGCTCGAGTTGTCGTCGTGACACGCACACATGCTGGGCGATTTCGTCGGTGGTCAGCGGCTCTTCGATATTGGCTTCCATCAGCAGCACGGCCTGGGTCAGCTTCGGATGGCTGGAACCCAGGCGGTTTTGCAGTGGGATGCGCTGGCGCTCGCCGCCTTCGCGAATGCGCTCCACCACCAGTTCTTCGGAGACCGCACCGGCCAGTTCGGCGCCGTGATCACGGGCCAACACCGCCAGCAGCAGATCGAGTACCGACATGCCGCCACAGGCGGTCAGGCGGTCGCGGTCCCAGTCAAACAGATGGCTGGTGGCGATTACCTTGGGGAAGCGCTCGGCGAAGTCGTCCTGCCAGCGCCAGTGCACGGCGGCGCGGTAGCCGTCGAGCAGACCCAACTGAGCCAAGGGATACACACCGGCCGACAACCCGCCGATCACGCACCCGGCGCGCACCAACTGCTTGAGTGCAGTACTGAGTTGGGACGCAATGACGGTAGGTGGTTCGTCCGCCAGCAGGAACAGCTTCTGAAAGCCTTCAAGCTTGCCGGCCCACGGTTCGCCCGGTAATTGCCAGGCACCTTCGGTGCGCGGCTCGGCCTGCAAGAACGACAGTTCGTACACCACGTCCGGATGCACCCGCTGAGCAACGCGCAAAGCCTCCTCAGCCAGCGCAAGCGTGAGTGCTTTTGTGCTGGGCCAAATTAGGAAACCAATTTTATGGGCGGTCATTTAGGGGCTATCCGAAGCGAGTAACAGTAATGAAGACAAGGGCCAATGCTAGCCGGTAAACGAACACAAATCTCAAAACATATGGAGAACCAATGTGGGAGCTGGCTTGCCTGCGATGGCGGTGGGTCAGTTGCCACACTGGTTACTGATATATCGCTATCGCAGGCAAGCCAGCTCCCACAGGGAACGAGGCGACCTCAAGGCTGCGAAATATGCACTATTTGAGTGCACAAAAGCAGTCTTGATTATTTCAAGCTACCGGAAAGAAACTGCTGCAACCGCTCGGACTGCGGGTTCACCAGCACTTCACGCGGGTTGCCACGTTCTTCGACGATGCCTTTGTGCAAAAACACCAACTGGTTCGAGACTTCACGGGCAAAGCCCATTTCGTGGGTCACCACCACCATGGTGCGGCCTTCCTGGGCCAGGTCCTGCATCACCTTGAGCACTTCGCCGACCAGCTCCGGGTCGAGGGCCGAGGTCGGCTCGTCGAACAGCATCACCTCCGGCTCCATTGCCAGGGCGCGGGCGATGGCCACGCGCTGCTGCTCGCCGCCGGACATGTGGCCGGGGAACGCATCCTTACGATGGCCCACACCAACTTTGGCCAGGTAGTGCTCGGCCTTTTCACGCGCGTCTTTTTTCGACATGCCCAGCACGTGCACCGGCGCTTCCATCACGTTTTCAAGCGCAGTCATGTGCGACCACAGGTTGAAATGCTGGAACACCATGGACAGGCGCGAACGCATGCGCTGCAGCTGTTTCGGGTCGGCGGCCTTCATGGCGCCGTCCTTGTTGGCCACCAGTTTCAGCTCTTCGTTATTGAGCAGAATCTTGCCGGCGTGGGGTTGCTCCAGCAGGTTGATGCAGCGCAAAAAGGTACTTTTGCCCGAACCACTGGAACCGATGATGCTGATCACATCACCGGCCGCGGCGGCCAGGGACACGCCTTTGAGCACTTCATGACTGCCATAGCGTTTATGCAGGTCTTGGACTTCAAGTTTGTACATGCGGTCGGTTCTCACAAAAACAGGTGGTCAGTCGTTGAGCAAGCGCCCGTGGCGCAGCGCTTCGCGCCCCGCCACCTTGGCCAGCCAGAAACCCGCTTGGGCATAACGTAGCCGTTCAACGGCAAACAACACCCCGGACGTCCCCGCGCAAACAATGCTGACGCGGTCGGTCAGAGGGTCAATCACTTCAAAAATCTCATCGCCCGCTTCTACCCGATCACCGGCTTTACGCAGGTAACTGATCACCCCGGCATGGGGCGCAAACAGCAACTCGGTGCCTTCGAAGGGCAAGCCTTCGCACGCGTCGTATTGCGGCGCCGGCCATTGGCCGGTGATCAAGCCTTGCTCGGCGAGGAACGCGAGGATGCCTTCGGCGTGGAAAATCGCTTCATCACGGCCGGTGTCGGCCTGGCCGCCCAATTCCAGGGTAGTCGCCAGGCACGCCAGCGGAACCTGTGCCTCGGGGAACGCCTGTGACAGACGCAACCACGGCAGCGAGCAGGCTTCATCAAACGAACTGCCGCCCGAGTCTTCCGCCAGCAGGCCGACTTTCACACCCAGGTGCGCCGACAACGAGCGCCACTGCGGCCAGTGCTGGGGCAACGCATACATGTGCAACGCGGCTTCGGCGTCGCAATGCAGGTCCAGGACGATATCGGCGGTGCAGGCGTGGCTCAGCAAGATGCGCTGCATGCCTTGCAGCTGGCTGCTCGGCGCGGGCAATGCATTGAGTGCGTCGGTCATCGCCTGGCGGATCATGCGCACATTCGCGTGCGGGTCATCGCCCAGCTTGCCCTTGAGCAACTCGGCAACCGGCGCGCTCAGCTCGACGAAATCACGGTTGAAATTCTTGCCGCTGCCGACTTCGAAACGCCCCTGGTGGCTGCCTTGCAGCAATTGGCCCAGGCCCATCGGGTTGGCCACCGGCACCAGCTCGATCACCCCGTTGAGGGCGCCTTGCTGTTCCAGTTCAGTGAGGCGCTTTTTCAGCTCCCACGCGGCGCGCATCCCCGGCAATTCGTCGGCGTGCAGGCTGGCCTGGATATAGGCCTTGCGCTCGCCACTGCCGAAGCGAAATACGCTCAGCTGACGCTCACAACCCAGGTGGCCCCAGGGCAACAGGTGATCGATACGTTCCATATCAATGCTTCCGTGGAGCCAGGTAGCTCAGCCAGCGGCGCTCGGCCAACTTGAACAGGCGCACCAGGATAAAGGTCAGGCACAGGTAGAACACGCCGGCGGTGATATAGGCTTCGAACGGCAAGTAATACTGGGCGTTCACGGTGCGTGCAGCACCGGTGATGTCGATCAAGGTGACGATGGACGCCAGACTGGTGGTCTGCAGCATCATGATCACTTCGTTGCTGTACTGCGGCAGCGCGCGGCGCAAGGCCGACGGCAGCAGGATGCGGCGGTACAGCTTGTAGCGCGACATGCCCATGGCCTTGGCCGCCTCGATCTCCCCATTCGGCGTGGCCTTGAGGCTACCGGCGATGATTTCGGCGGTGTAGGCGCTGGTGTTGATCGCAAACGCCAGGCACGCGCAGAACGTGGCGCTCGACAGCAGCGGCCACAGGAAGCTTTCGCGCACGGCTTCGAATTGCGCCAGGCCGTAGTAGATCAAAAACAGCTGCACCAGCATCGGCGTGCCGCGGATCACGTAGGTGTAGAGCCAGGCCGCACCGTTGATGACCGGCTGCTTGGACACGCGCATCAAGCCCAGGGGCAAGGCGGCGAGCAGGCCGAAGAACAGCGAAATGGCCAGCAGTTTCAGGGTGGTTGCCAGGCCGCCAAGGTACAGCGGCATGGCTTCCCAGATGACGTTGTAGTCGAAGATCATAGATCAGCCGCCCTTACGCCTACCGAGTAGCGCTTCTCAAGATAACGCAGGGCCAGCAACGACACGCTGGTGATCACCAGGTACATCGCCGCCACTGCGAGGAAGAAGGTAAAAGGCTCACGGGTGGCGTCTGCCGCCTGTTTGGCCTTGAACATCATGTCTTGCAGGCCCACCACCGAGATCAGCGCGGTGGCCTTGGTGAGTACCAGCCAGTTGTTGGTGAAACCGGGGATCGCCAGCCGAATCATCTGCGGCACCATCACCCGGAAAAACACCTGGAAACTGCTCATGCCATACGCAAGGCCGGCCTCGGCCTGGCCCTTGGGGATGGCCATGAAGGCGCCACGGAAGGTTTCCGAGAGGTAGGCGCCAAAGATGAAACCCAGGGTGCCAATACCGGCGGCCAAGGGGTTCAAGTCGATATAGTCGTCATAGCCAAGCATCGGCGCGACGCGGTTTAACAAGTCCTGGCCGCCGTAGAAAATCAGCAGAATCAGCACCAGGTCGGGGATCCCGCGGATCACCGTGGAGTACAAGTCACCCAGCCAAGCCAACCAGCGCACCGGCGACAGGCGTAACGCGACCCCGATCAGACCCAGAACAATGGCCAAGGCCATGGACGACAAGGCGAGCTGAAGCGTCAACCATGCGCCATCGAGGATGACAGCCCCGTAGCCGTTCAACATGATTCAGGTCCTCGAAAAGGGGGATGAAAAAATGGCGCAAACTTCAGAATCTTCTGTTGCTTGCGCCATTTAGGACAGACAGCTGCGACGAGTTACTTAGGGTCAGCGCCGTAAATATCGAAGTCGAAGTACTTGTCCTGGATTTTCTTGTATTCGCCGTTGGCACGGATCGCGGCAATCGCAGCGTTGATCTTGTCCAGCTCGGCCTTGTCGCCTTTACGCACAGCGATACCGATGCCGTCACCGAAGTACTTGGCGTCGGTGAACTGTGGGCCCACGAACGCGTAGCCTTTACCGGCAGGGGTTTTCAGGAAACCGTCTTGCAGCAGGGTGGCGTCGGCCACGGTGCCGTCAAGGCGACCGGCTTCCACGTCCAGGTAGATTTCGTTCTGCGAGCTGTAAGGCACAACCGTGACACCTTTAGGGGCCAGGACTTCCTTGGCGAAACGATCGTGGATCGAACCGCGTTGCACGCCGATTTTCTTGCCTTTGAGTTCATCCAGGCTGTCGCTGACAGTGGTGCCTTCCTTCATCACCAGCTGCGCTGGGCTCAGGTAGTAGCGGTTGGTGAAATCCACAGACTTCTTGCGGTCTTCAGTGATGGACATGGACGACAGGATCGCATCGATCTTGCGCACTTTGAGCGCAGGGATCAGGCCGTCGAATTCCTGCTCGACCCATACGCACTTGACCTTCATCTCTGCGCACAGCGCGTTACCGATGTCGTAGTCAAAACCAACGATGCTGCCATCCGGCGCCTTCGAGGCAAACGGAGGGTAAGCCGCTTCGATACCAATCTTCAGGGGCTTTTCATCAGCGAAGGCCTGCATGGACAGCACGGACAGCGCCAGGGCGCCCAACAGCACAAGTTTCTTCATCTTGGGACTCCATCGGTATAGGGCAAAAAGCAGAATGAGCCGTGGCCCACGATGCGACTTAAGTGAAACCGAATAGCGGTGCTGCGTCCTACCCTGAATTGATACAGGAGACGACGAGCGAGTGATCGGCATTCTAACGACAGGCCGGAAGCCGATATTTCCTCAATGCGACAACAATTTACAGAAGCACTGAGAAAGCGGTTCCAGCACATTGACAGCCTCTGGATTTTATGCAGAGACAAAAGATATTAAACCTGTTGATGCTGCAAATTGCGGGCCTATTATTCGCAAACCCTTCTAGCACGGCAAGTCTGGCGTTTAATCTTATTTCTGAGGGTGTCTAAAACGCGGGTTTTCGGGGCGCAGGCGTAGCACATTGCCTCAGGATTGGGCGTGGGGTTACACATTTAGGCTGGACGGTAACATTCAGAAACCTCCTACGAAAGAAACCGATATTTATTGGCCTACACACAGATCGTTCCCACGCTCCGCGTGGGGATGCATCCTGTGACGCTCTGCGTCACGCCTCAAGAGCAGACGCGGAGCGTGGGAACGATCAGACTCCGGCCATGAAACACATTCCAAATGTGGGAGCTGGCTTGCCTGCGATAGCGGCCTGTCAGCTAACCCACCTGTGCCTGATACGCCCTCATCGCGGGCAAGCCAGCTCCCACAGTGATCCGGTTTCGCCAGTGCTATCGAAATCAAACCCCACAAAAAAGCCCCACCCGGCTCACGCCGAATGGGGCTTTATCCTACCCAGCCCGCCTTACGCGACGTTCATGGTCTTGTGCGTCTCAATCAAATGCGCCACCACACCTGGGTCAGCCAGGGTGGAGATATCCCCCAACCCGTCATACTCAGCCGTAGCAATCTTGCGCAGAATCCGGCGCATGATTTTCCCCGAACGCGTCTTCGGCAAGCCCGGCGCCCACTGGATCACATCCGGCGAGGCAATCGGTCCGATCTCTTTGCGCACCCAGTTTTTCAGTTCCAGGCGCAGCGCTTCGTTAGGTTCTTCGCCATTCTTGAGCGTGACATACACATAGATGCCCTGCCCCTTGATGTCATGCGGTACACCCACCACCGCCGCTTCAGCAACTTTCGGGTGCGCAACCATAGCGCTTTCAATCTCGGCGGTGCCCATACGGTGGCCGGAGACGTTCAACACGTCGTCCACCCGCCCGGTGATCCACCAGTAGCCGTCTTCATCGCGGCGCGCACCGTCGCCGGTGAAGTACATGCCACGGAAGGTCTTGAAGTAAGTGTCGACAAAACGGTCATGGTCGCCATACAGCGTGCGCGCCTGGCCCGGCCATGAATCGAGGATCACCAGGTTGCCTTCGGCAGCGCCCTCGATGATGTTACCGAGGTTGTCCACCAGCGCCGGCACCACACCAAAGAACGGGCGCGCCGCCGAACCCGGCTTGAGCGCGTGGGCACCCGGCAGCGGGCTCATCAAGGTGGCGCCGGTTTCGGTCTGCCACCAGGTATCGACAATCGGGCAACGGGATTGGCCGACATTCTTGTAGTACCAATCCCAGGCTTCCGGGTTGATCGGCTCACCCACCGACCCGAGCAGACGCAGGCTGCTGCCATCCACACCTTCGCAGGCAGCAGTGCCCGAGGCCATCATCGCGCGGATCGCGGTCGGCGCGGTGTAGAGGATATTGACCTTGTGCTTGTCGACGATCTTGCCGACCCGCGTGATATCCGGGTAGTTCGGCACACCTTCAAACAACAGCGTGGTCGCGCCATTGGCCAACGGGCCGTAGACGATATAGGTGTGGCCGGTGACCCAGCCGACGTCGGCGGTGCACCAATAGATTTCGCCTGGGCGGTAGTCGAACACACGCTCGTGAGTCAGGGCTGCGTACAACAAGTAGCCGCCAGTGGTGTGCTGCACGCCTTTAGGCTTGCCGGTGGAACCCGAGGTATAAAGGATGAACAGCGCTTCTTCGGCGCCCATCTCCTTAGGCGCACACACAGTGCCCGCCACTTTCATCAAATCTTCGTACCAAATGTCGCGATGCTGGTTCCACTTGATGTTGCCATTGGTACGCTTGCACACGATGACTTTCTGGATGCTGCTGGTTTCCGGGTTGGTCAGCGCGTCGTCGACGTTGGCCTTCAGCGGAATTTTCTTACCGGCGCGAATGCCTTCGTCGGCGGTGATCACCACCTTCGACTTACAGTCGATAATGCGACCGGCCAGGGCTTCCGGTGAAAAACCGCCAAACACCACGGAGTGAATCGCACCGATGCGGGTACAGGCCAACATGGCGACCACGGCTTCGGGGATCATCGGCATATAGATAGTCACCACGTCGCCGCGATGCACATCCTGGCCGCGCAGGGCGTTGGCGAACTTGCAGACTTCTTCATGCAGCTCGCGGTAGGTGATGGTGCGGCTTTCGGAAGGGTCATCGCCCTCCCAGATGATCGCAGCCTGATCACCACGCTCGGCGAGGTGGCGGTCCAGGCAGTTGTAGGAAACGTTGAGGGTGCCGTCGGCAAACCATTTGATGTCGACATGGTGGTCGTCGAAAGAGGTCTGCTTGACCGCAGTGAAAGGCTTGACCCAGTCAAGGCGCTTGGCTTGCTCGCGCCAGAAGCCATCGGGGTTGACCACCGACTGCTGGTACATGGCCTTGTAGGTCGCCTCGTCGGTCAGCGTGTTGGCTGCTACTTCGGGGCGAACGGGGTACAGGGAAGCCGCACTCATCTTTCTTACCTCGGTGACAATAGTTGTTTTTGTATGCCCTGTTGTAGCCGGGGCGCCCCCATAGAACCATTCGACGATGGTAGTAACAAGCCCCTACAAAATGCCCTGCTATGCCCTTTCAGGGCTCTGGCCCACGGCCTGCGCGGCTTTGGCGCCTGATGAAAAAACCTTTACCACGGGATTGTTACAAAAACCGCCAATAGTGTTTATCAAAAGCACGGGTATATGAATAAAACCCACAGGCCTAAAATCAACTCCGCCAACAAGGCAACGTGATTAACACCGTAACAGCCCCCACGAAGGCAACGTTAATCCGAACTTCCCAACTCTTAAGTTACACACGCGGCCTCATAAGGGCCCCGTGACCCCTTTCGCCCTGAAGAAGGTAAATACAGTAATGAAAGCTCTCGTAGTTATGGCCCTCAGCAGCTTGTGCGCCACCGCCGCCCTGGCCGATGAGGCCCCGACCGAGCTGGCCGGCCAGAACGCCCCGATTGTTGAAGATTACACCTACAGCACACACTTGGATGTGGCCAAAGTATTGTCCATGAGCAACATCCCTGATGTCTGCAACGTTGTACCGGTACAAATGGAATATGAAGACTCGCAAGGTCAGCGTCATATTCTTAATTATCAAGTGATGGGCAATGGTTGCTCTAACGGGTAATAACTTTTTCAGTAAGATTTAAACCCGGATCTTGGTCGCCGCAAGAAATCGTTCTTGCGGCCAAGAACCGCCCTCTGGCCCACCGCCCACCCAATGTGGGAGCTGGCTTGCCTGCGATGGCGATCCCAGCCAAACACACCCCATACAGCCCTCCACCACTCCCCCTCTCTGGCCCTACAAAAACTATCCCACCGCCCGTCAAAAAATTCCTACCCCAGCAAAGCCTTGCAAACACACGCTCTGGCCGAAAACCACAGCATTTTGGCCCTCCATCGTGACCATCGGCCGCAACACAAAGCCGATTTTTTCCCTATAATGCGCGGGTAAATCGGGCCTGCAATATCCCTTTACACCGGGATGAAGAGCCAGACCTGAGGCCTTCGCGCAAGCACGCACCTGTCGCTGCGCACCTCAAGCCTCAAGCAGAACCCGTAACCCTATTCCGTTTAATTGCCTGCGCGAGCTGTTGCAACAAACGATTCCTTAAGATCCACCGCGGCCTCTGGGCCGTGTGAACACCCAACCATCCGGTTTCACACGGGCACCTTTGAGCCCTCACGCAGGAGACGACACGTCATGCTGAGCTGGGACGAATTCGACAAAGAAGAAGAAGGCGAAGTAGCCGCCAAAGGCGCCAACGCCGGCCACGCCACCGAAGCCAACATGGACCGCCTCGACGGTGCCGGCGCTGCCGCCGCCATCGAAGCCCGCGCCGTCACCGCCAATGACTCCGCCGCCATCGTGCGCGCCAAGGCCGCCCTGGACAAACTCGACGTCGCCGAAGGCCTCGCCGAACTCGAAGGCTCCGCCGCCCGCGTCGCCGTTGACGAAAAGCGCATGATCAACTGCCGCGCAGACCTCAACCAACTCGTACCCTTCAAGTACGACTGGGCCTGGCAGAAGTACCTCGACGGCTGCGCCAACCACTGGATGCCGCAAGAGGTCAACATGACCGCCGACATCGCCCTGTGGAAAAACCCCGAAGGCCTCACCGACGACGAACGCCGCATCGTCATGCGCAACTTGGGCTTCTTCTCCACCGCCGACTCCCTGGTTGCCAACAACCTGGTACTGGCCGTGTACCGCCTGATCACCAACCCGGAGTGCCGCCAGTACATCCTGCGCCAGGCCTTCGAAGAAGCGATCCACACCCACGCCTACCAGTACTGCATCGAATCCCTGGCCATGGATGAAGGCGAGATCTTCAACATGTACCACGAGATTCCATCGGTCGCTAAAAAAGCCGCCTGGGGCCTCAAATACACCCGTTCGATCTCCGATCCGAAGTTCGAAACCGGCACCGTCGAAACCGACAAAGAACTGCTGCGCAACCTGGTCGCCTACTACTGCGTCCTGGAAGGCATCTTCTTCTACTGCGGCTTCACCCAGATTTTGTCCATGGGCCGCCGCAACAAAATGACCGGCGTGGCCGAACAGTTCCAGTACATCCTGCGCGACGAGTCGATGCACCTGAACTTCGGTATTGATGTGATCAACCAGATCAAAATCGAAAACCCGCACTTGTGGGATGCTGAAATGAAGGAAGAAGCGACCCAGATGATTTTGCAGGGGACGCAGCTGGAGATTGAATATGCGCGAGATACCATGCCGCGTGGGGTGTTGGGGATGAATGCGGCGATGATGGAGGATTATCTGAAGTTTATTGCTAACCGTCGTCTGTCGCAGATTGGCTTGAAAGAAGAGTATCCAGGCACCACCAACCCGTTCCCGTGGATGAGTGAGATCATGGACTTGAAGAAAGAGAAGAATTTCTTCGAAACCCGCGTGATCGAGTATCAAACCGGCGGCGCGTTGAGCTGGGATTGATTCCTAAGCCAAGCAACATTAAGAAGCCCTGAATTATTCAGGGCTTTTTTATGCCCCCTTGATCTGTATAGGAGCCGTCTTACACCAAAATCATCCATAGAAAGGTTGATACGAATTTCGATGCTGAATAGTCTCGTCTACCGGTGCCTAAGAAACGCCCAACGTAGCTGCTAGCCTCACTCACACAGTCAAAAAATCGCATGGCTAATCATGCGGAATGAATACTGTATCGAGGCCAAGCAAGTTGGAGTTTTTTAAAACCCGCTCTCTACGTTGGGTTCCCACCCTTCTGTAAATCACGTAGAGGTCATAGGAAGTGTCTAGCCAATATCTACTCAACTTGCCTAACGCTGAAGGTATGCTCACATCCGAGCTTTCAATCGCCTTAGTTTTTACTCGTCATAATCTTCAATTACATGCCCTCCTTCTAGAAAACCAAGCGTGGTTCTGTGCGCGTGACCTTGGACGTTTGATGGGGTGGTTCTTAGACGAGCGCACGACTCGCAAGCTCGATGAAGACCAACGAAGAACTCTAAAACTGCTGTTCCACGGTCAGCCCGAAGAAATGCTGATGATCAGCGAATCCGGTGCTTACGCGCTGTTGGTCTATCACTACACACCCGGAAACCGCCTGCTGCGTAGTTGGCTCACTCATGAAGTGGTTCCAATGTTGAGGGACGAGCGTCAGCCACGAACGGTGGAACGACCGTTGTTGAGCATGTTGGATTGGCCGGAGATGTCGTTGAACCTGTTGCATTGGCAAGATGAAGGCTGGATAAGGCTTCGGGATATGCCGTATCTACTGGTTAACCGGACGTACCGGAGGGAGACCATAAAGACTCCATGGTGGCGAAAGCTCACCCAAGTTTTCCGAATAAAGCAGCGAATGTACTGACGCAAACGAACGGCAAGTCCCACCGACTCGTAGGAAATTTCGTAGACGCAATAATGGCTACTCAGTATCGTCCGAGGGTTTTCTACCCTCGGCGGCTGTATGGATACGAAAAAAAGTAATACCGGATGGAGCGATCAGGAGCTTGAAGCGTCCGTCGATGCCTATCTGAAAATGTGGACCCTTGAACGAAGTGGTCAAGCCTTTAAAAAATCAGATGAGAACCGGTTACTGCGAGAGGGGCCACTCAACCTGCGCAGCGCTTCGTCAATTGAATATCGCATGCAGAATATCTCTGCGGTATTTGAACAGCTGGGTTTGCAACGTATCACTGGCTATATGCCTGCGAAAAACATCGGTGCCGGAGTGAGTGAGCGTATTCGCAAGGTGCTAGCAACAAAACCTGGCCTGCACGCTGAGCTTGGTCTGGCAGCCGTAGATAAGCCACTGCCCGGCGAGCGCCCGACTTTTTCGAAGCCTTTCCTTGTAATCGAGCCACAAGGCATTCTGAATCCACGGCAGTTGTTTACTGTCAGTCTTTCTTACGCACGCGCAGAGCATGTACGAAAGCTGGTTCTACAGTTTGCGAATGGGATCTGCGAAGGTTGCGACTTGCCAGCACCTTTCGCTGGAGTTGATGGCCAGCCATTTCTTGAAGTACATCACGTCAAGCACCTCGCCCAGAAGGGTTCGGATCGCACGACCAATGCTGTAGCCTTGTGCCCCAATTGCCATCAGCGTTGTCACCGGTCGAGTGACCGGGAGGCTTTCACTGAGGGGCTTTACTCCAAAGTCGGAAGATTGGCACGGGAGTAAACTCCAGTGGTCACACCTGATGAACGCTCAAAAAACACTAGATAGGACCGAGGCCAACCCGTGAACCCAGACATGCTCGAAGCCGGCCCCATCGACGCCAAAGTACTCTCCGTCTTTGACTTCGACGGCACCCTCACCCACCACGACAGTTTCGTGCCCTTCCTCAAATTCGCCTTCGGCCCCGGCGAGTTCTATGGCCGGATGGTCAAACTCGCCGTGCCTGGGCTGCGTTTTTTGCTGCAGCAAATCAGCCGGGATGAGTTGAAGGCGCAGTTGATCCGCACCTTTATGACGGGCGTGGAGAAGGCGTGGGTGCAGCAGCAGGCTGAGGCGTATTGCCAGCGTTATTGGACCAAGTTGATGCGCCCCAAGGGCTTGCAGTCGGTGGAAGATGAGGTGAAGTCCGGGGCGGTGGTGACGCTGTGTTCGGCGTCGCCGGCGTTGGTGTTGCAGCCGTTTGCGAATCGGCTGGGGATCAAATTGATTGGCACTGAGCTTGAGGTGGTCGACGGCGTGTTGACGGGCAAGCTCACGGGGAATAATTGCCGTTGTGAGAACAAGGTGCTGCGGCTTGAGGCGGTGTATGGGGATTTGGGCGAGTATCGGCTAAGGGCCTGGGGCGATACGCGTGGGGATCGGGAGTTGTTGGCGGCGGCGCAGGATGCGCATTTTCGGCATTTTCATTCGAAGAAGAAGCGCGCCAAGTTGCAGCGGTGATGCGGGTGGGTGGGGTCGGCGGGTGGACCGAGGCGATCCTATCGCTGCCTCGCTGGGGCTCGAGAGCTCCCACAGGTTGATCGGCGTCAGGCTGGACGCACTTAGCATGGGTGCCAAGAGGTCAGCTCACACCCAATCTTCTACCCGCAATCCTGGCACGCGGTCGAACTCGCGTCGATTATTCGTGACCAAAATCAGACCCTGCGAACGGGCATGCCCGGCGATCATCTGGTCATAGGGACCTATCGGAGTACCCGCTCTAGCCAGCTCTGCGCGAAGCTGCCCAGTATGTATCGCGGCGTCTTGGTCGTATTTTAAAACCTCCAGGCGCGCAGCAAACCCTTCTACGTCGGCGAGGTTTCGCTCCGGGTTAGCTGATTTTTCAGCACCGTAAATCAACTCCATCAGGGTCACTGTACTAATACCCAGTTGGCCATGGTGCCTTTTGAAGGTTTCACGCACCTGTTGGGGTTTGTTTTTGATGGTGAAGATGCAAATGTTGGTATCTAGCATGAACTTGAGCATTAAAAAGATTCCCGCTCTTGTTCCGCTGGTTGCTCGCGGTCGGTCATGAAGTCAGGCGTGACCCCCTCGCCATCAAACCAGCTGTCCCATGACTCACCGGCTGGGGTGATGATTCTGGCTCTTCCGATAGAGATGACATCTACGCGCTTTACATCGTCCGGCATGGCAGCAGCTTTTGGCAAACGTACCGCTTGGCTGCGGTTGCTTTGGAATACAGAACCTTGGTCCATGATGGCCTACCTCTAGTGATCGTTTAATATCGCAACGCTACACCACAGCCTGGATATGTCAACGGGATATACATTTCGTTACGGGTCGAACCGCTGGTAATACCCTGCATTCACGAAAACACCAAAGAGCATTTGAATTTTATAAAAAATCCACTCTTCGCGCCAAAAACGTTAATGGCTTACTGAGAGGTGACGCAGGTAAATGGGTTTGGCAGGTTGACCGAGTCGATCCGTTCGCTGTCTCGCTGGGGCTCGAGAGCTCCCACATTTGAACATTGTTGAGGCTTAGGCCGGCGTCTTCAGGTCCACGCCCAGCGCTGTTGCAAAGGCTTTCACCATCGGGCTTCTCGGCGCGTTGTGGCGCAGGATCAGGTTGAACGCGGTGCTCAGGTGAACCTGTTCCGGGCACAGTGCGCGCAGGCGCCCGTCCCTTATCAATGGCGCGGCGTAGTGTTCCGGCAAAAAGCCCAGGAAGCGCCCGGTGAGGATCAGGATGGCGACGGCTTCCACCTGTGAGGCCGAGGCAGACTGACTGTCGTAGGTGACGAAGTTGGCTTTGTCGCGATGGATCGCGTACCGGTGGTTGACCACTTCGTATTGGCGCAGCACGTCTGGGGTGATGTCACTCGCGTTGAACAGCGGGTGTCCTACGGCGCAGTAAGCGTGGGCTTTTTCTTCGTAGAGGGGGAAGTAGTCGAATTCTTCACGGCGCTGGTACACCGGCACGATACCGACGATCAGCCGCCCCTCCACCACGCCGCGTTCAACTTCGTCGAGTTGCGAGGCATGTAGGCGCAATCTAATTTTTGGCGATTCGCTGTGTAATTTCCCCAGCGCGGTAATTAGCGGCGAATTAACGTCGGACACGGTGTTATCAATTACACCGACACTAAGGTCACCAATAAGCTCGTTTTGCGCCGAACTAAGCTTGTCGCGAAAACTGTCCACCGAGGTAAATAGCTCGATGGATGCTTGATACACCAACTTGCCTTCTTCGGTCAGGCCGAACCCTTCGCGGCCCCGCGTACACAAGCGCATGCCGATGCGAATTTCAAGGTCGGAGATCTGTTTGCTGATGGCCGCCAGGCCCACGTTCAGCTCGTTTTGCGCGGCACTGAAGCCGCCGGCTTCGACCACGGCCATGAACACGCGCAGCAGTTTGAAGTCCAGCCCGCTCAGTTGCAGCGGCGGTCGTGTGCCGGGTTTTGGCGGCATGTTTCCAGAAGTGGAAAGTGGGGTTTCCATAATACGCGTTGACCTCAAGTGCCATATTCAACAGGCTTCAACCCAATCCTTGAACATAGCCAGGCGGCGATAATGAACATAAACATCCGCCCTTGGCAACCTTGAATACGGCGCGTCAGACGCTGGTTCAGTCTAGTTGAAATCTTATTTTTACTGCCTCCGACTCTTCTAAAAACAAGCGTGAGGAATACCGATGTCCCAGCCCACCGATCGCCTTTGGGGCGCTCGTTTCAAGACCGGCCCGTCTGCTGCTTTGGCCGCGTTGTCGCGTTGCCCTGAGCGCTATTTCCGCCTGACGCCCTACGACCTGGCCGGTTCGCGTGCCCATGCCCGTGAGTTGCAGCGCGCCGGTTTGCTGGATGAGTCGGAGACCTTGCGTACCCTTGAGGCCCTGGACCGTATCGGTGACGATTTCGCCGCCGGGCGCCTGCATCCGACCCTGGACGACGAGGACGTACACACCTTTATCGAACGCGTATTGACCGAGCGCCTGGGCGCCTTGGGCGGCAAGTTGCGCGCCGGGCGTTCGCGTAACGATCAGACCGCCAATGACCTGCGCCTTTTCCTGCGCGACCATGCGCGCACCATCACCACCGAGGTGTTGAGTTTGCAGCAGGCGTTGGTGGCGCAGGCCGAGCAACACATCGAAAGCATTTGCCCAGGGTTCACCCATTTGCAGCAGGCGCAACCGATTGTGTTTGCCCATCACTTGTTGGCCCACGCCCAGTCGATGTTGCGTGATGTGCAACGGTTGGTGGATTGGGATGCGCGTACGGCGTTGTCGCCGTTGGGTGCGGCGGCGATGGCCGGTTCCGCAATTGCGCGCCAGCCGGAGCATTCGGCCAAGGAAATGGGTTACACCGGGCCATGCGAAAACTCCATTGATGCTGTCGCCAGCCGTGACCATGTGGCGGAGTTTCTGTTTGTGGCGGGCATGCTCGGGGTGAATATTTCGCGGCTGTCGGAGGAGTTTTGCCTGTGGTCGTCGCGCCAGTTTCGCTGGGTGGTGCTGGACGATGCCTACGCCACCGGCAGCTCGATCATGCCGCAGAAAAAGAACCCGGACATTGCCGAACTGGCGCGGGGCAAGGCTGGGCGTTTGATTGGCAACCTGACCGGGTTGATGTCGACGCTCAAGTCGTTGCCGCTGTCGTACAACCGCGATTTGAGTGAAGACAAGCACAGCGTGTTGGACAGCGTCGACACCTTGCTGCTGGTACTGCCGGCGATGGCCGGGATGGTGGCGACCATGAAGGTGCAGGTGGAGGAGCTGCGCAGGCAAGCGCCGATGGGTTTCACCTTGGCAACTGAGGTGGCGGATTGGCTGGCTACCCGTGGCGTGCCGTTTAAAGAGGCGCATGAGATTACCGGCGCGTTGGTGCAAGCCTGTGAGCAGCATGAGATTGAGTTGTGGGAAGCCTCGCCGGCGATGTTGGCGCAGGTGGATGCGAGGTTGCTGCCTGAAGTACGTGAGTGCCTGACCCTGGAGGCCGCGATTGCGGCGCGCAGTGGGTGGGGTGGCACGGCGCCGGAGCGGGTGCGGGAGCAGATTGGGCGGTTGAAGCTGGCGTTGGCGGCTCAGCAAAAATGGGCTGAGAGTTACACCGGATTCCGAATCTGATCGTTCCCACGCTCTGCGTGGGAATGCCGCCCAGGACGCTCCGCGTCCCGTTACATGGCTCCAATTCTGCGCAATGGTGACGCGGAGCGTCACGGGATGCATTCCCACGCAGAGCGTGGGAACGATCGTGCAACACCTATATTTTTTGGAGTAGCACCATGAACCAAACCCCGGCGGAGCGCTTGGAAGCCGAGCGCAAGTTGTCCGAGAACCAGTTCGATATTACGCAGTACGAGCATGTGCCGCGGCGGTATTACGGGCGGATGTTTTTTGCCACGTTGATCGTGATCGCATTGGCCGCGCTACTGCGCGCATTTGCCAATGGCCAGATCGAATGGTCCTACATCGGCCAGTTCCTCACGTCTGAGGCCATCCTCTGGGGGCTGGTGAATACCATTGTCATGTCGATTTTGGCGATGGCGCTGGGTGTGGTGATCGGGGTGATCACAGCGATCATGCGCATGTCGGCCAACCCGATCCTGCGTTATGTGGCCATCACTTACACCTGGCTGTTCCGCGGTACGCCGCTGATTTTGCAGCTGCTGCTGTGGTTCAACCTGGCGCTGATTTTCCCGGTGATCGCGATTCCCGGCCTGTTCAGCATCGACACCGTCGACCTGATGACGCCGTTCGTGGCCGCCCTGCTCGGCCTCAGCATCAACCAGGGCGCCTACACCGCCGAAGTGGTGCGCGCCGGCTTACTGTCGGTCGACACTGGCCAATATGAAGCGGCCAAGTCTATCGGTATGCCGAGCCTGCAAGCACTGCGTAGGGTGATTCTGCCGCAGGCCATGCGCGTAATCATTCCACCGGTAGGCAACGAGTTCATCAGCATGGTGAAAATGACCAGCCTGGCCAGCGTGATCCAGTACTCGGAGCTGCTGCACAACGCGCAAAACATCTACTACGCCAACGCGCGGGTCATGGAGCTGCTGATTGTGGCCGGCATCTGGTACCTGGCGGTGGTGACTGTTCTTTCATTTGGTCAGAGCCGCCTCGAGCGTCGTTTTGCCCGCGGCGCCGGCAAGCGTTCGTAAGTTTGGGTTGAGGAGATTTGCCCCATGAGAAGCATCGTCAAGGCCGTCAACCTGAACAAGTATTACGACCAGTATCACGCGCTGCGCGACATCAATATTGAGGTCGAGCAAGGCGAAGTGATGTGCATCATCGGCCCGTCCGGCTCGGGTAAAAGTACGCTGCTGCGTTGCGTCAACCAGCTGGAAAAAATCGACAAGGGCGGCCTGTGGGTCGACGGCGAGCTGGTCGGCTACCGGGTGGTCGGCAACAAGCTGCATGAGATGAATGAATCGCAGATTGCCCGCCAGCGCCTGGCCACCGGCATGGTGTTCCAGCGTTTCAATTTGTTCCCGCATATGACCGTGTTGCAGAACATCATCGAAGGCCCGGTGCAGGTGCTCAAGCGCTCGCCCAAGGAAGCCATCGAAGATGCGCTGGAGTTGCTGGCCCGCGTGGGTCTGGCGGACAAGCGCAATGCATACCCGGTGGAATTGTCCGGCGGTCAGCAACAACGTGTGGCTATTGCTCGCGCCTTGGCGATGCGCCCCAAGTTGATGTTATTCGACGAACCCACGTCAGCCCTCGACCCGGAGCTTGTGGGAGAAGTGCTGTCGGTGATGCGTGATTTGGCCACCACCGGCATGACCATGATCGTGGTCACCCATGAGTTGGGCTTCGCCCGCGAAGTCTCCAACCGCATGGTGTTTATGGATGCTGGCCAGATTGTGGAAGCCGGCAGCCCCGAAGAAATTCTAATAAGCCCACAAAACCCGCGTACCCAAAGCTTTATTTCTGCCGTTCGCACTTAACTAAAAAACTAACGAGAACGCCCCCATGAAAAAATTGTTTATCCCCACGTTGCTCGCAGGCCTGATGGCCTCCACCTGTGTATTGGCGGCATTGCCGGCAGCAATCAAGGAAAAAGGCGAGATCAGCGCGGCCATCGTGCCGAACTACCCGCCGATGGATTTCAAGGACACCGCCACCAATAAACTCACCGGCCTGGACTTTGACCTGGGCAATGCCCTGGCTGAGCGCCTGGGTGTGAAGATCAAATGGCAGGAAACCGGCTTCGAGCAGATGCTCAGCGGCCTGACCACCAAGCGCGTCGACATTGTGCTGTCGGGCATGAGCGACACCGCCGAACGCCAAAAGGCCGTGACCTTCATCGACTACTTCACCAGTGGCCCGCAGCTGTACACCCTGGCCAAGCGTGAAGACCTTCAGGCATTGACTGACCTGTGCGGTAAAAAAGTCGGCACCAGCCGCCGTACCACCTGGCCGTCGGAGATTGCCGCATGGAGCAAAGAAAACTGCGAAGCGGCCGGTAAGCCAGCCATTGTGGTGATCGGCACCGAAGGCTCGGCAGATGCGCGCGCGCAGTTGCAGCAGAACCGTCTGGATGCGGCGATGCAGGGCAGCGAGACCATTCCTTATCTGATGGCGCTGGACAAGGGTAAGTACAAGCCGGTGGGCCTGGCGATTTCCAAGCAGTTCACGGGGCTGGGGATTGAGAAGAGCAACACTGAGCTGGTGACGGCGATCAGTGAGGCGCTGCAGGGCATGATTGAGGATGGCACCTACGGCAAGATCCTCAAGAAGTGGGATCTGGAGCAGGGTGCGGTGGAAAAAATCTCCATCAATGCGGGCCAGTAAATACACGATCTAGAATGTGGGAGCTGGCTTGCCTGCGATAGCGGTGGGCCAGTAAGAAATATTCAAGCTGACCCACCGCTATCGCAGGCAAGCCAGCTCCCACATTAACTCTGTATTCACATTGGCTCTGTGTTCACTGTTGAGCTGTTTTCACCGTAGATCTGTGTTGTCTTGAAGCAATAACAAGGACGCTCGCCCCCACCGTGGCCACCTATTCCCTGGTAATTCGCCGCCTGATGATCTGCTCGGTGACCATCGTGGTCAGCCGCGCCATGACCAGCCCATTGCTGGCCTTGCTCTTGAGTACCCGACTGGGCCTCAACCAGCAGGACATCGGCCTGTTGATGGGCATTGCCGTGTTTATCGCCACGTTGCTGGGCCTGTATGGCGGCTACATCATCGACCGCCTGGAAAAGCGCAAGCTGCTGATCCTGGCCATGCTCTCCAGCTCCATCGGTTTTCTATTGCTGACGTTCGCCAGCAACCTCTATCTCACCACCCTGACCCTGGTCATTACCGAAGCCGCCTCGGCGCTGTTCCTGATCGGCTCCAAAGCCATCATCAGCGAGAACCTGCCGGTGGGTGATCGCGCCAAGGTGTTTTCCCTGCGTTACACCCTGACCAATGTTGGCTACGCCACTGGGCCGATGATCGGTGTAGTGATTGCCGGGCATATGCAACTGGCGCCGTTCTTGATCGCCAGCGCCATTGCGTTTGGCAGCCTGTTCCTGATGATCGGCATCCCACCGACCCAGCGCGATGACAGCCACAAACCCTTGAGCTTCCTCAGCACGCTGCGCACGTTGCGCAGCGACCGCACGCTGATCCTGTTCACCAGTGGCAGCCTGTTGAGCACCATTGTCCACGGGCGCTACACCCTGTATCTGTCGCAGTTTTTGCTGGTGGCCTACAAACCCGCCGAGGCGCTGAAGATTCTGTCGGCAGTGCTGGCCTGCAACGCCATTACGGTGATTGTGATGCAGTACCAGATTGGCCGGTTTCTCAAGCGCGAACAGTTGCGTTACTGGATCGTGCTGGGCACGTTGCTGTTCATAGCCGGGCTGGTCGGTTTCAGCCAGGCTCACAGTCTGCTCACGTGGTGCCTGGCGATGTTCGTGTTTACCCTGGGCGAGATGATCATTTACCCGTCGGAATTCCTGTTTATCGACACCATCGCCCCCGACGCATTGCGCGGCAGTTATTACGGCGCACAAAACCTGGCGGCGTTTGGCGGAGCGATGAGCCCGGTTATTTGCGGCTATTTGCTGATCAACGCTGCGCCGACCAGCATGTTCTATGCGTTGGGTGCACTGACTGCGATGGGCGGCACTTTGTGTTTCTTGAGCGGCCGCCGTGTAGCTGGCACACCGCTTATCTAAGGTGGGAGCTGGCAAGCCAGCTCCCACATTTTGCTCTCCGTAATGTCTGGTATTTGCGTAGTATCCAGCCATTCATCTCACGGACCCGAGCCCCATGAAATTCGACACGGCCTACAGCCTGAGTCTCGACGACAAGCTGTCGATCTACGACGTTCGAGACCTGAATTTCGACGAAACCGCCGACTTCGACTCCGATAAGGACAGCTTCCTGTGCCCCAACGATGAATGCCGCGCAGCATTCGAAACGGGCAATACGCTGAGCACGTTCAACGCGAAAAACGTCAATTATCAGCGCACGCCGCATTTCAAGAACAAGACCAGCACCCGGCATATCGACGGCTGCCGCTATGCCAGCACGCATAAGACGGCAACCGGTGAAAGTGACGACGAGCGCGAAGACAATTTCCCATCGGAATTTGTACTGACCCGGCGTCAGTACCCGCGCAACACTGCGCTTGTCGGCAGCGAGGGAAGAGCCCCACAAGATTCGGCGAAGGCGCCTTCGACAAGTACCCGTTCATCCCACATCAGCAGCGACACAACCCCGGACAAAACCAGCGTCTTCGCACACCCGGTCGAGTGCTATGTGTCGAATATCGACGACAAGGACAAGCTCAAGTCCATGCCGCTGAAGGTTGGCGAACACTCCGCGAATTACTGGACGTTCTTCAAGAAAATCGAATACCTGCAAGACAATAAAGGCCTGATCTACTGGGGCAAGATCAAAGCGATCAAGGATTACACCAGCAGCTTTCGCATCGACTTCGAAAAAAAGGTGTGGCTCGACAAAAAGCCCTACTCGGTGAACGTCTACCTGAGTAAAAAACTCATCGAAAACTACCGCAAGCGCACCGCATTCCTGGAGCAGATCAAGGCGGCAGCGAGTAGCGAACGGGCCTTGTATTGCTTCTTTTACGGGGTGACGCCGGAGCTCAAACAGGTGCCGAGCAAGAAGAACCCCGAGCAGACATTCGGGGTGTTCAGCGCCAATATCGAGAACCTGGACCACTTGATCATTCGTGAGGCACCGGGAATGCAGGAGCATTAGGCAAGGGCGCGTGATCGCTGAGCTTGCCGGTATTGTTCGCGTGCAGCTCGGGCGGTGGCCGCGTCTATCCCGCCAAATGCTGTCAGCCAGTGAATCAGCATTTCTTCCTCTGGCCAACCATAGCCCTTTATCCCGGGAATGGTTCTGGGTGTACGATTGATGGCTTCGTCATAGCGTCTCGCACTCCACGGCTGCTTCACAAAGTCGAAACCTTCAGCGTCCCATTTAAACACGCGCAGGATTTCATTGATTTGGCCCTGGCTGCTGCGGTCGCTGCGCTGGTACAAGCAATAAGTGCTCCCCAAGCCGCTCAGCAGCGGATCACAAACGGACGGCGAGAGTATGTCCAGCACGCCACACTTCAGCGCTACATTCATCACGCCATCGATCCAGCGATGGGCAAATGTCTTCACAAAACCCGCGTCATCGGCCTTTTTCATATCGAAGAACAGCATGCTATAGCGCGTCTTCAAATGCGTCGCCACCAGCACATGCTTACGCTTAACTATTGCCGCATGGACCAGCCACTGGTTAGGGTCTGTGTGCAGCGCAAGACCCTCGGCGCTCGGTATCGGTGGTTTTTCAACTGGGGTAATTTTCTTACCCTTGTGAATACGGCTGAAAAAGTCGCTGCCGGCTTGTGAGCAATTAAATGTCAGCACACTGTGTTCCTGCGCAAAGTGATCAACGCCAAGTGTGCCCTATTTACTCGCCGGGCAATTGCTCCTCAACCCACTCAAGTTCATAAGGCTGCCTGACGGCATAGCTGATGGCATCAAGCGTTTCTTCGCTGAGTATTGCCAACTCGGCGTCGGTCAACAGGTCATGGTGCACCATCAATGCCAAGCACGGATAGGTTGATGAGCGACTGTAATAGTCGAACATATCGGCCATATCCTTGTTGCGGGCATGAATCACGCCATACAGCATTCCGTACCGGGCGTGAGCGGACAAGGCACCGTGCTCACTGATAGTCCTGGCATCCGCCAGGACACCGAGGCAAAACCGATCAAGGGCCAATGCCCTCAAGCCTTTGAATTTCTTCCAATCACTTTCGGAAATAGACATAGCGTCGTTCTCTCGTCAGCTCAATCGGTCCGCAGATCTTGCTATCGGCGTGCGAGCTTTGCAACGTCCACTGTCCTTCTGGATAGGGCAAGTGAACCCCCGATAAAAAATCCAGTTGATGAACGGCGCAAACAACTGTACAAAAACACAGTATAGTTTGCCTTCCCCCGTCGAACCTGGAGAAACCCCATGTCCTCTCTGGCAATGAGCTCTTTCGTAGAACAGCAGATCGTCCTGCACCAATTCACCGCCAAACACAGCGCACAGGCCCGTGTGATGCTGGGCTGGAGCCGTGAAGACCTGGCCCGCCAGGCCGGGCTGGCGGTGGAGGTGGTTCAGCGTTTTGAAAGCCTGGGTGAGGTGGAGGATGAAGCTCGGTTAGCCCTCGCGTTCCGGCTGGAGGCTGAAGGCCTGGTGTTTTTTCCAGGGTTTGCCCCGGGCTGGGGGATGAGCGCACGCAAGTTTGCAGCCGCCCCTGCCGAGCTCGCGGCACCTGGCCTCATCTCGCGGTTGATGGGCTCAGCAGCGGCATCAAATGACTCACCAACGCCTCAGCCGAATGGTGCGTAGAGTCCAACCGAAGCACCGGGCAGGTCAGCGGTTTCAACCAGCTTTCATGCCGACGCAGGCTGCGTAGGCTGTGGTTGCCGCCGTCGTAACGGGCGGCCCAGGCCAGGAATGCGATGCTGTTGGCGTGGCGGCTGCCGCCCTCCAGGATCTGTTCGCCGTAGCGTTGCACTTCGCGCAGTTGCAAGCGGTGCAGGCGCACATGTGGGTCCAACCGCAGGAAGACTACATGGGTGAACTGCGGGATCATCGCATCGCCCCAACCGCACAGTGAGCCGGACAGTACCCAGCCCTCAAGGCCGGCACTCTGTTCCTGCAACAGGCGGATGCGTTCATCCTTGGGCCGGGCGACCGTGAAAGGCTCTGACGTTTGTTGCCAGTAGAAATAGTCAGAGTCGAAATAGGCGACGCCCAAGCGTTTGGCCAGAGCCTGGCCCAAGGTCGAGGTACCGGCACCTGCAGCGCCGATAATGTGTATTTTGTAGGCCATGCTTGCTCTCCATGGCTTTGAGTGTAATACGCGAGATTTGCAGCACGCAGCGCGTCATTTAAAGCTCGGGTTTTACACCGGCTTGGGCCGCCTGCTCGTACCCATAAGCCACTGCCAGCAAGGTGGGTTCCGACCAGCGAGTACCGAAGAAGTAGGCACTGGTAGGCAGGCCGTCCTCACTCGTCCCAGAAGGTACGGTGACCCCTGGGTAACCTGCTGCGGCAACCCCGAAGTAACTGTTGGTATCGTAGTCCGACACTATGGCATGCAGGTTTTTCTCCTTGATCGGGTCATCCACGCTGCTGCGAAAATCCTGGATAAGCGCGTCCCACAGCGTTTTGCGTTGCTGCGGTGTGAGAGTGGCTGCGTTGACCTTCTTGAGTACAGATTGGTGATCCGTCTCAGTACCATCACGGGTTTCATTGAATGTTATCAACTCGGCCAATGATGTGACCGGCAGGCCCGGACGCTTGGCCAAGTAGGCATTCAGTTCTTCCCTTACATCCGAGAGCAACAGTTCGTCGTAGCGTGAAGCATCTGCCAGCCGCAGGTTGATCGGTAACAACGTAGCGCCTTGCTCACGAAGTACTTGCAGTGTCTTGCTAAATTGCGGGCTGTTGTCCACCGGCAAACTTTCACCGTTGAACGTAAAGGTCGCGGGATAACCGATACGCTTGCCCTTCAAGGCGCCTGGCACCAGCAGTTTGGTGTAGTCGATGCCTTGAGGGGCGCCCAGGCTTTCGGGATCGCCAGGGTCACTGCCGGACATGGCATTGAGCATCAACGCAACGTCATACACCGAACGAGCCATGGGGCCGGGTGTGTCTTGTCGGCGGCTGGCGGGAATAATCCCGTTGCGATCCAACAAGCCAACGCTGGGTTTGAGCCCCACCACACCATTGAGCGCCGCCGGTACGATGATCGAACCATTGGTTTCTGCACCGACCGCCAGGGGTGCCAGCCCGGCCGCTATCGCTGCGGCAGACCCCGAACTGGAGCCACCGACGTCGGCACCCGCACGGTGAGGGTTAAGGGTTTGCCCTCCCCGGCTACTCCAGCCATCGGGGCCACCGCGAAAGCCAGCCAGTTCGCTCATGTTGGTTTTACCCAGGATCACCACCCCTTGCTGGATGAGGTAATCGACAAGAGCAGCATTCTTGCCGGCAGCCGCCCCCACAAGACCAAACGCACCTGCACTGGTTTGCATGCCAGTCGTTTCGATGGTGTCCTTGAGCAAAATGGGTACGCCATGCAACGGGCCACGCACCTTGCCACTGGCGCGTTCACGGTCCAGTTCGCACGCGACCTCGAGTGCCTCAGGGTTGAGTTCGATGACGGAGCACAGTTGAGGGTCCAGCGTGCGGATACGCTCTTGCAGGAAGTTCACCAGATCAACCGACGTAAGCCCGTGCGGCCGAGCCATTTGTTCGCCCAGCTCGCGAACGCTTGCGTATGCAGTCTCTGGCGCCACGGGCTTTGCAGCCGTTGGTGTTTCTACTACAGGCGAGGTCTGCGCCGGCAAGGTTTGCGCAGCCTGGCGGATCATCGAATAGATGCCGTAAGCAACCGTCATAAAGGTCTCTCCTGAGTTCAGAATTCATGCGGGATCAAGTCCGCCATTCTAAAAACCCCAGGTGTTAAAGACCCTCAGGCAGTCTCTGCTCACATCGTAGGAGGGTTCAGCACTTCCTGTAGTTGTTACGAGTTCTTTGACGCGCAGGCGCTGACCTGGCGATAGGCATGCAACAACAGCGGCAATGCATCACGCGACCATTGTGCGCCGTAAAACCACAGTTTCGCCCCATCTCCCAACGGTTCGCAAAGCGACGGATAGCCGCTGATGCAGGCACGATGAAACGCGACGCTCTCGCTGCCAGAAACCAGCGCATCCAGGCGATGCGCGGTCATGAGGTCGTCGATTTCATTGCTTTGCAGGGAAAATTGCAGGCTGCTGTCTTCACGACGCGCGTCCACTGGCACCAAGTGCGCACCGGCCTGGCGCAGAAGGTCGAAGGCTGCACACAAGGCTTCGCTGTGTTCGACGGCCTCGCGATGACCGCCTTGCACATAGCGGTCAGCGAACCCGATACGCCAACCCGATAGCATCTGTGAAGCGGTGAAGCTGGTGTTGTTCAGTACCAGGGGGACTTCCACCATGACCGGCCCAGTAGGGTCGATACCGCTTAAAGCTGCGAGTGATAACGCGGGATCCCGCGCAGGTCTTGCCGGTAGGGCCGGCGCGTTGTAGCCAGGAATGGGCGCCGCGCCAACCACTTGCGCCGCGCCGAAGACGATACCTGCGCGGCTCAGATTCTCGGGTTTAGCATAAACGGACTCGGCCGCGGGCTCTACGCTGCCCGCCTCCTCCGTCACAGGCAAGGAAAGCCCTGGGCGACACGGCATCCCTGATCGCCAATGCGCCCTACAGTTTTTTTCCATCAAAACCCGACCTCCGACAATTGATTGCGCGGGATCATCGCACTCTCATCTGGCGTTTGTCGCAGTCCTGAAACACCCTGAAAATCCTTTTTCCAGGTGGCAACGTTTCAACCCGCTGCGTGTTCTTTTACACCTTGAGTTTCCACCTCCAGCCACCACGCATGCCCGCGCTCCGGCTGGTTCAGGCTGAACGCCTGCCCCATCGCCGGCGTGGTAATCGCCACGTTGCGCTCCCAGGCCAGGGCCATGATGCGATCGAACGGTTCGTGCCAGGCGTGGAAGGCCAGGTCGAAAGTGCCGTTGTGAATCGGTAGCAGCCAACGGCCTTTGAGGTCGATGTGTGCCTGCAGGGTTTGCTCAGGCTGCATATGCACATGGGGCCAGTCGACGTTGTAAGCACCTGTTTCCATCAGCGTCAGATCAAACGGGCCGTATTGTTCGCCGATGCGTGTGAAGCCGTCGAAATAACCGGTGTCGCCGCTGAAAAAGATCCGCCGCGCGCCGTCGATCATCACCCAGGAACACCACAAGGTCTGGTTGCCATCAAACAGGCCACGCCCGGAAAAATGCTGGGCCGGTGTGGCGATAAACCGGATGCCCTCGACTTCGGTGCCTGCCCACCAATCCAGTTGCCGGACTTTGCTGGCATCCACACCCCACTTGACCAGCGTGTCGCCCACGCCCAGCGGCGCAAGAAAATAGCGGGTCTTGTCGGCCAGTTGGATCACCGCGTTGCGGTCAAGATGGTCGTAGTGATTGTGGGAAAGAATCACCGCTTCCAGAGGCGGTAACTCTTCAAGGCTGATCGGCGGCTGATGAAAGCGCTTTGGCCCAGCCCAACTGAAAGGCGAGGCACGTTCGGCAAATACCGGGTCGGTGACCCAGAACTTGCCGCGCATTTTCAGCAGCACAGTGGAATGCCCCAGGCGAAACACACTGTGATCGGGTGCTGCCAACAACTGCTCACGCGTCAGCGGTTGCACCGGGATCTTGCCTACCGGGCGTGTGCTGCGTGGTTTGTTGAACAGCATGTTCCAGAAAATGCGCAAGGTTTTGCCAAAACCACCGTGCTGCACTGGAGCATCGTTGCTGAATTGCCCTGGCGTATGCTCGGCAGCCTTTGGCGCAGCCGGCGCGGGGTCGAGACGGGTTGAAATCGTGGCCATTGCAGAGTGACTCCGGGGTCGGCTCATAAAAGACACTGCGAAGACTAACTACACTGCACAGTGTAGTTTCTAGATTGCAACAAAACCCTGAGCAAGTAAACTACCGAGTGTAATTTCCTTTTAGAGCCTTAGAGCCGACCATGACTGCACCTCTGCGCCTCACCGATCGTAAACGCGAAGCCATTGTGGCTGCCGCTATTACCGAGTTTCGCGCGAATGGATTCGAGGTCACCAGCATGGACAAAATCGCCGCCACCGCCAGCGTTTCCAAGCGCACGGTGTACAACCACTTCCCCAGCAAGGAAGAGTTGTTTGCCGAAATCCTCCACCAGTTGTGGGCCAGCAGCGTTGCCCAACTGGACGTGAGCTACGCCAGCGACCGCCCGCTGCGCGAGCAATTGCGCGGGCTACTGGAGGCCAAGATGCTGATGATGTCGGACGCCAACTTCCTCGACCTGGCCCGTGTCGCGATTGCCGCCACCATCCATTCGCCGGAACGCGCACAAGACATGGTCAACCGCCTGAGCAAGCGCGAAGAAGGCTTCACCCAGTGGGTGCGCGCCGCGCAGGAAGACGGCCGGCTGTCCTGCACCGACCCCGCCTTCGCCGCCCACCAGATACAAAGCCTGCTCAAGGCATTCGCGTTCTGGCCGCAGATCACCCTGGGCCAACCTGTGCTCGACGCCGCCTGCCAGGCCAGCGTGATCGAGTCAGCCATCGACCTGTTCCTGGCCGGTTACGAAGTGCGCACACCAAGGCCGCAGTAAACCCTGTTACAGACGCGACATTCCAGGTCGCTTTTGGCGTATTCCCACGCTGTGCTGCGCAAATGGCCTGGAAGGACACTGATTATTCCCACGCGAATAACTGACAATATTCACCGTTAATATCCGATCAACGGTTCTACCCGCTGACGCACGTTGTCGTACCCGCAAAACAGAGCTGACCCGGAACACTATGGAAAACAGACGAGGCAAAGGGCTTTCATTTGCCAGACGTATCTACAAGCCAAGGATCATCGGCCTGGGTATCGGTTGTATCAGTGTGGCCGGCGCCCTTTATCCCCTGGCGATGCCGGGCTGGGTGTGGGCGTTCCTGCTGTTCAATGGCTATGCCTGGGCGCATGTGGCGTATCAGCTCTCGACCCGTTCGCAGTTTCCCTATCAGGCTGAACAGCGCAACCTGCTCTATGACTCGTTGTTCGGTGGTTTCTGGGCCGCCGCCACCCAGTTCACGCCCCTGACGGCCGTGACCGTGCTGTCGATGATGACCATGAACAATGTCGCGGCCGGCGGCAAACGCCTGTTTCTGCGCGGGCTGCTGGCGCAAGCGGCAGGTACCGCGGTGGCGTGGGGTTTGTTCGGGGTCAAGTTCAACCCCAATGTCAGCCTAAGCCAGGTCTACACCTGCCTGCCGATGCTGACGCTCTACCCGATGGCCATCGGTATGGTCTGCTACCAACTGGCGATCAAGCTCTCGGAACACAAACGCGCCCTCAGCGCCCTGAGCCGTATCGACAGCCTCACCGGCCTGCTCAACCATGGCTCGTGGAAAGACCTGTTGAACCTCAAGTTCCATAAGTGCCAGCAGCAAAGCAGCCACGCCACTATCGCGCTGATCGACATCGACCACTTCAAGCAGATCAATGACACCTACGGCCATATCGTCGGTGATGCGGTGTTGCGCCAACTCAGCCAAGAGTTGCGCCTGCACCTGCGGGAAAACGACTTGGCCGGCCGCTATGGCGGCGATGAGTTCTGTGTGATTTTGCCGCAAATGCCGCTGGAAGAAGCCGCAAAAGTCATGGAACGCATGCGCGAAACATTCGGCAACTATCGTAATGCCCAGATCCCGGAGCTGCGCGTGAGCCTGAGCATTGGCCTGGCCGACTTCCAGCCACTGTTCAGCGATGCCGCGATGTGGCTCAACGCGGCGGACCGTGCACTGTACACAGCCAAGGAAACCGGGCGTAACCGGGTTAATGTCAGCGATTACGTGGTCGCCCATTCCGCTTGAGTTGTCCGATAACACCTCGTCTGAATCTTCCACCCGCGCCTCGCAGCGATAGCATAATGCCGCCACTGGTCGCCTGCCCAAAAATGGTCCTGCCCTAACGGCGAACTTCTTGGCAGGCTGATCACTCTGAACCCCTTGTTCCGCCCCCTCTGTCAGCACCAGGAAGCTGACAATGAGCAAGTCAACCGTAAGGCCCAGGGCCATACGGGGTCAGGCGCCTATTCATGGATACCTCTGACGCGTGCTTCCCCGAGCTCTCGAACATGCTATTTAACGCCCATAAAAAAACCATCAGTACCCTGCAATACACCAATGCCCAGCAGGCCAGCCTTCTCGACGCGATTGAGCGCTCCATGGCCGTTATCGAGTTTGACCTGCAAGGCAGCGTGCTGCGTGCCAATGACAACTTCCTCAAGACCATGGGCTACCGCGCCGAGCAGATCCTGGGCCAGTCACACCGGATGTTCTGCACACCCGCGTTCGCCCGCAGCGCCGAGTACAACCAGTTGTGGACGCACTTGCGCAATGGCCAATTCCAGTCCGGCACCTTTGAGCGGCTGGCCGGCAATGGCCAGTCAGTATGGTTGGAAGCGAGCTATAACCCGGTGCGCGATGACACGGGCCAAGTGATCAAAGTGGTGAAGTACGCCATGGATGTCACCCCGCGCCTGCAGGCCGAAAGCGAAGCCAACGCCAAGCTGGGCGCCATCGACCGTGCCATGGCAGTGATCGAATTCAACCTCGACGGCACCATCATCACCGCCAATGACAATTTTCTGCAGCGCATGGGCTACAGCCTGGCGCAGATCCAGGGCAAACATCACCGCATGTTCTGCACACCGGAGCTGGCCAACAGCGCGGCGTATACCGAGTTCTGGAAACGCTTGAACCAGGGCGAGCTGTTCAACGGCCAGTTCGAGCGCGTTGATAAACACGGCCAGACCCTGTGGCTCGAAGCCAACTACAACCCGGTGTACGACGCCAGCGGGCGCCTGTGCAAAGTGGTCAAGTTCGCCTCTGACGTCACCGCCAGGGTGCAACAGCACGCTGCCGACGCCGCCAGCGCGGCCCAGGCTTATCATATTTCCCTGAACACCCGGGATGTGGCGGAAAAAGGCGCCGACGTGATTCAGCAAACCGCCAGCGGCATGCGCGAAATTGCCGCCGACATCGACACCTCCTCGCAACTGATCGCCAAGCTGGGTGAGCGTTCGCAGCAGATCACCGCCATCGTCAACACCATTCGCGGGATCGCCGACCAGACCAACCTGCTGGCCCTCAACGCCGCCATCGAGGCGGCACGCGCGGGTGAGCAAGGCCGTGGTTTTGCCGTGGTGGCTGACGAAGTGCGGCAACTGGCAGCCCGCACCAGCGGCTCGACGGCGGAAATCTCCAGCATGATCGCGATGATCCAGGACGAGACCCGCCAAGCCATCGAGAGCATGGACAGCACCCGCGACCGCGCGGCGCTGGGGGTCGACCTGGCCAACCGCGCAGGCACGGTGATCCTGCAGATTCGCGAAGGCACCACCGAGGCGGTGCAAGCGGTGAGCGCGTTCGCCAACGAGCGCGGCAACACCTGACCGGTTCTTCATGTGTGTGTGTCGGGGGGCGCGGTCTATAGTGCTAGCTTGTCTTAACGCTTAGGATTCGAGCCCGCCATGACCCCCGACAAGCCAGACGCCGTACCTGTCGATCACCTGCGCTTCCACCGCGGCCACGCCCATCTGGCGCCGACCTTTGGCAACGACACCTTTGCCCTCAAGGCCGAAGCCTTCGCACGCTTCTTTGGCACGCCGACCTTTCTCGGCGCGCAAACCGCGATCGTGGTGGTGTGGGTGGTGCTGAACATCACCGGCGTCACGCATTTTGACGTGTACCCGTTCATCCTGCTCAACCTGGCGTTCAGCCTGCAGTCGGCTTACGCCGCGCCGCTGATCCTGCTGGCCCAGACACGCCAGGCCGCCCGCGACAAAGCCCAGTCCGACGCCGATGCGCAACACCGCGAAGCCCTGGCCATTGCCAATACCGAACGCCAGGCCCAGGCCGCGCAAACCACCAAACAGTTACTGGAGTTGCTGGAGCAGAATACCCGGCTGACGGAAATGACCAAGCAACTGACCGAGCGTATCGAGACGTTGACGTGCGAAATGCATGAGCAGTTTGTGCGAAAACCCTAAAGGCAGACCAAAGAACCCTTGTGGCGAGGGAGCTTGCTCCCGCTGGACTGCGTAGCAGGCCCGCTCTTTAAAACCAAAAGCAGGGCCGCTGCGCGCCCCAGCGGGAGCAAGCTCCCTCGCCACAGTTACCGTCTCGCCCTTGGTTGATAGCCCAGCTCAAGGCAGCCGAATATGCCGCCCCAACTCATCAAACAAGGTCACCACCGAGCGCAGTGCCCGGCAGTCCGGGCGTGTCAGCAGCCATAGCGCCGTATCACGCCCCGCCAGCGCGGGGCCGAGTGGTTGCAAACCGTCCTCCAACAGAAAGTCCGGCAGCGCCGCCACGCCCAACCCTGCCCGCACCAGTTCGGCGACCGACAACATGCTGTTACAGCGATAACTGGGACGCACACCCGGCAGGTGTTCACGCCGCCAGGCTACGGTGGAGTGATCGGGCAAGAAGTCATCCGGCGCGATCCACGCCAGCTCGGCCAACTCACGCCCCTGGTTTTGGCGGGCATAACCCGCGCTCGCGCACACCTGATAGGCCACGGTGCCCAGTCGACGGCCAACCAGATGCTCCGGCGGCGTCTTGGTCAGGCGCAGCGCAATGTCCGCGTCGCGGCGGCTGAGGTTGGCAAAATCATTGGACGTGCTCAACTCCAGGATCAACGCCGGGTAGGCCGGCATGAACTGCGCCAGCGCCGGTAGCAGCAACCCCTGTAGCACCGAGTCGGTGCAGGTCAGGCGCACGGTGCCGCTGATTACTTCACCACCCTGCTCCACCCCGATGCGCGCCGCTTCCAGCGCTTGCTCGGCCTGTTCGGCCTGCTGCGCCAGGTGGCTGGCCAAACTGGTGGGCAGGTAGCCGGCACGGCTTTTTTCGAACAGGGTCTGGCCCAGGGCCGTCTCCAGTCGTCGCACGGCACGGAACACCGTGGACACATCCACCCGCAGCAGCGTCGCCGCCCGCGCCAAGGTGCCGCCACGCACCAGCGCGAGAATCAGCGACAGGTCCGGGTAATCGAGCTGATAGTGCGTGGCTGCATGGAGCATGTGGGCAAACGCCAATTTTGATTGCGTGAGCGCCAATCTATAGTGCGCCTCAGGACACCACAAGCCATGGGAAGTACACAATGAAAACCACCCCTCTGCACCTCGCCCTGATCGGTGATTACAACCCCGACGTAACGGCCCACCAGGCCATCCCCGTGGCGCTGCAACAGGCTGCCGACGCCTTGGGCCTGAACGTGCAGTTGCACTGGCTGGAGACCGACTCGATCACCCCGGCCACCGAACTGCATGCCTTCGACGGCTTCTGGTGCGTGCCCGCCAGCCCCTACCGTGATGCCGACGGCGCACTGCGGGCGATTCGTTTTGCCCGCGAGCAAAAACGCCCATTCCTGGGCACCTGCGGTGGTTTTCAACACGCGGTCATCGAATATGCCCGCAACGTGCTGGGCTGGGCGGATGCGGAGCATGGCGAACTGGCGCCCGAGGCCAGGCGCGCGGTTATCACGCCGCTTGCGTGTTCCCTGGTCGAAGCCACCGGCAGCATCCGCCTGGCGCCCTACACACGTATCGCCGAGGCTTACCCCAGCCTGGAAACGGAGGAAGGCTACCGTTGCAGCTACGGCATCAACCCCGAGTTCGCCCAGGCATTACTCGAGGGCGACCTGATCCCCAGCGGCCACGATTCGGCGGGCGATCTGCGTGCCGTCGAACTGCTGGGCCATCCGTTTTTCGTCGCCACCCTGTTTCAGCCCGAACGCGCGGCACTTAAAGGAATTACGCCGCCACTGGCGGTTGCCCTGCTCAAAGCCTGCCAGGCGCAATCGGTATGATCGCCACCACACCCGCCCCGCCCTATTACGCCGTGATTTTCAGCTCGTTGCGTACCGAAGGCGATCAAGGTTATAGCCAGGCCGCCAACCGTATGTTGGAACTGGCGCGCGGACAACCGGGGTTTCTGGGTGTTGAGTCGGCGCGGGAAGACGGCTTGGGCATCACCGTTTCCTACTGGGAAAGCGAAGCAGCGATTTTGGCCTGGAAGCAACAAACCGAACACAGCCAAGTGCGCGAGCAAGGCCGCGCCAGTTGGTATTCGGCGTTTCACACCCGCGTGTGCAAGGTCGAGCGGGCTTACAGCTTCGAGCGTTGAAACACAGCCTCAAGCCCCCTGCAAAAACCTGTGGGAGCTGGCTTGCCTGCGATAGCATCAACTCTGTGTGCCTGATACACCAAGGTGTCTGCATCGCAGGCAAGCCAGCTCCCACAATTAGACCGAAGTGTCTCAGGACAATGGTGATCGAGCAGGTGGCCGCCTTAGCGAGCAAGCCCCACAGGTTGCTCTCCACTTGCCTGGACCTAGCTCACCAAACTGCGCAACGCACTGATCTGCGGGATCTCCACCCGGCGCATATACACGCGCAACGGCTCGGTGATGTTGATACGGTCATCGATATTCTGGTCCAGCAGCAACTGCAGGCGTTCGCGCGACAGGGTCATAGTGTGGTCGGCGGCCGGCAGCCAGACAAATTCGGCAGTGGGGATGATGCCGTCATCGGCCACGTCCATGCCGAAGGCGTCTTCGCTGAAACGCACGATGTAGTAGCCGGTTTTGCGGTTAAGGCCGACAAAACCCTGGAGTTGGTCGGCGGCCTGGCAGATAAGCTCGGAAGTGATGCGCATGGTAAACCTCACTGAAAAGTCCCACAGGGACTGGAAAGATGGTTTACACGCGTGGCAGAAATTACTGCCCTCTAACGGGGCAGCTTTGGCCAAGAATACTGCAACGCAGCACAAAAAAACCCACAAAAATGCCTCGTGAGTACCTTAATGTCGGTTTGGTGATAGCGCCTTTCGCAATCAATTGTTAAAAAGGACGCCTTCTCAAAGTTACCTCCACGAAAGGACTTCGCATATGCCTGTCACGTTTACCAAGAGCGCCCTGCTGCTCGCTCTGATGCTCGGCCTTGGTCAGGCACAGGCTGCCGACCCGATCAGCCCGGCTGAATTGGCGACAAACGAAGGCATTCCGTACCCGGCTGTCATTGCTCACCGTGGCGCATCCTACGACGCCCCCGAATCCACCGCGGCGTCCTACAAGCTCGCCCGCGACCTGGGTGCCGACTACCTGGAAATGGACCTGCAGCGCAGTAAAGACGGCGTACTGTTCGCCCTGCACGACAACAACCTGCAACGCACCACCGACGTGGCCACCAAGTTCCCCGAGCGCAAAGACGCTCCGGCCAACGAGTTCACCTGGGCCGAACTGCGCACCCTGGACGCCGGCAGCTGGTTCAACGCCGCTTACCCGGACCGTGCCCGCCCGGCGTTTGTTGGCCTGAAAATCCAGAGCCTGGACGAGATCATCAAGATCGCCGAAGGCAACCCGCAGCACAAACCAGGCCTGTACATCGAGACCAAGGAGCCCAAGCAGTTCCCGGGCATCGAAGCCGACCTGAAAAACAAGCTGCTGGATAAAGGCTGGTTGAGCTCCGCCGGTTCCAAGCTGGGCAAGAGCAACACCGGCGTGGGCCAGGGCAAAGGCCGCGTGGTGCTGCAGACGTTTGAAAAAGACAGCTTGAAAGAGCTGCAGAAAGAAATGCCCAACACCCCGAAAATCCTGCTGTTGTGGGTTGGCCCAGGCAGCATCGAGCCTAAATCGGCACAAACCTTCGCTGAGTCCGGCGAAACCACCAAGGCCGCCTACTACGCCAAGCAAGAGCCAAAAGACGCCGCCGAGTTCGAAAAGTGGGTGGACGAAGCCAAGAGCCTCGGCGCCATCGGCACCGGCCCTTCGGCCGAGCTGACCAACCACGGCGACCAGAGCTACACCGACCTGGTGAAGCCTGAGATGAACAAGCTGACCCACGACAAAGGCCTGCTGGTGCACGTCTACACCGTCGATGAGCCCGTGGACTTCGAAAAAGTCATGAAAGCCGGCGTTGACGGCATCTTCACCAACCGCGCCGCCGAACTGCTGAAGTTCTACAAGCGCTGGCCTTCGTCGAGCGTGCAGGACCTGCTCAAGGACAACGGCTACTGAGTAATTGGTGGGTGTCATTGCGCCATTAAGGATGAATTAAGTTGCGCTGGTTAATCTGGCGCCACTTAAACAGCTCACCGAAGAAGGACACACACCATGAAAACCCTGACCGCCCTGTTCGCCGCTACCGCCTTGACCCTGACTGCCGGGTTGGCCCAGGCGGATGTTCGCCCGGACCACATTGAAGGTTTGCTCAAGTCCGGCGCCGTGATGCCGTTCGAAAAACTCAACGCCGCCGCCGTGGCCAAACACGCCGGTGCCAGCATCACTGACACCGAGCTGGACCACAAAAATGGTGTACTGGTCTACGAAGTTGACCTGACCGACACCGCCGGCAAACGGTTTGAAGTGAAGCTCGACGCCAAGACCGGCGCCGTGCTGGAAGACAAACTGGACACCTGAGTCATCGTTTAAAAAAACCGCGCCACGTTTAAAGTGGCGCGGTTTTTTTATGCCTGCTCGCCAGCCATCACGGAGGGTTGATCAAATTACACCGACAAAGCGCAGGCCTGCGCCTGGAAACCCGCTGAGCGAGTTTTCAAACTGTCACAAAATCGTCATCCCGCCTTGCAATGATTCGCCCACGCGAACCTGTGAAACGTCCTACAGGCGCTTTCTCTGCGAGCCTCCATGAACCACAGCATCGACCACAGCCACCAGGATCCCGATCTGTTTGGCTTGCTTTACGGTTTTCGTTTTCGGCCCGGTGAAAAGGGCGAGCAAATTGATTCAGCGACCGCGCTGGCCGCGCTAAAAGCGCCGCAAGACCCGGAAGAATTCCTGTGGCTGCACCTGAACCTGGCCCACGCCGCCTGCGAGCGCTGGATGCAGGCCAACCTGTCATTGCCCGACGAGTTTTTCGAAGCCCTGCACGAAGGCTCGCGCTCCACGCGTATCGAACACGTCGACTCGGCCTTGCTCGCAGTGGTCAACGACGTGGTGTTCAACTTCAGCAGCATGGTTTCGTCGGATATCTCCACGCTGTGGGTCTGCGCCCGCAGCCGTTTGCTGGTGAGTGCACGCCTGCAACCGCTGCACTCGGTGGATAAATTGCGCTCGTCGGTGAAGGCCGGTGAACGCTTTCGTTCGCCCCTGGAACTGCTGGTGCATCTGTTGCGCGACCAGGGTGAGGTGCTCACGCAGATCGTGCGTAAAACCAGTATCAGCGTCGACCATATCGAAGACCAGTTACTGTCCTCGCGCCTGTCCACCAACCGCGCCGAACTGGGTGCCGCACGCCGGGTGCTGGTGCGCCTGCAACGTCTGCTGGCACTGGAGCCGGGCTCGCTCCTGCGCCTGCTCAACCGCCCGCCGCAGTGGCTGCAAAAGGAAGACGTGAAGGAGTTGCGCAAATCCACCGAGGAGTTTGCGCTGATCATCAACGACCTCACGGCCCTGGGCGAACGCATCAAGCTGTTGCAGGAAGAAATCGCCGCCAACCTCAACGAACAAAGCAACCGCACGCTGTTTACCCTCACCGTGGTGACGGTGCTGGCGCTGCCGATCAATATCATCGCCGGTTTTTTTGGCATGAACGTGGGCGGCGTGCCGCTTTCCACCGACCCGGAAGGGTTCTGGATCCTGGTGGCGCTGGTGGCAACGTTTACCTTGATTGCCGGGCGCTGGGCGTTCCGTAAACGCAAAGACTATTGAATTGCAATACAGTCAAATTGTGGGAGCTGGCTTGCCTGCGATGGCTATCTATCAGCCAACTGTTCATTGCCTGATGCACCGCTATCGCAGGCAAGCCAGCTCCCACATTGATTGCACTCTGACATTAGCTTTGCGGGGGTTTATAGATCAACGGTAGGCTCAATTCCTTAAACACTGACCTACCGCAGCATCTCTGTAACATTCTGCAATGATCATCAAGACCATCCTCCCCACACTGGATGCTCCGGCATGGCCACCCCTTCCCTGACCGCTTCCAACACCGCCACACACGCAGACCCCAAACCCCGGCTGGATACAAAACCCGGCCTGCTCACCGTGATCATTTTCTTCGCCGTGCTCGCCATGGGCTTGTTGTTTACCGCCTACAGCCTGATGCACGACATGACCGAACTGGGCACCGTGGTCACCACCTGGACGCCGTTCCTGCTGCTGGGCGTGGCGCTGTTGATTGCCCTGGGCTTTGAGTTCGTCAATGGTTTCCACGACACCGCCAACGCCGTGGCGACGGTGATCTACACCAACTCGCTGCCGCCGCACTTTGCGGTGGTATGGTCGGGCTTTTTCAACTTCCTCGGCGTGCTGCTGTCCAGCGGTGCGGTGGCGTTCGGCATCATCGCCTTGCTGCCGGTCGAGCTGATTTTGCAGGTCGGTTCCTCGGCTGGCTTCGCCATGATTTTTGCGCTGCTGATCGCGGCGATCCTGTGGAACCTCGGCACTTGGTGGCTGGGCTTGCCAGCCTCGTCATCGCACACCCTGATCGGCTCGATCATCGGCGTCGGCGTCGCCAACGCCCTGATGCACGGGCGTGATGGCACCAGCGGTGTGGATTGGAGCCAAGCCACCAAGATCGGTTATGCCCTGCTGCTGTCGCCGCTGATCGGTTTTGCGTTTGCCGCCCTGCTGTTGCTGGCGCTGCGCGCCTTTGTCAAAAACCGCTCGCTGTACAAGGCCCCCAAGGGCGACACCCCGCCGCCATGGTGGATTCGCGGTGCGTTGATCGCCACCTGCACTGGTGTGTCGTTCGCCCACGGCTCCAACGACGGGCAAAAAGGCATGGGCCTGATCATGCTGATCCTGGTGGGGACGCTGCCGATGGCGTACGCGCTGAACCGCACCATGCCGGCCGAGCAGTCCTTGCAGTTTGCTGCGGTGGCTGAAGTGACCCAAGTGGCACTGGTGAAAAGCGCACCGCAAGTATTGCCAGGCGACCCACGGCCGATTCTCTCGACCTATGTACGCACCAAGGAAGCCACCCCGGAACTGGTGCCGGCCCTCGCCGCCCTCGCCGGCCAGATTGGTGACGAAGTAAAAGGCTACGGCTCCCTGGCCAAAGTCCCCGCTGAAGCCGTCGGCAACGTGCGCAACGACATGTACCTGACCAGTGAAACCATTCGCTTGATGGACAAGGGCAAGGTCGGCAACTTCGACGCCGACACCCAAGGCAAGCTGAAACTGTTCAAAGACCAGATCGACGCGTCCACACGCTTTATCCCGCTGTGGGTGAAGATCGCCGTGGCCATCGCGCTCGGGCTGGGCACCATGGTCGGCTGGAAACGCATCGTGGTCACGGTGGGCGAAAAAATCGGCAAGACGCACCTGACTTACGCCCAAGGCGCCTCGGCCGAGACGGTGGCCATGCTGACCATCGGTGCGGCGGATATGTTCGGGCTACCGGTGTCGACGACCCATGTGTTGTCGTCGGGTGTGGCAGGCACCATGGTGGCCAATGGCGGTGGCTTGCAGATGAAGACCATCCGCAATCTGCTGATGGCCTGGGGGCTGACGTTGCCGGCGGCGATTTTGCTGTCGGGCAGCCTGTACTGGCTGTTCACCAAGCTGTTCTGACCTCGATGGGAGCTGGCTTGCCTGCGATGGCATCACCTCGGTTCAACTGACAGACCGAGGCGCTTGCATCGCAGGCAAGCCAGCTCCCACACAAACCTGTTCCCACATGGGTTTTAGGGTGTGTCAGTGATTGAACAATCCAGCCATGGCCTTCAAGCGCTTTTTGTAGATTCGCCGCGCCTCCAGTGCTTCCTCCAGTGTCACCGCCACAAACCCCGCCCGCTGGTTGGGCTGCATCTGCCCGATCAAGTCCAGGTCGGCACTGATCACTGTGCCGATCATCGCGTAGCCGCCACCCGACACAGCATCGCGGTGCAGCACAATCGGCTCCAACCCCGCCGGCACCTGAATCGAACCGATCGGGTAGCAACTGTCGACGATATTCGAGGGGTCCGAGCCAGCACCAAACGGTTGTTCGCGTGGTTGAAAACTCAAGGCGCTGCCGCCCTTGAAGCGATAGCCGATGCGATCCGCCTCGGAGCCCACCGTCCACGGCTCAGCAAAAAAACTGCTTTTTGCCGCATCCGTCAGGCGCTCGTAATACAGCCCTGGCACCACGCGCAGGGTCACGTCGCCACCGACCGAACGGCGCAAGGCCATCGGTAAGCTATTGCCCGCGCGGCCTGTTCCACTGGCCTCGCCGATCGGCAGCTCATCGCCTTCCTGCAAGCGCCGCCCTTCAAACCCACCGAGCGCACCAAGGGTGTACGTCGAGCGGCTGCCGAGCACCCGCGGCACGTTGATGCCACCGGCCACCGCCAGGTACGTGCGCGCGCCGGCCTTGGGAAACTCAAAGCGCAGCACTTGCCCGGCGCGGACCTGAAAGGCGGTGTCCTGATGCACCACTTCACCATCCAGACGCGGCGACATCAGCGCACCACTGAGCGCCACCAATGCGTCCTGGCGAAACTCCAGTTCAGGGCCGATCAGTGTGCACTCCAGGCCCGCCGCACCGGCTGGGTTGCCGACCAAGTGGTTGGCCGCACTCAATGCGTACTGGTCCAGGGCGCCCGAAGGCGGAATGCCCAAGTGGTAATAACCTTCACGACCCAGGTCTTGCACAGAAGTGGCGAGGCCGGGTTTGAGGACCTTGATCATGCCAGCGCCTCCTGCAGGGTTTTCGGGTAGCCGATGGGGTCGGCGAGAAACGCATCCAGGGAAAATTCCACCGGGCGGATACGCAAATCAAAACGCCCTGCCTCCACTTCGGCCACCGCCAAATCGTAGGCGTCGCGGTCCATCGGTTTGAACTGCACGATGTCACCCGGGCGGAAAAACACCATGTGTTCCTTGAGGTACGCCAACTGCTGCGCCGGGTCGTAGATCGGCGCCGGGGTTACGCCAAACATCTGGTAACCACCCGCGCCGCGCACTGAGTAAATGCAACCGAAACAGCCGCCATGGCCGAGGGTCAGTTTGGGCGTGTCGGTGCGCGGGCGCAGGTACTTGGGCACCTGCAATTGCCGCTCGCGCTCGACCATCTGGAACATGAACGGCAAGCCCGCAACAAACCCGACCATCGACACAAACCACGGCGCGCCACTGTGGGCGGCGATAAACGCGTCCACATCGGCCAGGCCGTTGATGCGTGCGGCGTATTCCAGATCGGTGCCGCTGGGGTCTTGGTGGCGGTCGCGAAAGCGCATCAGGGTTTCGTGGGTCCAGGGGTCGTTGTAGAGCACCGGGATTTCGATGATGCGCGTGTGCAAGGTGCGTTCGGCCACCGCCTGGGCTTCGGCACTTTGCACCGCGTCGAGCAGCACATGCGGCGCGATACGGTCGGGGTCGAAGCGAATCTGGAACGATGCATTGGCCAGGCACACATCCAGCACGCCCTCCAACGCCAGGCGCTCCACGGCGCGGGTCACGGCCATGCCTGTGAAAAAGGCTTCCAGGGACATGCTGTCGCTGACCTCGGCAAACAGGTGTTCATCACCGCCGAAGCTGTAGCGGATGGGGGTGGTTTCAGCCATGTCTGTTCCTCTTGGAATCATTGTAGAAAGGCAGGCAAAAAGTGCTGTTGCGATATTTTTATTGGGGTGCTTATTGAGGTGATCTGACTTCAATCCCAGCCTGGTCCAGGGCTTCGCGGGTGGCTTCCACCAGTTCCAGCGCGCCAGGCGTGTCGCTGTGCAGGCAGATGGAGTCGAATTCGATCAACAGGTCTTCGCCTTCTACGGTTCGCACCCGGCCAGTCTGACAAGCACGCAGGACGCGCGCCGCAACGGTTGCAGGGTCCAGTGCACGCACATTGCGGGTAAACACAATGGACCCGCTCAGGTCGTACTCACGGTCGGCGTAAAACTCGCGCACCACCGGTTGCCCCAGTTCCTTGGCCACGCGCCAGATCACCGAGTTGGGCATGCAATACAGCAACAGCGTCGGCTCGATGATTTGCAGGTTCTGCACCAGCAGCCGAGCGGCTTCTTCGTCGCGGGCCAGGTGCATATAAAGCGCGCCGTGGGGCTTGATATGTTGCAATGTCAAACCTTGGGCACGCGCGATTTCGCGCAGCGCGCCGAGTTGGTAGAGGATGTCATCCACCAGTTCCTGGGCCGGTGCGTTGATGTGCCGACGGCCGAACCCCACCAAGTCACGAAAGCCCGGATGCGCGCCGATGCCCACACCCAGTTGCTTGGCGCGTTCGACGGTGCGGCGCATGGTGCCGGGGTCGCCGGCGTGGAAGCCGGTGGCGATATTGGCCGAGCTGATGTAGGCCATCAGGTCAAAGTCGACGCCATCGCCGATGGTCCAGGGGCCGAAGCCTTCGCCCATGTCCGAATTGAAATCCACTGCCTGCATCGAGGTCGCTCCGCCAAAAGAAGATGACTGAAAGTAGGCTGGGGCTTGACCCCTTGGGAAGATCTATTATCAGATGGCCCATCTTCTGAAAATCAGATACCCAAAGATCGTTCCCACGCTCCGCGTGGGAATGCAGCCCAGGACGCTCCGCGTCCCAAAGCGTGACGCAGAGCGTCACAAGAGGCGTTACCACGCAGAGCGTGGGAACGATCGGAGAAAGCCATGTCCCTGACCTTGCGCCAAGTGCGCTACTTCGTCGCCACCGCCGAAATCGGCCAGATTTCCCAGGCCGCCATTCACCTGAACATCTCCCAGTCGGCGGTGACCACCGCGATCAAGGAACTGGAGGCGATGCTCGGCGTGCAGTTGTTCGTGCGCTCGGCCCAGGGCATGAACCTCACTGACGCCGGGCGGCATTTTCTCAACCGCGCCTATGTGATCGTGCGCAGCGTGGACGACGCCCTCAACAGCCCACTGCCCGACTACCGCGCCAGCGGCGTATTGCGGGTAGCGGCCAGCTACACAGTGTTGGGTTACTTCCTGCCGCATCACTTGCAACGCATGGAACACTGGCACCCGGACGTGACCATCGACGTCTTCGAGCAGGAGCGCCAGGCCATTGAACACGGCCTGCTCGACGGCCAGTTCGACATGGCCGTGGTGCTCACCGCCAACCTGACTCACGCGGATATCGTCTCGGAAATCCTGTTCAACTCCGAACGCCGCCTGTGGCTGCCCAGCCATCACCCGCTGTGCGAGCGCGGCGCCGTGAGCCTGGCGGATGTGGCACAAGAGCCTTACATCCTGCTGACCGTCGACGAAGCCGAGCACAGTGCCATGCGCTACTGGGAACAGGCCGGGCAAACGCCGAACGTGCGGCTGCGCACCAGTTCGGTGGAGGCGGTGCGCAGCATGGTCGCCAATGGCAGCGGCGTGGCGATCCTGTCAGACCTGGTGCACCGGCCGTGGTCGCTGGAAGGCAAGCGCATCGAAACCCTGACCGTCACCGACCCGGTCACGCCCATGAGCGTCGGCCTGGCCTGGCACCGCGAGCGCGCATTCACCCCGGCGATGCAGGCGTTCCGCGATTACTTCCACGACGCCTTCCTGGCGCCGCAGCAGTTGTCAGCGCGGCGTTAAATACGCGCCTGCAAGGTCGCCGCCAGCCACTCCATGAACACCCGCACCCGCAACGGCAAATGCCGCTGGCCGGCGTAGAGCATGGAGACATCCAGGGGCGGTGCGAGGTAGTCCCCCAACACCGAAACCAACTCGCCACTGGCCAATAAATCGCGAACGCCGAGCAACGGCACCTGGATAATCCCCAAGCCGCCAAGACACGCCGCCTGGTAGGCATCGGTGCTGCTGACGGTCACGCGCCCGGCCATGGCCACGCGCTGCACCTTGTTACCCAGTAGGTATTCAAACCCGGCCGAGCGCGCACCGAGCGGGCGCACGTAGTGCACCAGTTGATGCTGCGCCAGATCGGCAATGGTTTCGGGCACGCCATAACGTTGCAGGTACGCGGGGCTTACGCAGTTGACCATCGGCATGCTGCACACCTTGCGCGCAACCACGCTTTGATCGGGTTGCGCGCCCACGCGCACCACGCAATCAAAGCCTTCAGCAATCACGTCGACCTGGCGATCCGAACTGCTGATTTCCATCTCCACCAGCGGGTGGCGCGCCATGAACGAGGGCAGCTGCGGCATCACCAGGCCGCGCGCCATGGCGTTGGGCATATCCACCCGAATGCGCCCGGCCAATTGCGCTTCATCCTGGCGAAACAGGCCTTCGAGCTCTTCCATGTGTGCGAGCAAATCCTTGCTGCGCTCATACAACACGCGGCCGTCCTGGGTGGCTTGCACGGTGCGCGTGGTGCGCTGCAACAGGCGCGCACCCAGCAATGCTTCCAGCGCCTGCACGTGCTCGGACACGGTGGAGCGTGGCAGGCCCAGGCTCTCGCCGGCCTGGGTGAAACTCGACAGCTCGGTGACGCGCACGAAGGTGCGCAGTAGCTCAAGTTTGTTCATGGGATTGTTCGCCTTATCCGGCCAGTGATTCCGATATCAGCCTGTTTATCACGTTATAGGCGGACAAATACACTCAGTCCCACTGATCACCCATGAGGACTACCGCATGACTCGTAAAATCGCACTCATCACCGGCGCCAGCCGTGGCCTTGGTAAAAGCGCCGCTTTGCACCTTGCCGCACAAGGCGTGGATATCATCGGCACCTACCACAGCGCCGCCACTGAGGCCCAAGCGGTGGTGGCACAGGTTGAAGCACTGGGCGGCCGCGCCGCCATGCTGCAACTGGACGTCAGCCAGAGCGGCAGCTTCGATGCTTTTGTCGGGCAAATCGCTACGGTGCTCAAAGACGTTTTCGCCCAGCAACATTTTAATTTCCTGATCAACAACGCGGGCATCGGCGCTCACGCAAGCTTTGCCGAAACCACCGAAGAGCAGTTCGACAAACTGGTGGCCATTCACTTCAAGGCGCCGTTTTTCCTCACCCAAAAACTGCTGCCGCTGATCAGCGATGGCGGGCGCATCATCAACATCTCCAGCGGCCTGGCGCGGTTCAGCCTGCCGGGCTACGCCGCCTATGCGTCGATGAAAGGCGCCGTGGAAGTGCTGTCGCGTTATCAGGCCAAAGAACTCGGCCCGCGTGGCATCACCGTCAACACCCTGGCACCCGGCGCGATTGCCACCGACTTCAGCGGCGGCGCAGTGCGCGATAACCCACAGGTGAATGCGATGGTGGCCGACAACACCGCCCTGGGCCGTGCCGGTTTGCCGGACGATATTGGCGGCGCGATTTCGATTCTGCTGGCCGATGGTAGCCACTGGATCACCGGGCAGCGTATCGAAGCGTCGGGCGGCATGTTTCTGTAAGCATTCTGCGCTAGCATCAATACCTTCAGATCACTGACGGGCAATCACCGATGAGTTTTGATCCAGGCTTGGCCGGCGGCATGGGCGTATTGGCCGCCGTAGTCGACAGCGGCAGCTTTGCCCGCGCCGCCAACAGCCTGGAGATGACGCCTTCGGGGGTCAGCCGGGCGATTTCCCGCCTGGAAAAACGCCTCGGCATTCGCCTGTTCGACCGCACCACCCGCTCGGTGCAATTGACCGACGAAGGGCGACGTTTCTACCAGCAAATCGCCCCGCTGTTGGCCGGGCTGCAAGAGGCTGCCGATTCGGCGGCCGACAGCGCCCTTACCGTGCGCGGGCGTTTACGGGTGAACATCGACCCGTATTTTTCGCGGCTGGTCCTTGGCCCTGTACTCGGCGACTTCATGCGCCAATACCCGCAACTGCAACTCGACCTGCACACCCGTGACCAACTCGGCGACCTGGTGGCCGACGGCTTTGACTTGGCCATTCGCTTCGGCATCCCACAGTCCTCCTCGCTGATCGCCCGCAAACTGATGGAAGTGCGCGTGCTCACCGTGGCCTCCCCCACTTACCTTGAACAATACGGCCGACCAGCGATCCCGCAAGACCTGGAAACCGGGCATATGTGCCTGGATTTTCGCGACTCGCAAACCGGTCGCCCGTTTGCCTGGGAATTCCACCGGCCCGGCGAGCAAGTGATTGTGCGCACCAGCGGCCGCTTGGTGGTCAACGACGCCAGCACCTTATACAGCGTGTGTGAACACGGGCATGCCGTGGCGCAGATGCTCGACCTCGGCCTGGACTCGGCGATCCAGGCCGGCAGCCTGGTGGAGCTGTTCCCCGATTGGCCGGACGAGCGTTTCCCGTTGTACGCCTATTACCCGTCGCGGCACTTGCCCGCCGCCAAGGTGCGGGCATTTCTGGAGTTTGTGGCCTCGCTCAAGCTTGGCTAGGTACACGGGACTGTACGATTTTTTCCCGCAGCACGTCATAACCCCAGTGGTACACGTAGGTGTACGGCAGGAAGAACAACAGCACGCCGATGTCGAGGATGAAGGCTTCCAGCAGGCTGATCTTCATCAACGCGGCAATTAATGGCACCGCCAGGATGATCAGGCCGCCTTCGAACAACAGCGCATGCACCACGCGGGTCCAGCCGCCGCTGGTCAGTTGCAGGCGGGCTTTGAGACGGTCGAACAGGCTGTTGAAAATGACGTTCCAGCTCAGTGCCAACAGGCTGATGCCCAGGGTCACCGCGCCCATTTCCAGGGCCGGCCGGCCGGTGATCCAGACCAGCAGCGGCGTACAGATCAATAAGGCCAGCCCTTCAAAACCAATGGCCTGGCAAACACGTTCAGTAATCGACTTGGTAGGGTTCATGACCCGGCTCCTTGAGTGACGATGGTTGCCATGATTACCCTTTGACTCGATACTTCATAACTAATAACCATCGATAAAGGCGATAGTCATGGCCTCCAATGAAGTGCTGCAGGCGTTTGTGCAGGCGGCTACCCAAGGCTCGTTTTCGGCGGCGGCGCGCAAGCTGGGTAAAAGCCAGTCCACCGTCAGCGCGGCGGTGGCGAGCCTGGAGATTGATCTGGATGTGGTGCTGTTTGATCGCAGCAGCCGCAAGCCGACGCTTACGCCAGCCGGCCATGTGTTATTGCAACGCGCCGAGCAGGTGCTGGAGGCCAGCAGCCGCCTGGAGTTGGCAGCGAGCCAGTTGTCACAGGGTTTGGAACCCAAGCTGACCATCGCCATGTCCGATACTTACCAGTCCGACCGCTTTGAAATCGCCCTCAAGGCCTTTGAACAGCGCCACCCGGACCTTGAGCTGGAATGCCTGATCGCCGAATGCGAAGACCTGATCGCCCTGGTGCAAAGCGGCCGGGCGCAGATTGCGTTTATCGAAAAACAAGACACTTACCCGCCCGACCTGACCGGCGCGCCGGTCGAAGAACGTACCGAAATTGCCCTGTTCGCGGCGCCCACGCACCCGCTGGCCAAGCTGAAGAACATCCCGGCGCAGACCTTGCAGCAACACCGCGAATTGCGCCTGGCCAGCATCATCAACCCGACTGAAACCCGCCCCAGCGGGCGGGTGTGGTCAGCGCCCAGTTACTTGATGTTGATGGAGATGGCACAGCTGGGGTTTGGCTGGGCACCGATTCCGCGCTGGTTGGTGGAGCGTTTTGGTGGCGACCACTTGGTCGAACTCAAGGCGCGCAGTTGGCCGCGCTCGGTGGCGGTGGATGCGCTCTGGTCAAGGCACCACCCACCGGGGCCGGCGGGGAGTTGGTTGCTGGGCAAGATGCTGGAATGATCCTGTCCAGACACTGAGGTTCCAGGTGGGAGCTGGCTTGCCTGCGATGGCGGTGAGTCAGTCTAGAATCTGGCGACTGACACACCGCTATCGCAGGCAAGCCAGCTCCCACAGTTTTGATTTTCACTGTATGGGAAGTTTGAGTTCGGCGAGGCGGCGTTCGAGGAAGCGTTTTTCTGGGGTTTGCTGGGTGAGTGAGAGCGCTTTTTCATAGGCTTCCCGAGCCTCTTCCACCCGCTCCAACTGCCGACAAAACTCCCCGCGCGCCGAATGCGCCAAGTGATAATCGCGCAACTCCCCACGCTGCAAAATGCCCTCCACCAACTGCAACCCCGCCAATGGCCCCTGCCCCATCGCCACCGCCACAGCGCGGTTCAGCTCGATCACCGGCGACGGCACTTCGCGCAACAACACATCGTAAAGCCCGACAATCTGCAGCCAGTCCGTGTCCTCTGCCTGGGGCGCTTCGGCATGCACCGCCGCGATCGCCGCCTGCAGGCAATACGGGCCAAAACGTCGTGTGTTCAACGCCTGCTCCACCAGTGCGCAGCCTTCAGCAATCAAGGAGGCGTCCCACACTGCGCGGTTCTGTTCATGCAATAACACCAACTCACCGTCGGCCGAGGTGCGCGTTGCTCGGCGCGACTCATGCAGCAGCATCAGCGCCAGCAAGCCCATGACCTCCGGCTCTGGCAGCAACTCCAGCAGCAAACGCCCCAAACGAATGGCTTCGCGGGTCAGGTCTTCGCGGGTGAGGTCGGCGCCCATGGACGCCGAATAGCCTTCGTTGAACACCAGGTAAACCACGCGCAGCACGCTGTCCAGACGCTCGGGCAACGCGTCCAGGGTAGGCACCTGGTAGGGGATTTTTGCTTCGCGGATCTTGCCCTTGGCGCGCACGATGCGCTGGGCGATGGTGGTGGGCGTGGCCAGAAAGGCGCGGGCGATTTCTTCGGTGGTGAGGTCGCAGATCTCACGCAAGGTCAACGCCGCCTGGGCGTCGGGTGCCAACGCCGGGTGGCAGCAGGTGAAGATCAGGCGCAGGCGGTCGTCTTCCACGTCTTCCTCACTCCAGTCAGCCGCTTCCAGCGCGTCGGCCTGCTCCTGCAGTAACGGGGTAAAACGTGCCTGTCGGCGTAGGCGGTCGATGGCTTTGAAGCGGCCGGTGGAGACCAGCCAGGCCCGTGGGTTATCCGGAACGCCGTCTTGCGGCCAGCGCTGCAGCGCAATAAAAAACGCCTCGTGCAGCGCCTCTTCAGCCATGTCGAAATCACCCAGCAGGCGAATCAGCGTCGCCAGTACGCGGCGTGATTCGCTGCGGTAAATCGCCTCGACCTGCGGGGTCAATCGGGCATGCCCTGGGTCACCAAAGCCACCAGGCGGTCGAGGCTCTGGCCCCAGCCGTCATGGAAACCCATGGCTTCGTGGGCCTGCTTGTCAGCTTCGCTCCAATGCATGGCGCGGGCGGTGTACTGGGTCTTGCCGTCGACGGCTTCGAAGGTCACTTCGGCGGTCATGAACGGCTTGCCCGACGGTACCCAGCCCGGCGCAAAGGCATCGGTAAACACCAGCCGGTTCGGCGCCTTGATTTCCAGGAATACGCCGGAGGTCGGGTATTCGGCGCCATCCGGCGCGCGCATCAAGGTACGAAACAGACCACCGACCCACAGGTTCATTTCGCACTCCGGCGTGGTCATGCCGTGTGGCCCCCACCATTGCTGTAACAGCTCGGGCGTGGTCCAGGCGCGAAACACCTTGCTTGGCGGTGCGTCGATCAAACGGCTGATGGACAGTTCAAATTCAGCGGGTTGGGTATTCATGGGTAAACCTCCTTAAAATCTTGTGGTTGTTGTGTTCAGAGATTCAATTCACGCACGGGGCGCACTTCCACACTGCCGACCCGGGCTGCCGGTATGCCGCCCGCCACCTGGATCGCTTCGTTCAGGTCTTTGGCCTCGATCAGGTAAAACCCGGCGAGCTGTTCCTTGGTTTCGGCAAACGGCCCGTCGGTGATCGACAGCTTGCCATTGCGCATGCGCACGGTGGTGGCGGTGCTCACCGACTCCAACGGCTCGGCGGCGAGCATTCGGCCGCTGGCCTGGATGGCCTCGGCGTAGGCAAAACACTCCGGGTCCGCCGGGCTGTCGGGCGAGGTGTGCAACACCTCTTCGTTGCTGTAGATCAGGCAGAGGTATTTCATGGCGGTCTCCGTTTTCGGACTACTGACTATAGTTCGTGGCGGTCAAGGTTTCAGGTCGAACAATGCCGTGCCGCTTTCCATGTCGAAGGGCGCCGACCAGTGCTCATGCACCACCTTCCACTGCCCGTTGATGCGCTGGTAGCCGGCAGTCACGCGCATCCAGCACGCCTTCACCACGCCATCCGGCCCGGCGCCGCCGCAGTGGGCCAGCCAGTGGGCAAACGCGCTGTCGGGCGCCTCAACGATATGCAGCTCATGAAATTCGAAAATGCCCGGGCCAGGGCAATGCTTCATGCATTCGTCCCAATGGGCGCGGTAGGCGGCCTTGCCCTTGAATTGCAGCGCAGTGACAGCGTCGAACGAGACGATATCGTCGGCGTAATAGCTGACAATTTTGTCGATATCACGATCAAGTACGGCTTGTTTCCATTGCTCGATCAGGGTGTTGATTGCAGTGCTCATGGCGATACTCCTGGGGGTTGGAAAATCACAAAGGACACTCCTGGTCGAATGGCCTTGAATGAAATCGACACGCCACTGAAAAATAATTTCGCGTGCATCAAACCCGCTAGAATCCACGCCTCTTTGTAGGATTTCGGATGCGCCCCCGATGGAAACCCGCCTCGTCGCCTATGAGACGCTGAGCCTTGTGCAAAAACAGCACCTCGACACCCTGCAAGTGCACCCCGAGCAACTGGCGTATTCCGGCGATATCTACTGCGCGCTCAACAGCCTGCTGGTCAACCCCAAGCCCGGCGCAATCAAAGGCTTTGCACTACTGGCCGACGAAATGCCCGTGGCCTTCCTGCTGCTCAAACGCCCACCCTGCCTGCCCCATTGGGCCGATGAACACAGCGCCACGCTGCACGCGTTACAGGTGGACCGGCACCAGCAAGGGCACGGGTTTGGCAAAGCGTGTTTACAGGCATTGCCGGCGGCGGCCCTGCAGGCGTGGCCGCAGATCAGGGCGCTGGAGTTGTCGGTGGACACGGACAATGTGGCGGCGATGGGGTTGTATCTGGCGGCTGGGTGGGTGGACAGCGGGGAGGCGTATAAGGGGCGGGTTGGGTATGAGCGCAGGTTGAGTTGGGTGTTTGGTCGGGATGGCATTGACAGCTTAAAAATGTAACGTATATATGACTTAAATAATCAAAAGTAATGAATACGTGACATGGACACTTCTATTATCACCCAACGCTTAGGCCAACAAGTTCGCTCCATGCGCCTCAACCGTGGCTATACACAAGCGGACCTGGCGAAACTTGCGGGCGTTACCCGGCAAAAACTGATCGAAATCGAGAAGGGCAGCCTCTCTGTTTCCATGAATGCCTATGCTCGCGTGATTGCCGCCCTGGGCAGTGAGGTCAAATTAGTGCCAGTGACTCTGCCGACACTTGAAGAGTTAGAGGACTTGTTCAATGAATAGCCCCGCTCTTAGCGTTCATACGCCTCAGGGCGACAGCGGCAGCGTCTTGGTGGGCGCTGATGATTACCTGTTTCGCTACGACGCTAAGGCACAGGCCCAAAGCGCCATCAGCCTTACCATGCCCGTGCGCGCAGAAGAATATCGCCGCCGCGAATTGCATCCAATCTTTCAAATGAATTTGCCCGAAGGCTACGTACTGGAACAATTGCGTAACCGTCTGGCTAAAACGGTAAAAGTGGACCCGATGCTGTTACTGGCCTTATCAGGTAGCAGTGCACCGATTGGCCGGGTTTTCGTGATTTCCGATCAGATAAACGAATTGATCCAACGCAACGGTCCGCCCGCAAACGGAGAGAACCTGGCAGAAATTCTCGCGTGGGATGGAGCAGAAGACCTGTTCGCCGACTTGGTGGACCGTTACATTCTGCGAGCGGGCATTTCTGGCGTACAGCCCAAAGTGCTGGTGCCAGAAAAACCTCAAACTCCCGAGCAAAAATTCACCTCAAAAACCAACGACCTGATTATCAAAAGCGGGCGCGATGAGTTTCCGGGCTTGGCCATCAATGAATACCTGTGCATGTCCATTGCGCGGGATGCAGGCCTGCCCGTGCCGCCGTTTTATCTGTCGCAGAACCATAAGCTATTCATCATGCGGCGCTTTGATCGCGACGCGCAGCTCAACCCGCTGGGTTTCGAAGACATGACCACACTGATGGGCCTGTCTGCCGAACAGAAATACACCAAGAGCTATGCCGCCATCGCCAAGGCTGTACGCGCGTTTTGCTCACCAGAAAACCAACGCAGCTCGTTGGACCAATTGTTCGATAGCGTGGCTTTGAGTTGCATCGTGGGAAATGGCGATGCTCACCTGAAAAACTTCGGTGTGCTCTACAGTGACCCGATTAAATTTGACGCGCGCCTGGCCCCGGCTTACGACATCGTGAATACCACCGCCTATATACCTGAAGACACACTTGCGCTGGATCTGTCCGGCATCAAATCAATGTTTGCCTCACGCTTGGGCATCCTTGAGTTTGCAAGAACCTGCGAAATTGCAGAACCTCAGGCGCGTATTCAGGCGCTGCTTCAAACCCTTGAGGTCGTGCTCAAGCGCGAAGACGAATACTGTCGGTTAGCGCCTGACGTTGCAAAAGCCATTCGACAATCCGCCCAGAGCTACCAGCAGAGCTTCGGTGGCTGAACGCTTCTGTACTCATCCAAGGACAAGGTGGTGAATATGCTGACAACCCTCGAACAACTCGAAACCCTCTACGGCCTCCCCCACGAGCGGGCGGTGCGCAAGGAGATCGCGTTTCTCAACGAGGACTACCAGGCCATGGTGCGGGCGTCGCCCCTGGTGGTGGTGAGTTCATCCGGGCCGGACGGCATTGATGGCTCGCCACGTGGTGATGTGCCGGGGTTTGTACGGATTGTGGATGAGCGCACCCTGGCGATCCCGGACCGGCCGGGCAATAACCGGCTCGACACCCTGCGCAATCTGCTGCAAGACCCACGCATTGCCTTACTGTTCATCATCCCGGGCATTGGCGAGACATTGCGCGTGAACGGCCGCGCACAGATTTCCATCGAGCCCGAGCTGCTGGAGAGTTTTGCGGTGAATGGCAAACCGGCGCGTTCGGTGATTCTGGTGCAGGTGGAGGCCGCATATTTCCACTGCTCCAAAGCCTTTGTGCGCTCGGATTGCTGGAACCCCGAGAAGCACTTGGACCGCTCGGCACTGCCGTCGGCCGGAGCGTTTCACAAGCGGCTCAATGCTGGGCAGTTTGATGCCGAGGCCTATGACCGAGAGATGCCGGAGCGGGTCAAAAACACGCTGTATTGATACGTCTGTCGGCGCCGGCTTGCCGGCGCTGACAGCACCGCCGTCAGCCCTTTTCGCCAACCGGCAGCCAGATCTCCACCGTCCCCGTACCCTTGCGCGCGTCGAAATCGGCGCTGTAGCGTTCGAAATCCGCGCCCATCACCTTGTAGCCCGAGTGCGGCAACCACTCGAACATGATGCGTTCGTAGGTTTGCTCAAGTGCCTGCACCGGCCCGTAATGTGGGAACACGGCATAGTTGAGCGGTGCAATTTCGATGAACTCGAAGTTGCTCGGCACGTCGCTTTTAGTCGGGACTTCAACCCCGGCCATGTAGTCGAATTCGCCATGGTGGGGGTTATGGCACACACCATAGGTCACGCCACCGACGTGCTGCTTGATTTCTTTGCGGCAGGTATCGAACAACTCCCACAACTTTGGGATATCGCCGATGGTGGCCTTTGAATAACGCCCTTGTACCCCAGCGATTACCAAGGCTTTACCGGCTTCCATGCGTGGCTCTAACGGTTGTTTTGTCTGCTGATCCATACGAACAGTCTCCTTCTTATGAGGGAACAAACCCGCATCGAGTATAGGGGCATATCCAGGCTTCACTCCAAGTAGAAATTTTTCCTACACATCTGGACAACTGGCCATCATCGACCGTATTGTCTGCCCCGCAGGCCACCGCAGTGGCCGACGTCGCTCGGACGGTTCCGGGCGCTTACGTACTTCGAGGCAACAATGGCAGACCAAGGTTCGCCGCGCCGCTTTGCGCGCATAGATCGACTCCCCCCTTACGTTTTTAATATCACTGCCGAGCTGAAGATGGCTGCGCGTCGGCGCGGCGAAGACATCATCGACTTGAGCATGGGTAACCCTGACGGCGCCACGCCTCCCCACATCGTGGAAAAAATGGTCACCGTCGCCCAGCGTGAAGATACCCACGGCTACTCCACTTCCAAAGGCATTCCGCGGCTGCGCCGGGCGATTTCGCGCTGGTATAAAGACCGCTACGAAGTGGATATCGACCCGGAAACCGAAGCCATCGTGACCATCGGTTCCAAGGAAGGCCTGGCGCATTTGATGCTGGCCACCCTCGACCAGGGCGACACCGTGCTGGTGCCCAACCCCAGCTACCCGATTCACATCTACGGTGCCGTGATTGCCGGCGCACAGGTGCGTTCGGTGCCGCTGGTGCCGGGCGTGGACTTCTTCGCCGAGCTGGAGCGGGCGATTCGTGGCTCGATCCCCAAGCCGAAAATGATGATTCTGGGCTTCCCGTCCAACCCCACCGCGCAGTGCGTGGAACTGGATTTCTTCGAACGTGTGATCGCCCTGGCCAAGCAGTACGACGTGCTTGTTGTCCACGACCTGGCCTACGCCGACATCGTCTACGACGGCTGGAAAGCGCCGTCGATCATGCAAGTGCCGGGCGCCAAGGACATTGCGGTGGAGTTTTTCACCCTGTCCAAGAGTTACAACATGGCCGGCTGGCGCATCGGCTTTATGGTCGGTAACCCGGAACTGGTCAACGCCCTGGCGCGGATCAAGAGCTACCACGACTACGGCACCTTCACCCCGCTGCAAGTGGCCGCGATTGCGGCGCTGGAAGGTGATCAGCAGTGCGTGAAGGACATTGCCGAGCAGTACCGCCAGCGCCGTAACGTGCTGGTCAAAGGCCTGCATGAGCTGGGTTGGATGGTCGAGAATCCCAAGGCGTCGATGTACGTCTGGGCAAAAATCCCCGAGCAGTATGCCGCCATGGGTTCGCTGGAATTTGCCAAGAAGCTGCTGCTGGAGGCGAAGGTGTGCGTGTCGCCGGGTATCGGCTTTGGTGAGTACGGGGATGATCATGTGCGCTTTGCGCTGATCGAGAACCAGGACCGGATTCGCCAGGCGGTACGCGGGATTCGCGGGATGTTCCGGGCGGATAAAGCCTGATCCTGAACGACCTGAAGAAACCGAATCAATGTGGGAGCTGGCTTGCCTGCGATGGCGATGGTAAATCCAACACCGCCATCGCAGGCAAGCCAGCTCCCACATTTGATTGGGTTACCACATAGGTTTTGTGGTGCGCCTGTTACACCACCAACGACAGCAACATGATAAAGATCAGCGCCACCACCGACAGAATGGTCTCCATCGCCGTCCAGGTCTTGAACGTCTCGACCACGGTCATATTGAAGTACTGCTTCACCAGCCAGAACCCCGCATCGTTGACGTGAGACAACACCAACGAGCCCGCCCCCGTCGCCAACACCAGCAGCTCACGGTTAACGCCTGGAATCATCCCGACCACCGGCACCACAATGCCTGCGCCGGTAATGGTCGCGACCGTCGCGGAGCCTGTGGCCACACGAATCACCGCCGCCACCAGCCACGCCAGCAAAATCGGGTTGATCTGCGCGTTCACCGCCATGTGGCCGATCACGTCGCCCACGCCGCTGGTCACCAGCATCTGCTTGAAACCACCACCGGCGCCGATGATCAGGATGATCGCAGCGGTCGGCGCGAGGCTGGCGTCGAGCAGCTTGAGGATTTGCTTGGAGTGAATGCCCTGGCGATGGCCAAAGGTGTACAGCGACAGCAGCAACGCCAGCAGCAGCGCAGTGATCGGGTGACCGATCATGTCCATCCAGTTGCGGATGGCATGGCCGTCCGGCAGCGCGACGTCGGCGAAGGTTTTGAGCAGCATCAGGAACACCGGCAGCAGCACGGTGATCAGGGTGATGCTGAAGCTAGGCAGGCTTTTTGACTCTGGCTCGCGGGCCAGTTGGTCGACCAGTTCCTGGGACGGGTTGCCCGGAATGTACTTGGCGATAAACGTGCCGAAAATCGGCCCGGCAATGATGGCGGTCGGCAGTGCGACGATCAGGCCGTACAGGATGGTCTTGCCGATGTCTGCGCCAAACACGCCAATGGCCAGCAGCGGGCCAGGGTGCGGTGGCACCAGGCCGTGTACTGCCGAAAGGCCAGCAAGCAGCGGAATGCCGATCTTGATCAGCGACACGCCGGTGCGGCGCGCGACGATAAATACCAGCGGGATCAGCAGTACAAAACCGATCTCGAAGAACAGCGGGATGCCCACCAGGAACGCAGCGAACATCATCGCCCACTGGACTTTGTCTTTGCCGAAGGCACGGATCAGTGTCTGTGCGATCTGATCGGCGCCGCCGGACTCAGCCATCATCTTGCCGAGCATGGTGCCCAGCGCGAGGATAATGCCGACAAAACCAAGCACACCGCCAAAACCGTCCTGGAATGCCTTGATGATCTTGTCCACGGGCATGCCCGAGGTCAGGCCGAGGAAGCCGGCCGCGATGATCAGTGCAATGAACGGGTGCACCTTGAACTGGGTGATCAGAACGATCAACCCGATGATTGTGACCACTGCGTCTAGCAGCAGGTAGGACTCGTGGGACATGCCAAACATGGGGGGTCTCTCCTGTTTGTTGTTGTTATTAAAGCGGGTATTGAATCTTTCGCCGGGGGTAGCGCTACCTTTTCCGGCAAAAAATTAATGAGTAGGTTCAAAGCCGTGTTGCAGCCACCAGGCATTGGTTTGCTTGGCCAAGTCCTCAACGCTGTCTTCGCTGGCATTGAGCGCCAGGGTCAGCGGCTCGCCCACGGGCGATTCGAGGGTGGCGAACTGGCTGTCGATCAGGCTTGCCGGCATGAAATGGCCGGGGCGATGGGACACGCGGTCAGCAGCCACGGCGCGGGTCAGCTCCAGGAACACAAACCCCAGGCCCGGCGCGGCTTCGCGCAGGTGGTCACGGTATTTCTTTTTGAGGGCTGAGCAGGTGAGCACCGGATGCTCGCCCGCTTTGAGCGAGCGGCGCAGTTCATCGCAGAGGATATCGAGCCAGCCGGCGCGGTCGTCGTCGTTGAGGGGGTGGCCGGCGCTCATCTTTTCGATATTGGCGGCAGGGTGAAAGCTGTCGCCTTCAATGGCGGTGGCGCCGTTCAGGCGGCACAGGGCTTCGCTGACGCTGGACTTGCCACAGCCGGAAACACCCATGATGACCAGGGCGGTAACAGGTTGACTCATGAAACACCTCAGGACGCAGATAGCGCTACCTTTGCACGCTGTAAGGCTAGTGCAAAAACAGGCTTTTCCCGCGCCGACTTGTCATTTTTATGGAGTGACGCGTGCATCCTCTCCAACTGTTTGAACAGGATCAGGCAACCCAACGTTCAATAATTTGCAGCCATTTGGAGACAGCGCTACCTTAGTGCCTCGATTTTTGTTTGGCAACAGCCTGATGACCTCCAAGAACGATAAAAAATTGCGCACCACCGGTCGCCCGACCCTCAATGAAGTGGCCCGCCTGGCGGGTGTCAGCCCCATTACCGCCTCCCGCGCACTGCGTGGCGTCAGCACGGTTGCTACCGAGCTGGTGGAAAAAGTGCAACTGGCCGCTGCCGAACTGAATTACGTCGTCAACCCCGCCGCTCGCGCCCTGGCCTCGGCGCAAAGCCATTCGGTGGTGGTCATCGTGCCGTCGCTGTCCAACCTGTTGTTTATCGAAACCCTCGAAGCCATCCACGCAGTGCTACGGCCCAAGGGCTTTGAAGTACTGATCGGCAACTCGCACTATTCGCGTGATGAAGAAGAAAACCTGCTGCGCAACTACATGGCCTACCAGCCACGCGGTTTGCTGCTGACCGGGTTTGATCGCACCGAAAGCGCACGACGGATGGTCGAGGCCAGCAATGTGCCCTGTGTGTACATGATGGATCTGGACCCGAACGCGGGCGTGAATTGCGTGGGGTTTTCGCAATTGAGCGCAGGCGAAACAGCCGCAGCGCATTTGCTCTCCCGTGGGCGCAAGCGCCTGGCGTATATCGGCGCGCAGTTGGACCAGCGCACGTTGCTGCGCGGTGAAGGGTTCCGCCGCGCCCTGCAGCAGGCGGGTATGTACGACCCGGCGCTGGAACTGCTGACGCCACGCCCCTCCTCCGTGGGCTTGGGTGGTGAGTTGTTTTTGCAGCTGCTGGCGGCGCATCCGGACGTGGATGCGATTTTCTTCGGTAACGACGACCTGGCCCAGGGCGCACTGCTGGAGGCCATGCGACACGGCATCAACGTCCCGGAGCGCGTGGCGGTGCTGGGCTTTAACGACTTGCCGGCATCGTCTTTTATGGTGCCGCGTTTGAGCAGCATCAGCACGCCACGGGAAGCGATCGGGCGGCGCTCGGCGGAGCATTTGTTGACGATCATGGCAGGCAACAAGATTGCCAAGCCGGTGGTGGACATGGGGTTTGAGTTGCAGGTGCGCGAAAGCACGTAACTTTCAAAGCCCAAACACAATCAAACTGTGGGAGCTGGCTTGCCTGCGATGGCGGTAGACCTGTCGGCACATCGTTGCCTGACACACCGCTATCGCAGGCAAGCCAGCTCCCACATTTTTTTACCGTGCTCGCTTGAGATGTAGGAAGGCTGTAGGACGCGGCTGACATTGCCGTAAGCGCCTTGCCCGGTTGCCTACGCTTACGTCAGAATCCGCCGGCTTGTGCGCTTGGGGGGTGGTCTCTAAGGTGGGTCGGTCACTGAATTTCTCGGTGATCGGGTTTAGTAGCCCGAACTTCCCAACACAATATGCACAAGCCAATTATGGCGGCTGTGCGTAGGGCGCCTTCGGGCGCGCCGGGTTTGTGTGGGATTACCGGTCTACTAACCTGCGCACAGCTGCCACCCAACTTGTTTAGTAGCGATGCGGGTGTTGGCACAAACCAGGTACTTCAACCATGCAAAGCGTCAATCCCCCAACTACGCTCTTCACTCTCACACCCGACATACCCATCGAATCCCTACTGATCAACAGCTACGAAACCGTGTGCTCCGTCAGCACCTTGTTGCTCGACCTGTCCAATGACCTCACCGGCAAACACCGCGACGTGGCACTCGCCATTCATCAACTGAGCGAGTTGTCAGTGCTGATGGTAGGCAAAGCCATGGACCAGCAAACACCACGCACCTAAAGCCTTACTCGGTTAAAAATGTGGGAGCTGGCTTGCCTGCGATGGCGGTAGACCTGTCGGCACATCATTGCCCGACATACCGCTATCGCAGGCAAGCCAGCTCCCACATGTTGTCCGTGCCCACTTAAGATATCGCCGTAAAGTCCTGCCCCTGCTAGATTGACCGCTCGCCATCGTCAGGGAAGCACCATGGGACACTCACTGAAAATCCTCGGCCGCACGTCCTCCATCAACGTGCGCAAAGTGCTCTGGACCTGCCAGGAACTGGGCATCGACTACGTACGTGAAGACTGGGGCATCGGCTTCAAGCCCACCCAGTCAGCCGAATTCCTGGCCCTGAACCCCAACGCCCAGGTGCCGGTGCTGATCGACGACCACGGTGTGTTGTGGGAATCCAACACCATCTGCCGCTACCTGATCGGCCTCTACCAACGCACCGACCTGCTCCCCGCCGAACCCGCGCCACGTGCGCGGGTCGAGCAATGGGTGGACTGGCAAGCCGTGGAACTCAACCGCGCCTGGGGCGACGCCTTCACCGCGCTGGTGCGCAACAACCCCGACGGCCTCGACACAACGCAGATTGCCGCCGCCGTGCAGCGCTGGAATGACAAGATGGGCCTGCTGGAACAACAGTTGGCCAAAACCTGCGCCTATGTGGCCGGAGATGAATTCACCCTCGCCGATATCCTGATCGGCCTCTCGGTGCACCGTTGGCAGAACACGCCCATGGAGCGCCCGCCCTACCCTGCCATTGCGGCGTATTACCAACGCCTGAGCCAACGCCAGGGCTTCAAGACCTTCGCCCTCGACGGCCATCACTAAAACAAGGACTCACTGTGAAAGGACTCAACGTACTGCTTACCGGCGCCTGCGGCAGAATCGGCAAGACATTTTTCGAAGCCTCAAAAGAGCGCTACCGCTTCACCCTCACGGACCGCATCGCGCCGGCGTTCGACCTGGGCGAGCACCGTTTTGTCCATGCCGACCTCAGCGACAAAGCCAGCCTGGCTGCGCTGCTTGATGGCATCGACGTGGTCGTGCACCTGTCGGGCATCCCCCACGCCAGCGCGTCGTTCGACGAGTTGCTACCGAACAATATCCTTGCTACGACTTACCTGTTCGAAGCCGCCGTGGCCGCCGGCGTGAAGCGTTTGGTATTCGCCAGCAGCGCACAAACCATCGAAGGCTACCCGGTAGACCGGCAGATCACGCCCGGCATGCAGGTAATGCCCGCCAACCTGTATGGCGTGAGCAAATGCTACGGCGAGGCGTTGTGCGGCTACTACGCAGCCAAGACGCCACTGTCGACCATTGCCCTGCGCATCGGCGCCTTTGAGTTCCCCGAAACCCACGACCTCAACAACGCCCGCGACCTCAGCGCCTGGCTCAGCCCACGGGACGCGGTGCAATTGCTGCAACGCTCGGTGGAGGCCGAGGGCGTGAAGCACCTGATCGCCCATGGCATTTCCAATAACCGTTTCAAGCGCCTGGACCTGAGCGAAACCACGCGGGTGTTGGGTTACCATCCGGTCGATGATGCATTCCAAGCATTTGAAATCCCGATTACTTATTGAGTTCTGCCCATGCCTGCACTCTCCACCGCCGACGGCATCGACCCGATCCGTGCTGCCCACATCAGCGCGCGCATTGACCGCCTGCCCGCCGTCGCCACCGTCTGGCGCCTGGTGGCGCTGCTGTCGATCGGTGGTTTTTTTGAGCTGTATGACCTGTTCCAGACCGCCTATATCAGCCCCGGCTTGATCAGCGACGGTATTTTCCACACCGGCAGCGAGGGCGTGTTCGGCTTCTCGGACCAGGCCGCGTTCGCCTCGGCAACCTTTCTGGGCCTATTCCTCGGCGCCAGCCTGCTCAGCCCTATCGCCGACCGTTTCGGGCGCCGGGCGATCTTTACCTTTGCGTTGATCTGGTACACGGTCGCCACGGTGTTGATGGGCATTCAAACCTCGGCGCTGGGCATTATCGGCATGCGTTTTCTGGTGGGTATTGGCCTGGGGATCGAGCTGGTAACCATCGACGCCTACCTGTCGGAACTGGTGCCCAAGCGCATGCGCAGTTCAGCGTTCGCCTTTGCGTTTTTCATCCAGTTTCTGTCGGTGCCGGCGGTAGCATTGATGTCGTGGTGGCTGGTGCCCCAGGCGCCATTCGGGGTGTCCGGCTGGCGCTGGGTGGTGCTCAGCAGTGCAGTGTTTGCGCTGTTTATCTGGCAACTGCGCAAGCGCCTGCCGGAATCACCGCGCTGGCTGGCGCAAAAAGGTCGCTTTGATGAAGCCGGGCAGATCATGGACAACCTGGAGGCGCGCTGCCAAAAGGATCACGGCAAACCGCTGGAAGAACCTGAACCGCAGGCCGTCAGCGTGCAAGGCAGCGGCCGTTTTGCCGATATCTGGCAACCGCCGTACCGGCGCCGTGCGTTGATGCTGATTGTGTTTCACGTGTTCCAGGCTATCGGCTTTTTCGGCTTCGGCAATTGGTTGCCGGCGTTGCTGTCGGGCCAGGGCGTGAGCGTGACCCACAGCCTGATGTACGCCTTTATCATCACCCTCGCCTACCCGCTGGGCCCGTTGTTGTTTGTAAAAGTGGCCAACCGTTTCGAAAATAAATGGCAGATTGTCGGCTCAGCCATGGGCGCAATGATCTTCGGCAGCCTGTTCGCCCTGCAAACCACGGCGGTGGGGCTGGTGATCTGCGGGGTGATGATCACCTTCTGCAACGCCTGGCTGAGCTTCAGTTATCACTCGTACCAGAGCGAGTTGTTCCCGACCAATATCCGCGCACGGGCGGTGGGGTTCTGCTATTCGTTCAGCCGCTTGTCCACGGTGTTCAGCAGCTTGTTGATCGGTTTTATCCTGGAGCACCTGGGCACGCCGGGCGTGCTGGCGTTTATTGCCAGCAGCATGTTGATTGTGATGATCACCATCAGTTGGTTCGGGCCGCGCACGCGCAATTTGGCGTTGGAGAATATTGCGCACTGACGGCAACAGTTGGCCGCCTGCGGGACAATGATTGCCGCGACGCCCGCGCCATCCCCAACAAAACCGGGGGTGGTGCACTCGGCATGCTATTTGCTCCAGCTGTCGCACCGAACATTTCCACAGGTGACCGATCATGCTGGTTAATAACAACGCCCAAGCCGTATCGACCGTGCAACAGCTCAAGCGTCCCGACATGGACCCGGCCAACGCTGCCGCCAGCACGCTTTACAGTGGTGCCCTGCAAGCGGCGCAGCAAAGTGTGACCGTGCCGGCCGCGCAGAAGGACCTGGACAAAGCCAACGACCGCATCGACGAAGCCTTCGCCAAGACCCGAGTGCAGCTGCAAGCCACCACCGCCGCCCCTACCGCATCGACGGATGTGCCGGCAGCCGGTTCGAGCACCAGCACCGCACGCGCCGACTTCACCGACTACATGAACAAATCCCCCGCCGAACGCATCCGCGAGCAGTTGCTCAAGGAGCAGGGTTTGACCGAGGCGCAAGTGCAAGCAATGCCGCAGGAAAAACAGGACGCGATTGCCAAGCAAGTGGCTGAACGCGTGAAGCAGCAGCAAGATCAGCAGGTAGCGGCGAAGGCCACTGATCCGGCGCAGGCGGTTAAAGAAACCCTGGCCGCGATCTGACCGACACCACTGATGATCGGATGATCGTTCCCACGCTCCGCGTGGGAATGCAGCCAAGGACGCTCCGCGTCCCAAGAGCGGACGCGGAGCGTCCAGTGAGGCATTCCCACGCGGAGCGTGGGAACGATCTTGAGCCCCCAGCCTTACTGCAGTTGCAACGTTGAGTTGAACTGGCTGATCGCATCCACCACATGCCGCGAGCCTTCCTGAATCTCCAGGATCACCTGCCCCGCTTCATTCGCCAATTCCACACCCAGCCCAGTACGGCTCAGGCTCGACTGCATGCTCGACACCGCGCTCAGCGACAGGTCGTGGTTCTTGCGCACTACATCCACAATCTCCACTGTCGCCTGACTGGTGCGTGCGGCAAGGCTGCGCACTTCATCGGCCACCACCGCAAAACCACGCCCATGCTCACCCGCCCGCGCCGCTTCAATGGCTGCGTTAAGCGCGAGCATATTGGTCTGCTCGGCAATGCTGCGGATGGTCTGCACGATGGAGCCGATGATGTCCGATTGCTTGCTCACCGCATCGATACTCTGGGCCGCCTGATTCAAGTCGCTGGAAATCTCTTCAATGATCTGCACGGTTTGCTGCACCACCTCCGAACCTTTGCGCGCACAGGCATCGTTTTGTACCGAGGTGGCATGCGCCGAATCGGCGGCGGTGCGCAGGGTGGTGACCTGGTCGGTGATGTCACTGGCGAATTTCACCACTTTGTACAGGCGCCCGTTGGTGTCGAAAATCGGGTTGTAGGACGCTTCCAGAAACAGGGTCTTGCCGGATTTGTTCTTACGCTCGAAGCGATGGGAATGATATTCCCCACGGTTGAGCGAGGCCCAGAACGCCTTGTAGGCCGGCGACTCAACCTCGGCACGGTGGCAGAACATGCTGTGGTGCTGGCCGATGATTTCTTCGCGTGAGTACTGCACGGTGCGCAGGAAATTGTCGTTGGCGTTGAAAATCTGGCCCTGGGGCGTGAACTCGATCACCGCCATTGAACGGCTGATGGCGTCGATCAGGCTCTGGTTCTCGTGTTCATGATGGACCCGCGCCGAAATATCCGAAGCCACTTTGATCACGCTCTGCACCTGGTTGTTGCTGTCGAGCACCGGCATATAACTGGCTTCGAGCCACACTTCTTCGCCACGCTTGTTCAGGCGCATAAAGGTGCCGCTGAGGGCTTCGCCCCGCGCCAGGTCACGCCATAGCTTGGTGTAGGCCTCGGTGTGGGTGTAGGCATCCTCGCAAAAAATGCGGTGATGCTTGCCGCGAATTTCCTCCACGTTGTAGCCCATGGCTTGGCAGAAGTTGTCGTTGGCATCGAGGATGATGCCGTTGCGGTCGAACTCGATCATTGCCATGGAACGGCTGATGGCGGCGAGTTTGGCGTTGGCTTCGGTGAGGGCACAGGAGAAACGTTCGATTTCTTGCAGGTCGGATTTGTGATGGCGGTTGAACATGGTCAGATCACCCTTGATTCCCGGCGCCTGAAAGGCGCATTCCATTCATTTTTTGGATAGTGCTGGCTAACCTTCATGGGGAAATAACCATCCGAAACGCTTTATATGCCAAACGTCATCAACGGTTCTGGGTGAGCATAGACAGGGCTTGGCGCTATGCAAGGCCACTAGTCAGCCAGCATTTTTAACAATGCGCTTGCCGCGGCTGAAGGCGGCCGGGCGGGCGAGCCGACTAAGGCAAATTCGCGATACAGCGGGACGGTCAGCGGCATCACGCGCAAGCCATTGCGCTTTACCGGCAAGGCCATTTCAGGTACCAGCGTGACGCCGACGCCTTCGCGTACCAGGCTGTAGGCGCTGTTCCACTCGCGTACTTCCACGCGAATATCGCGCAGGGTAAGCCCCGCAGCGCCCGCCAAGCTGCGGGCACTGGCGGTGCAACCGCCGGTGGCAAGTACAAAGGGTTGCTCCAGCAGTTCCTCAAACGACACGCTGGCGTTGGCCGGGCGCTGCGCCAAGGGATGATCGGTCGGCAACACGGCCATCCAGCAATCTCGCCCCAATACGCTGGCGTTGCGCTCGGGCCTGGGGTTGAGCACCACGCCCAGGTCGATCAGGCCGGCGTCAAGCAAGGTGAGCACTTCGCTGTCCGTGACATCCAGCGTGGTCACTTCAATACCGGGGTTCAGCTGACGAAAACGCTGCAGCAGCGGCGTCAGAAAAGTCGCCATCACCATCGGGAAACTGGCGATGCGAATACTCCCACGCAGCAGCGGCCGAGCGTCGTCGACCGTTGTACGAATCGCCTGCAACGCCCCCATCATCACGCGCGCTTGTTCGATCACACTCAACCCGAGCGCGGTGGGCAAGGTCTTGCGCGGCTCGCGCGTGAACAATTGCGCCCCCAAAGTCGCCTCCATGTTGGCCATGGCCTGGCTGGCGGCGGACTGGGTCATGCCCACTTGCTCGGCAGCCGCCGTAATGCTGCCTTGATCGGCCACGGCCACCAGCAAGCGCCAGTGCATCAGGTTCATCATGGCAGTAGCTGTCCTTATGGGTGGGGTCTGAAGGTTTAATTTTACCCACGGTGCCATGCCCGTGAGACTGGCGCAAATTCAACCGAGTAGCCCCACATGAAATTGTATTTCTCCCCGAATGCCTGTTCCCTCGCCCCCCATATCGTGCTGCGCGAATTGGCGCTGCCGTTCGACTTGGTAAGGGTCGATAACAAGGCCAAAACCACTGCCGATGGCGCAGACTTCCTGCAAATAAACCCCAAGGGCTATGTGGCGGCGCTGCAACTGGATAACGGCCAGGTGCTGACCGAAGCCAGTGCGATCCTGCAATACCTGGCCGACCTGAAACCCGCCGCCCGGTTGGCCCCGGCCAATGGCAGTTGGGAGCGTGTGCGTTTGCAGGAATGGCTGAACTTCATCGCCAGCGAGATTCACGGCGGGCTGGGGATTTTCTTCAACCCGGCGATCCAAGGCGAAGTGCGAGCCACGTTTGTGGCCAAGTTGTTCAAGCGCTTTGAGTTTCTGGTGCAGACGCTGGAGCGTCAGGATTATTTGCTGGGCGAGCAGTACTCGGTAGCGGATGCGTATTTGTTTGTGCTGCTGCGCTGGGCGGCGGTTCATGACATTGATCTGCAGCCGTGGCCGGCACTGACGGCGTTTCAACAACGCGTTGGCGCACGGCCTGCCGTGACTGCGGCGCTGGCCGCTGAAAATCCATGACCTGAAATGCAATCCACTGTGGGAGCTGGCTTGCCTGCGATGACTGTGTGTCAGGCAATGATGTGCTGTCTGGGCCAGCGCTATCGCAGGCAAGCCAGCTCCCACAGTTGATGTTCATTGGTTTAGAGCCTTGAAGACTATTTGCTGCACATCGACCTTTTTCGGGATCAGGCCGTTGGCGAAGAACAGGTCGGCGGTGCGCTGCTGATTGGCGATGTCGATGGCCTGCAGCGGCCGAATCGGCTCCGGCGAGCGGTGTTCGAAGTAGCTTTTGACCACCGCCGGCTGCAGGCCCAGGGTCTTGGCCATCAAGGCGATGCTTTCTTCGGGCTGGTCCAGGGACAGGCGCTGGGCCTTGCCGAGCGTCTTGATGATGGTGGCGACGGCGTGCGGGTACTGTTTGGCAAATGGGCTGTTGACCACAAAGAAACTGCCGGCCGGGTTAAGGCCCTGGCCGTCGCCCAATACGCGGGCGGAGCCATCGACCACAGCCGCCGAGTAGTACGGGTCCCACACCACCCAGGCGTCGACTTTGCCTTGTTCAAACGCGGCGCGGCCGTCGGACGGCGACAGGTACACCACATTCACATCCTTCCACTGCAAGCCCGCGCGCAGCAGGCTTTTGAGGAACAGGTTGTGTGCGCTGGAGCCCTTGAGCAGCGCCACGCGCTTGCCCTTGAGTTCGGCCACGCTTTGGATGCTGCTGGCTGTGGGCACCAGCACCGCTTCGGTTTTGCCTTCATTGGGCTCGACAGCGAAGTACTGCAAGTCGATGCCGGCGGCCTGGGCGAAGATCGGCGGGATGTCGCCGATATTGCCAATGTCCAGGCTGCCGGCGTTCAGCGCTTCGATCAGTGGCGGGCCGCCGAGGAATTCAGTCCACTGCACCTGGGTGCCGGGCAGCGCCTCTTCGAACAGTTTGTGCTCACGGGCCAGTACCATGCTCACCGAGCTTTTCTGGTAGCCGATGCGCAAGGTGGACGGTTCGGCCGCAGACACCGCTGCCGAAAACACAAGTGAAGCCAGAACCACACTGAAAAACTTAACCATCTCTACCACCTCGATCGTTCCCACGCTCTGCGTGGGTATGCATCCTGTGACGCTCTGCGTCACGGCGTAAAAACAGGACGCAGAGCGTCCTGGGCGGCATTCCCACGCGGAGCGTGGGAACGATCAGCTACAGGCCAGCTTTGACCTTGGCCGCGACATCCGCAGGCACCCATTGCTGCCACACTTGCGGCTGCTCTTTGAGGAACGCCAGCGCGACCTGGCGCGGCTGTTCACGTTTCTCGCTCATTTGCGCAAGGATGCCGTTGAGCAGGTCGATCGGCAGGTCGACTTTTTCAAAGAAGGTGACTAACTGTGGGTACTGCGCCTTGAACGGCGCCGACACACCAATCGCCAAGTGTGCAGGCATCGAACGGGTGCCAATGGGGTGCGGGTTGTTGGCGTCGGCCAGGGTTTTCCAGGCGTCGGCGTTGAACGGCGGTTCTTCGAGCTTGATCAGCTTGAAGCGGCCCAGCAGTGGCGTCGGCGACCAGTAGTAGAACAACACCGGTTTGCCACGGCGGATCGAGGAGGCCACTTCAGCATCCAGCGCCGCGCCGGAACCGGTGCGGAAGTTGACGAAGGTATCGGTCAGGCCATAGGCCTTGAGCTTCTGGCTATTGACGATTTCCGAGGTCCAGCCGGTGGGGCTGTTGAGGAAGCGGCCTTTGCTCGGGTCTTCAGGGTCGCGAAATACGTCCTTGTAGCGCGCCAGGTCAGCCACTGACTTAAGCTGCGGCGCCAGCGGTTTGATGCCGCGTTCGGCCTCACCCTTGATCACGTATTCAGGCACCCACCAGCCTTCGGTGGCACCTTTGACCGTGTCGCCCAGGCCGAACACTTTGCCTTCGGCCTCGGCCTTGACCCACGCCGGACTGCGCCCGGCCCATTCTTCGCCGATCACCTGAATGTCGTCCTTGGCCAGGGCGGCTTCCAGGCTCACGGTGCTGCCTGGCAAGGTGTCGGTGGGCAGGCCGTAACCTTTCTCGACGATCAGGCGCAGCACTTCGGTGATCAGGCTGCCGCTTTCCCAGGTGATGTCGCCGAAGTGGATGGGTTTGATGGCCTCGGCGGCCTGGGTTGGCTGCGTCAGGACAGCGAGAGCCAGCAGCGAGGCACCGAGCAGGTTTTTAATTGTTTTCATGCAGAACCTCATTTTCCGGAACACAGGAGATCAACGGTGGGAGCTGGCTTGCCTGCGATGGCGATGGTGGCTTCAACATCGCTATCGCAGGCAAGCCAGCTCCCACACTGGATCGGTGTGCCACTCAAGTTGTTTAAAAGTCATAACTGAGCCGCGTGTAGCTGTATGGCTGGCCGGGCGTCTGGCGCAGGCAACGGTTGAGGGCGCGGGCCATGTAGCCGCTGACCGAGCGTTGGGAAATCCCCAGTTCGGCGGCGATCTCGGGATACGTCAGGCCATTGAGCTGCGAAAGCAAAAAGGTCGCCTTGACCTTGGCCGGCAAGCCGTCGAGCAATTGGTCGATGGCCTGCAGGGCTTCGAGCATTTGCGCGAGGTCTTCAGGCGACGGTGCGTTGCAGGTTTCGTCGTTGTCCAGGGCGCCGAGATAAGCGCGTTCCAGGTCACGGCGACGCCACAGTTGGTACATCAAACGCTGAGCGATGGTGGTGAGCAAGGCACGGGGCTGACGAATCGGCAGCACGCCGGGCGAACTCAGCAGTTGGACGAAGGTGTCGGCGGCGATGTCTTCGGCGTGTGCGCGGGAATCGAGGTGGCGGTGCAAACGGCTGCACAGCCAGTCGTAATGACTGCGGAACAATCCGCCCACGTAATCGCTGTGAGAAGTGTCGGCGCCGGACATAGTGGCTCCATCTGAGAAGGTTGCGCGTTATGTCCGGTGTTCCGGTGGAGCGATCCTAGCAAGGCCGCTTATTCTTTAATAATATTTAAAATGCATTCTTATATAACCGATTGTTCGCACGCTGATCGTTCCCACGCGGAGCGTGGGAACGATCAGCGTCGATCAGCGTAGGTGCGGGTAGCCGGCAGTGGCGGCGGCTTGTTGATAGTTCAGCAGGACTTGATAGTCGTCTTCGCTGGCAGGCAGAACTGCCTGGATGCCCAGGGTTGCGACCACGTGCGGTAAATCCTGCAACGCCTGATTCATCACCCCACGAATGTGCGCCACTTGCTCATCGCTCAAGTGCAGCGGGCCGATAAAGGGCAAGGTCGGGCTCGGCGCGCTGCGGGTGACGGTGCGCAGCCCCGCCACTTCTTCGGGGGCGAAACGGGCGAGGTAGTCGTAGGTCACGCTGTCGACGGCGGCAAGGTCGGCGCGGCCTTCGCGCAGCCAGCGCAGGCTTTCGCGGTGGGCGCCGCTGATGCCGACGCTGGCGAAGAAACGGCCGTCGCGTTGCAGCGGGGCCAGGCGTTCACGCAGCAGGTTCATGCCGCTGTTGGAGTCGTGGCCGTTGATCACGCCGCGACTGTCGTAGAAGTCCGCCAGTTCGTTAAGCGAGTTGTCCTCGCGGGTCAGCAGCAGGCTGCAATGTTCGCCCTGGCTGCTGTGGGCCAGCTCATAGCGCGGGCGGCCGATCACGCGCACTTTGCCGCGCAGTTGGGTCATCAGCGGGTAGCCACAGGTTTGCGTCACCAGCAGCTCGGGCGCGAGCCACAGGCCGTGCAGGTCGAGGTGGTCGGCGTTGCGGCGCGTCAGGTTCAGGCGCTCAAAAATACGCGTCAGCCACGCTTGGTTGGCCTGTTGCACCGCTGCGGGCGCGACGTACATCCGCAGCTCGGCGTAGTGGTCACTCATGGTCGTCTCTCACGCAAAAGGGTGCCTTGGGCTGTCGATGGCCTTGAGGCCGTGGCGGCTGATCAACTGGCCATAACCCTGCACCAGAAAGCCGCCACTGCGCGCGACCCATTGTTCACGTCGCGCCCGGTAGACCGTGGGCAGCAGATACCAGGGCAACTTGGGCAAGTCGTGGTGCACCAGGTGCAGGTTGTTATTGAGGAACAGCCAGGTCCACGGCCAGGACGCTTCGTTGAGCACCGTACGCTGTTCCGGCTGCGGGTGCGGGCGGTGTTCATAGTAGGAACGGATCGACGCCAGGGACAAGGCTGGCGCGGTCACCAGCAGCAGGTAATGCCATACCGGGATGGCGCTGGAGTGGGCGATAAAGCTCAGCATCAGGATTGTCACGCCGCCGTGGGCCAGCCACATTGGCCACACCTGGGGCAGGCATCGGAGTTGATGACGCGCCAATCGGGCGATGGCCAGCGGCGATGCCAGCAGAAAACGCCCCAGTAGGGTTTTGGTCAGCCAGTGAACGCCGCGCTTGAGCAACGAGCTGTTATCCCACTGGTGTTGATTGAGGTAGCGGCTTTCCGGGTCGATGCCCGGCAGGGTCAGGTCTTCGTCGTTATGGTGCAACAGGTGACTGTCGCGGTACAGCGTGTAGGGATACCACACGGCAAACGGCGCGTAGCCGAGCAGTTTGTTGATCAGGAGCGAACGGGTGGGATGGCCATGCAGCAATTCGTGTTGCACCGACAGCCAGAGTGTCACCAGCGGGATCAGCAACACCGTGCTCAGCCACAGGCCCAGCCAGTGGCTGGCGAGGATCACGGCGAACCAGCCGATATATACGCCGATCAGCAACAGCCAGGTCGGCCATTCGGTGACTGCGGTAAAACTGCGTGCCAGGGCTTCGATTTCCCGGCGTTGGGTCAGATCAAGGTAGTTGGCCATCGGCAGCTCAGAGCAGGTGTTTCCTGCTCTGTGCAGTGAGGCGCAAAAATCTTGCAGATCGTTTGGTTCTAAGCTTGTAACTCAGTGACCGAACAGGCCGGTTTCAGTCTTCTTGGCTTTTTTGTCGGCGCGTTTTTCATCGGCGGTCTTTGCCGGCTTTTTCTTCGCGGCTTTCTTTGAATCCATACCTTTGGCCATGATGCATGCTCCACGTGAAGGGGATGTAACACTGGGTATACCACCTATTGCCCGGCAGAAGGCGCTTATAATCGGCGGCCCTTGATTACGTTGCTCAAACACCATGCCCGAACTGCACATCCAACTGCTGGCAGAGCCACTGTGGCCGCTGCTGAACAAGTTTTACCGCCGCCATAATTCGCCGATGAAGGCCCTCAAGGGCGGGCGCTTGTGGGTGGCGCGTGACAGCGAGATTGTCGCCGGGTTGTGCCTTACGCCTGTGGTGGGAGGGCAATGGCTGACCGGCGTGTTTGTTGACCCGGCGTATCGCGGCCACGGGCTGGCGGCGCGGTTGATTGCTGCGGCAGTGGCCGATGTGGAAGGCACGGTGTGGTTGCTGTGTCATCCGCAGCTGGAAGGGCTCTATCAACGTATGGGTTTCACCCAGGAAACCACCCTGCCCCAATCGCTGGGTGAGCGCCTGGCGCGCTACAAACGCAACAAGCCAATGATCGCCATGGGCTTAGACCTTTTAGTGAGGTCCACTGCGGATAATGTGTGATCGGCCCGTGCAAGGCCCGTGCTAGCCTCGACAGCACAGTGGCCCCTTACAGGATGATCATGAAAACCACGCTTGCAGCGCTGTCTCTTACCGCCCTCCTCGCTCCGGCTTTAAGCCAGGCAGCGAATGCGCCGATTACCGCCGAGCAATACGCCAGCGTGCTGGCCGGCAGTTGGCGCGACCCGGCCAATAGCGCGCGTGACGGTTACCGCCACCCGCAGCAAACCCTGGAGTTCTTCGGCCTGAGCGCCACACAGAGCGTGATCGAAATCACCCCGGGTGGCGGTTGGTTCAGCGAAATTCTCGCGCCGCTGCTCAAGGACCACGGGCATTACATCGCCGCCGTGCAAGCTGCCAGCAGCAGTGCTTATGCTGCGACGTCCGAACAGAACCTGAAAAACAAATTCGCCGCCGACCCTGCGCGCTATGCGAAGGCCGAAGTCGTCGAGTTCAACCCCAAAGCCCCGGTGCTCGGCAAACCGGCTTCGGTGGACGCCGTGCTGACCTTTCGCAATGTGCATAACTGGGTAGACGCAGGCACCGCGCCAGCGACCTTCAGCGCGTTCTACACCGTGCTCAAACCAGGCGGTGTGCTGGGCGTGGAAGATCACCGGGCCAAAGACGGCGCGGACCTGGAAGCGATCAAGGACAGCGGCTACCTGACCACGGCGCAAGTGGTGAAGCTGGCGACGGACGCCGGGTTCAAGCTGGCCGGGCAGAGCGAGGTGAATGCCAACCCCAAGGACACCAAGGATTACCCGGGTGGCGTGTGGACGTTGCCGCCATCGCTGCGCTATGGGGAGCAGGATAAGGCCAAGTATGTCGCGATTGGCGAGTCGGATCGGATGACGTTGCGGTTCGTTAAACCCGCCCGATAACTCTGTTTGGAATGCATTCCAAATGTGGGAGCCAGCTCCCACATAAGCGCGCTCCGACATTTAGATATGAGTGTGCCTGAGGGTTACTCGTCAGCGTTTGGATCCATATCCGGGAACATCACTTCGATAAACCCGAACTTGCTAAAGTCGGTAATCCGCGAGGGGTATAACCGGCCGATCAGGTGATCGCATTCATGCTGCACCACCCGTGCATGGAAGCCGTCGGCAACGCGCACGATCGGCTCGCCCTTGGGATCGAAACCCTCGTAGCGAATCTGCTGGTAACGATCTACCGCGCCACGCAGGCCCGGCACCGACAGGCAACCTTCATAACCCTCTTCGAGCACCGGGCTGAGCGGCGTGATCAGCGGGTTGATCAGGATGGTCTGCGGCACCGGCGGCGCATCCGGGTAGCGTTCGCTGGCCTCGAAACCAAAGATAACAAGCTGCAGGTCCACACCAATCTGCGGCGCGGCCAGGCCGACACCGCCGACGTGCTCCATGGTCTGGAACATGTCATCAATCAACTGCCACAGCTCAGGGCTGTCGAACATTTCCGGCGGAACCGGTGGCGCGATGCGCAGCAGGCGCTCGTCGCCCATTTTCAGGATTTCACGGATCATCGATCAGACTTCATCGGTAGTGGGCTTGGAGTGGTCCCGGCCCAGGCCTGAGACGTGCTGTTTTTCATTCGTGTGGCTGTCTTCATCAAATTCCTTTTCACCTGGGTCCTTGCCTTCGGCCGACATGTGCTCGATCACGGCATTCATCTCCGCGCCGAGCAACAACACGGCGGCGGAAATATAGAAGTACAGAAGCAGGACGATGATCGCACCGATACTGCCATACATCGCGTTGTAGTCAGCAAAGGTTTTGACGTAATAACCAAAGCCCAGCGAGGCGATGATCCACACCACCACGGCCAGCACTGAGCCTGGGGTGATAAAGCGGAATTTTTGCTCAACATCGGGCATCACGTAGTACATGAGGGCCACGGCGAACATCAGCAGAATCACGATCAAGGGCCAGCGCAGGATGGTCCATAAGGTGACCACGAATTCCTGCATGCCGATCTGCCCGGCGAGCCATTCCATCACTTGCGGGCCGAGCACCATCAGTGCGGCAGCAGCGAGCAACATGCCGGCGATGCCGACAGTGTAGAAAATCGACAGCGGGAAGCGCTTCCAGATCGGCCGGCCTTCGACCACGTCATAGGCGGCGTTCATCGCGCTCATCATCAGGCGCACGCCGGCCGAGGCGGTCCACAGCGCGATCACGATACCCACCGAGAGCAAACCGCCCTTGGACTGCTGCAACTGGTCGATCACCGGGTTGACCTGCTCCAGCGCCTGGGGCGGCAACACCAGTTCCGACTGCATGCGCAGCCAGGTGAAAAAGTCCGGCAGGTGCAGGAAGCCGATCAGGGCAATGAGGAACAGCAGGAAGGGAAACAGCGAGAACAGCATCTGGTAGGCCAGTGCCGAGGCGTAGGTGGGCATTTCGTCATCGACGAATTCCTTGACGGTGCGCAGCAGCACTTTGTGGAGCTTGAGGCCGTCTAGTACCGGAAAAATCATAGCGTCTCCTTTCGCCGCAAAAGGGTGAGGTCGTGGGCGACTCAGGGGCCGTTTTCTACATCAAAGTAGCCCATTTGGCGACTTTGAAACAATTTCCAAACTTTAGTTGCACGCTTCACATAAAAACGGCCATCCGTAGATGGCCGTCGGGCTGCATGAATCCAGCCGGCGATTCAGTGTTACTTGACGGCTTTTTTTACCGCATCTTTGGTGTCGCCGACGGCTTTTTCGACCTGACCTTTCTTCTCCTGCAAAACGCCTTCAGCGTGCAGCTTGTCATTGCCGGTGACTTTGCCGACACCTTGCTTGATGTTGCCGACAAGTTCATCTTTCAAACCTTTTGCCTTATCCGATGTGCTGCTCATGGTATTTCTCCGAAAGAACAATCAAGGGTTTTGGTCATTACCTAAAGATTGACCCGAGGCCGTTCGGCAGAGTTTCAATTATTTTCAGCGCGCATTTCATCGCAGCGAACAGGTTTGGCTTTATGTTTTGCCGCTAACCCATGAGAATGCCCGGCACATTCAGGCTATAACGCTGAATAACAGATCCCGTAGGAAGGTTATGAAACTCAATAAAGCACAGGCTATCGCCCGCAGAAACCAGGAACTGGGCGGTGCCGTACTCGGCGTCAACAACTGCCACTTCACCGACCTGGACAGCAAACGCAACATCTGGTGGTTCGACCTGCCGCTGGTGCGCATTGGTGTGGGCCAGTACGAGTGGGTTCACTTGTTGATGCACAACGCCGAGACTGACCAGTTGCTGCACCTGAAAGTGCCGACGGCGTTCCTGCGCGAACACATCGAAGGGCTGGTGGTGCGCAACGCAGGCAAGCGCAAGCCGGAGATTACCCTGGAGCTGAGCGCGGATAAGGATTCGTTCTTGAAGGATGTGCGCCCGGCAGGTGCTGGCGTGGGCTTCGCGCAGTTTGCCTTGTAAGAACGCGGTAAAACAATGTGGGAGCTGGCTTGCCTGCGATGGCGGTATACCCATCACAGTTGGGCTAGCTGATCCACCGCTATCGCAGGCAAGCCAGCTCCCACATTGGACTGTATTCCAGCTCAAGCTATAAAAAACCCCGCATCAGCGGGGTTTTTTATCGGTTACTTTTTAAGGCCCAGCTTCTTCAGCTCTTCATCGCGCAACTCACGGCGCAGGATCTTGCCCACGTTGGTGGTCGGTAATGCATCACGGAACTCCACGGCCCTGGGCACCTTATAGCCGGTGACGTTGGCGCGCATGTGTTCCATGACCTGGTCCTTGGTCAGGGTCGCGCCTGGCTTGACCACAATAAAGATCTTGATGTGCTCACCGGATTTTTCATCCGGCACGCCGATGGCCGCACATTGCAGCACGCCCGGCAGGCTTGTCAGCACGTCTTCCAGTTCGTTGGGGTAGACGTTGAAACCGGAGACCAGAATCATGTCTTTCTTGCGGTCGACAATGCGGATGTAGCCGTCTTGCTGGATGATCGCGATGTCACCGGTCTTCAACCAGCCTTCACTGTCGAGCATTTCGGCGGTGGAGTCGTCGCGCAACCAGTAGCCCTTCATCACCTGCGGGCCTTTCACACACAGCTCGCCGGTTTCGCCCAGCGCCAACTCGGTGCCATCGTCGGCGATGACTTTGCACAGGGTGGAAGGCACCGGAATGCCGATGGTGCCGATCTGGATATGCTGGATCGGGTTGACGGTGGCCACCGGGCTGGTTTCGGTCATGCCGTAACCTTCACAGATGCCACAGCCGGTCACGGCTTTCCAGCGCTCAGCCGCAGCCAGTTGCAGGGCCATGCCGCCCGACAAGGTCACTTTGAGTGCGGAGAAGTCCAGCTTGCGGAACGCCTCGTTATTGCACAGCGCCACGAACAGCGTGTTCAAGCCGACAAAGCCGCTGAACTTCCACTTCGACAGTTCCTTGACCATCGCCGGCAGGTCGCGCGGGTTGCTGATCAGGATGTTGTGGTTGCCGATCAGCATCATCGCCATGCAATGAAAGGTGAACGCATAGATGTGGTACAGCGGCAGCGGCGTGATCAGGATCTCGCAGCCTTCATTGAGGTTGGAGCCCATCAGCGCCTTGCACTGCAACATGTTGGCAACCAGGTTGCGGTGGGTGAGCATCGCGCCCTTGGCCACGCCGGTGGTGCCACCGGTGTATTGCAGCACGGCCACATCGCCGCTGGCGGGGCTGGCGTCGTTAACCGGTTGGCCGTGCCCCTTGGCCAGCACGTCGTTGAACTTGATCGCCTTGGGCAAGTGATAGGCCGGGACCATTTTCTTCACGTACTTGATGACGCTGTTGATCAGCAGGCGCTTGAACGGCGACAGCAAGTCAGCGACTTCGGTGACGATCACGTGCTTGACGGCAGTCTTGGGCACGACTTTTTCAGCCAGGTGCGCCATGTTTGCCAGGCAGACCAGGGCCTTGGCCCCGGAATCATTGAATTGGTGTTCCATTTCCCGCGCGGTGTACAGCGGGTTGGTGTTGACCACGATCAGCCCGGCACGGATGGCACCGAACACGGCCACCGGGTATTGCAGGACGTTGGGCAGTTGCACGGCGATTCGATCGCCGGGCTTCAAATCGGTATGCTGTTGCAGGTAGGCGGCGAAGGCGCCGGACAATTCGTACAGTTCACCGTAGGTGATGGTCTTGCCCAGGTTGCTGAAAGCCGGTTTGTCGGCGAAGCGCTGGCAGGACTGTTTCAGTACCGCCTGAATATTCTGATACTCGTCTGGATTGATGTCTGCAGCAATCCCGGCGGGGTACTTATCCTTCCAAAAGTCTTCGTTCATGGAAGCCCACTCCTCAGCGACGCGAATTCATCATCGCATTTGATGCGATTATTATTGGTGTATGTTTTTTTAGGTGAATCTGGCGCTTTCAAGCAGGCCGAGAAGTCACAAAGCGCGCCGAGAGTAGCAGCTTTGCCAAGGGCCGCCTAGAGCCAAAAGAAGGCCCCACAGTCATAAACATGACTCAAGAATATCTAATGGTCATTTTTAGAGCAAAGATTCTATAATCCAGGAAATCGCTCTGGAATGGGCTTTACGGAGCGATAAACAGCAATGTGGGAGCTGGCTTGCCTGCGATAGCGGTGAATCAGTCGATAAATCGGGTGACTGATATATCGCTATCGCAGGCAAGCCAGCTCCCACATTTTTTATTGCATTTCACATCAGGCGATGTCGCGCAGCTCCCTGCGCAAAATCTTGCCCACCGGCGTCATCGGCAACGACTCACGCAACACAATGTGCTTGGGCACCTTGTACCCGGTGAAGTTGGTCTTGCAGTACGCCTTCAACTCATCAACGCTCACACCTTGGGCGCGCGCCACCACAAACAGCTTCACCGCCTCGCCGGTGCGTTCGTCCGGTACGCCGATCACCGCGCAGTTGGCCACTGCTGGATGCGCCATCACCACGTCTTCGATCTCGTTGGGGTACACATTGAAGCCCGAGACGATGATCAGGTCTTTCTTGCGATCGACGATGCTGACAAAACCATCGGTGTCGATCACCGCAATATCACCGGTTTTGAGCCAACCTTCGGCGTCTAGGGTCTCGGCAGTGGCCACGGGTTGCTGCCAGTAACCCTTCATCACCTGCGGGCCTTTGATGCACAGCTCGCCGCGCTCGCCCAGGGGCAGCTCGCGGCCTTCATCATCAATCACTTTCATCGCCGTGCCCGGCACCGGAATGCCCACGGTGCCCAGCCGCGACTGGCTGCCGTAGGGGTTGGTGCTGGCCACCGGCGAGGTTTCGGTGAGGCCGTAACCTTCGCCGATGGAGCAACCGGTGAGAGCCTTCCAGCGCTCGGCGGTGGCCTTGACCAGCGCAGTGCCACCCGAATTGGTGATCTTGAGATGGGAGAAATCCAGGGTCTTGAAGTCGGGGTGATCCATGAGCGCCACGAACAGCGTGTTCAACCCGAGCAAGCAGGAGAACCGCCACTTTTTCAGCTCCTTGATAAACCCGCCGATGTCACGCGGGTTGGTGATCAGCACGTTGTGGTTGCCGGTCACCATCATGCACATGCAGTTCGCGGTAAAAGCATAGATGTGGTACAGCGGCAGCGGCGCAATCATCACCTCCTGCCCTTCTTTCACCAGCGGCTGGCCGTCATCGGTGACCTGGGACATGCACGCCCGCGCCTGCTGCATATTCGCCACCAGGTTGCCGTGGGTGAGCATCGCGCCCTTGGCCAGGCCGGTGGTGCCGCCGGTGTATTGCAGCACGGCGATATCATCCAGCGTCACCGGGTGGCGAACCACCGCCTGGCCCGCGCCCATGCGCAAGGCGCGCTTGAACGACACCGCACGTGGCAGGCTGTAGGCCGGGACCATTTTCTTGACCTTGTCGACCACGGTGTTGACCAGCCAGCCTTTGGCGGCGGGCATGAAGTCGCCCATCCTGGCTTCGATCAGGTAGTCGATCTCGGTGTCGGTGCACACGTCCTGCACCCGCGAACCGAACAGGTTGAGATAGACCAGCGCGCGCACGCCGGCATCCTTGAACTGGTGGCGCATCTCACGCGGGGTGTACAGCGGGTTGGTGTTGACCACGATCAACCCGGCGCGCAGCGCGCCGAACACCGCAATCGGGTAATGCAGCACGTTGGGCATCTGCACCGCGATGCGCTCGCCAGGCTTGAGGTCGGTGTGGTTTTGCAGGTAGCCGGCGAACGCGGCACTCTGGCGCTCAAGCTCGGCGTAGGTCAAGGTGATGCCCATGTTGCTGAACGCCGGACGGTCGGCAAAGGCCTTGCAGGAGCGTTCAAAGACCTCGATCACCGATTTGTAGGTAGTGAGGTCGATATCATTGGGAACGCCCGCCGCGCGTTTGTCATTCCAGAAATCAGGTTGCATTATTCTTGTCCTCGTACCTGAGTGTGTCCGGCCGCTTTCTCATTGGTATAAAAAGCGGAGCTTTGGGGACGTTAGCAGCTATGGCCAAACAGGCAAATACGCGCAACTGTGTCATTTATTGTATGAATCTTGCCCCTAACGTGTAGGCAGATACACCAGCCCCGGCCAGATGAGCTATACACTGCAACGACCCTGAGCAAAGGAAGCGCTATGAATCACAGCACCTTCTGGCTGACCGCGAATGACCGCAGCCGCCTGTACGTCAATCAATGGCTGCCGGACGGGCCCGCCAAGGCCATGATCATGCTGTCCCACGGCATGGCCGAACACAGCGGGCGCTATGCACGCCTGGCCGAAGCGCTGTGCGCAGCCGGCTACGGCCTGTACGCGCCGGACCAGCGTGGCCATGGCCGCACCGCCGATGAAGGCACGCTGGGCCTGTACGCCGAAAAGGATGGCTGGAATAAAGTGGTGGGCGACCTCGCCAGCCTCAACCAGCACATCGGCCAGCAGCAGCCGGGCCTGCCGATCATCTTGCTGGGCCACAGCATGGGCAGCTATATCGCCCAGGCGTACCTGTTGCACCATAGCGCGAGCCTGAACGGGGCGATTCTCAGCGGTTCGAATTACCAGCCGGTGGCGCTTTACCGCGCCGCCGGCGTCATTGCCCGACTGGAGCGCGCACGCCAAGGCCTGCGCGGGCGCAGTGCATTGATCGACTTTTTGTCGTTCGGCTCATTCAACAAGGCATTCAAGCCCAACCGCACCGCGTTTGACTGGCTAAGCCGCGACCCGCTGGAGGTGGACAAGTACATCAATGACCCGCTGTGCGGCTTTCGCTGTACCAACCAGTTGTGGATCGACTTGCTCGGCGGCTTGCAGCAAATCAGCAAAGCGTCCAACCTCGCACAGATCGATCCGGGCCTGCCAATTATGATAATGGGCGGCGAATGTGATCCGGTAAGTGAAGGCAAACGTCTCAAAAGCCTGGCCCATGCCCTGCGTGAGGCTGGTTGCCAGAACCTGCAATTGAATATCTACCCGCAGGCGCGTCATGAAGTGTTCAACGAAACCAACCGCGATGACGTGACAGCGGATGTTCTGAAGTGGCTCGACCAGGCCTTGACGTTACGCAGGCCGGCGCGCTGCGAATAACTTTTTCCTTTAAAATCAATCTATTAAATTACCGATTAGCCACAGGATGCACCTTTAGATGACCCAGGTTACCAACACCCCATACGAAGCCCTCGAAGTCGGCCAGACCGCCAGCTACAGCAAGACCGTCGAAGAGCGCGATATCCAGCTGTTCGCGGCGATGTCCGGCGACCACAACCCGGTGCACCTGGATGCCGAGTACGCCAAGGCGACCATGTTCAAGGAGCGTATCGCCCACGGCATGTTCAGCGGCGCGTTGATCAGTGCAGCGGTAGCGTGCGAGCTGCCTGGGCCGGGCACTATCTACATCGGCCAGCAGATGAGCTTCCAGAAGCCGGTAAAAATCGGCGACACCTTGACCGTGCGCCTGGAGATCCTGGAGAAGTTGCCCAAGTTTCGTGTGCGCATCGCCACGCGCGTCTTCAACCAGCGCGATGAGCTGGTGGTGGACGGTGAGGCTGAAATTCTTGCGCCGCGCAAGCAACAGGTTGTTACGTTGACTGAGCTGCCGCCGATCAGCATTGGCTGATAAAAATCTCGAAATCAATACAAAGCAAATGTGGGAGCTGGCTAGCCTGCGATACACACACCTCGGCGTATCAGTTACACCGGGGTGATGCTATCGCAGGCAAGCCAGCTCCCACATTCAGTTACAGCTTAGGCAGTTACAACACAGGGCTTACGAGTTAGCGCGAGCCTGGTTACGCAGGGCTTTCACCTGGTCGTGGTTACGTTGTGCGCCGTGGAACTGACGCTCAACCAGGTCACGAATACCCAGCAGGTTGTGCTTGTTGATTTTCTCGATCGCTTCCTTGTAAGCCTTCAGGGCGTGGTCTTCACCGCGCTCGGCTTCGTTCAGTACTGCCTCTTCATCTTTACCGGTGACCAGCGACTTCACGTCGACCCAGCCACGGTGCAGAGCGCCGGCAACCGAACCGGATTCTTCCGGATCGCCACCCAGGGCACGCACGGCGGTTTGCAGCTCGGCTGCGGCAGTGGCGCAATCGGCGGAGCGTTTCTGGAACAGCGCCTTGAGCTCAGGATGCTTGATGTCTTCAGCACAAGTCGCGAAGCCTTTCTGGCCGTCTTTGCTGGTTTCGATCAGGTCGTTGAGTACGGAGATCGATTCTTTGTTGATGTCAGTCATTTTTCAATTCCTTGTGCAGGTTAGAAGGTTGTCTTAATGAGTGCAGCGCCCGTGCCAGGTTTTGAAAAATTAATTTATTGATATATATCAGCTACTTACAAAATATTGAACCATCTGTATGTACGTTATTTGCATGATCTGTCATTTGGCCTTCATGCAGAATGCCTGTATTTTCCAAGGACTCGACGCCAACCCTTGAAGCCCATGAACCCCGAAAAACTCGAATTGCTGATCACCCGCGAAATGCCCTTCGGCAAGTACAAGGGACGCATCATCGCCGACCTGCCCGGCCCCTACCTGAACTGGTTTGCCCGTGAAGGTTTTCCTCACGGCGAGCTGGGCGGTTTGCTCGCTTTGATGCAGGAAATCGACCACAACGGCCTGTCCGAACTGCTGGAGCCGCTGCGCGTAAAACACGGCAAACCTGCCCCCCGTCATTAAAGAGCGCCCGCTATGCCAAGGAATGCAGACAACGAACGTCACTGGCACGCCATCGCCCAGCGCTATGAGCTGGAGCCTGGCCCGATCAATCTGGAAAACGGCTACTTCGGGCGCATGAGCCGTGCTGTGCAGGCGCAGTATCTGGAGCATGTGGCCTTTATCAACCGCAGCAACTCGCTGTATGTGCGTCAGCGCTTTGAGCAAGGTGAAAATGTCGAGATCCGTCGGCAACTGGCCGGGCTGATCGATGCGGATCCGGAGGCGATCGCTTTCACCCGCAACGCCACCGAGGCTCTGCAATCGCTGATCCGCAACTACAACGGCCTGCAACCAGGCGATCAGGTGCTGATCAGTGATCTGGAGTACGACACGGTCAAAGGTGCCATGCGTTGGTTGGCTGGTGTTCGCGGTGTGGAGGTAGTCGAACTTGCCCACGCCCACCCGGCCAGTTTCGACAGCCTGGTGCAGACCTATCGCGATGCGTTCGTGCAGTACCCGCGCCTCAAGCTGATGGCGCTGACCCATGTCACCCACCGCACCGGCCTGGTGATGCCTGTCGCAGCCATCGCCAAGGCGGCGCGTGAGCATGGCGTGGACGTGATTCTTGATGGCGCCCATGCGTTGGGCCAGATTGACTTCAACCTCGCCGAACTGGGCATTCAGTTCGCCGGGTTCAACCTGCATAAATGGATCGGCGCGCCGCTGACCCTGGGTTTTCTGTACATCGCCCCAGAGCGCCTGGTCGATATCGACCCGGACATGGGTGAGTTTCACTACCCCGCCAGCGACGTGCGTGCGCGCACCTCCTACAGCACGCCGAATTTTCCGGCGTTGATGACCTTGCCGTTGGTGCTGGAGGAACATCGCAACCTCGGCGGCTCGGCGGCCAAGGGTGCGCGCGTCAATTACCTGCGTGATCGCTGGGTCAGCCAGGTGCGCGGGTTGCCGGGGATTGAGGTGCTGACACCGGATGATCCGCGGCTGTATTGCGCGATTACGGCGTTCAAGTTTACTGGGCGGGATCAGACGGCGATGGCGGATCGGTTGCTCAAGGAGTACGACCTGTTTACCACCACGCGCACAGGTGCGGCGTTTGGAACCTGTATTCGGGTGACGCCTGGGCTAGTGACGTCGGCGGCAGACATCGATGTGTTGGTCAACGCAATAACTGAGTTAAGCACGGACTAAAACTGTGGGAGCTGGCTTGCCTGCGATGGCGGTGTATCAGTAGAAACATCCTAACCTGACCCACCGCTATCGCAGGCAAGCCAGCTCCCACAGTTGATCGGAGTTGAATGTGAGTTTTTTGCAGGCAAAAAAAAGCGGTACACCGACCAAGTGCACCGCAAAAATGCCGTTAAGCACAGCAACAACGATTCGGTAAATCAGATCAGTCCAGCAGTGCCAGCGCCTGTGCGGTGACTTCCTGGATACGGGCCCAGTCGCCGTTCTTGACCCATTCAGGGTCCAGCATCCAGCTACCGCCCACGCACATCACGTTTTTCAACGCCATGTAGTTTTTGATGTTGGCCGGGCCAACGCCGCCGGTTGGGCAGAATTTAACTTCGCCGAACGGGCCGCCCAGGGCCTTGATTGCAGCCACGCCGCCGCTGACTTCGGCCGGGAACAGCTTGAAGCGGCGATAACCCAGGCCATAGCCTTCCATGATGCCGGAAGCATTGCTGATGCCAGGCAACAGCGGAATCGGGCTGTGCACCGAGGCTTCCAGCAGGTCACGGGTAATGCCGGGGGTGACGATGAACTGCGAACCGGCAACCTCGGCCGCTTCGAGCATGTGGCGGTCGAGTACGGTGCCGGCACCGGTGCACAGTTCAGGGCGTTGCTCGCGCAGTACCTGAATGGCCTTGAGGCCGAACTCGGAGCGCAGGGTCACTTCCAATGCGGTCAAACCGCCGGCTGCCAGGGCATCGGCCAGCGGCAGGATGTCCTGTTCGCGGGCGATGGTGATCACCGGCAGGATCCGCGCCTTGGCGCAGAGGCTGTCGATCAGGGCAACTTTGTCCGCCATGGACACGGTCGGTTGAGGGCTTTTCATAGCGGCTGATCCTTGGCTCATGGGCACCAGTAAATCTCTAAAGTAGGTTGCAAAAACGCGCGAATCGGCATGGCAGCAACGTCGTCACTGGCCAGCGCGGCGCTCAAGGTGGTCAATTTCGAACTGCCGGAAATCGACAGCACGGTGTAATGGGCCGTGGCCAGCAGCGCGCGACTCATGGTCAGGCGCTGGTGCGGCACAGTCGGCGCCAGCATCGGCCAGCAACGGCGCGTGCCGTCAGGCTTGAGCGCCTCGCCCAGGTTGGGGCTGTTGGGGAACAGCGATGCGGTGTGGCCGTCATCGCCCATGCCGAGTACCAGCACATCGATCGCGGGTAGCTCTGCCAACTGGCGATCGGCCAGTTCGGCGGCGTCTTCCAGGTTCGCGGCAACGTTGTACAGGCTGAGGAACTTGGCCTTGGCCGCCGGGCCCTGGAGCAAATACTTTTTCAACAGGCCGGCATTGCTGTCGGCATGTTCCACCGGCACCCAGCGCTCGTCGGCCAGGGTGATGGTGACCTTGGACCAGTCCAGGCCTTGTTTGGCCAGGTTCTGAAAAAACGCCACGGGGCTGCGGCCACCGGACACGACCAGGGTCGCTTCGCCACGGGCACTGATGGCCGCGCGCAGTTGCTCGGCCACGTCAGTGGCCAGGCCATCGGCCAGCAACACCGGCGTGCGGTACTCATGGGCTGTCACGCCCTGAGGCAGTTTCAATTCAGATATCGCCATACCACGACCTCCCATCCCGCGTGATCAGTGCAATTGAGCTCATCGGCCCCCAGGACCCCGCCGCATACGGCTTGGGTGCATCACCGGATTTTTTCCACCCGGCGATCAACTGGTCACACCACTTCCACGCGGCTTCGATTTCATCTTTGCGAACAAACAGGTTCTGATTGCCGCGCATTACTTCCAGCAACAGCCGCTCGTAGGCATCGGGAATCCGTGCGCTGCGATAGGTGTCGGAAAAATTCAGTTGCAGCGGGCCGCTGCGCAGTTGCATGCCCTTGTCCAGGCCTTGCTCTTTGGTCATCACGCGCAAGGAAATACCTTCGTCCGGCTGCAGGCGGATGATCAGTTTGTTGCTGATCTGCAGGCGCTGCTCGGGGGCGAAGATATAGTGGGACGGTTCCTTGAAGTGAATGACGATCTGCGACAGCTTTTGCGGCATGCGTTTGCCAGTACGCAGGTAGAACGGCACGCCAGCCCAACGCCAGTTGCGGATATCGGCACGCAGGGCGACGAACGTCTCGGTGTCGCTCTGGGTGTTGGAGTTCTCTTCTTCCAGGTAGCCCGGCACCGGCTTGCCGGCGCTGTAGCCGGCGATATACTGGCCGCGCACCACTTGGGTGGTCAGGCCTTCCGGGCTGATCGGCGCCAGGGCCTTGAGCACCTTGACCTTCTCGTCACGGATGCTGTCGGCGGACAGGTCGGCCGGTGGGTCCATGGCGATCAGGCACAGCAGCTGCAGCAAGTGATTCTGGATCATGTCACGCAGTTGGCCGGCCTTGTCGAAGTAACCCCAACGGCCTTCGATACCGACCTGCTCGGCCACGGTGATTTCCACGTGGGAAATGTAGTGCTGGTTCCACTGGGTTTCGAACAGGCTGTTGGCGAAACGCAGCGCAATCAGGTTCTGTACGGTTTCTTTGCCCAGGTAGTGGTCGATGCGGTAGGTGCGGTTTTCCGGGAAAAACTGCGCCACGGCGTCGTTGACCTTGCGCGAGGATTCCAGGTCCGAACCGATGGGTTTTTCCAGCACCACGCGGGTGTTGTCCGCCAGGCCGACCTTGGCGAGGTTCTCGCAGATCGCGCCATACACCGCCGCCGGGGTGGCGAAATAGGCGATCAGGCGTTGGTCGCTGCCGACTTTTTCGGCCAGAGCGACGTAGTCATCGGCTTTCATGAAGTCGACGTGCACGTAGGCCAGACGCGCCAGGAAGCGCGCGGCCACAGCTTCGTCGAGTTCCTTGCCGACGTAGTTACGCAGTTCTTTTTCGATATGGGCCAGGTGCTCCTGCTCGGAACCGGCTTCACGGGCCAGGCCCAGGATGCGCGTATCGTCGTGCAGCAGCCCGGCGCCATCGAGTTGGTAGAGGGCAGGAAATAACTTGCGCAGCGCCAGATCACCCAAGGCGCCAAACAGGGCAAAGGTGCAGGGTTCTACGGTTATCGAAGGCATGATGTTTGTTCTTTTATCAAGTTAAGCTACAAATACCTTTTTTCAAGGCATCACTCAAGGAAAAATGTAGTAATAACCACAACATTTTCCCGAAATACGCATTCCGAGTGGTGGTGTTCAGCTACCCTCAGTAGGATAGGCCACCGCAAAGGGCCACTCGTCGATGGGTTACCGCCCTTTATTTGCATCGTCGCCCGAAGGAAAGACTGAATGGACCGCGTGCGAAATCTTCTGGAACAGATCCGGAACCGCCTCGAAGAATTGAACAAGGCCGAGAAAAAAGTCGCCGAGGTCATCCTGCAAAACCCACAGCAGGCAACCCGCTTCTCGATCGCCGCCCTCGCCCAAGCCGCCTCGGTCAGTGAACCGACGGTCAACCGTTTCTGCCGTTCGTTCGGCGTCAGCGGTTACCCTGAACTTAAATTGCAGCTGGCGCAAAGTCTGGCCAGTGGTGCGGCGTATGTGAGCCGCGCCGTGGAGGCCGATGATAACCCTGAGGCCTACACCCAGAAGATCTTTGGCAGCGCCATTGCCTCTCTGGACAGCGCCTGCCAGGCCCTCGACCCGGCGCTGATCAGCAAGGCCGTGGATTTGTTGATCCAGGCGCGGCAGATCCACTTCTTTGGCCTGGGCGCTTCGGCACCGGTGGCCATGGATGCGCTGCACAAGTTCTTCCGTTTCAACCTGGCCGTGACCGCCCATGCCGACGTGCTGATGCAGCGCATGATCGCGTCTGTGGCGCATACGGGCGAGCTGTTTGTGATCATTTCCTACACCGGGCGTACGCGGGAGCTGGTGGAAGTGGCGCGTATCGCCCGGGAAAACGGTGCGTCGGTACTGGGCGTGACTGCCGAGAACTCGCCCTTGGCCAAGGCCAGTACGGTGAGCTTGAACATTCCATTGCCGGAAGACACTGACATCTACATGCCGATGACGTCGCGGATCATTCAGTTAACGGTGCTGGACGTGCTGGCAACCGGCATGACCTTGCGCCGCGGGGTGGATTTCCAGCCGCATCTGCGCAAGATCAAAGAGAGCTTGAATGACAGCCGGTATCCGGTGGGGGATGAGTTTAACTAGCAGCAATCTCCACCAGCAGTACCGACCCTATCGCAGGCAAGCCAGCTCCCACAGTGGACCGAGCTGCCCATTTGGAATGCATTCCCCTGTGGGAGCTGGCTTGCCTGCGATAGCGCCATAAGCTCCACCACTAAACCCCGGCCCGCGCCTGCAAACTCAAATGCGCCCGCTCCCCCGGCGCCAGACTGGCTGCCGCCATCGCCGACTCCACGCACACAAACCCCGACGCCTCGTTAAAGCTCACGCCCAACAACGGCCGACTGCCTGGATGCCATACCACGGTGTCGGCGCTGTCGCCGGTGTCGATGCACAGCTCACGTTGCCAGGCGTGGTCCTTGAGCTGCAGTTCACCCTCATGCTGGAACACCCGCTGGCATCCACCATCCACCCTTAGCTCGCCTTCCTGCTGGCAAACCTGGCGACTGAGCTGGTCATAACCTTGCGCGCCATCGAGCCCAGACAGCGCTATCTCGTCGACGTGACCAATACGCCAATAAGCGTGCAACGCATGGCTCAACTGGCACGGCAACTCGTCCTGGTGCTCGGTGCTCAGGCGCAGCTCCAGGGTCTCGCCCAGGTGCGCGTGCAGGTCGACCTGCCAGTCGCACAGCTGCAATTGCCAGTGCAGGCGCACGCCGTCGTCGTCGGTGCTGCTGTCGAGCAGTTTCCAGTCGATCAGCCGCGCCCAGCCATGGGACGGCCAGGCGTTTTCGCTCGGATGGCGCCCATACCAGGGCCAGCACACCGGCACGCCACCACGGATGGCGCCGACTTGTGGCCACTTGGCTGCGCACCACAGCCAGGGTTTCTGGCCTGTGGGCTGAAAGTGCAGCAATTGCGCACCCTGGCGGCTGAACACCGCCTGGCACAGCGGATGGTCGATCACCAATACATCGCGCATCTGAAAGCGCTCCCAGGCGAACACCGGTTGTTCACGCAGGGATTTGAAAAAGCGTTGCAGCGGATGCTCATGCATGTGCCACGGTCCTGGAGTTCATTGTTGCTCAAGCTTGGTTACCCTGTGGGAGCTGGCTTGCCTGCGATGGCATCGCCTCGGCCATCCAGGCAGACCGCGTCGTTTGCATCGCAGGCAAGCCAGCTCCCACATGGGTAGTGCAGCGCGCCCCAAAAAAAGCGGGTAGCCATGGCTACCCGCAAAATGCGCACAGAGAGAAGGAGCTTATCGCAACAGCGTTAGAACGTAGACTGAATTTTCAGGCCGGCTACCAACGCGTTGTCGACTTTATCGACGCCACCTGGGTGGGTAACGTATTGCAGGTTAGGACGCACGGTCAGCCAGTTGGTGACGTGGAAGCCGTAGTTGATTTCAGTGTTGTACTCGGTGTCACGCAGCGGCGCGTAGCCCACCTGATCGTAGTCGGTGAAACCACCGGCTGCGTTCAGCAACTCTGCGTTTTTCCTCACGTCCTGGTTGACATGGATGCGGGAGAAACCGATACCGACGTCATCTTTTGGACGCGCATCGAACGGGCCTTTGTAGACCAGCATCAACGACTGATAGTTGTCGACGAGGTTGGTGTCCTTGTCGTGGAAGGTGGCGTTGGCCGCGATGTTCAGGCCGCGCGACGCGTCGCCGTTATGGGTGGTAAGTTGCTGCTGCACAACGCCCCAATAGCCGCTTTTGCTGCTACGGGTACGGTAAGCCAAGCCTGAGGTGGCGGCATCGTTGCCGTTAACGTCTTCACGTACGTCGCTGGCATCCGCGGCGCTCTTGTAGTAACCCACGCGGTATTCGCCCGGCAGGCCATTGACCTTCGGCGACCAGACCAACTCCACCGGAATCACGGTGCCCTTGGTGCCGCTGCCGCTGAGTTTGAAGCCATTGCCGTGCTCAAGCTGCGACGGGTTCTGGTTGTACGCACCGATCTGCGCATACAGCTCAGGCGTGATGTTGTACTTCACGCGGATAGCGGCCTGGGCGACCGGCCAGTTGTACCAGGTGTTTACATAGTTACCCACCTGCGAGCCACAGAACGACAGGTTCTGGAAGTCGCATGGGAAGGTGTTGAAGTCTTCGCCTTCACCGAAGTAACCGAGTTTCACGTCCAGCTTGTTATCGAACATCTGGTGCTGAATCCAGAACTGGGTCAGACGCACCATGTGGCCACGACCATAGACTTCCATCGACGAACTCAGCGTGCCGGCACGCGGGTCACCGATACGGTCGTTGGAGATGTTTTGGCCATTACGGTTGGTCAACTGGATCTTGGCCTGGGTGTTGTCCCAGCCCCACAGCTTTTGCAGATCGAGCGCTACGCCCAACCCGAACTGGTCGGAGTAACGGCCGGTCTTGTCGTCGTTATAGCCGCCGTGCAGGTTGGCGCCCATTTCCCCTACGTAGTCAGCCTTGATGTCGATACCTTGCTCGATCAGCTTGGTACGCTCGCCACCCCAATCACCGGTCATCCACTTGGAATCGGCGCTGAATGCATCGGCCGCCATCGCATTGGCGGACAATACCAGGGCTGCTGCTGCTGACAGTTGGCAGATCAGCCGAGTGTTGTTGTGTTGCTTTTTCATCCCTACATCCTCGTCTTTATTGTTATTTAACTGTTTTTATCTAACGCGGGTTACTTTTTTTAACCAAAACAACAAGTTATCTGCTTCAGCGGCCTTTGAATTGGGCCACGTTGTCGGCATGCCCGTGTGCAGGCAATGAGGCAGCAGTGCCCAAGCGTTCTCCGGTTTTGGCGTCGAACAGCAATACCTTGGCCGGGTCGAATTGCAGGGTCAGGGTCTCACCGACCTGCGGTGCAACGTCCGGCGCGAGGCGGCAGCAGACTTTGGTGTCGTTGAGTTGCACAAACACCAACGTGTCCGGACCGGTTGGCTCAGTGACCTGGACTTCGGCACGAATGCTCGACGACCCATTCGCTTCACCCGTGGCCAGAACAATTTGCTCCGGGCGCAGACCCAGGATCACATCGCGATCTTCAAGCCCAGCATCACTCATACCCAGCGGCAGCTCGCAACGGGCCTGGCCGCTGTCGAGCAGTGCCACCAGGCGACCGTCCTTGCGTTGCAGGCGCAAAGGTATGAAGTTCATTGGAGGTGAACCGATAAAGCTTGCCACAAACAGGTTGGCCGGGTCGTTATAGATTTCTTTCGGCGTGCCAAATTGTTGAATGATGCCGTCCTTCATCACCGCCACTTTATCGCCCAGGGTCATTGCTTCGATCTGGTCGTGGGTGACGTACACGGTGGTGGTTTTCAGGCGCTGGTGCATCAGTTTCATTTCGGTGCGCATCTCGACACGCAGCTTGGCGTCGAGGTTGGACAGCGGTTCGTCGAACAGGTAGATCTTCGGCCGACGTGCCAGGGCGCGGCCCATGGCCACACGCTGTTGCTGGCCACCGGACAACTGACCTGGCTTGCGGTTAAGCAGGTGCTCGATCTGCAGCAGCTTGGCCACGCGCGCCACTTCGGCGTCGATATCCGCCTGGGGCATCTTGCGGATCTTGAGGCCGAACTCGATGTTCTCGCGCACGCTCATGGTCGGGTACAGCGCGTAGGACTGAAACACCATGGCGATGTCACGGTCCTTGGGGCTCATGCCGCTCACGTCCTGGTCGCCGATCATGATCGCGCCGCCGGTGATGGTCTCAAGGCCGGCGATGCAGTTCATCAGCGTGGATTTACCGCACCCCGAAGGGCCGACCAGAATCAGGAACTCACCCTCTTTGATCGACAGTTCGATGTTCTTCAAGGTGTCGGGCAGGCCGGCGCCATAGGTCTTGTTTACATTGCGAAGTTCGAGCGTAGCCATGATTACCCCTTGACCGCGCCGGCCGTGAGGCCGCGCACGAAATACTTGCCTGCGATCACATAGACCAGCAGGGTCGGCAGCCCGGCGATCATCGCCGCCGCCATATCCACGTTATATTCCTTGGCCCCGGTGCTGGTGTTGACCAGGTTGTTCAGCGCCACCGTAATGGGCTGCGAGTCGCCGCTGGAGAACACCACGCCAAACAGGAAGTCGTTCCAGATCTGGGTGAACTGCCAGATCAGGCAGACCATGATGATCGGCGTCGACATCGGCAGAATGATCAGCCGGAAGATGGTGAAGAAACCTGCACCGTCCAGTCGCGCCGCCTTGATCAGAGCATCCGGAATGCTCACGTAGTAATTACGGAAGAACAGCGTAGTAAACGCCAACCCGTAGACCACGTGCACAAACACCAGGCCCGTGGTGGTACTGGCCAGGCCCATCTTGCCGAGGGTGAACGAGGCCGGCAGCAGCACGGTCTGGAACGGCAGGAAGCAGCCGAACAGCAGCAAGCCGAAGAACAGCTGCGAACCTTTGAAGCGCCAGAACGACAGCACATAGCCGTTCAACGCGCCGATGGCGGTGGAGATCAGTACCGCCGGAACGGTGATCTTGATCGAGTTCCAGAAGTAACCGTCAACGGTGGCCCAGGCCTTGACCCAGCCGATGCCGGTCACGACGGTCGGCCAGCTCAGCAGGTTGCCGGTGCTGATATCTTCGGGGGTTTTGAAGCTGGTCAGCAGCATCACCACCAGCGGCACCAGGTACAGCAGCACGGCGAGGATCAGCACCGCGTAGATCGCGATGCGACTCAGGCTGATGGCAGGTTTGGAGGCGAGACTAGTCATTGCGCTTGGTCCTCAGCTCGGAATACAGGTAAGGCACGATGATCGCGAGGATCGCGCCGAGCATCAGGATTGCACTGGCCGAGCCCATGCCCATCTGGCCACGGCTGAAGGTGAACGAGTACATGAACATCGCAGGCAGGTCGGACGAGTAGCCCGGGCCGCCGGCGGTCATGGCCGCTACCAGGTCGAAGCTCTTGATCGCGATGTGCGCGAGGATCATCACCGCACTGAAGAACACCGGGCGCAGGCTTGGCAGCACCACGCTCCAATAGATGCGCGGCAGGCTGGCGCCATCGATTTGCGCGGCGCGCACGATCGACTGATCAACGCCACGCAGGCCGGCCAGGAACATCGCCATGATGAAGCCCGAGGCTTGCCACACGGCGGCAATCACCAGGCAGTACACCACGCGGTCGGGGTCGATCAGCCAGTCGAGACGGAAGCCTTCCCAGCCCCAGTCACGCAGAAGTTTGTCCAGGCCCATGCCCGGGTTGAGCAGCCATTTCCAGGCCGTACCGGTCACGATCATCGAGAGCGCCATCGGGTACAGGTAAATGGTGCGGATAAAGCCTTCGCGGCGGATTTTCTGGTCGAGGAAAATCGCCAGTGTCACGCCGATCACCAAGGTGATGCCGATAAACATCCCGCCGAACAGCGCCAGGTTCTTGCTCGCCACCCACCAACGGTCGTTGTCGAACAACCGCGCGTATTGTGCAAGACCGGCCCATTTGTAGCTGGGCAGGAACGTGGACGTGGTGAACGACAGCACGAATGTCCACAGGATGTAGCCGTAGAAGCCCACCAGCACGATGAACATGCTCGGCGCCAGCACCAGCTTAGGGAGCCAGCGCTGCAGCGCATCGAACGGCGAGGCCTTGCTGAACACAGCAACAGAACTCATGGGAAAATCCAGTACAGGGAAAAAGGACTACAGGAGCAAGCCTTGTGAGGGGTCAGGGGGTTTCCCCTCACAAGGACCAGCCGTGCTAACCGTTACTTGGCAGACTTGATCGCAGCGCCGAGTTTCTTGGCGGTGTCGGCCGGGTCGGCTTTCGGGTCGTTGATGTAGTTGGTCACGACATCAAAGAACGCACCTTGTACCGCCAGGGTAGTGGCCATGTTGTGGGCCATACTTGGCTGCAGGCCACCGGTCTTGGCGTCCGCCAGGAAGTCTTTGGCAGCGGTCTGGGCGCAGGAGTCGAAACCGAGCTTGTCCATTTCATTGAGCATGTCGGTACGAACCGGGATCGAGCCTTTGTTGATGCTGAAGACTTTCTGGAAGTTTTCACCCAGTACCACTTTGGCGATGTCCTTCTGACCTTCCTGAGTGCCCTTGTCTTTAACTTTGAACACCGCCAGGGAGTCGATGTTGTAGGTAAAGGCTTTGTCGGTACCTGGGAAAGCTACGCACTCGTAGTCTTTGCCGGCGACTTTCTTGGCGGCAGTCCACTCGGACTTGGCCCAGTCACCCATGATCTGCATGCCGGCCTTGCCGTTGATGACTTTGCCGGCTTCCAGGTTCCAGTCCTGGCCTTTGCCGTCGACGTCCATATAGGTCGCGACCTTTTTAAGCTCAGTCAGGGCCTTGACCATTTGCGGGCCGGTCAGCGCGTCGTTATCCAGGTCAACCAGGGCTTTCTTGTAGCCGTCGGCACCCATCACCGACAGTACGACCGCTTCAAATACGGTGCTGTCCTGCCAAGGCTGGCCACCGTGGGCGAGCGGGATGAAGCCTGCGGCCTTGAGCTTGTCGCCGGCTGCGTAGAATTCTTCGAGGGTGGTCGGGTTCTTGGTGATACCGGCTTTCTTGAAGACTTCCGGGTTGATCCACAGCCAGTTTACGCGGTGAATATTGACCGGCACGGCAACGTAGTTACCTTCGTACTTCACGGTATCGGAGACTTTCTTGTCGAGCAGCGAGTCCCACTTTTCTTCTTTGGCGACGTCTTTAAGCACCTCGGTGTCGAGCAAGCCAGTGGACGCCCATTCCTGAATGTCCGGGCCTTTGATCTGGGCAACGCCTGGCGGGTTGCCAGCGACTGCGCGGCTTTTCAGCACAGTCATTGCAGTGGCGCCACCGCCACCGGCTACGGCGCCGTCTTTCCAGACGAAGCCATCTTTCTCAACTTGAGCCTTCAGTACGTCTACTGCTGCTTTTTCACCGCCTGAGGTCCACCAATGCACAACTTCAACCGTCCCTTTCGAGTCGGCGGCAAATGCACTGAGGGGAAACAACGAGGCAATGGAAATAGCAACGGCGAGGCGATTAATCGCGTTCATCTGAATACCTTTTCTTGTTGTTATGCATGCAAGTCTAGAGCTTGCGCTGCACGGAGTTTAAACATGGATTTTTAGCGCGCAGGTAACAAAGGGACGCACAAATGTCACCACTTGGTGACATAACATCCTTGGCCCAATGCGCTGGTCATACTCGGTGACAAGGGTAGTGCAGGCAGTACGACCGCTTGCCAGGCATGGTACAGGTCCGGCTTGCCACCCCAGATCTTGCTGCTGGGTTGGTTGTGCGGGCTGAGTTCGTGGTGCCAGCTGCCGTTGATACGGTCGATAAAGTGGCTTTCGCAGAACTCCCAAAAGCGCCGATACCAGGTTTCGTAATGCAGCTCGCCGGTGCGTTTGAGCAAAGCCTGGGCCGCCGCGCTGGCTTCGGCGTGGGTCCAGTGCAGGCGCTCGCGCACCACTGGCTGGTGCTTCCAGTCCAGGGTGTAGACGATGCCGGGAGCGCCGTCCACGGCCCAGGCGTATTCGCAGGCGCTGGCGAACAGGCCGCGGGCGTCGCTCACCAGCCAGTCCGGCGTGGCCAGCCCGGCTTGCAGGCGTGCAGCTTCCAGGTGCAGCACCAAACGTGCCCATTCGAAACCGTGGCCGGGGGTGATGCCATACGGGCGGAAGCCATCGGCAGGGTTGTCTTCGTTGTAGCCGAGCAAGGGTTGCCAGTGCGTGTCGAAATGCTCGATCACCATGAACTGGTTGCCGGCAGCGTGAGTGTGGATAACGCGCTCGGCAATGCGCAGCGCGCGGTCCAGCCAGCGTGTTTCACCGGTGACATCGGCCAGTGCCAGGAAGGCTTCGGTGGCGTGCATGTTGCTGTTGGCGCCGCGATAGGCTTCGACGCCGCTCCAGTCCTGGGCGAAGGACTCGAGCATCACGCCCTCCTCCTCGCTCCAGAAGAACTGGTCGATGATATGCACGGCGTCGTTGAGCAGGTTCTGCGCACCGGGTGCGCCGGCCACTACGGCAGAGCTGGCAGCCAGGGCAACGAACGCGTGCAGGTAAGCGGCTTTGCCACGGTTGCCATCCAAGGCGTTGAGCGCGGCGAACCAGCCGCCGTGTTCGCTATCGTGCAAGGGGCCACTGAGGGCGGCAACGCCATGGGCAACCAGGTCGGCATAACCCGGCACCCCCATGGCATGGGCCATGGCAAAGCTGTGGGTCATGCGCGCCGTGTTCATGGTTTCGGCGTGGGCGTCGGCCGGCAGTTGGCCTGTATCGTCAAGGTTGCCGAAGCCGTCTGGCAGACGTGAGGCTTTGGCGAACGCCAGCAGGCGTTGGCCTTCGCTGGCGAGCCAGGCGTGATGGGCAGGTGCGTTCAGCCAACTGCTGGCAGGCAGTGGTTGCATGGTCATGGGTAGCCCTTTTTATTTTTTATGGGATGACCGGAGTCTAAACAAGGGCGAGACGAGGGCAAGTAACGAAGGGGATGGGAAATGTCACCACCTGGTGACATTTGATCGTTCCCACGCAGAGCCCGTCGATCGTTCCCACGCTCCGCGTGGGAATGCAGCCCGTGGCGCTCTGCGCCACCCCTGCACAACCCGGCAGCGGGACGCGGAGCGTCCATGGCGGCATTCCCACGCAGAGCGTGGGAACGATCATTGGGTTATTGGCCCAGTGGGGTGACCCGCGCTGGCGCGTTGAGCTGTTGGTTAAGGTTCTGCACCTGGCTCTGCAACGTGGTGATGTTGCGCGTGGTCTGGATGCGGAACACATCAAACTCTTTATTGGTTGGCGCATCACTATTGGCGGGCTGGTTCTCCTGCGCGCTTTTGAGCACCACCAGGTCCTGTTCCAGGCGGGCGATGGCCGCGCTCGGGTTGCCTTGCTTTTTAAGGGCCGCCACGTCGGCGGACAGATCCTTGACCTCACCCTGCGCCGCCTTAAGTGTGGCCACGGCATCGGTCAGCGCCTGCACCTGGCCTTGTAGCTTGGCATTCGCGTTCGACAGTTCAGTGGTGCTGGCACTCATCTGTGCCAGGCGCTGGTCGAGTTCGGTTGCCTGCCCGGCCACGCCGACTTGCTGCTTGCCTTGCTCCAGCAATTGGGTTTCCAACTGCTTGATCTGCAACTTGAGGGCTTCGCTGCCGTTGTTGACGTTGGCCTCGCTGGCCACCACCTTGCCGGAAATGTCTTGCAGGCGCCCCGCCGCTTCTTCGCTGATGCGTGCAAAGCTTTCCTGGGTGGCGACCAACTGCTGGCCCATCAGGGAAATCTGCTGGAAGCTCCACCAGGCAAGGCCGGCGAAGGCGATCAGCAGCGCGCCGACCAAGGCCCACAGGGGGCCGGTGCTGGCGCTCTTGACCTTGACCACCTTGGTTGTGCGCGAGCGCACGGAGGTGGCGGGAGTCGGCTCGAAATCATCATCGTCCCCGATGTCGGCCCGCAGGCTGGGAACGTTGTCGAAATCGTCTTTGGCATCGTTACGCATGAATCAACCCTGAATCGGTGAGATGGCGACCGGAAAAGCCGAGCGAGCGGAGTATAAACCCCGTTGGCGCCGCATTGATCGACCCGGAAGCCTGAATTCGGTTCCCGATGTGTTGCTGGTTGTGAGCTTATTTCAGCCCCGGCTCCTGAGCTTTCCACCAACTGCAGAACTCATCGAGCGCCGTCCACAGGCTGACCTTGGGCTCGTAGTCGAGATAATGCCTGGCACGGCTGATGTCCAGGGTGAAATCTTTGTTCATGACCTGCATGCCCAGGCGCGACAACGACGGCTCCGGGCGACCCGGCCACATTGCGCAGAATGCCTCGTTCAACGCCGCCACGCTGTAGGACAAACCGTACGACCGATACCGGGTGACCTGGGGCATGTCCATCTGGCGCATTACATAATTGACCACATCCCACACTGGCACCGGCGCGCCATTACTGATGTTGTAGGCCTTGCCCAACGCCGAGCCGGTGGCGAGCAAGCTGCTGAGCAGTGCCTCATTGAGGTTGTGCACACTGGTGAAGTCGACCTTGTTCAAACCATCACCGACGATAGCCAGGCGGTTCTTGCGCTGCATTTTAAGCAGGCGCGGGAAGATGCTCATGTCGCCGGCCCCGGTGACAAAACGCGGGCGCAGCGCAAGTACTTCGAGGCCGAACTCCTGGGCGCCAAACACCTTCTGCTCCGCCAGGTATTTGGTGGCGGCGTAGGGATGCTTGAAGCGCTTGGGCACTTGCTCCTCGGTCAGCCCCAGGTGGTCGCGGCCATCAAAGTAGATCGACGGCGACGACAAGTGCACCAGGCGCCCGACACGCTCCTTGAGGCAGGCCTCGACGACGTTTTCGGTGACCAGCACATTGCCCTGGTGGAAGTCCTGGTACTTGCCCCACAACCCGACGGCGCCGGCGCAATGCACCACGGCTTCGACATCGCGGCACAGCTCGCGCACCAGGTCGGCATCATTGAGATCACCCTGGATAAACTCGGCGCCGCGCCTTACCAGGTGCTCCACACCTTCGGCGCGCCGCCCGTTGACCCGCACGTCCAGGCCCTGCTCCAGGGCGAAACGCGCAAAACGCCCGCCGATGAAGCCGCTTGCGCCGGTGACCAGAATTTTCATTTGTTACCCCATGCTCTTTCGTTTTTCATCGCTGTTGCCTTGACGCACGCCATCAGTCCAACGGCACCAACCATTGGCCACAGGCCTGGGCCAAGTGATCGGTCAGCAGCCCCAACAATTGCCCACCACTGCGCCAATGATGCCAGTACAACGGCACGTCGATGGGCTTATCTGGCAACAACTCGACTAAAGCGCCGCTTTGCAACTGGTCGCGCACCTGTAATTCCGGCACCAGGCCCCAACCCAGTCCGGCTTCGGTCAGGCGAATAAAACCTTCGGAGGACGGGCACAAATGGTGCTCGAAACCGCCGTCCACGCCCAGCGATGCCAGGTAGCGGTGCTGCAGGAAATCGTCCGGGCCGAACACCAGCGCCGGCGTGCGTGCCAACTGATCGGCACGCACGCCCTCGGGAAAATGCCGCGTTATAAATGCAGGGCTGGCCAACGCACGGTAGCGCATGGCACCGAGCAACAGACTGCGCGCCCCGGCCACCGGGCGTTCGCTGGCGCAGATACAGGCCGCCACTTCACCGGCGCGCATGCGCTTGAGGCCCACGGTCTGGTCTTCCACCACCAGGTCCAGCAACAAATGCTGCTCGGCGCAAAAGTCGCTGACGGCCTCGGCCCACCAGGTGGCGAGGCTGTCGGCGTTCAAGGCGATGCGCAGGCGCTCGGGCATGCCCTCCTCGTCCAGCGCTGGCACCTGGCTTTGCAGGTCGCGCTCGAGCAAGCGCACCTGTTGCACATGGTTGAGCAAACGTCGCCCGATGTCGGTGGGTGTAGGTGGCGTGGCCCGCACCAGCACCGGTTGGCCAATACGCGCCTCCAGTAACTTGATGCGCTGGGAAATCGCTGACTGAGAAAGCCCCAGTACCTGCGCGCCACGCTCGAAGCCGGCCTGCTCCACCACCGCCGCCAGGGCGGAAAGCAATTTATAGTCGAACATCAGTTTCTCTAATGAGCGATCAGCAATATTGGTTTTTCTTATACAGCGTGGGTCCGGAGAATGACCAGCATTGCTTCTCTTTATTAAAGGAATCCACACATGGCTGGCGAAACCGCCCTGGCAACCCTGCTGCGCAGCATGAGCCCTCATCTAAACGAAGGCGACTACGTGTTCTGCACTCTGCCCGACTCACGTATCCCGGCAGGTTGCGAGATCATCGGCAGCTTTCGCGAGCAGGAAGGTTTGACCCTGATTGTGGAGCGTGAGCAGGCGGAACACGCCGGGCTGGCCTTCGACTATGTGGCCGCCTGGATCACCCTGAATGTGCATTCGGCCCTTGAAGCCGTGGGCCTGACGGCGGCGTTCGCCAGTGCGCTGGGCAGCGCCGGTATCAGTTGCAACGTGATTGCCGGGTTTTATCACGACCACTTGTTCGTGGGCCGCGCCGATGCCGAGCGGGCCATGGATGTATTGCGCCAACTGGCAGCAAACGCGGAGTAATGGCTATGTGGCAAAGCTACGTAAACGGGCTGCTGGTGGCTCTCGGCCTGATCATGGCGATCGGCACCCAGAACGCGTTTGTATTGGCGCAAAGCCTGCGCCGTGAACATCACTTGCCGGTGGCGGCGCTGTGCATCGTGTGTGATGCAATTCTGGTCGCACTTGGGGTATTTGGCCTGGCTACCGTGCTGGCGCAAAACCCGCTGCTGCTGGCCATTGCCCGCTGGGGTGGTGCGGCATTCCTGCTGTGGTACGGCACCTTGGCGTTGCGTCGAGCGTGTTCCCGACAAAGCCTGGAACAGGGGGCACACCTCAAGGTGCGTTCATTGCGCGCCGTGTTGCTCAGTGCCTTGGCAGTAACGCTGCTCAATCCCCATGTGTACCTGGACACCGTGCTGCTGATCGGCTCATTGGGCGCGCAACAAACCGAGCCCGGCGCCTATGTGGCCGGCGCTGCCAGCGCCTCGTTCCTATGGTTCGCCACCCTGGCACTCGGCGCGGCGTGGTTGGCACCTTGGCTGGCGCGCCCGGCGACCTGGCGCCTGCTCGACCTTCTGGTCGCGGTGATGATGTTCAGCGTGGCCTACCAATTGATCAGTGCCGGATGAATATTCCAAAACGCTCTGGAACCTCTATCCCACACAGTTGTTGCGTGGTTTTGCCGCACCCCCGGTGCTATGATCCGGACCCTGCGCCGCAAAGAGTACAAACTCCCCGGCGCTTGTTTGGCCGCCCGTGATCGGCCTTGCGCTCACCGCAACTGACCTGATTAGGAGAATCATCATGGCTTTCGAATTGCCGCCGCTGCCCTACGCACACGATGCCCTGCAGCCGCACATCTCCAAGGAAACCTTGGAGTACCACCACGACAAGCACCACAACACCTATGTCGTGAACCTGAACAACCTGGTGCCTGGCACCGAGTTCGAAGGCAAGACCTTGGAAGAAATCGTCAAGTCTTCTTCGGGCGGCATCTTCAACAACGCCGCTCAGGTCTGGAACCACACTTTCTACTGGAACTGCCTGGCGCCAAACGCCGGTGGCCAACCGACCGGCGCACTGGCTGAAGCCATCAACGCAGCCTTCGGTTCGTTCGACAAGTTCAAGGAAGAGTTCACCAAGACGTCCGTCGGCACCTTCGGTTCCGGTTGGGGCTGGCTGGTGAAAAAAGCTGACGGTTCCCTGGCCCTGGCCAGCACCATCGGCGCCGGCAACCCGCTGACCAGCGGCGACACCCCGCTGCTGACCTGCGACGTGTGGGAACACGCCTACTACATCGACTACCGCAACGTGCGTCCAAAGTATGTGGAAGCGTTCTGGAATCTGGTCAACTGGAAATTCGTGGCTGAGCAGTTCGAAGGCAAAACCTTTACTGCCTAAGCAACGTTTGCAGTAGAAAGAGCCCGGCAATTGCCGGGCTTTTTTGTGGCCGACGAAAACTGGACGTAATGCAGAATGTGTGGAACTCACCGAGAGGAACAGGCCACCCAGCATGCGAGAGAAATAACTCTCTCATTTTATCCTGTAGGAGAGTCCGCAATGGATCCGTTATCGATGGGTATGTCAGCTGTGTCTTCAGTGTTGCCACTCGCAGGCAAAGGCATGGACCTGGTGAGCAAGGGCATGGACTTGCTGGGCACGCTGGTCAATTCAGCCAGTCAGGCCGCCGGCAGGGCGCAAGGTAAAATCGGCGGTGATGCCCACCAGAAGAACGAACATCAGATCACGTTCAACAACGTAAACGAAAACTCGATCAAATTATCTTAAGCCCGCAACACTCGATGTCGGGATGTCGAAGGCATTCCCTTCCTTTCCTGCGCGGTACCCGAGGGCGATGGATATCATCGCCCTCTTCCTTCCAGACACGCCCTTTACAGCCTCCAGAAGCCTTAGCAGCAATGTCCCTTTGACTGCCATCCCGAGATTGCCAATACTCATGGCATATTGAGGCTACCCGCACGGAACAAGGAATGACCCTTTGAAGCTGGAACTCAAAAACAGCTTGTCGGTGAAGTTGCTACGGGTTGTGCTGCTCTCGGCATTGATCGTGGGCGTGACGCTGAGCGTGGCGCAGATCGTGTTTGATGCCTACAAGACGCGTCAGGCCGTGGCCGGTGACGCGCAGCGGATCCTCGACATGTTTCGCGACCCCTCGACCCAGGCTGTCTACAGCCTGGACCGCGAGATGGGCATGCAGGTGATCGAGGGCCTGTTTCAGGACGACGCCGTGCGCATGGCCTCCATCGGCCACCCCAACGAAACCATGCTGGCGGAAAAAAGCCGCGCCTTGCAGCAATCACCCACCCGCTGGTTGACCGACCTGATTCTTGGCCAGGAACGCACCTTTACGACTGCACTGGTTGGCAAAGGCCCCTATAGCGAGTACTACGGCGACCTGAGCATTACCCTCGACACAGCCACCTACGGCAAAGGTTTTATTGTCAGCTCGGTGATCATCTTTATTTCCGGCGTGCTGCGCGCCCTGGCCATGGGCCTGGTGCTGTACCTGGTGTATCACTGGCTGCTGACCAAGCCGTTGTCGCGGATTATCGAGCACTTGACCTCAATCAACCCCGACCGCCCCAGCGAACACAAGATCCCCCAGCTCAAGGGCCATGAACGCAACGAGCTGGGGCTGTGGATCAACACTGCCAACCAGTTGCTCGAGTCCATCGAGCGCAATACGCACTTGCGGCATGAGGCGGAATCGAGCCTGTTGCGCATGGCCCAGTACGACTTCCTGACCGGGCTGCCGAACCGTCAGAAGCTGCAGGAGCAGTTGGACAAGATCCTCACCGATGCCGGCCGCCGACAGCGCCGGGTGGCGGTGCTGTGCGTGGGGCTGGATGACTTCAAAAGCGTCAACGAACAGTTCACCTACCAGGCCGGCGACAAATTACTGCTGGCCCTGGCCGACCGCCTGCGCGCCCACAGCGGCCGCCTCGGCGCCCTCGCCCGCTTGGGCGGCGACCAGTTTGCACTGGTGCAGGCCGATATCGACCAGCCTTACGAGGCCGCCGAGCTGGCGCAAAGTATCCTCGACGACCTGGAAGCCGAATTCGCCCTCGACCAGGACCAGATTCGCCTGCGCGCCACCATCGGCATCACCCTGTTCCCGGAGGACGGCGACAGCACCGAGAAGCTGCTGCAAAAAGCCGAACAGACCATGACCCTGGCCAAGAGCCGCTCGCGCAACCGCTATCAGTTCTATATCGCCAGTGTCGACAGCGAAATGCGCCGGCGCCGCGAACTGGAAAAAGACCTGCGCGATGCCCTGGGTCGCGAGCAGTTCCACTTGGTCTACCAACCGCAGATCAGCTACCTCGACCACCGCGTGGTGGGCGTAGAGGCATTGCTTCGCTGGCAGCACCCGGAACACGGCCTGGTGCCGCCGGACTTGTTCATCCCGCTGGCGGAGCAGAACGGCACCATTATTCCGATTGGTGAATGGGTGCTGGACCAGGCTTGCCGGCAGTTGCGCGAATGGCATGACCTGGGCTTCACCGAACTGCGCATGGCGGTCAACCTGTCCACCGTGCAGTTGCACCACACCGAGTTGCCACGGGTGGTCAACAACCTGATGCAGATCTATCGCCTGCCGCCACGCAGCCTGGAGCTGGAAGTGACCGAGACCGGCCTGATGGAGGACATCAGCACCGCCGCCCAGCACCTGCTGAGCCTGCGCCGCTCCGGTGCCTTGATCGCGATTGATGACTTCGGCACCGGCTATTCATCCTTGAGCTACCTCAAGAGCCTGCCGCTGGACAAGATCAAGATCGACAAGAGCTTCGTCCAGGACCTGCTGGATGACGACGACGATGCAACCATCGTGCGCGCCATTATCCAACTGGGCAAAAGCCTGGGCATGCAGGTGATTGCCGAAGGCGTGGAAACCGCCGAGCAGGAGGCCTATATCATTTCCGAAGGGTGCCATGAGGGCCAGGGCTACCACTACAGCAAACCGCTGCAGGCCCGTGAGCTGGCGGCGTTTTTGAAACAGTCCGAGCGCAACAACGCGGCGATTCTCTGAACCGACAAATCGATACCAAATATTTCCCTCGCATAAACCTTTACACAAAATGCAAATCTTTCGCATTATGTCGCAGTTTTTGCGCTTCCCCGCGCGCCCTATCAACAACCGAAGCAGGATGTTCGCCATGATTCGTATGCCCCTGGCCACCGCCAGTCTGCTGGCCATTGCCATTTCTCTCGCCGGTTGCGGCGAAGGTAAAGACAAGGCCGCCGCGCCGACCCCGGCAGTCAGCACCACCGCTCCAGCGGCTGCCACGCCTGCCGGCCAGGTCGACGAAGCAGCCGCCAAGGCCGTTGTCGCGCATTACGCCGACATGGTGTTCGCGGTGTACAGCGACGCCGAATCCACCGCGAAGACCCTGCAAACCGCAATCGACACCTTCCTCGCCAACCCGAGCGACGACACCCTGAAAGCAGCCCGCACCGCCTGGGTCGCCGCCCGTGTGCCGTACTTGCAAAGTGAAGTGTTCCGCTTCGGCAACACCATCATCGACGACTGGGAAGGCCAAGTGAACGCCTGGCCCCTGGACGAAGGCCTGATCGACTACGTAGACAAATCCTACGAGCACGCGCTGGGTAACCCGGGCGCCAACGCCAACATCATCGCCAACACAGAGATCCAGGTGGGCGAAGACAAGGTCGACGTCAAGGAAATCACCCCGGAAAAACTCGCCAGCCTCAATGAACTGGGCGGTTCCGAAGCCAACGTCGCCACCGGCTACCACGCCATCGAGTTCCTGCTCTGGGGCCAGGACCTCAACGGCACCGGCCCAGGCGCAGGCAACCGCCCGGCATCCGACTACATGACCGGCGACGGTGCCACCGGCGGTAACAACGAGCGCCGTCGCACTTACCTGCGCGCTGTGACCCAACTGCTGGTCAGCGACCTGGAAGAAATGGTCGGCAACTGGAAACCCAAGGTCGACGACAACTACCGCGCCACCCTGGAAGCAGAACCTGCCACCGACGGCCTGCGCAAAATGCTGTTCGGCATGGGCAGCCTGTCCCTGGGCGAACTGGCCGGTGAGCGCATGAAGGTTTCCCTGGAAGCCAACTCGCCGGAAGACGAACAGGATTGCTTCAGCGACAACACCCACAACTCGCACTTCTACGACGCCAAGGGCATCCGCAACGTCTACCTGGGCGAGTACACCCGCACCGACGGCACCAAAATGACCGGCGCAAGCCTCTCGTCGCTGGTGGCCAAGGCCGATCCAGCCGCCGACTCGGCGCTCAAGGCCGACCTGGCGTCGACCGAAGCGAAGATCCAGGTCATGGTTGACCAGGCCAACGCCGGTGAGCACTACGACCAACTGATCGCGGCCGGTAACGACAAGGGCAACCAGATCGTGCGTGACGCGATTGCGGCACTGGTCAAGCAGACCGGCGCGATCGAAACCGCCGCGGGCAAGCTGGGCATCAGTGATTTGAACCCGGATAACGCTGATCACGAGTTCTGATTGATCCTGCGCTGAATAAGGCGACCTTCGGGTCGCCTTTTTTGTGCGCGTTCCCCCCTTCCCATATCCACTGTGGGAGCTGGCTTGCCTGCGATAGCGATGGGTCTGCTACGTATGGGTGGCTGACAGGTCGCCATCCCAGGCAAGCCAGCTCCCACAGTCGAACTGCTTCGCCTCGTACACCCCGGTTTACAAGACCCGCACCGCAGGTAGAATGGCGCCACTCTCTCAAACCCGAGCTTTCTTCATGGCGTTGCCGACCCTGCGTATCATCGGTTTCATCATCGGCATCTTCCTGATCACCCTCGCGATCGCCATGGTCATCCCGATGGCCACCCTGGTGATCTTCGAACGCACCAGCGACCTGCCCTCGTTCCTGTGGGCCAGCATGATCACCTTCCTTGCGGGTTTGGCCCTGGTTATCCCCGGCCGCCCCGAACACGTGCACCTGCGCCCCCGGGACATGTACCTGCTGACCGTCACCAGCTGGCTGGTGGTGTGCATCTTCGCCGCGCTGCCGTTTCTGCTGACCCAGCACATCAGCTACACCGATTCGTTCTTTGAAAGCATGTCGGGCATCACCGCCACCGGCTCCACCGTCCTGAGCGGTTTGGACAGCATGTCCCCTGGCATCCTGATGTGGCGTTCAATGTTGCACTGGCTGGGCGGCATCGGCTTTATCGGCATGGCGGTGGCGATCCTGCCGCTGCTGCGCATTGGTGGCATGCGCCTGTTCCAGACCGAATCCTCGGACCGCTCAGAAAAAGTCATGCCGCGCTCGCACATGGTGGCGCGCCTGATCGTGGCAGCGTATGTGGGCATCACCATCCTGGGCAGCCTGGCGTTCTGGTGGGCCGGCATGGGCTTGTTTGATGCGATCAACCACGCGATGTCAGCAATTTCCACCGGCGGGTTTTCCACCTCCGATGAATCCCTGGCCCACTGGAAACAACCGGCGGTGCACTGGGTAGCGGTGGTGGTGATGATCCTCGGCAGCTTGCCGTTCACCCTGTATGTGGCCACATTGCGCGGCAACCGCCGGGCGCTGATCAAGGATCAGCAAGTGCAAGGCTTGCTCGGTTTGCTGATCGTGACGTGGCTGGTACTCGGCACCTGGTACTGGTGGACGACCAACCTGCACTGGCTGGATGCCCTGCGCCATGTTGCCCTGAACGTTACGTCGGTGGTGACCACGACCGGCTTTGCGCTGGGGGACTACAGCCTGTGGGGCAATTTCTCGCTGATGCTGTTCTTCTACCTGGGTTTTATCGGCGGCTGTTCGGGCTCGACGGCGGGCGGGATCAAGATCTTCCGCTTCCAGGTCGCCTACATCCTGCTCAAGGCCAACCTGAACCAACTGATCCACCCACGCGCAGTGATCAAGCAGAAGTACAACGGCCACCGTCTCGACGAAGAGATCGTGCGCTCGATCCTGACCTTTTCGTTTTTCTTCGCTATCACCATCTGCGCCATCGCCCTGGCCCTGTCACTGCTGGGTCTGGACTGGATGACCGCACTGACCGGTGCCGCCAGCACCGTGTCCGGTGTTGGCCCGGGCCTGGGCGAAACCATCGGCCCGGCCGGTAACTTCGCCAGCCTGCCGGATGCGGCCAAGTGGATCTTGTCATTCGGCATGCTGCTGGGAAGGCTGGAGATTATTACCGTGTTTGTTCTGTGCATTCCGGCGTTTTGGCGCCACTGACCGTCGATGCCTGCAGCAGCCGCACCCGGTACTCGCCGGGCGTGACGTCGAACCAGCGGCGGAACGCGCGGAAGAAATTACTCGGGTCGGCAAAGCCCAACAGGTAGGCGATTTCCAGCAAGGTCATACTCGGCTGCGCCAGGTACTGTTCGGCAAGCTCGCGACGCGTATCGTCGAGCAACGTCTGGAAACTGGTGCCCTCCTCCTGCAAACGCCGCTGTAACGTGCGCTGAGACAAGTGCAGGGTCTGTGCCACCACTTCGCGCTTGGGCTCACCCTGGGGCAACAAGCGGCACAGCACCTGGCGCGCCTTGTGGGTCACGCGGCTCTCGGAAAACCGCGCCAGGTATTCACCGGCAAACCGATCATGCAGCAGCGCCATCGCCTCATTGGCGGTGGGCAACGGTGCATCCATGTCGGCCTGTTCGAAAATCAGCGCATCATAGGGCGCATTGAACTCCATAGGCGCATGGAATGCTTGCTTATAGGGCGCCAGATCGGCCGGTTGGTCACCTTGCAACATTACCTTGCGTGGCTGCAGGGTGCGGCCAGTCAGCCAGCCACATAATGCCAGGGCACTGGCCAACGAGGCTTCAGCGCTTTGCCGGGTCGGCGGCAGGTGATCGCCATGCACCGTCAGAATCAGCGCATAGCCTTCAGGTAACAGGCGAAAACTCAAGTCGGCGCTTTCGGCGATGATGCGTTGGTAACGCACCAGGCGCATAAAACCTTCGGCCAGGGTGTTGCTGGACATCAAGGCGTAACCCGCCACATGAAACGACGCCGGGCGCACCACCTTGCCCATGTTCAAGCCGATCGCGGGGTTGCCTGACAGCTCGACAGCGCGCTGCCACAGCCGGGTCATGGAGTCTTGCGCAAAACGTGCATCAGGGTCACTGAGCGCGGCGTAGTCCAGGCCCAGTTGCTTGAACAAGACACGGCAATCCAGGCCGTCCATTTCCAACGCTTTGACGATGCCCATTGCCCAGCTTGCAGAAGTTGTTCGTTCGCTCATGGCGTCTTCTTGAAAAAGGCAGGCTTAAACGGCAGCCAGGAAGCCAAGGATACTAAAGTGGCATCTATTGTCACTGGCTGTTACCACTGATCACTCTAGACTCAAATAAGCTCCCCGCCGAACATCTGTTGGGCGGCATCACCAGCCCAGGGCCGATCACTGTGGAAAACGTCAAGCAATTCAACAGCTTCGCTGAGTTCTACCCTTATTACCTGAGCGAGCACGCCAACAGCACCTGCCGGCGCCTGCACTTTATTGGCACCACCCTGGTGATTGGGATTCTGGCTTATGCCATTGGCCGTGGCTCGTTGGGGTTACTGCTCGCATTACCGGTCGCCGGCTACACCTTTGCCTGGATCGGGCACTTCTTCTTCGAAAAGAACCGGCCTGCAACGTTTCAACATCCCTTCTACAGTTTGCTGGGGGATTTTGTGATGTATCGCGACATGATTTTGGGGAAGGTGCCTTTTTGAGGTCTTTCCAAAAGTGACCCGCTGTAAGAGCGGAACCCTACTCAGCCATCACCCAAATAACGGATATGCCCCCAAACCCAACAGCCACCCAGCCACCCAGCCACCCAGCCACCCAGCCTGCGACCCCATGCCACTTGCGCAAAAAAATAAAAATTCGCACATCCGCCGACATAAAATTCTTTTTGTCATTTTCAGTGCTGTATCCTGCCAAGGCTTTTTGAGAGCGCGGAATCACCTGCGATTGATAAAACAGATCTTGCGAGGAGCGACGACGATGCACGAGATACCTAATCTCCCCTTCCCAAGCCTGCACCCAACTGAGCAGCCAACACCGCAGCAGGCCAGTGACAAACAGCCTGAAGCCAAAGAAGCAAAACCAGTCGACAGCAAACGCCAGGACTGACGCCGTACCAGACCGTGTGGAAAGCGCACTTCAAGCGCTTTCCACACTGCCTGAATCATCGAGACCCCCGCCATGACCGAATCCCTCCCCGACACCCCCGACGCCGCAGTACTGGACGCTGCCTTGCAGATGATCGAAGTCTGGAACCGCCTCAGCGCCGACAAACAAGCCCTGCTGCTCAAGCGTTTTGGCACCCAGGAAAACGCCTTGGCCGCCCTGGTGACCACGCAAATGCTGGCCCCGCCTCAAGCCTGATGTCTTTTTGAGCTGACGTTTTGCTTTTTACCGCCCTGCACAAGCCAAAGCATCGGTATCATTAGCAGCCTATCTTTACCTGCTGCGACGGTGGACCTCCCCCATGCCAGATACCCAGCGCCCCATGGCGGTCACGCTGCAAGTCGTTTCCATCGTGCTGTTTACCTTTATCGGCTACCTCAACATCGGTATTCCCCTGGCCGTATTGCCGGGCTATGTGCACAGCCAACTGGGCTACGGCGCAGTTATCGCGGGCTTGGTAATCAGCGTGCAATACCTGGCCACCCTGCTGAGCCGTCCGTATGCCGGCAAAATCATCGATAACCTGGGCAGCAAGCGCGCGGTGCTGATCGGCTTGGTCGGTTGCGGCCTGAGCGGCGTGTTCATGTTGCTGGCGGCGTGGTTTTCCAGCCTGCCAGGCATCAGCCTGATCAGCCTGCTGATTGGCCGACTGGTGCTGGGCAGCGCGGAAAGCCTGGTGGGCTCTGGCGCCATCGGCTGGGGCATCGGCCGGGTCGGCGCCGCCAACACGGCCAAGGTCATCTCGTGGAATGGCATCGCCAGCTACGGCGCGCTGGCCATCGGTGCGCCGCTGGGTGTGCTGCTGGTCAGCCACTTGGGGCTGTGGAGCATGGGCGTCAGCATCATCCTGCTGGCGGTGCTCGGCGTGCTGTTGGCCTGGAACAAGGAAGCCGCGCCAATTGTGGCCGGCGTGCGCCTGCCCTTCATGAATGTGCTCGGCCGCGTACTGCCACACGGCTGTGCCCTGGCGTTGGGTTCGATTGGTTTTGGCACCATCGCCACCTTTATCACCCTGTATTACACCACCCAGCATTGGGACAACGCGGTGTGGGCATTGAGCCTGTTCGGCGCCAGTTTTATCGGCGCGCGCCTGTTGTTCGGCAATTTGATCAACCGGATCGGCGGCTTTCGTGTGGCGATTGCCTGCCTGTCGGTAGAAGCCCTTGGCCTGTTGTTGCTGTGGCTGGCACCCGACGCGCAATGGGCGCTGGCCGGTGCGGCGTTGAGCGGGTTTGGCTTTTCGCTGGTGTTTCCAGCACTGGGCGTAGAAGCCGTCAACCTGGTGCCGGCCTCCAGCCGTGGGGCGGCGGTGGGGGCTTATTCGCTGTTTATCGACTTGTCATTGGGTATCACCGGCCCACTGGCCGGGGCAGTGGCGGCAGGCTTCGGCTTTGCGTCGATATTCCTGTTTGCCGCCCTCGCGTCGGTCGGTGGTCTGCTGCTGAGTGTTTACCTGTACCGGCAAGCCCCCAAGGCCCGCGAGGCGAGAGGCGCCTAGAAGTCGACCTTGCCGCGCCCGGCCTTGATGCTGCCGCGCTTGGTCTTGGATTCCAGGCGACGCTTTTTCGAACCCAGGGTGGGTTTGGTCGGGCGGCGCTTTTTTTCGACCTTGGTGGCGCTGAGGATCAACTCCACCAGGCGCTCCAGCGCATCGGCACGGTTCTGTTCCTGAGTGCGGTATTGCTGAGCCTTGAGCACCAACACACCTTCACTGGTGATACGACTGTCACGCAGCGCCAGCAAACGCTCCTTATAGAACGCCGGCAACGATGAAGCCGGGATATCAAACCGCAGGTGCACCGCGCTCGACACCTTGTTGACGTTCTGCCCACCGGCGCCCTGGGCGCGAATGGCGGTCAACTCGATCTCGGCATCGGGCAAGTGCACGTTGTTGGAAATTACCAGCATCAATCAAAAACCTTAGGCAACGAGCCACAACAACATAAACAACAAGGACGCAGGAATATGAAAAGGCTATTCATCACTGTGCTCGGCACTTTATCACTCATTCAAACGCCACTGTCCGTCGCGGACACTGCCAACGGCAAAAACCTGTATTCACAGCGATGCGCCATGTGCCACGGCCCGGACCTCAAGGCCTCCGGGCCATTGGCCAGGAAAAGCAGCCCGCCCACGCCCGACCTCACAACGCCTGCTTTCAAAAAACGGCTGGCGGATTATCCGGGCGTTATTGTGTCTTCGGTGATCCTTCGCCCCAATGGCAACCTGATCCCAAAAACCCTGCAAGACAATGGTGTGAAGGTTGCGCCGCATGCCTGGAGCGTCAAGGATTTTCGCGACTTGAACGCCTACATGAGTGGCGTTATTGCAAACAGCCGATGAATCGCATCGCAAAAAAATACCCCTCAATAGAGGGGTATTAATCGCCGATGGAGCGTCGCTTACTTCAGCGCTGCATTTGCCGTGGTCAATGCGGCTTCAGCACTGCGCTTGTTCTTGATCCAGTAACACACCGCCATGAACGCTACCCACACCGGGATTGCGTATACCGACACCTGAATCCCCGGAATCATCAGCATGATCACCAGGATAAACACCACGAACGCCAGGCAGATGTAATTGCCATACGGATACCACAGCGCCTTGAACAGCGGCACCTGGCCGGTGCGGTTCATGTGTTGGCGGAACTTGAAGTGCGAAAAGCTGATCATCGCCCAGTTGATTACCAGGGTGGCAACCACCAGCGACATCAACAACTCCAGCGCGTGTTGCGGGATGAAGTAGTTCATCAACACCGCCACCAGAGTGACCGCTGCCGAGGCGAGGATCGAGCGCACCGGCACGCCGCGCTTGTCGATTTTGGCCAATGCCTTGGGCGCATCACCCTGCTCAGCCATGCCCAGCAGCATGCGGCTGTTGCAGTAGGTGCCACTGTTGTACACCGACAATGCCGCCGTCAGCACCACGAAGTTGAGGATGTGCGCGGCGGTGTTGCTGCCCAGCATCGAGAACACCTGCACGAATGGGCTGCCGCTGTAGGCATCGCCGGACGCGTTAAGGGTCGCCAGCAGGCTGTCCCACGGCGTCAGCGACAACAGCACCACCAGGGCGCCGATGTAGAAAATCAGGATGCGGTAGATCACCTGATTGATCGCCTTGGGGATCACCGTACGTGGCTGATCGGCCTCGGCGGCGGTAAAACCGAGCATTTCCAGACCACCGAACGAGAACATGATGATCGCCATGGCCATCACCAAACCGCCGACGCCATGGGGGAAGAACCCACCGTGGTCCCACAGGTTGCTCACCGACGCTTGCGGACCGCCGCTGCCGCTGACCAGCAAATAGCTGCCCAGGGCAATCATGCCGACGATAGCCACGACTTTGATGATGGCGAACCAGAATTCGGCCTCACCGAAGACTTTGACGTTGGCCAGGTTGATCAGGTTGATCAATACGAAGAACGCCGCCGCCGAGACCCAGGTCGGGATCTCCGGCCACCAGTAGTGCACATACTTGCCGACCGCAGTCAGCTCCGACATGCCTACCAGGATGTACAAAATCCAGCAGTTCCAGCCCGACAGGAAGCCGGCGAAACCGCCCCAGTACTTATGGGCAAAGTGGCTGAAGGAACCGGCGACCGGCTCTTCGACGATCATTTCGCCGAGCTGGCGCATGATCATGAAGGCGATGAAGCCGCAGATGGCATAACCCAGGATCATCGAAGGGCCGGCGGATTTGAGCACGCCGGCCGAGCCCAGGAACAGGCCGGTGCCGATGGCGCCACCGAGGGCGATCAACTGGATATGCCGATTTTTCAGGCCGCGTTTCAGCTCGCCTGAAGAAGATTGGGGTCCACTCATGAAAAGGGTCTCACGCAAGGTTTGAGAATGTCGAATGCAGGTTGCTGCCTTGAATTACCGACTCAAGCAGCGCCGCTCAAACCCCAGCGCAGGCACCAGGAGTACAGCGTCTTTCTAACGGTCATGCGTCACCTGTTTGTTTTTATCTGTGACGAAATCGAACCCGTCCGACTCGTGGCCGCACGGAGTGATCAGGGTGGGTAAACCCTGAGGTCTTGGCCTTTTGCGTGGATACGCAAGGGGGTCACAGTAAAACGCGGCGCATTGTACACCGCTCGACAGCTTCAGCACGCCCCAACAGAGTGCACACACCAAACTGTAAGCTAATCCTTACAGCTGGACGACACTCAGTAACACCCGGACAAACTCGTAAATTAAACGTTACACCCCGGAAAATCAGCGTTACAGGCAGACTTTTTCGTCAGCTAACGGAAAACTGTCAGTGGGAAGTTTTTGAAAAATCGGTTCAGCCAATTTGCTGTTTTTTCTGGATAAAAAAACACACTGAAAAAACAGAAGAAAAAATTCAAATGAGACCGTGTCAATAAATATTTTGCATTTCCAAACACTCTCTCCTAGGTTCTTTCACTTGCCAGCGAAGCCCGTTGGCAAGCCGTTCTCAAACAACGTCCTCTAGGAGAAATACCATGCAAGCACTGGAAAACGACCTGGAAACCGAACTGCAACTCGACGATTGGTTTGAAGCGCCGACCCATGAGGCCGCCGTTGAAATGATGCAAGCCGATGCCGTCGTGCCCTTTGGCACTGCGATGTGGCCTTTCTAACACCCGGCAGGCATCCGGCAGGTGCTGTGCACGGCACCTGCCCCCTTACCCAAGGCACAGAAGGACACCCGTCATGGACAAGGCCCGCGCCGTCGAACACTTCCTCTACTACCTCGCACACCACCCGGCACTCAACGGCCTGAGCCGCCCGACGGTGTTGCTGGGCCATACCGAGCGCTACGACGCCATCGCCGAAGCAATCACCCACAGCAGCGCCGCACGCTTCAACTTCCAATGCCAGCGCCTGGACCTCACGCCCAGCGACACCCTGGCCCACGCCATCGAAGCCTGCGACCTGTACCTGTTTCTGTATGACTCTTCGACCCTGCCCAACCCACGTGCCGAAGGCCCGGATTTTATTCGCGCCCTGCAAGGCGTGATGGCCGAACACTGGAAGAAATCCCTGCTGTTCAAGGATTATGGCGACTATTTCTACGACACCTTCAGCGTCGAGCCGCAGCGCATCGCCGACCTCAACGCTACGCTGATCCGGCGCATGTCCCAGGCCAACGTGCTGAGCTTTACCGACAAGCACGGCTCCCGCCTTGAAGCGCCACTGAGCAGCATCAAGAAGTGGACCAATATCAACGGGGTCGGCAACCACGACCTGGCACCAGGCGAAATCGCCACCCACAGCGAAGCCATCAATGGCCAGGTGCGGTTTGTTGGCACCTTCCTCAGCACCATCCCGTTTGCGCGTAAGTACGGCGTGCTGCAATCACCGCTGGAGCTGTGGATCGAGAACTCGACGGTTTGCAGCGTGGCCAGCGAGGTGCCAGGGCTGGCGGACGACTTCAATAAATACCTGAATGCCAACCCGTCCAACCGCCGTGTGGAGGAATTGGGGATTGGCACCAACGAGGGCGTGAAAGACTTGTATGCACGCAATGCCGGCTTCGAGGAGCGCCATTGCGGGTTACACCTGGGCTTGGGTGGCGGGCAGAAAGGCAGCCATCACCTGGACCTGATCTTCGCCAGTGGCGTGTTGGCACTGGATGACAAGCCGGTGTTTGATGGCAGGTTTGCGTTCTAAACACACCTCGTTGAAACAAAGCGGATCCCTGTGGGAGCTGGCTTGCCTGCGATGCAGACACCTCGGTCCTTCAGTTGAACCGAGCTGATGTCATCGCAGGCAAGCCAGCTCCCACACTTGAAAGCATTTCAAATCAAGGTCCAAAAAAAACGCCAACCCGAGGGTTGGCGTTTTTTTATGCCGCAATCAAATCACTGCGGCTTCTTGCGACCAAAACCCGGACGCTGACCGGAACCGGCCGGCGCGCCACGGCGCTTGCCCGACGGCTCGTCGGCGACCAGTTTCGGACCAGGGCGCTTGTTCGCCGCGGGCTTGGCTGGGCGCTTGGTGCTGGCGTTGTCCGCTGGGCGGTCCGCTTCACCACGGTTGCTACGGCCGCCGCTTGGCGCTTCACCACGGGCAGGACGCGGGGTGCGTGGCGCACGCTCGCCTTCCTGACGCGATGGCGCGGTTGGGCGACGCTCGCCTTCGATGTGCGGCTCACGGGAGATACGCCCACCGGTCGCCGGTGCATTCAGCGCAGGGCGCAAGGTGCGTGCAACACGCTCGGTACGCGCAACAGGGCGCGAAGATTTACGCTGCATACGCTCAAGCTTGTCTTTGCTCTTGGCGTTCATCTGCGGCATGGCCACCGGCGTCAGGCCGACTTCGGCACTGAGGATGTCGACTTCGTACTGGCTCATTTCGCGCCAGCGGCCCATCGGCAGGTCGGAGTTGAGGAACACCGGGCCGAAACGCACGCGCTTCAGGCGGCTGACCACCAGGCCCTGGGATTCCCACAGGCGACGTACTTCACGGTTACGGCCTTCCATCACCACGCAGTGGTACCAGTGGTTGAAACCTTCGCCACCGGGCGCCTGCTTGATGTCGGTGAACTTGGCCGGGCCGTCTTCCAGCACCACGCCAGCCTTGAGGCGTTCGATCATCTCGTCATCGACTTCGCCGCGTACACGTACAGCGTACTCACGGTCCATCTCGTAGGACGGGTGCATCAAGCGGTTGGCCAGCTCACCGTCGGTGGTGAACATCAGCAAGCCAGTGGTGTTGATGTCCAGGCGGCCGATGTTGATCCAGCGGCCTTCTTTGGGCTTGGGCATCTTGTCGAACACGGTCGGACGGCCTTCCGGGTCGTCACGGGTGCAGATCTCGCCGTCGGGCTTGTTGTACATGATCACGCGGCGCACCGATTCGGCGGCCTCTTCACGCTTGATGACTTTGCCATCAATGGTGATTGCATCGTGCAGGTCGACGCGCTGGCCGAGGGTAGCCTCGACGCCATTGACCTTGATGCGCTTCTGGGTGATCCAGGCTTCGACGTCGCGGCGTGAGCCCACGCCGATACGCGCCAGCACCTTTTGCAGTTTTTCGCCTGCTGGGCCGATTTCCTGGCTGTCGTTCTGGTCTTGGTCGTTCATCTTAAGCACCTCCCGGTGGGTCGATTCAGGCGTGGCCTGAAGAGTATTGAAAGCGGGGCTTTGGCCGAATAGATCGGCAAAGGGTCGCGAATCATACGCGCATGGCGCGGGTTTCGCATCACAGACTAGTCGATAAGGCCCAAGTCATTTGCTTTTCCGCCGACCGGTGGCGCCCAGGGCCAGCAGGCGCAGCTCGGCTTCGGCCAGAACGGTGCGTTTGTCGGTTTTGTCGAGCTTCTTCCAGGCGCGGATTTCGCGCTTGCTGCGGCCACAGCCGACGCAGATGTCATCGGCGAATTTGCAGATGCTGATGCAAGGGTCTTTGGTGGAACTCATTTGAATCCTCCCAGTAAGCTGGCTTTTCTGTGGGAGCTGGCTTGCCTGCGATGCAGGCGCCACGGTTTTACTGTTACACCGTGGTGATGCCATCGCAGGCAAGCCAGCTCCCACAGGGTTTCCAGTGTCTGGCAGAGCGGGTCAGTCCTCGAACTGGCGGCGTTCGGCCTCGATGGCCTCAGCCAGCGCCCGGGCTTCGTCTTCTTCATCGCTCAAAGGCGGCTGTTCAAGGGCGGCAACAGCGGCCAGGAGCTTTTCACGGGCTTCGGCCACGCCGAGGATGTCTTCTCCGGGTTCAGGCTCAGGTTCCGGTTCGACTTGCGGCTCAACCTCAACGTTCACCTGGGTTTCAGGCTCAGCCGCGCCATCACGCAGCAAGTCATCAAAGTCAGTCTTGATGCCCTGCTCCATATCATCCAGTTCAAGCAGCAAGGTATGGAAACTGGTTTCGTCCTTCGGCTCTTCCGGCTCGGCGGTGGCGTCGGCCAGCTCCTGCAGGCTGGCCGGCACCGGCGCGTCGTCGAAGTCGAGCACCGGCTCGGCTTCCATCTCGCGCAGTTCGGCAAGCGGCGGCAGGTCGTCGAGGTTTTTCAGGTTGAAGTGGTCGAGAAACACCTTGGTGGTGGCAAACATCGCCGGTTTGCCGGGCACGTCGCGGTAGCCGACAATGCGGATCCACTCGCGCTCCAGCAGTGTCTTGACGATATGGCTGTTGACCGCCACACCCCGCACATCCTCAATCTCGCCCCGCGTGATGGGCTGGCGGTAGGCAATCAGTGCCATGGTCTCCAGCATCGCGCGGGAATAACGCTGCGGGCGCTCTTCCCACAAGCGGCCGACCCACGGGGAAAATTTCTCACGGATCTGCAAGCGATAACCTGACGCCACTTCGCGCAGTTCAAAGGCGCGGCCGTCGCAGGACTTGCGCAGAATCTCCAGCGCCTTCTTGAACACCGGTGGTTCAGGGCGCTCGGCCTCTTCAAACAACTCGAACAAGCGTTCCAGGGATTGCGGTTTACCCGAGGCCAGGAGAAAGGCTTCCAGCAAGGGCGCCAGTTCGCGGGGTTCAGTCAGATTCATCGATTCAGCTCTTTATTCGGCTCGCGCCCGCACGTGGATAGCCGCAAAAGGCTCATTCTGGACCAGCTCGACCAAGGATTCCTTGACCAGTTCGAGGATGGCCATAAAGGTCACCACCACCCCCAGGCGCCCTTCCTCTTTGGTAAACAGCTCGACAAACGGCACAAAGCCGCCGCCCTTGAGGCGCTCCAGCACATCGCTCATGCGCTCGCGGGTCGACAGCGCTTCGCGGCTGACCTGGTGGCTTTCAAACATGTCACCCCGGCGCAGCACCTCGGCCATGGACATCAGCAATTCTTCCAGGCTCACATCCGGCAACAGCTTGCGCGCCCGGGCTTCCGGGGCATCGAGCTTGGGCACCACCACATCACGGCCCACGCGGCTCAAGCCGTCGATGCCTTCGGCGGCGGCCTTGAAGCGTTCATATTCTTGCAGACGGCGGATCAGCTCGGCCCGCGGGTCGTCTTCTTCGGCCTCAATGGTCTCGGAACGCGGCAACAGCATGCGCGACTTGATCTCGGCGAGCATGGCGGCCATCACCAGGTACTCGGCGGCCAATTCCAGGCGTACCGACTGCATCAACTCGACATACCCCATGTACTGGCGAGTGATTTCTGCCACCGGGATGTCGAGGATATTGATGTTCTGCTTGCGAATCAGGTACAGCAGCAAATCCAGCGGGCCTTCGAAGGCCTCAAGAAAGACCTCCAGCGCATCCGGCGGAATATACAGGTCCAGCGGCATTTCCATGACCGCCTGGCCATACACCATGGCAAATGGCAGTTCCTGCTGGGCGCCCGCCTGGGGATCAGCGGTTTCCACGGCCGACATTCAGGCCTCGACCATAAACGGCGTCGGGTCGCCGCAGCCCACGCGCACCACTTCCGGCTCGCCGTCGGCCAGGTTGATCACAGTGGACGCCTTGTTGCCGCCGTAGCCGCCGTCAATGATCAGATCGACGTGTTTTTCCAGCAGGCGGCGCATCTCGTAAGGGTCGTACAGCGGCTCTTCTTCACCGGGCAAAATCAGCGACACGCTCATCAACGGCTCACCCAGTTCTGCCAGCAACGCCAGGGCAATCGGGTGCTCGGGCACACGCAGGCCGATGGTGCGCTTTTTGGGGTGCAGCAACAGGCGCGGCACTTCGCGGGTGGCATTCAGAATAAAGGTGTACGGCCCCGGCGTGTGCGCCTTGAGCAGACGGAAGGTGCCGGTGTCGACTTTGGCGAACAGCCCCAGTTGCGACAAGTCGCTGCAGATCAGCGCAAAGTTGTGGTTTTTGTCCAGGTCACGCAGGCGTCTGACCCGTTCAACTGCGCTCTTGTCGCCGATCTGGCAACCAATGGCGTAGGACGAATCCGTTGGGTAGATCACCACGCCACCGGCGCGAATGATCTCCACGGCCTGTTTAATCAGGCGCGCTTGAGGGTTTTCCGGATGAATCTGGAAGAATTGACTCACGTGTTCTACCTGTTCAGACGGTGGCAATAATGGGGTCATGCTTGAATCGCCCCCACAACAGCGGCAAGTCTTCCGGGACCTGGCGGTACTCGCCAATCTCGGACCAGCCGCCTGGGCCATGAAAATCACTGCCGGCGCTGACCAGCAAACCAAATTCGCGAGCAAGAATCGCCAGGCTGCCCACCTGCTCAGCGGGTTGATGCCCGTTGACCACTTCGATTGCGTGGCCGCCCGCTCCAATATAGTCGGCAATCAGCTTGCGGCGCTTGCTGCGGGTGAAATCGTAATGCCAGGGATGCGCCAGGCTCACCCAGGCTCCGGAGGCACGCAATGTGCCGACTGTATCTTCCAGCGTCGGCCAGTGTTGCTTCACATCACCCAACTTGCCGGCGCCCAGCCATTTGCGAAACGCTTCGGCGCGGTCCTTGACGAAACCTTCACGCACCATCCAGTCGGCAAAGTGCGGGCGGGCCGGCGCGTTGCCGCTGTCGCCCAGCTCTTGCTGGATGGCGCGGGCGCCGTCGAGCGCATTGGGCATGCCTTTAAGGCTGAGCTTGCGGCTTATTTCTTCGGACCTCAGCCAACGGCCATCGTGCAATTGGGCGATGGCCGCCACCAAAGGCGCGGCGTTTTGATCGAAGCCGTAGCCGAGCACATGAATGGTGGCGCCGCCCCAGGTACAGGACAATTCCACGCCGTTGACCAGTTGCATGCCCAAGGCATGCGCCGCCGTGCGGGCCTCGTCGAGGCCTTCGAGGGTGTCGTGGTCGGTCAACGACAAGACTCGCACGCCTTTTTCAAACGCACGCGCAACCAGTACCGCGGGCGCCAGGGCGCCATCGGAGGCCGTGCTGTGGCAGTGCAAATCAACATTCACGGGAGTGTGTAACCTCAAGTCAGCTGGCGCTTTCGCTACCAAGGATGTTTGTTATTATGCCGCCACATCCAGCTTCTGGCTCTTACTGTGAAACAATTCATCGACTTCATCCCGCTGTTGCTGTTTTTCATCGTTACCAAACTCGACCCCAGGGTCATCGATATCGCCGGTCATCCGCTCTCGTTCGGGGGCATCTACAGCGCCACTGCCGTGCTGATCGTCAGTTCTATCGTAGTCTACGGCGCCATTTTCATTTCCCAGCGCAAACTGGAAAAAAGCCAATGGCTCACCCTGGTTGCCTGCCTGGTGTTCGGCGGCCTGACCCTGGCCTTTCACAGCGAAACCTTCCTTAAATGGAAAGCCCCGGTAGTGAACTGGCTGTTCGCGCTGGTGTTTATCGGCAGCCACTTCATTGGTGACCGCTTGTTGATCAAGCGCATCATGGGCCACGCGCTGACCCTGCCGGAGCCGGTATGGACGCGTTTGAACGTGGCCTGGATCGTGTTTTTCCTGTTCTGCGGCGCCGCCAACCTGTTCGTGGCCTTTACCTTCCAGGATTACTGGGTCGACTTCAAAGTCTTCGGTAGCCTGGGCATGACCGTATTGTTCCTGATCGGCCAAGGTATCTACCTGTCGCGCCATCTGCATGACACCGCCCCTACCACGCCGAAAACCGAGGACTGACATGCTCTACGCCATCATTGCCACCGACGTTGCCGATTCGCTGGAAAAACGCCTGAGCGTGCGTCCGGCGCACGTTGAGCGCCTGAAAACCCTGCAAGCCGAAGGTCGCCTGGTGATCGCAGGCCCGCACCCGGCCGTCGACAGCAATGACCCAGGCGCCGCCGGCTTCACCGGCAGCCTGATCATTGCCGAGTTCGCCTCGCTGGCCGACGCCCAGGCCTGGGCCAACGCCGACCCGTACATCGCCGCAGGCGTCTACGCTGATGTAGTGATCAAGCCGTTCAAGCAAGTCCTGCCTTAAGCCCGGCTGCGCTGAACCTAATCGGTTCGGCGCGCTCCTAATTGCTCATTATTCTCGGTAACCTGCCGACAACGTTCTGAATATTCGTGTGGAATCAGGAGTTCCGATGCGCTTACGTCCGTTGTGTCTGTTGGCAGTGTTAATGATCGGGGCGAGCGCCCATGCGGAAGAAACCTCAAACACCGGCAGCTCCACGCCCTTGTCCCTGGGCGCCGGCAGCCAGATCACCGAGTTGCAGCAACGCTTGAAAGAAAGCGAACGGCTGCGTGAAGAATTGAGCAAACAACTGCAAAGCACCGAGAATGCACGTGAAAGCGCTCAACTGAGTCGCTTGCGCCAGGAGAACCAACGCCTGGTCCAGCAACTCAAAGAGACACAAGGCGGCGCCTTGACCCGCTGGCTGACCGAGCAACAACAGTGGTTTGTCACGGGCGCGGCCGTCGCACTGATCGCCCTGCTGTGCGGGATCTTCGCCAGTGGTGGGCACCGTCGCCGTCGACAATGGCTAAATTGAGTGAGTCATGAGCGAGCTGTTACTGATAGATGATGACCAGGAGCTCTGTGAGCTGCTGACCAGTTGGCTGAGCCAGGAAGGTTTCCAGGTGCGCGCCTGCCACGACGGCGTGAGCGCGCGCAAAGCCCTGGCCGAAGCCGCACCCGCCGCCGTCGTGCTTGACGTGATGCTGCCGGATGGCAGCGGCCTGGAGTTGCTCAAGCAATTGCGCAATGACCACCCGGAATTGCCGGTGGTGATGCTCTCGGCCCGTGGCGAACCGCTGGACCGTATCCTCGGCCTGGAACTGGGTGCCGACGATTACCTGGCCAAGCCCTGTGACCCGCGCGAGCTGACTGCGCGCCTGCGCGCCGTGCTGCGCCGCAGCCACCCGGCCGCCGTGTCGACGCAGATGGAACTGGGCGATTTGTGCTTCAGCCCGGTGCGCGGTGTGGTCAGCATCGACGAGCAGGAATTCACCCTCACCGTGTCCGAAAGCCGCCTGCTCGAAGCCTTGCTGCGCCAGCCCGGCGAGCCGCTGGACAAGCAGGAACTGGCGCAGATCGCCCTGGGCCGCAAGCTCACTCTGTACGACCGCAGCCTGGACATGCACGTGAGCAACCTGCGCAAAAAGATCGGCCCACACCCGGATGGTCGGCCACGGATCGTGGCGCTGCGCAGCCGCGGCTACTACTACAGCCTTTAAAGATCGTTTAAAGATCGTTCCCACGCTCCGCGTGGTAATGCCGCCGGGGACGCTCTGCGTCCCGCTGTGTACGCCGGTGACGCAGAGCGTCACGGTATGCATTCCCACGCAGAGCGTGGGAACGATCAATTGCCCAGTGGGAGCTGGCTTGCCTGCGATAGCGCAGGGTCAGCTTGCATCTATGTAGCTGACCCGCCGCATTCGCAGGCAAGCCAGCTCCCACACTTGATCGCATCAATCCGACAGTTTTGTCAGTTCACATCAAAACCCTCTTTACCCAAGCTTTACCCTCCCCTGACCGCCGCTGACCTTGCGCTGCGTAACCTACTCACATCCGGACTCACCGGAATAGAGACAGGAGAAACACCATGCGCAAGACCCTTATCGCTCTGATGTTCGCCGCTGCCCTGCCGACCGTTGCCATGGCCGCAATGCCAGAAGGCCCAGGCCCGATGGGCGGCCCAGAAGGCCACATGATGGGTGGCCCGGGCCACGGCGGTGAACACGGTCCGCGTGGCAAAGGCGGCCCCTTCAGCCAGCTGGACCTGACCAAGGAACAGCGCCAGCAAATCGGCAAATTGATGGGTGACCAATGGCACGCCCGCAAAGACCTGGTCAAAAAGTACCTGGACAAGCTGCCGGCTGCTGACCAGAAAGCCATGCAGGATGAAATCGCCGCCGGCAAACAGAAAACCCAGGCTGACATCCGTGCCGTGCTAAAACCCGATCAACAGAAGAAATTCGACGAGATCGTCAAGAAGCAAGCCGAGCGCCGCGCCGAGTGGAAGGAATTCCAGGCCTGGAAAGCGCAACAGCCGCAAAAAGCGCAATAATGCTCTAGCGTTACCTCCCCAGCCCAGTGGCTCACGCCGCTGGGCTTTTCCTGCTTGAGGGTTTCCTGTGCGTTCATTGTTCTGGCGCATCCTGGCCAGTTTCTGGCTGGCCATCGCCTTGGTTGCCGGGCTGTCGATCCTGCTTGGGCACATGCTCAACCAGGACGCCTGGATTCTCAGCCGCCATCCCGGCCTCAACAACCTGGCGCAAGAGTGGACGCAACTCTACGAAGCCCAAGGTGAGGACGCCGCCCAGGATTTGCTGCAACAACGCAAACGCCAGTACCACATCGACGTGCAGGTACTCAACGAAAGCGGCGACCCGGTGGTACGCGGCACGTTCCCACGTCGCGCCGCCGCCTTCGAAGCCCGCCAGAATGACAACCAGGACAGCCACTTGCCCTGGCGCCGCCTGACCGCCGAGTACACCAGTGAAAAAACCGGGGACACGTACCTGCTGATCTACCGCATCCCCAACCCGGAACTGGACGCCTGGCACCGCAGCAGCCTGCTGTGGCCGTTTAGCGCGCTGGCGATTGCCCTGGTGGTACTGACGTTGTTCAGCCTGCTGGTGACCTTGTCCATCACCCGCCCACTCAGCCGCCTGCGCGGTGCGGTGCATGACCTGGGCCAGACCACCTATCAGCAAAACAGCCTGGCGCAACTGGCCAACCGCCGCGATGAGTTCGGCGTGCTCGCCACCGACTTCAACCGCATGGGCGCGCGCCTGCAAAGCCTGATCGGCAGCCAGCGCCAGTTGCTGCGCGATGTGTCCCACGAACTGCGCTCACCGCTGGCCCGCCTGCGTATTGCCCTGGCCCTGGCCGAACGCGCCAGCCCGGAAGAACGCGAACGGCTGTGGCCGCGCCTGACCCGCGAGTGCGACCGCCTGGAAGCGCTGATCAGCGAGATTCTGGTGCTGGCCCGCGTGGATGCCGACAACGCCAGCGCCGAAGACGTCGACCTCACCCCACTGCTCAGGACCTTGCAAAAGGATGCCCAACTCAGTGCGCCGGAACAGATGGTGCAACTGAGCGCCGAGCCCGAGCTGCACCTCAAGGGCTGGCCGACCATGATCGAGCGCGCCGTGGACAACCTGCTGCGTAACGCCCAGCGCTTTAACCCCGTGGGCCAGCCGATCGAGCTAAGCGCCCGGCACCAGGGCGAGCGCATCCTGATCAGCGTGCGCGACCACGGCCCCGGCGTTGAAGCCGAACACCTGAGCCAGTTGGGCGAGCCGTTTTATCGCGCGCCTGGCCAGGCCGCACAAGGCCACGGGCTGGGCCTGGCGATTGCCCGTCGCGCCGCCGAACGCCATGGCGGCAGCCTGATCCTGGGCAATCACCCGGACGGCGGTTTTATCGCCAGCATCGACTTGCCGTTGGAGCCGGGAGTGGTCACAGCCGTGTGAGGATCTTCTATAGTGGCCCTTCTCTAACGGAGGGCCTTTGATGACTGACCTGCTGACACCCATCCAAGCCGCACTCGATCTACCGCAAACCCCGCTGACGTTTACCGAGGCCGGCGCCCTGCCCTCGACCTTTGCCGTGACCGAACTGGCCAGCGCCAGCCTCGGCGCTGCCGGCCAGGCGGTTGCTCAACTTATCCGGCAACAAACCGGGCGCTTGCCCAGCGTGAGCGTGGACCGGCGCCTCGCTTCCTTCTGGTTCTCCTCCTCGATTCGCCCGGTGGGCTGGCAAGTACCGCCGCTGTGGGACCCGGTAGCCGGCGACTACGCCAGCGTCGACGGCTGGATCCGTTTGCACACCAATGCGCCCCATCACCGTGCCGCCGCCGAGCGCGTACTGGGCAAGGTCAAGGACCGCGCCGAGATGGCCAGTAAAGTCGCGACCTGGAACGCCGCCGAACTGGAACAGGCGATCGTCGATGCCGGCGGTTGCGCGGCGCAGATGCGTACATGGCAGGCCTGGCAAACCCATCCGCAGGGGTTGGCGGTGAATGCCGAGGCATTGGTGCAGCGCCAGGCCTTCAACACCCCCTGCGACACCCCTTGGCTCGGCTCGGTGGCGCGCCCGCTGGCCGGCATCAAGGTGCTGGATTTGACCCGCGTGTTGGCCGGCCCCGTGGCCAGTCGTTTTCTCGCAGGTTTGGGCGCAGATGTACTGCGCATCGACTCGCCGACCTGGAACGAGCCCGGCGTAGTACCGGAAATGACCCTGGGCAAACGCTGCGCACGCCTGGACCTTAAAAGTGCTGAAGACCGCCAGGTGTTCGAAAGCTTGCTCAAGGACGCCGACATCCTGTTCCACGGCTACCGCGCCGACGCACTGGAGCAGTTGGGCTACACCGCCACTGAACTGCAAAACCTCGCCCCCGGCCTGATCGACGTGAGCCTCAACGCCTACGGCTGGAGCGGCCCGTGGCGTAACCGTCGCGGCTTCGACAGTTTGGTGCAGATGAGCAGCGGGATTGCCGACGCTGGCATGGCGTGGAAACAGGCAGATAAACCGGTGCCGCTGCCGTTGCAGGCGCTGGATCATGCGACCGGGTATTTGATGGCGGCCAGTGCGATTCAAGCGTTGAGTGAGCGGCTGAAAACCGGGCGCGGTGGTTCGGCGCGGTTGTCATTGGCGCGCACGGCGAAGTTGCTGGTGGAGGCCGGGCACGTGCCGGAGCAGCCGGCGTTGCGGGCTGAAGAACCGGGCGATCAGGGCTTGGTGGTGGAGCAGACGGCGTGGGGCCAGGCGCATCGTTTGCTGGCGCCGGTGACCATCAGTGGCACGCCGTTGCAGTGGGATTTGCCCGCCGGCGAATTGGGCTCACATCGGGCTCAGTGGTGACTTGAGATCGCTATCGCAGGCAAGCCAGCTCCCACATTGGATGTGTGAACACAGTCAAATGTGGGACCTGGCTCTCACACATTGAAAGTGTGGTCACAGTCAAATGTGGAAGCTGGCTCTCACACATTGAAAGTGTGGTCACAGTCAAATGTGGAAGCTGGCTCTCACACATTGAAAGTGTGGCCACAGTCAAATGTGGGAGCTGGCTTGCCTGCGATGAGGCCCTGACAGCCACCCTCAATCCCCCCGACTCAACGACGTCCACAAATGCTGCGCCGCATACGCCCTTAAAGGCCGCCACGCCTCGGCACGCGCCAACAACTGCCGCGCCGACACCGGCGCGCCTTCCAGTGCCGCCAGCGCATTGATCAAACCAATATCCCCCGACGCAAACGCATCCGGCTCACGCAACTGACGCATGGCGATGTACTGCGCGGTCCAGTCGCCGATTCCCGGCAAGGCCACCAGCCGCGCCACGCCGTCCTTGAGGTTGGCCTTGGGTGCAAATAACTGCGGATCTTCCAGCAACGCCTGAGCCACACCTGACAAAGTACGGCCCCGCGCCTTGGGCATGCCCAAGGTCGCGAGGTCCGCCGCCGCCAAGACTTCGGCAACAGGAAACACATGGGTAATACCGGCATAGGGCGTTTGCAGCGGCTGGCCATACTGCACCACCAATTTACCCGCCAGGCGAATGGCCGCGACCACCGTGATCTGCTGGCCCAGCACCGCACGAATCGCCAGTTCCAAACCGTCCCACGTCCCCGGCACTCGCAGGCCAGGGCGCGCAGCCACCAGTTGTGCCATCAACGGGTCGGCGGCCAGCTGCGCATTGATCAACCCAGGCCGGGCGTCCAGATCGAACATGGCCCGCAGGCGCCGCTCGATCTCGGGCAGCGCCGCCGCGTCGGGGAACTCAACACCCACTTCCAGCCAATCGCCCGCACCCGGTGCCACGCTGATGCAGCCGTGCTGCCCGTTCACGCTGATGCTGCGCCGATACACGCCGGCCTCAACGGTCTCCAGCCCGGTGATCGCCCGCGCCGATAAAAAACCCAGCATTGCCGCCCAGTCATAGGGCGGCTGATACGCCAATCTCACAACGACAACACCCCGCTATACAGCCCATAAGCCGCCAGCCCCGCGCCCGCGATCACGCAGCTGAAAATGCCCTTTTCCATGTGCGTAAACAAGGGCTGGCCCTGCTCGCGCTTGGCCAGGGCAAACAGGATCACGCCGGGCGCATACAACAGCGCCGAGAGCAGCAGGTACTTCAAGCCGCCGGCGTACAGCAGCCAGACGGCATAGCCGAGGGCGATCAGGCCGACCAGCAAATCCTTATAGCGCTGGCGCTGGGCACCGGCATAGGTTTCACCGCGCCCGCTCAACAGCACCGCGTAGGCCGCCGACCACAGGTACGGCACCAGGATCATCGACGAGGCCAGGTAGATCAGGGTGGTGTAGGTGCTGTGGGAAAACAGCGTGATCACCAGGAACACCTGGATCATCAGGTTGGTCAGCCACAGCGCGTTGACCGGCACCCGGTTGGGGTTTTCCTTTTTCAGGAAGGCCGGCATGGTCTTGTCATGGGCAGTGGCGTAGAGGATTTCCGCACACAGCAGCGCCCATGAGAGCAAGGCGCCGAGCAGTGACACGGCCAACCCGATGCTGATCGCCATCGCGCCCCACGGCCCGACGATATGCTCCAGCACACCCGCCAGTGAAGGGTTTTGCAATTGCGCCAGCTCCGGCTGGCTCATGATCCCCAGGGACAGCACATTCACCAGCACCAACAGTGCCAGCACGCCGAGAAAGCCGATCACGGTGGCGCGGCCCACGTCCGAGCGCTTCTCGGCGCGCGCCGAATACACGCTGGCGCCCTCGATGCCGATAAACACGAACACGGTGACCAGCATCATGTTGCGCACCTGATCGACCACGCTGCCAAATTGCGGGTTGCCCAGGCCCCAGATATCACGGGTGAAAATATCCGCCTTGAACGCCACGGCGGCGATCACGATAAACATCAGCAACGGCACGATCTTCGCCACTGTGGTGATCTGGTTGATGAACGCCGCCTCCTTGATGCCGCGCAGCACCAGAAAATGCACGGCCCACAGCAGCAGTGAGGCGCAGCCGATGGCGACTGGTGTATTGCCCTGGCCGAACACCGGGAAAAAGTAGCCGAGGGTGCTGAACAGCAACACGAAGTAACCGACGTTGCCCATCCACGCACTGATCCAGTAGCCCCAGGCCGACGAAAACCCCATGTAGTCACCGAACCCGGCCTTGGCGTAGGCGTACACGCCGGAATCCAGTTCAGGTTTGCGATTGGCCAGGGTCTGGAACACAAACGCCAGGGTGAGCATGCCGACGGCGGTGATGGCCCAGCCGATCAACACCGCGCCCACTTCGGCGCGTGCGGCCATGTTCTGCGGCAAAGAGAAAATCCCGCCGCCAATCATTGAGCCCACCACCAGGGCAATCAGCGCGCTGAGACGTAGTTTCTCGGCCGGTTGGGACATGCAAACTCCTGAAATAAAATAGTTTGAGAGAACAAGCGCGCACTCAACTAATTAAATCAGCGAGTGCAGCGTTTATTAAAGACAGCGATAAAACCGTCACGCTCATAACGCAACGGCATGACAGTTTATAAAGTTTAAGCTTATTTAGATTTTAAATAGAGCAGGCACTTGGCCAGTTTTTGCAGACTTAACCCGTTAATTGAGAAAAGTTTGCACATTCGACAAAGCGGGCCAGGGTCAAACGTCCACACCTCGGACTAAATGCTTGATCAAAACGCAGGAGCCGCTCTGGAAAGCGCCTTTGCGGGGCAAACTATTGCCCCGGGATCTTACCCCTAAGTCATTAATTCACAATGGAATGTGCCAATGACGTGATCTAAGTCAGCTGTTTGATCAGCGCACAGAATTATTCTGTGCTCTCTCTTCTCCTGCATTGGAGTCATGCAATGTCTGACACTCCCGGAAAACTTCGACTCGGCGCCCTGGTTGCGCTGGTCGTGGGCTCAATGATTGGCGGCGGGATCTTCTCACTGCCGCAAAACATGGCCGCCAGCGCCGATGTCGGCGCGGTGTTGATCGGCTGGGTCATTACCGCCATCGGCATGCTCACCCTGGCGTTTGTGTTCCAGACCCTGGCCAACCGCAAACCTGACCTCGACGGCGGCGTGTACGCCTACGCCAAGGCCGGCTTCGGCGACTACATGGGCTTCTCATCGGCGTGGGGTTACTGGATCAGCGCCTGGCTGGGTAACGTCGGTTACTTCGTGTTGCTGTTCAGCACCCTCGGTTACTTCTTCCCGATCTTTGGCGAAGGCAACACACCCGCTGCGGTGATTGGCGCCTCGGTGCTGCTGTGGGCCGTGCACTTTCTGGTACTGCGCGGCATCAAGGAAGCGGCGTTCATCAACCTGGTGACCACCGTCGCCAAAGTGGTGCCGCTGGTGCTGTTCGTGTTGATCGCTGTGTTCGCGTTCAAGCTGGACATTTTCACCGCCGACATCTGGGGCGTGAAAAACCCCGACCTGGGCAGCGTGATGAACCAGGTGCGCAACATGATGCTGGTCACCGTGTGGGTGTTTATCGGCATCGAAGGCGCGAGCATCTTCTCGTCCCGTGCGGAAAAACGCAGCGACGTCGGCAAGGCCACCGTAATCGGTTTTATCACCGTGCTGCTGTTTTTGATGCTGGTGAACGTGCTGTCCCTGGGCATCATGACCCAACCGGAACTGGCCAAACTGCAGAACCCTTCGATGGCTGCCGTGCTGGAGCATGTGGTGGGCCACTGGGGCGCGGTCTTGATCAGCGTCGGCTTGATCATCTCGCTGTTGGGTGCGCTGCTGTCGTGGGTGCTGCTGTGTGCGGAGATCATGTTCGCCGCCGCCAAGGACCACACCATGCCGGAGTTCCTGCGTAAGGAAAACGCCAACCACGTGCCGGTCAATGCCCTGTGGCTGACCAATGCGATGGTCCAGGTTTTCCTGGTCATCACGCTGTTTTCGGCCAGCACTTACCTGTCGCTGATCTACCTCGCCACCTCGATGATCCTGGTGCCTTACCTGTGGTCGGCGGCCTATGCACTGCTGCTGGCGGTGCGCGGCGAGACCTACGAAAACGCCCTGCGCGAGCGCAAGAAAGACCTGTTCATCGGCGCCATCGCGTTGATCTACGCGGTGTGGCTGCTCTACGCCGGTGGCACCAAGTACCTGCTGCTCTCCGCCCTGCTGTATGCCCCCGGCGTGATCCTGTTCGCCAAGGCCAAGCATGAACTGGGCAAACCGATTTTCACCAACGTCGAGAAGCTGATTTTCGCCGCGGTAGTCATTGGCGCCCTGGTGGCTGCTTATGGCCTCTACGCCGGCTTCCTGACTCTGTAACTTTTGTTCACTGGAGGATCTGTAATGACCACGGAAAAAGTGAAGTACGGCGTACATTCCGAAGCCGGCAAACTGCGTAAAGTCATGGTGTGCTCCCCAGGTTTGGCCCACCAGCGGCTGACCCCCAACAACTGCGATGAACTGCTGTTCGATGACGTGTTGTGGGTGGCCCAGGCCAAGCGCGACCACTTCGACTTCGTAACCAAGATGCGCGAGCGGGACATTGATGTGCTGGAAATGCACAACCTGCTGACCGATATCGTCGCCATCCCCGAAGCGTTGGACTGGATTCTGGAGCGCAAGATCACCGCCAATACGGTGGGCCTGGGCCTGGTCGATGAAGTCGGCTCATGGCTGCGCAGCCTGGAGCCGCGCAAAATCAGCGAGTTCCTGATTGGCGGCGTGTCGGCCGATGACCTGCCGAGCAGCTTCGGCGGCCGGACCATCGAGATGTTCCGCGACTTCCTCGGCCACTCAAGCTTCATCCTGCCGCCGCTGCCCAACACTCAGTTCACCCGCGACACCACCTGCTGGATCTACGGCGGTGTGACGCTCAACCCGATGTACTGGCCGGCGCGACGTCAGGAAACCCTGCTGGCCAGCGCCATCTATAAATTCCACCCCGAGTTCACCAACGCCGACTTCCAGATCTGGTACGGCGACCCCGACCAGGAACACGGGGCCGCCACACTGGAAGGCGGCGACGTGATGCCGATTGGCAATGGCGTGGTGTTGATCGGCATGGGCGAGCGTTCTTCGCACCAGGCGATTGGCCAACTGGCGCGCAACCTGTTCAAAAACAAAGCCGTGGAACGCGTGATCGTTGCCGGCCTGCCGAAGTCCCGCGCGGCGATGCACCTGGATACGGTGTTCAGCTTCTGCGACCGCGACCTGGTGACGATCTTCCCCGAAGTGGTCAACCAGATCGTGCCCTTCACCCTGCGCCCGGATGAAAGCAAACCACACGGCATCGACATCCAGCGGGAGAAAACCAACTTCCTCGAAACCGTGGCTGCAGCCCTCAACCTCAAGACGCTGCGAGTGGTCGAGACCGGCGGCAACAGCTTCGCCGCCGAACGCGAGCAATGGGATGACGGCAACAACGTGGTGGCCGTGGAGCCCGGCGTGGTGATCGGCTACGACCGCAACACCTACACCAACACCTTGCTACGCAAGGCCGGTGTGGAAGTCATCACCATCAGCGCCGGTGAACTCGGCCGAGGCCGTGGCGGCGGCCACTGCATGACCTGCCCGATCATCCGCGACCCCATCGACTATTGATTTTTTGGCCCTGGCCGCTGCTTATCCAGGAGCGGCCAGGGGGATAACCGAAACCTAAGGAGATCCATCATGGCTTTTAATATGCGCAACCGCAGCCTGCTCTCGCTGATGCACCACACTACCCGCGAGCTGAACTACCTGCTGGACCTGTCCCGCGACCTCAAACGCGCCAAGTATACCGGCACCGAGCGTCCGCACCTGCAAGGCAAGAACATCGCGCTGATCTTCGAAAAAACCTCGACTCGCACCCGTTGCGCGTTCGAAGTGGCGGCCCATGACCAGGGCGCCCACGTCACCTATATCGACCCGGTGTCGTCGCAGATCGGCCACAAAGAAAGCATGAAAGACACCGCCCGCGTCCTGGGCCGCATGTTCGATGCCATCGAGTACCGTGGCTTTGAACAGGAAATCGTCGAAGAGCTGGCCAAGTTCGCTGGTGTGCCGGTATTCAACGGCCTCACCGCCGAATTCCACCCGACCCAAATGATCGCCGACACCCTGACCATGCGCGAGCACAGCGACAAGCCGCTGCATGACATCAGCTACGCGTACCTGGGCGACGCGCGCTACAACATGGGCAATTCGTTGCTGATGATCGGCGCCAAACTGGGCATGGACGTGCGCATCGGCGCGCCGAAAGCCCTGTGGCCACACGAAGATTTCATCAAGCAGTGCCAGGCGTTTGCCGAGGAAAGCGGCGCACGCATCACCATCACCGAGGACCCGAAAGAGGCGGTCAAAGGCGTCGACTTCATCCACACCGATATCTGGGTGTCGATGGGTGAGCCGGTGGAAGCGTGGGACGAGCGTATCGAGCAACTGCTGCCGTACCAGGTCAACGCCAAGATGATGAAAGCCTCGGGCAACCCGCGCGTGAAGTTCATGCACTGCCTGCCGGCGTTCCATAACAGTGAGACCAAGGTGGGCAAGGACATCGCCGCGCGCTATCCGAACCTAGCCAATGGTGTGGAAGTGACTGAGGAAGTGTTCGAGTCGCCAGCCAACATCGCGTTTGAGCAGGCGGAAAACCGCATGCATACCATCAAGGCAATTCTGGTGTCGGCGCTGGCGGATATCTAACCCCACTCTGATCGTTCCCACGCTCTGCGTGGGAATGCAGCCAGTGACGCTCTGCGTCACAAGAGCGGACGCAGAGCGTCCAGTGAGGCATTCCCACGCAGAGCGTGGGAACGATCCTTCTAAAAGGAATGCATTATGCGCATCGTCGTAGCCCTGGGCGGTAACGCCCTGCTCCGCCGTGGTGAACCCATGACGGCGGACAACCAACGCGCCAATATCCGTATCGCCACCGAACAGATCGCCAAAATCCACCCCGGCAACGAATTGGTGATCGCCCACGGCAATGGCCCGCAAGTCGGCCTGCTGTCGTTGCAGGCGGCGGCTTACACCCAAGTTTCGCCGTACCCACTGGACGTGCTCGGCGCCGAGACCGAAGGCATGATCGGCTACATCATCGAACAGGAACTGGGCAACCTGCTGGACTTCGAGGTGCCGTTCGCCACCTTGCTCACCCAAGTGGAAGTCGACGCCAAAGACCCGGCCTTCCAGAACCCGACCAAGCCCATCGGCCCGGTGTACTCCAAAGCCGAAGCCGAAAAACTCGCCGCCGAAAAAGGCTGGGCCATCGCGCCCGATGGCGATAAATACCGTCGTGTGGTGGCCAGCCCACGCCCGAAACGCATCTTTGAAATCCGCCCGATCAAATGGCTGCTGGAAAAACGCGCCATTGTGATCTGCGCCGGTGGTGGCGGCATCCCGACCATGTATGGCGACGACGGCACGCTGCGCGGCATTGAAGCGGTGATCGACAAAGACCTGTGCTCATCCTTGCTGGCATCACAACTGGACGCGGATTTGCTGGTGATTGCCACCGACGTCAATGCGGCTTTTATCGACTTCGGCAAGCCGACCCAAAAGGCCATCGGCCAGGCCCATCCCGACGACATGGAGAAACTCGGCTTCGCCGCCGGCTCCATGGGGCCGAAGGTACAAGCGGCCTGCGAGTTCGCCCGCCAGACTGGCAAAACTGCCGTCATCGGTTCACTCTCGGATATCGAAGCCATCGTCCAGGGCAGCGCCGGCACGCGTATCAGCACGGCAAAACCTGGCATCACCTACCTGTGAAGTAGAGGAGAAACGCCTATGGCCACCTTTGAACCCGGTCACCTGCACATCGAACGTCACGCACTCAACAAGGATGACTACAGCTACAACCTGTGCATCGACTACGAGGTCAGCCAGGATCCAAAGGAAGGCAAGGGAATGCTCTTCAAGCTGCACGGCTCGGTGCAGGGCAAGGACCTCAAGGAGGAATTCTTTTTACCCAAGGATCAGGCCTTCGACTTTGCCCGGCATGCGATGAACATCGCGCAGAAATATGGAATGCCGAAGGTTGCGACGCTTAACGGCTCGATGCACAAGCAGTACGACTTGATGTTTGAAGATGTAAGGCATCAGCTGGATGTGAAATCCGGCGATCCGGTCAAACCGGAACACCTGGAGTAACAACACCGTAAGTCCAATGTGGGAGCTGGCTTGTGTGGGAGCTGGCTTGCCTGCGATGCGGTCACCTCGGTGTATCAGGTAGACCAAGGTGATGCTATCGCAGGCAAGCCAGCTCCCACATTTTGATCTCCCTGCGCTCCAAGGCATACTTGCCGCCTCCAGTTCCCCAGAATTGCCAGCCCCATGCGTATCCACGTCAGCTTCATCGACCGCGTCGGCATTACCCAGGAAGTCCTGGCCCTGCTCGGTGGGCGCAATCTCAACCTGGATGCGGTGGAGATGGTGCCGCCCAACGTGTACATCGACGCGCCGACGCTGAGCGCCGAGGTGCTCGAAGAGCTGCGCGACGCGCTGTTCAGCGTGCACGGCGTACAGGCGGTCACCGTGGTGGATATCCTCCCCGGCCAACGTCGCCACCTGCAACTCGACGCGTTGCTCGCGGCCATGACCGACCCGGTGCTGGCCCTGGACAGCGCGGGCAAGATCCTGCTGGCCAACCCGGCGCTGATCGCGCTGTATGGCCGCGAACCGGCGGGTGAAAGTATCAGCGCGTTGTTCAATGACCCGGCGTTGCTGGAAACCTTGCTCGAACAGGGCTTTCGTTTGCCGTTGCGCGAAATCAGCGTCAACGGCCAGACCTTTTTGCTCGACGCCACGCCGATCACTGACGCCGGCGCCCTGCTCACTCTGTACCAACCCAACCGCATCGGCGAACAGCTGTCGGCGCTGCACCATGACCATGCCGAAGGTTTTGATGCGCTGCTGGGCGAGTCACCGGTGATTCGCACGCTCAAGGCGCGGGCGCAACGGGTGGCGGCGCTGGATGCACCGCTGTTGATCCAGGGCGAAACCGGCACCGGCAAAGAGCTGGTCGCGCGTGCCTGCCATGCTATCAGCGCGCGGCACAGTGCACCGTTTTTGGCCTTGAACTGTGCGGCGTTGCCGGAGAACCTGGCCGAAAGTGAATTATTCGGTTATGCGCCTGGCGCCTTTACCGGCGCGCAGCGTGGCGGCAAGCCGGGGCTGATGGAGTTGGCCAACCAGGGCACGGTGTTCCTTGATGAGATCGGTGAGATGTCGCCGTATTTGCAGGCCAAGCTGCTGCGGTTTCTCAACGACGGCAGCTTTCGCCGGGTGGGCGGCGACCGCGAAGTGAAGGTCAATGTGCGCATTCTCAGCGCTACTCACCGCGACCTGGAAAAGATGGTCAGCGAGGGCACCTTCCGCGAAGACCTGTTCTACCGCCTTAATGTGCTCAACGTCGAAGTGCCGCCGCTGCGCGAGCGCGGCCAGGACATTCTGCTGCTGGCGCGCTACTTCATGCAGCAGGCCTGTGCGCAGATCCAGCGCCCGGTGTGCCGCCTGGCGCCTGGCACTTACCCGGCGCTGCTCGGCAACCGCTGGCCGGGTAATGTGCGCCAGCTGCAGAACGTGATCTTCCGCGCCGCCGCCATCTGCGAAAGCAGCCTGGTGGACATCGGAGACCTCGACATCGCCGGCACCTCAGTGGCGCGCCAGAGCGACGGTGAAGTCGACAGCCTGGAGCAAGCGGTGGAAGACTTCGAGCGCAACCTGCTGGAAACGCTCTACACCAGTTATCCCTCGACCCGCCAACTGGCCAGCCGCTTGCAAACATCGCACACGGCAATTGCCCATCGCTTGCGCAAGTACGGCATTCCCAATAAGCCCTGAAAATGTAGAGATCAAAATGTGGGGCTTGTGTGGGAGCTGGCTTGTGTGGGAGCTGGCTTGCCTGCGATAGCATCACCTTGGTCTACCTGATACACCGAGGTGCCTGCATCGCAGGCAAGCCAGCTCCCACACAAGCCCCCTCCCCCATGGAGGGCATCCAAGTTTTGGTCTGAGAACGACATCCGCTGTACTGAAAGCGCTACAGCGTAACGATATCGCTACAACCCTGTTTTTTGCGCGCCATGCAAGGCTTTGATCCGCATAGGCTTTTTTTGGTGTGCCCGAGTGTAGCGAAATCGCTACAGCTGAAAATCATATCGTCATAACCAAAATCGTTAAGTATCTGATTTATAACGACTTAATAACATTGGCCGCAATATTGCTAAGTAACTCCCCATTATTCCAATCCCGTCCACCAGACGAATCTGGCCCTGAGGAGTTTCCATGAGCGAGTTGCGTTTCACTGAAGATCACGAATGGCTGCGCGCCGAAGCCGATGGCAGCGTCACCGTGGGTATCACCGCTTTCGCGCAAAACGCACTGGGTGATGTGGTTTTCGTGCAACTGCCGGAGTTGCAGGCTTACGACAAGGGCGCCGAAGCCTCCACCGTGGAATCGGTCAAGGCAGCCAGCGGCGTGTACATGCCGCTGACCGGTGAAGTGCTCGAAGTGAACGAAGCACTCAGCGACAGCCCGGAACTGGTCAACGAAGACCCGATGGGCGAAGGTTGGTTCTTCCGCTTTAAACCCGCCGATGCCGATGCAGTGGCTAAGCTGTTGGATCAGGATGCGTACGACCGCCTGATCAAAGCCAACGCTGAAGCCTGAGGAGCGCGCCATGACCATCAATCTCAGCACCGCCAACGAATTCATCGCCCGCCACATCGGCCCGCGCCAGGAAGATGAGCAGCACATGCTCGCAAGCCTGGGCTTTGATTCCCTCGAAGCCCTCAGCGCCAGCGTGATCCCGGAAAGCATCAAGGGCACCAGCGTGCTCGGCCTGGAAGACGGCCTGAGCGAAGCCCAGGCCCTGGCCAAGATCAAGGCCATCGCCGGCAAGAACCAACTGTTCAAGACCTACATCGGCCAGGGCTATTACAACTGCCACACGCCGTCGCCGATCCTGCGCAACCTGCTGGAAAACCCGGCCTGGTACACCGCCTACACCCCGTATCAACCTGAAATTTCCCAAGGCCGCCTGGAAGCGCTGTTGAACTTCCAGACCCTGATCAGCGACCTCACCGGCCTGCCGATCGCCAACGCCTCCTTGCTCGACGAAGCCACCGCCGCCGCCGAAGCCATGACCTTCTGCAAGCGCCTGAGCAAGAACAAGGGCAGCAATGCCTTCTTCGCCTCCGTGCATAGCCACCCACAGACCCTCGACGTACTGCGCACCCGTGCCGAGCCGTTGGGCATCGACGTGGTGGTGGGCGATGAACGCGAGCTGAGCGACGTCAGCGCATTCTTCGGCGCCCTGCTGCAATACCCGGCCAGCAACGGTGATGTGTTTGATTACCGCGAACTGACCGAGCGTTTCCACGCTGCCAATGCCTTGGTCGCGGTCGCCGCCGACCTGCTGGCCCTGACCCTGCTGACCCCGCCGGGTGAGTTCGGCGCCGACGTGGCCATCGGCAGCGCGCAACGCTTCGGCGTGCCGCTGGGCTTTGGTGGCCCGCACGCGGCGTACTTCTCCACCAAGGATGCGTTCAAGCGCGACATGCCCGGCCGTCTGGTCGGTGTGTCGGTCGACCGTTTCGGCAAGCCGGCCCTGCGCCTGGCCATGCAGACCCGCGAGCAACATATCCGTCGCGAGAAAGCCACCAGCAACATCTGCACCGCGCAAGTGCTACTGGCTAACATCGCCAGCATGTACGCCGTGTACCACGGCCCTAAAGGCCTGACCCAGATCGCCCAGCGCATTCACCAACTGACCGCGATCCTGGCCAAAGGCTTGACCGCCCTGGGCCTTAAGGTTGAGCAGGCAAACTTCTTCGACACGATCACCCTCAACACGGGCGCCAACACCGCCGCCCTGCACGACAAGGCCCGCGCCCAGCGCATCAACCTGCGTGTGGTCGATGCTGAACGCGTTGGCCTGTCGGTCGACGAAACCACCACCCAGGCTGACATCGAAGCCCTGTGGTCGATCTTCGCCGACGGCAAGGCGCTGCCCGCCTTTGCTGCGACTGAAAGCACCTTGCCCGCCGCGCTGTTGCGCCAGTCGCCGATCCTCAGCCACCCGGTGTTCAACCGTTACCACTCCGAAACCGAGCTGATGCGCTACCTGCGCAAGCTGGCCGACAAGGACCTGGCGCTGGACCGCACCATGATCCCGCTGGGTTCGTGCACCATGAAACTCAACGCCGCCAGCGAAATGATCCCGGTAACCTGGGCCGAATTCGGTGCCCTGCACCCCTTCGCCCCGGCCGCACAAAGCGCCGGCTACCTGGAGCTGACTTCCGACCTGGAAGCCATGCTCTGCGCGGCCACCGGCTACGACGCGATCTCCCTGCAGCCGAACGCCGGTTCCCAAGGTGAATACGCAGGCCTGCTGGCCATTCGTGCTTACCACCAGAGCCGTGGCGAAGAACGCCGCGACATCTGCCTGATCCCGTCTTCGGCCCACGGCACCAACCCTGCGACCGCCAACATGGCCGGTATGCGCGTGGTGGTGACCGCATGCGACGCACGCGGCAACGTCGACATCGAAGACCTGCGCGCCAAAGCCATCGAGCACCGCGAGCACCTCGCTGCGCTGATGATCACCTACCCGTCCACCCACGGCGTGTTCGAAGAAGGCATCCGCGAAATCTGCGGGATCATTCATGACAACGGCGGCCAGGTGTACATCGACGGCGCCAACATGAACGCAATGGTCGGCCTGTGCGCACCGGGCAAGTTCGGTGGCGACGTGTCCCACCTGAACCTGCACAAAACCTTCTGCATTCCGCACGGCGGTGGCGGCCCGGGCGTTGGCCCGATTGGGGTTAAATCCCACCTCACGCCATTCCTGCCAGGCCACGCGGCCATGGAGCGCAAGGAAGGCGCGGTGTGCGCGGCGCCATTTGGCAGCGCGAGCATTTTGCCGATCACCTGGATGTACATCAGCATGATGGGCGGCGCGGGCCTCAAGCGCGCCTCGCAGCTGGCGATCCTGAACGCCAACTACATTTCCCGTCGCCTTGAAGAGCATTACCCCGTGCTCTACACCGGCAGCAACGGCCTGGTGGCACACGAGTGCATCCTGGACCTGCGCCCCTTGAAAGACAGCAGCGGCATCAGCGTGGATGACGTGGCCAAGCGTCTGATCGATTTTGGTTTCCATGCGCCGACCATGTCGTTCCCGGTGGCGGGCACCTTGATGATCGAGCCGACCGAAAGCGAATCCAAAGAAGAACTGGACCGTTTCTGTGACGCCATGATCGCCATCCGCGAGGAAATTCGCGCAGTGGAAAACGGCACCTTGGACAAGGACGACAACCCACTGAAAAACGCCCCGCACACGGCGGCTGAAATCGTCGGTGAATGGAGCCACCCGTACAGCCGTGAACAGGCGGTGTACCCGGTGGCATCGTTGATCGAAGGCAAATACTGGCCGCCGGTTGGCCGGGTCGACAACGTGTTTGGCGACCGTAACCTGGTGTGTGCGTGCCCGTCGATCGAGAGCTACGCGTAACCCTGACTGAACTCGGTCAATGTGGGAGCTGGCTTTTGTGGGAGCTGGCTTGCCTGCGATGCAGGCACCTCGGTCTATCAGGTAGACCAGGGTGATGCTATCGCAGGCAAGCCAGCTCCCACACAAGCCCGGTTTCTACACTGAGCGAGCAAGTCTTCCAAAATAATAAGAAACCGGAGAACAACCATGTCCCTTAGCGTGTTCGACCTGTTCAAGATTGGCATCGGCCCCTCCAGCTCCCATACCGTCGGCCCGATGCGCGCCGCCGCTCGATTCGTCGAAGGCCTCAAGCGCGACAACCTGCTGAGCGCCACCAGCGGCATCAAGGTGGAGCTCTATGGCTCGCTGGGCGCCACCGGCAAAGGTCACGGCAGCGACAAGGCCGTGTTGCTGGGCCTGGAAGGCGAACACCCAGACACCGTGAATACTGAAACCGTCGCCGCACGCCTTGCGCAAATGCGCGGTGACGGTCGCTTGAACCTGCTCGGTGAACACAGCATTGCGTTCAACGAGAAAGAACACCTGGCGATGATTCGCAAGCCTCTCGCCTACCACCCCAATGGCATGATTTTTCGTGCCTTCGACGCCGCCGGTATCCAGATCCGCAGCCGCGAGTATTACTCGGTCGGCGGTGGGTTTGTGGTGGATGAAGACGCTGCCGGCGCTGACCGGATTGTCGAAGACACCACGCCGCTGACCTTCCCTTTCAAGCACGCCAAGGACTTGCTTGGCCATTGCGCCACCTACGGACTGTCCATCAGCCAGGTGATGCTCACCAATGAAAGTGCCTGGCGCCCGGAGGCGGAGACTCGCGCCGGCTTGCTGAACATCTGGCAAGTGATGCAGGACTGCGTGGATGCCGGTTGTCGCAACGAAGGCATCTTGCCCGGCGGCTTGAAGGTCAAGCGCCGTGCAGCGGCGCTGCATCGGCAGCTGTGCAAGAACCCCGAATCGGCATTGCGCGACCCGTTGTCGGTGCTGGATTGGGTCAACCTGTATGCGCTGGCGGTCAACGAAGAAAACGCCAACGGCGGGCGCGTGGTCACCGCGCCCACCAACGGTGCGGCCGGGATCGTGCCAGCGGTGCTGCATTACTACATGCGCTTTATCCCCGGCGCGAACGAGGACGGCGTGGCGCGCTTTCTGCTCACCGCCGCCGCCATCGGTATTTTGTACAAGGAAAACGCCTCGATTTCCGGCGCCGAAGTTGGCTGCCAGGGCGAAGTCGGCGTGGCCTGTTCCATGGCCGCAGGCGCTTTGTGCGAAGTGTTGGGCGGCAGCGTGTCCCAAGTGGAAAACGCTGCCGAGATCGGCATGGAACACAACCTCGGCCTGACCTGCGACCCGATTGGCGGGCTGGTGCAGGTACCGTGCATCGAGCGCAACGCCATGGGCTCGGTCAAGGCGATCAATGCCGTGCGCATGGCCTTGCGTGGTGACGGGCAGCACTTTGTCTCACTCGACAAGGTCATCCGCACCATGCGCCAGACTGGCGCCGACATGAAAAGCAAATACAAGGAAACCGCCCGTGGCGGTTTGGCCGTCAACATTATCGAGTGCTGACGCCTACAAGCGCGTCCGCACGTTTTTCAGGAGCTGAACATGTCCACCGAAACCCTGTTGAAAACCCCATTGCACGCGCTGCACATCGAGTTGGGCGCGCGCATGGTGCCCTTCGCCGGCTACGACATGCCGGTGCAATACCCGCTGGGCGTGATGAAGGAACACCTGCACACCCGTGATCAAGCCGGGTTGTTCGACGTGTCCCACATGGGCCAGATCCGCCTGACCGGCGCCAACACCGCCAAGGCCCTGGAAACCCTGGTGCCGGTCGACATCATCGACCTGCCAGTCGGCATGCAGCGCTACGCCATGTTCACCAACGACCAGGGCGGCATCCTTGATGACCTGATGGTGGCCAACCTGGGCAACGACGAGCTGTTCCTGGTGGTCAACGCAGCCTGCAAGGATCAGGACCTGGCCCACCTGCGCAAACATATTGGCGAGCAGTGCAGCATTGAGCCGCTGTTCGAAGAGCGCGCCCTGCTGGCCTTGCAAGGCCCGGAGGCAGTGAAAGTGCTGGCGCGCCTGGCGCCGGAAGTGACCAAGATGACTTTCATGCAGTTCGCCACCCTGCGCCTGCTGGGCGTGGACTGCTACGTGAGCCGCTCGGGCTACACCGGTGAAGACGGTTTCGAGATTTCCGTACCGGCGGCCAATGCCGAGAGCCTGGCGCGCAGCCTGCTCGCCGAAACCGAAGTTCAAGCCATCGGCCTGGGCGCCCGCGATTCCCTGCGCCTGGAAGCCGGCCTGTGCCTGTATGGCCATGACATGAACACCGAAACCACGCCGATCGAAGCCAGCCTGCTCTGGGCGATCTCCAAGGCCCGTCGTGCCGATGGCGCGCGTGCTGGCGGCTTCCCGGGCGCTGACCGCATCTTCACCCAGCAACAAGCCGGCGTAAGCCGCAAGCGCGTGGGCCTGCTGCCACAGGAACGGACCCCGGTGCGTGAAGGCGCAGAAATCGTCGACGAACACGGCACGGTGATCGGCAGCGTGTGCAGCGGCGGTTTTGGCCCGACACTGGGCGGCCCATTGGCCATGGGTTACCTGGACAGCGCATTTGTCGCACTGGACACCGAAGTGTCTGCATTGGTACGTGGGAAAAAGGTGCCACTACGTGTAAGTAAAATGCCATTTGTACCGCAACGTTACTACCGTGGCTGATTGACTGTTCCTATAAGTAACGCGGTTGCGTTAACGCGCACTAATTTGTAACGCAACCGCCATAAAAGAGTGCATTGACGATAGTCATTTTAATAGGCGCAAACCTATAACAAGTGAGCAACGCTATCGAATATGTGGGATCCACTTTTAGTCAACGAAGTGTCATATGGCCGAGCAAAACCTGGGGATTCTCCGGGGCTTGTTTTTTCCATATTAGTTGACGTAGAGTTTAGCCACTGTGTTTGCATGGGTCGCTTTGAACCTGGACCTGGGCAGTAGCCATAAGTTTGCTACAACCCGTTCGACGTCTCTTACTTTCCTGCAACCCAGCCCAGTACTCTTTCATGTGAAAGGGGCTGTCATTAATTTTTAGCGTCAAAGGAAATAAGAAATGTCGAATCGTCAGAGCGGTACCGTCAAGTGGTTTAACGACGAGAAAGGGTTTGGTTTTATCACTCCAGAAAGCGGTCCGGATCTGTTCGTGCATTTCCGCGCTATTCAGGGCAATGGCTTCAAGAGCCTGAAAGAAGGCCAGAAAGTGTCTTTCATCGCCGTGCAAGGCCAGAAAGGCATGCAGGCTGACGAAGTACAAGCAGAAGGCTGATCCTTACTGCGACAAAAAGCCCCTGATGGTGACATCAGGGGCTTTTTTATGTGCGTTTGCTCGTAAAATGGCTTTTTTCTCAAGAGAGACGGCCATGCCCAAACCTTTGTTGAGCCCCCAAGGCGAATTCCCCGCCGTTGGCCTGGGCCGTCGTCTGGCAGCGATGTTCTATGACTTCCTGTTGTGCACCGCGCTGCTGATCGTCACCGCGTTTATCTACAAGCTGGTGTGGATGGCGTTTATCGGCGAAGCCAGGATGCGCACGCTCACCGAGTCCGGCGCGCTGGACGGCGACCCGCTGCTGTCGACGATCCTGTTTTTTGTGCTGTTTGGTTTCTTCGCCAAGTTCTGGACCCATTCGGGGCAGACATTGGGCATGCAGGTGTGGGGCGTGCGCGTGCAGAACGCCGACGGCTCGCGCATCAGCCTGTGGCAGGCGCTGCTGCGCTTTGTGGTGGCGATTGCATCGTGGTTGTGCGTGGGGCTGGGGTTTGTCTGGTCGGTGTTTGATAAGCGCAAGCGCAGCTGGCATGACATCTACTCGGATACGCAGCTGGTGCACATTCCAAAGCAGAAAAAGTAACCCAAGAACACTAGAGATCAAGTGTGGGAGCTGGCTTGTCTGCGATGGCGATCGTTCAGTCACAGCAGCATTGACTGATAAACCGCTATCGCAGGCAAGCCAGCTCCCACATTTTGTTTATGTGTTCAACTTCAGGTCAGGCGTTGCCAGCCAGCTTGAGGCGCGCAGCCTGGGTAAAGTCCAACATGCGTTTGAGCGGGCGCACGGCGTGCGGGATCACCGACGGCTCGACGAAGATCTCATTACTGCCCTCACGCAAACACTGCAGCGTGCGCTCCAGCGTATTCATCGCCATCCACGGGCAGTGCGCGCAACTGCGGCACGCCGCGCCGTTGCCGGCGGTCGGTGCCTCAACGAAGACTTTATCCGGGCACAACTGCTGCATCTTGTAGAAGATGCCGCGGTCGGTGGCGACGATAAAGGTCTTGTTCGGCAAGCGCTGGGCTGCGGCAATCAGTTGGCTGGTGGAACCCACCGCGTCAGCCAATTCAATCACCGCCGTCGGCGACTCCGGGTGCACCAGGATCGCAGCGTCCGGGTACAGCGCCTTCATGTCTTCAAGCTGCTTGGACTTGAACTCTTCGTGGACGATGCACGCGCCGTCCCAGAGCAACATGTCTGCGCCGGTCTGGCGCTGAATGTAAGTGCCCAGGTGCTTGTCCGGCCCCCAGATAATCGTCTCGCCGTTGTCCATCAGGCTTTCGACGATTTCCAGCGCGCAGCTGGAGGTAACAACCCAGTCGGCACGGGCTTTGACCGCCGCCGAAGTGTTGGCGTAAACCACCACCGTGCGCTCGGGGTGCTGGTCGCAGAACGCTGAAAACTCCTCCACCGGGCAGCCCAGGTCCAGGGAGCAGGTGGCTTCCAGGGTGGGCATGAGGATGCGTTTTTCGGGGGTGAGGATTTTGGCGGTCTCGCCCATGAAACGTACACCGGCCACCAACACAGTCTTGGCCGGGTGGGCAGCGCCAAAGCGGGCCATTTCCAGGGAGTCGGAGACACAGCCTCCGGTTTCTTCGGCCAGGGCCTGAATCACCGGGTCGCAATAGAAGTGGGCAACCAGCACCGCGTCCTGAGCCTTGAGCTCGGCGGCGATGGCGCTGCGCAGGCTCGCCTCTTCATCGGCGCTCAGGGCCTTGGGCTGCTTGGCGTCGAGGTGGGCTTGAACCAGTAGGCGTTCGGAAATTTGCGTCATGTTCGCAAGACCTGCAAGCGCAGTAAGCGCGAAAGTCGAGTGTACCACCGGCTCTGGAGCCCTTCGGGCGCCGCCGGACGAAGTGATTGTGTTCATCAAGCACGGTTGAAGCTGCGCAAGGCTACAGAATATCGAATCGATTCAAAAGCCAAATCTGGCATCCAGGCGCACGCCTGTCGGGCAAAAAAAACGGGAAGGCCCCGTGATGAGCCTTCCCGCTTTCATGGCGCGCAACCTCAGCGCATCAGTACAGCGGGATAGTCCTTTAGCAGCACCGAATCCTGCATGGCCGCCAGGGCGTCCTTCAAGGTTGATTGCTCCAGCGCGTCCTTGGACTTTTTAACCTCCTGGGCTGCGTGCTCCAGCAACGCCAGGTAGTCGCGTTTGGACGAGCCTTCTTTCGGCACCACCGTGTCTGACACCAACTGGGCCATCTCGTACTTCTGGGTCCGGGTGTTCTGCACCGCCGACTGCGACACAGAAGCACTCGTCAGTTGGCCATCCTTATAGGAGAAGCTCGCGGTGCTGCTGGCCTTGTCCTGCACTTGCACATACAGGTAGTTCTGCGATTCGCGGGTGCCATCCAACACCGGTGGCTCGCCACCGCTGAGGCTTTTGTGGAAGTTTGCCGACAGCACCGACTGCTGGTTCTGGGTCACGCTGCGGTCCGCGCTGCTGCGGCCATTGACCTGGGTCTTCTGCGACACGGTGTAGGAGAAGCTGTCGACTTCCGTAGGACGCATTGCGTTGAACGCACCGACGGCCTGCTTGATCGAAGCCTTGAAGTCCGCCAGCCCTGTCAGCAAACCTTTGTCGGTCGGGTTGTTGCTCAATGCATTCGTTGCGCCAGCGCCTTGGGGATAGTTGCTGTTCATGGCGCTGAACGCATCCTTGAATATCGCCATCAAATCAGCATTGGCACTACCGCGCTGTTGCACCCGGTCGAACTGGGCGAGGTAGGTTTTCATCGCATTGGCCTGCTGTTTGGAGTCACCCAGGATTGCGCGGTTTTTCAGGTCCACAGACAGGTCGACGTCGCCGGCCGGGCCACTCATACGTGTGGTGCGGCTTTGGCTGTCGGCGTGGAACGCCAGGCTCATGTCCTCGCCCCCCTGGGTTTTGACTTTGGCGTTGAGGTCCACCGACGCCAACACGCTGGTGTCGAACTGGGTCAGTTTGCTCAGGTCGAGTTTCGGCGGTACGGCGGTCAACCCATCGACCGAAGCCTGGAACGCCTTCCCCAATTGGCCGACGGCTTTGAGTTCATCCGCGGTCAAATCGCCGCCGTCGACGGTGGCCTGCACGCCCAAGCCGTCTTTCTGACTGAACAGGCTGAACGTCACCGTCTTACCGCTGGCGGTCTTGATGCTGAGGCTGATTTGGTTGTCGGCCTTGCTGTGCAACACCGCCTGGTCGGCCTTGATCCCGCCCGTATCACCGGCACGCTCTGCCGTGGTGTTGAGTACCGATTGTGAAATCCCCGCCCCGCCGCCCCCGGTGAACTGATCCACCAACGCAGCACCGAGGCCGCTGTAACGGCTGGTCGTGGAGATTGAACCGAAGCGTTGGCTGATCGCCTGGGTGACTGCGTCCTGATTATCGTTTTCCCAGGCCCACACGGTTTCGCGGCCGGGGAGCTGCCCGTTTTTGGAATAGAGATCGATAACGTCGGCCACGGGATTTCCGAGGCTGACCACGGAAGACGGCCGGGCCGGTGAGACGTCGAGGGTGTTCGCAAGCGCTGCCGGCGGTGAGGTCGTGGCGGCGCGAAGAATGAGGGGATTGGTCGCGATGATCGGCGTTAGCGTAGTCATGACAGTCCGTGTCCTAAAAGCTGATTAGCCTTCAATCTAACCAAGACACGCCGCGATTGACAGCATTGAGGTCAAAACTTACGGCAAAGGACCACGCCAAAAAACCGGCCCTTTGCCGTTATCCACAGGTCAGAAGCGGTAAGTCACCGAACCACCAAAACCATTGGCACTGTTTTCATACTTGGCGTCGTAGGTCAGCGCCAACTGAGGATTGTTGTCGCGCACCTTGATGGGCTCTTCCTTCAGGTAGGAATAGGCCACGTCAAAGGTCAGGTTATCCACAGGCGTCCAGCCGGCACCGAGGCTGAAGACGGTGCGGTCGCCCGTCGGAATACGCACCGAACGGTCGGTGTTGTTGGTTGGCGTCTGGTCCACCGAGAAGCCGGTACGCAGCACCAGCTGCTTGTTGAGCTGGTACGACAGGCCTATCGCGTGGGACCAGGTGTCGTGCCAATGCTGCTCTTCGGTGATGGAGCCCAGGCCGGCCAGCTCAGCGGTAATGTCCGACACGCCGGCGTTGTTGACCGTGATCTTCTTCAACTGGCTCCAGCGCGTGTAGGTGCTACCCACGTAGAGGGTCAAGGCGTCGGTCAGTTGGTGCGTGACCGAGAAGTCCACGGACGACGGCGTGGTGACATTCAGCTTGGCGTCATACTTCTGCGCCCCGCCGTCCAGCACATCGGAGAGCACGCCGGAGGCGTTGGTATGGCCGCTCAGGTGATAGACCACTTGCGAGTGGTAGGTGACGCCGACGCGGGTGCTGTCCAGAGCCTGCACCAGGATACCGGCGTTGAAGCCCATCGCGGTGTCGTCACCCTTGATCTTGGCCGTCTCGGTGCCCAAGCCAAACGCCGGGACTTTGGAGTCCAGCTCGCCGCTGATTTTGTTGAAGGTCGGGCCGAAACCTACCGAGACCTTGTCGTTGAACGCATAGCTGACCGTCGGCTGCACGGTGATGACCTGAATCTTGCTTTTGTTACCAAAGCCATTGCCCTGGAACCCGTGTTCATAGTCGGTCACCAGACCGAACGGCGCGTAGACCCCCAGGCCAAAGGCCCAGTGTTCATCGATCGGCGTCACCAGGTAACCCATCGGCACGGCAATGCCGGGGACCATATCGCCTTTGTTGGTGCCAGGATTGTCGACACCGCCTTGAGAGGAACTGGCGTCCTTGATGTTGGATTTGGCATCGAGGTAGGTGGCGCCGATGCTGACTTCATTGTGCTTGATGCGCGACATGCCGGCCGGGTTACCGAACACCGTACTGGCATCATCCGCCGAGGAAGAACGCCCGGCGTAGCCTGTACCCATTGAGCTGACACTTTGCTCATTGAGGGCAAAACCACCGGCGAACAGGTGTGTGGAGGCGAGCGAAATGGAGAGCGCCAAGGCGCTTTTAAGAGTTTTGTTATTCATTATTAGGACTCGAATTATTGGGCAGCGCTGGGGAAACTACCAACGTTCGAGCGAGGCGTTTATGAAGAGTTTTTCATGCTTTTGATTGTCGGACAATCTCAGGATTTTCAAAGACTTCGCCTGATTTTCCGTGTCTTTTTATGACTTTTTAACCGGATCGTGACTGCCTGGTTTCATCGTCGTAAAGCTGTCAATTTGAACGCAAATACCCCTCGATAGCCACGTTGACGACATGGGATGCGTGCATCTCTATAAACACGCCGATTAAGTCATCTTGCTGCAACAATCAAAACCCTCCCACATCGCCTGATCCACATACCCACCCCGTAAATTCAGGGACCTGATAGCCCCCATCAGTCAATTTGCACTGATTTTGTGCATTTATTTGCTGAATAACGCGGCATTCCTCACGTTTTATGTAATAAATCCTACAGACGATGTAACAATCCGTTTAATCATGACTCAAGAGCGGCAAGCCCCCCGAGCTCACGGTTTGGCTCCGGGGCATGAATCGTGTGTATTTCTACGTTAAGGATGTCGAGTGCCGAACCTGCCCTCACTCAAACGCTTGTGCCATCTCCACCCATTGGGTATCGCCCTGCTCTGCGTGTGCGCGCTGCCCGCGTCCGCCGCCGACGGCCCGCAGCCAGGCCAGGAAGCCCTGCGTTTGCAGCAACAGCAGCAGCGCGACCTGCAGCAATTACAGCTGGAGCAACGCCAGCGCCAGCTCCAGAAAGGCAGCTTCGGCACACCGACGGCCGCCCCCACTGTGCCAGCAGACAATGTCAAAGATGAACGCTGCTGGCCGCTGAGCGGCACACGCCTGGCCGGTGTCACGCTGTTCAGCAGGGCCGAGCTAAATAAACACATCGAGCCCTATGTCGCCCCGTGCATGGGCGTCACCCAGATCAACCGCCTGCTGGCCGAGATCACTCGCCTGTACGTCGAGGCCGGTTATATCGCCAGCCGCCCGTACCTGATCAGCACCCCGGCTGCCGGGCAACCGCTGGATATCCATGTCGAAGAAGGCTACCTGGAAGCCATCGAACTGGCCGACCAAAGCTTGCCCGTGTCCCTGGCCGGCGCCTTCCCCGGGCTGCTCGGCAAACCACTGAACCTGCGCGACCTGGAGCAAGGCCTGGACCAGCTCAACCGCCTGCGCTCGGTGGACCTCACCGCGGATATCGCCCCTGGCCGTGAACCTGGTGCCTCGCGCATCATCCTGCGTTCGCGCAGTAGCGCCTCACGTTGGGGGCTGGGCCTGGGAGTGGATAACCTTGGCAGCGCCGGCACCGGGCGTGATCGCAACGCCATCAGCCTGAGCCTGGACAGCCCGCTGCAGCTCAACGATTCACTCAACCTGAGCTTCAGCGACACGCTCAACCACGGCCCGCGTTACAGCCGCAGCAACAGCCTGTTTTATTCGATCCCCTACGGCTACTGGACCTACAGCCTGTTCGCCAGCCATGCCGAATACCGCTCACCGCTCAAGGTCAGCAGCACCACGCTGTACAACAGCGGCCGTACCGATCAGATCAGCCTGCGCACCGACCGCGTGTTGTGGCGCGACCAGGGCCATCAACTCAGCGCCAACCTGCAACTGGCCTACAAGGACGTCGACAGCTACTTGCAAAAGGTCCGCTTGGGCATCCAGAGCCCAACGCTGAGCGTGGCCGAGGCCGGTTTGAACCTGTTCTGGCTCAACAGCGCGGTGTGGAACCTGGACGTCAATTACGCCCAGGGCCTGACCTGGTTCGGCGCTGATCGCGACGCTGACCAAGTGCAGGAAAACCTGCCCCAGGCGCAGTTTCACAAGTACCGCGCCAACCTCACTCAATGGCGCAACGGCCAATGGCGCACGCAACCCTGGCAGTGGCAAAGCCAGCTGTCTGCGCAATACAGCCCGGACCGTTTGCCTGCCATTGAGCAACTGCTGGGCACCGACGATTCGGCTGTGCGTGGCTACCGCGAAAACAGTGCCTCGGGCGCCATCGGTGCGGTGTGGCGCAACACCTTGCGCCTGCCGCTCAACAGCGACCTGCCGGTAAAAATCACCCCGCGCCTGGGCCTGGACAACGGTTGGGTCAAGCGCGAACACGGCGCCCCGGGCCAACGCCTGAGCGGCGCGAGTGCCGGGCTCAACCTGAGCTGGAAGAACGTGCAGCTCGACGTCGATTACCAACGCAATTTGCACACGCCAACAGGCTTTGGCCAGGAGCCGGAGGTCTGGCTGACGCGCCTTAGCTTGCAGATATGAGCGTGCAGATATGAGTGTGCAGATTTAAACCAACACCCGATTAGCCTGAAACAACCGCCGTACCTGACCACCCCAGTAGCGTTGCAACGAACAACGCACGAGGCGGATCAGCCAACATAGAGCGAACTTACTTATGCCGACTGACACCCACACGTTTCACCTTTCACCCCAGGGCAAACTGCGCTGGGCCATCGCCAGCCTGTTCCTGCTGCCGCAACTGGTACTGGCCGCCGGCATCACCGTGGTCGAAGGGCCTGGCGGGATACCGCAACTGCAAAACCAGCAGGGCGTGCCCATCGTCAATATCGTCGCGCCGAATGCCGGCGGCCTGTCCCATAACCAGTTCCTGGATTACAACGTCGACCGCCAGGGCGTGGTGCTGAACAACGCCCTGCAGGCCGGCCAGTCGCAACTCGCCGGGCAACTGGCGGCGAACCCGCAGTTCCAGGGCCAGGCGGCGAGCGTGATCCTCAACGAAGTGATCAGCCGCAACGCCTCGACCTTAAACGGCGCCCAAGAGATTTTCGGTAAGGCGGCCGATTATGTGTTGGCCAACCCCAACGGTATTTCGGTGAATGGCGGGAGCTTCATCAACACCCCGAACGCCAACCTGGTGGTGGGCCGCCCCGAACTCAATGACGGCAAGCTGCAAGCCTTGGACACCCGCGACGCAAGCGGCCAACTGACGGTGCACGGCCAAGGCCTGCAAAACCGCGCGGGCTCGATCAACCTGATCGCGCCGCGCATCGACAGCGACGGGCGCTTGAGTGCCCGCGATCAACTGAACCTCACCGCAGGCCGCAACCAGGTCGACTTCGCCAGTGGGCAAGTGCGCCAGGTCGACCCCGCCAGCAAGACCCAGGACCAGCGCATCGACGCCAGCCTGTTTGGGGCGATGCAGGCCGGACGCATCAACATCATCAGCACGGCCGAAGGTGCTGGCGTGCGCGTAGGCGCGGTGCAGGTGGAAGGTCGTGACGGGGTCAACGTCAGCTCGGCCGGCGACCTCGACATCAGCGGCCAGGTCCACGCCAACAGCCTGGACGCCACCCGTGCCGGCGTGCGAAGCCAGCATGGCGATGTGGACTTGCACAGCGCCAAGGATTTGAACCTGGCCGCCACCGACGTCAGTGGGCGCAACGTCAAGCTCGACGCCGGTCGCAACCTGACCCTCAGTAGCCTGGAAAGCCGCAAACTCCAGGAAAAACGTGAACAGTGGGACAACAGCAACTTCCTGTTCACCTACGAAACCTACGACCGCACCACCACTGATAAAGACTCGCGCCAGCACGGTAACAAGGTCGTAGCGCAGCAGGATGCAACGCTGTCTTCCGGCGCCAAGGCCGAGATCAAGGCCAGCCAAGTCGAAGCGGGCAATGCCTTACGTGTCAACAGCGGCGCCGACCTGCTGGTGAACGCCGCGACTGAAACCCATGAAACCCGCGATCAGGGCAACCATCGCAAACATCTGTGGAAAGCCAACTGGGATAAATCTTCCAGCGAGCAACGCAGCGTCACCAGCAGCCTCAAGGCCGGCAAAACGCTGGAGCTGACCAGCCAGCAGAAACTGCAATTGCAAGGCGCCGAACTGAAAACACCCGGCGATATTCAATTGGCCGGCCGCCAAGTGGAGATCAGCAGCGCCAGCCGCACCCAGGTAAGCCGCGACAACGCTTACTCCGGCGACCTGACCGGCGGCAGCTTCTTTGGCAAGAGCGGCGACGGCGACAAGGGCAAAACCTTGAACACCGGCAGCAAGGTCAACGCCGACGGCAAACTGCTCGTCAAGGCCGACGACGTGCGCATCAGCGGCAGCCAGGCGCGTGGCGGCAAGCAGGCCAGCGTGATCAGCGACAAAGGCTCGCTGGTGATCGACGGCGTAAAAGACACCTCCCACGACAATAGCTACAGCAACGACAGCAAGTTCTTCGGCATTTCCAAGGATGAAAGCCGCAAGCAACTCAAGGACAGCACTGTCGTGGCCAGCAACCTGCGCTCGGACAGCAACCTCAAGCTGCAAAGCGCCAAGGACATTCAAGTCAGTGGCTCTCAGGTCTCGGCCGCCGGTAAATTACAGGCGGACGCCAAGGGCGATATCAAGATCGCTTCGGCTGACAACACCACACACGACACCACCACCACTCACACCCGTGGTTTCGATGGCTACGCCAAGGAAAACGCCGAAGGCACCCGCCAGTACCGCGCTGGCGTGAGCTTTGAGGACCAGCAGCAAACCAGCAAGACCGACACCACAAAACAACAAGCTTCCAGCCTCAGCGGCGCCAGCGTGGCGGTCACCGCCGATGGCAATGTGAGCATCAAGGGTTCCGGCGTCCAAGCCACCCAGGGCGATGCAATTTTGAGCGGCAAAAACGTCGAGTTGCTGGCGACCGATAACAGCACGCGCAACACCACCGACAAAACCACCACCGGCGGTGGCGTGTACTACACCGGCGGTCTGGACAAGGCTGGCAACGGCGCACAGTTCAGCCATCAAAGCAGCCACGACAACAGCAGCAACACCACCGCGCAAACCAGCAACGTGGCAGCGGCTGGCAAACTGACCATCAACGCCGGCAACACCCTCACCAGCCAGGGCGCGCAGGTCAAGGCAGGCTCCGAATTGCAGGTCAACGCCGGCACCGTCGATAACCAGGCGGCGCACAACAGCCAGACCAGTACCCACAAGGAAAACGGTTGGACCGCCGATGTCGGCGTCAATGTCGAATACAAAGGCATCACCCGACCAATCGAAAAAGCCGTCGAAGGTGTGGCCCAGGCCAAATTCCATCAACCCGGTTTGCTCGATGCTTTCGAGCAGCCGAATGTCGGGCTGGACGTGGAAGTCGGTCACACCAACAAGACCCGCACCCAGCAGGACAGCACGGCGGTGGTCAGCCAGTTCAATGGCGCCACGGTGCAGGTCAATGTCGCCGGTAAGTTGCAGGATGAAGGCACTCAGTACCGCGCCACCGATGGCGGGCTGAAGATCGATGCCGGCGAGCATATCGCCAGCGCCGCAGCCAACACCCACAGCAGCAGCGAACAAAGCGTGGACGCCAAGGCAGGCGTGCGGGTCTACACCACCACCGGTGAAGACGTGAACGTGCGCGGCAGCGGCGCAGGCGGCAGCAGCGATGTGGGCGAAGCCAGCAGCACGGCGGTGGTCGGCAGCTACGCGGGCACTCAGGGCGTGAACATCACGGCCAAGGGCGATGCGCGTTACGCGGGCAGCCAGTTCAACGGTGGCCTGGCGGGCGTCAACCTCAAGGCCGGTGGCGAGTTGGCGCTTGATCAGGCCAGCGACACGCAAAGCACAACCAGCAACAGCCTGCGCGGTAATGGTTCATTGACCGTGGGCACCGCACCGGGCACCAACGGTACCAACGTCAACCTCGGTGCTGGTGTGCAACTGGATAACAAGCAGCTGGCCACCCAAGACAGCCAGGCGCGGGTCGCGACGCTTCAAGGCAGCGGGCCGATCAAGCTCAGCAGCGGCGCCGACATGACCCTGCAAGGCACGCAGATCGCCAGCAACGGTGATATCAGCCTGAATGCCGGCGGCAAGCTGGACCTGCAAGCGGCCACCAATACGCATGTCAGCAATGGCAGCAACCTCGGCGGCGGCCTGAGCGTCGGTGCCGGAAAAACCAGTGGCGCCGACAGCAGCGCCAAGACTGGCAGCCTGAGTGCCAACTTCAATATCGGCAAGGTGGCGGAAAACGATCAGGGCGTGGTTGTCGGGCAGTTGCACAGCAAGGGCAACGTGAGCCTCTCCAGCGCCGATGATCTCCATCTGCAAGGTACGCAGATTGCCGCCAAAACGGTCACCCTCGATGCGCAAAACGGCGGCATCCTGCAAGAGTCGGCGCAATCCACCCAGGCTCACAACAGCTGGGGCGTGACCCTCGGCGCGGGTGGCAGCGGCGGTAAAACAACACGGGGCGACGCCGGTGAACACGACACACCCAAGACCCAGCTGGGCATCAATGCCCGCGCCAAGGTCGATGTGGACCACGTGCAAGGCACCACCCAGCACGACAGCCTGATCAAGGCCGATAGCGTAGCCATCAACAGTGCCGGTGATACCCATCTGGCGGGTGCGCGGATTGAGGCGGATCAGGTCAGCGGCAACGTCGGCGGGGATCTTGTGGTCGAGAGCCGCAAAGATCACGTCAGCAGCACTAAGGTCAACGTCGACGCCAAGCTTGATGTCGAAAAAAACCAACCCGGCGTGGTCAACAAGCTCGCCAAGACCACCGGCCCGCTCAAGGACAAGGTGCAAGCCAAGGCCGAGGGCGCGTTCGACAAGCATCGGGAGAAGTTGGAAAACGCCGTCGACAAAGGCACCGAGCACCTCGCTTCGGCCAAGGACAGCGTGATCAACGCCAAGGAGCGCCTGGGCGAAAAGCTCAGCCGCAGTGGCAGCTACGAGGTGAATCCTGAACCCCGTGGCGCCTTTGGCACCCGCGTGGACCAGGCCAAGACCTACCTCGCGGACAAGAAAGATGCACTGGGCACGCGCCTGTCCAGCTTCAAGGACAAAGTCTGGCCAAAAACCAGCGACAGCTACACCGTCAGCGGCAAGGACACCGCCGGCAGCAAGGTGGCCGATACCGCGCAAAACGTACTGTTCGGTGACAAGAGCGGCAACACCAGCTACACGCCGACGCTGAACCTGGACGTCAGCCACGTGGTGAAAGACAGCGTTAATCAGGCCTCGGGCATTCGCGGTGCTCAGGGCGTAAACCTTGAAGTGGCTGGCGACACACGGCTGACTGGCGCGCGGATCAGCGCCGAAAGCGGCAAGGTTGAGTTGGGCGGTTCCAAAGTGACGGCGACGACGTTGGCAGGCAGCGACTATCGCGCCGATGTCGGGCTGAACCTGTCGAAATCGCCGGTCAACCTGGCGCTGGGCGCCAAGGACGAACTGACCCAGAAACAGGACGACGCCACACGCAAGGATCAGGCTTTCAACCTTGGGCCGCTGCGGGTCGGCGGGCACAGTGACCAGCAGGAATTACAGGCGGGGATTGACCAGAAAGGCAGCTAAGTAGCATCGCCTGGGTGACAGCAGCCATGCTCGCTGCCACCCAGGCAAACATTTCTAAATGTTTCTTCATAAAGCCAAACCGTCATTAAACAGCAACATATCAGGAATTAAATCGTCACGTCTTAGACAGGTGGGCCTACCCACTTACCCCTTACCTTGAGGTGTTGTCGTGATGTTGCCGACTAAAAAAAGTCTGTCTGTATTGTTGAGCGCCCTGTGCCTGAGCGGCATGGCCCACGCCACCGACGTTACCGGTGCCGGCTCCAGCTTCGTCTACCCGGTGCTGTCCAAGTGGTCGCAGGACTACAGCAAGAACTCCAGCAACCGCATCAACTATCAGTCGATCGGCTCCGGCGGCGGCATCGCCCAGATCAAGGCAGCCACCGTTGACTTCGGCGCCTCTGACGCACCACTGTCGGCCGACGATCTCAAAGCCGGCGGCCTGGGTCAGTTTCCCAGCGTGATCGGCGGCATCGTGCCGGTGATGAACGTCGAAGGCGTGGCCGCAGGCCAGCTGAAACTCGACGGCGACACCCTGGCAAAGATCTTCCTCGGTGACATCAAGGCCTGGAACGACCCTGCCATCGCCGCGCTCAACCCTGGTGTGAAGTTGCCAAGCGCAAACATCACCGTGGTGCACCGTTCGGACGGCTCCGGCACCTCGTATAACTTCACCAACTACCTGGCCAAAGTCAGCGACAGCTGGAAAACCAAGATTGGTTTCGGCACCACCGTACCGTGGCCGGTCGGTGTGGGCGGCAAGGGCAACGAAGGCGTTTCGGCCTACGTGAAGCAGATCAAGAACTCGATCGGCTTTGTGGAATACGCCTACGCCCTGCAGAACAAAATGACCTTTGCCTCACTGAAGAACGCGTCCGGCAAGTTCGTCGAGCCTAACGCCAAGGCGTTCCAGGCCGCCGCCGACACCGCCGACTGGGCCAGTGCCAAAGACTTCAACCTGATCATGACCAACGCCCCAGGTGAAGGCGCATGGCCGATCACGGCCACCACCTGGATCATCATGTACAAGCAGCCCAAGAATGCCGAGCAAAGCCAGGCGGCGTTCAACTTCTTCAAGTGGTCGCTGGAAAAAGGCCAGGAACAGGCTGCGGCCCTGGACTACGTCGCATTGCCGGGCTCCCTGGTGTCGCGAATCGAAGATTACTGGAAGTCTGACTTCGCCCACTGATTCGCCCTACGACCGCCTTCCTCGATAACTGAGGAAGGCGCTGAGCACCTCTGATATGAACGACACGGTCCACACCCTGGTTATGACTACTCACGCGAGCGACACCGGGGGCGACCGCCGCGCCGCCCGCGATCAACGCCACGACCTGTGGTTCAAACGCTCGATGTTCGGTGCCGCCATGCTGGTACTGGCGCTGCTGGGCGCCATTGCCGCCTCGACCCTGTGGGGCGGCGGGCTGGCGTTCAAGACGTTTGGTTTCGGTTTCATCACCAGCACCGAGTGGGATGCCGTCAATAACCACTTTGGTGCCGTGGTGCCGATTTACGGCACCTTGGTCACCTCCTTTCTCGCCTTGCTGATTGCCGTTCCGGTGAGTTTCGGCATCGCGATTTTTCTGACTGAAGTTGCACCGCCCTGGCTGAAAATGCCGGTGGCCTCGGCGATTGAGCTGCTGGCCGGTATCCCGTCGATCATCTATGGCATGTGGGGTTTGTTTGTGTTCGGGCCTTTCATGGCCGAACACCTGTCGCCGTTGATCAATGACTACCTGGGCGCCCTGCCCTTTGTTGGCTCGCTGTTCCAGGGGCCGCCACTGGGAATCGGCATGCTCACCGCCGGCATTGTGCTGGCGGTGATGATCATGCCGTTTATCACCTCGGTGATGCATGAGGTGTTTCGCAGCGTGCCCACGCAGTTGAAAGAATCCGCCTACGCCTTGGGCAGCACGACGTGGGAAGTGGTGTGGGACATTGTTCTGCCTTACACCCGCTCGGCGGTGGTCGGCGGTATCTTCCTCGGCCTGGGCCGCGCCCTTGGCGAGACCATGGCGGTGACCTTCGTATTGGGTAACGCACAACAGTTTTCCGCCTCGTTGCTGATGCCCAGCAGTTCCATCGCCTCGGTCATCGCCAACGAATTCAGCGAGGCCTACACCGACCTGCATCGCTCTGCGCTGATTGCCTTGGGTTTCCTGCTGTTTATCGTGACCTTCGTCGTGCTCGCGCTCGCGCGACTGCTGCTGATGCGCCTGTCGCGCAAGGAAGGGTTATGAACGCCAACGAACGCCTGTATCGCAAACGCGCATTTAAAAATGGCGTGGCCATGTTCCTCAGTTGCGGCGCCACCGCCTTTGGCTTGCTGTGGCTGACGTGGATTCTGCTGACCACCATTATCAACGGGTTCCAGGCCCTGAACCTGCGCCTGTTTACCCAGATGACCCCACCGCCCGGCACCGAGGGCGGCCTGGCCAATGCGTTTTATGGCAGCGCGTTGATGTCGGGTATCGCGTTGCTGATCGGTACGCCCATCGGGCTGATGGCCGGCATCTGGCTGGCAGAGTTCGCACGCCACTCGCGCCTGGGGACTACGGTGCGTTTCATCAATGACATCCTGCTGTCCGCCCCCTCGATTGTGCTGGGTTTGTTCATCTACACCGGGGTCATCCTGCCGCTGAACCTGCTGACCAATCATCAGGTCGGCTTCTCTGCCATCGCCGGTGCGCTGGCGCTAGCGCTGCTGGTGATTCCGGTGGTGGTGCGCACCACCGATGAAATGCTCCAGCTACAACCCTCCACCATGCGCGAGGCGGCCCTGGCACTCGGTGTACCGCAGTGGAAGCTGACGCTGCAAATCGTGCTGCGGGCGGCCAAGGCCGGCGTAGTCACCGGCATCCTGCTTGCCCTGGCGCGCATCACCGGGGAAACCGCGCCGCTGCTGTTCACCGCCTTTGGCAATCAGTTCTGGAGCAGCAACCTGCTCAAGCCGATCGCCAGCGTGCCCGTGGTTATTTTCCAGTACGCCATGAGCCCGTTCGACGACTGGCATGCACTTGCCTGGGCCGGCGCATTGGTCCTGACGTTGTTCGTGCTGGTACTCAGCCTGGCATCCCGCCTGATTCTTTTACGCAATAGGTCTCACTGATGGACGCCACCGGCATTGCTCCCGACAAAACCAAAATCCAGGTGCGTGGGTTGGAGTTCTTCTACAACAACCAACGCTCGCTCAAATCCATCAACATGGATATTCCGGAAAAGCGCATTACCGCCATCATCGGGCCTTCGGGCTGCGGCAAGTCCACCATGCTGCGGGTGTTCAACCGCATCTACTCGATGTACCCCAAGCAGGAAGCGCGCGGCGAAGTGCTGCTCAACGGCGAAAACATCCTCGCCCCCGGCTACTCGATGAACCGCCTGCGCAGCCACGTAGGCATGGTGTTCCAGAAGCCGGTGCCGTTTCCGATGTCGATCTACGACAACATCGCCTACGCAGTGCGTCACCACGAAAAACTCTCGCGCCGCGAAATGAACGACCGCGTCGAACAGGCCCTGCGCGGCGGTGCGCTGTGGGATGAAGTCAAAGACAAACTCAACCAGAGCGCCCAGAGCCTCTCCGGCGGCCAGCAACAACGGCTGTGCATCGCCCGCACCATCGCGCTGCGCCCGCAGGTGCTGCTACTGGACGAACCAACCTCCGCCCTCGACCCGATTTCCACCGGGCGTATCGAACAGTTGATTACGGAATTGAAGGCGCAGTACACGGTGATCATCGTGACCCACAACATGCAACAGGCCGCGCGGGTTTCGGACAGCACCGCGTTTATGTTCATGGGGGAATTGATTGAGCATGGCAAGACCGATCAGATCTTTACCACGCCGAAGATGAAGCAGACGGAGGACTATATTACGGGGCGGTTTGGCTAAGGCCGGGCAACGAGCCGTCTCTTGGAGGCGGTTTTTTACCAGCGCCAAATTGCAGGCAAAAAAAAACCCGGAAATCCTCACTTACGTGGGCCTTCCGGATTTTCTAAACCGCCAAAAATGGTGGGTCGTGTGGGATTCGAACCTACGACCAATTGGTTAAAAGCCAACTGCTCTACCAACTGAGCTAACGACCCGCTGTGTGGTGGCGCGTATAATACTGATTTCTAAGGATTATTCAACACCTTATTTTAAATAAATCAGAAATAACGCGTTGGGTCCGCAATTGCGGCGTTTTTGAAGCCTTCTGCTCGCAGTCTGCAAGCGTCACATTTCCCACAGGCACGACCGGAATCGTCTGCCTGGTAGCAGGAAACTGTCAGCGCGTAATCGACGCCCAGTCCTACGCCAGCCTTCACGATGTCTGCCTTGCTCATGTTCTGCAGCGGCGCCTGAATGCGGAATCCCTGCCCTTCCACTCCGGCCTTGGTCGCCAGGTTGGCCATGCGTTCGAATGCCTCGACGTATTCCGGACGGCAGTCCGGGTAGCCGTTGTAGTCGAGGGCATTAACACCGATGAAGATGTCGCGGGCTTTCAATACTTCGGCCCAGCCAAGCGCGAGGGACAGGAATACGGTGTTGCGCGCCGGCACGTAGGTCAACGGAATGCCTTCGCTGGGCGCTTCAGGCACATTGATGCTGCTGTCCGTCAGGGCCGAGCCGCCGATGCCGTTGAGGTTGAGGCCGATCACCTTGTGCTCGACCACGCCCAGCTCACGGGCAACACGCTCGGCGGCGTGCAGCTCGGCGCGGTGGCGTTGGCCGTAGTCGAAACTCAGGGTGTAGCAGCTGTAGCCTTGGGCGCGGACCATGGCCACCAGCGTGGCGGAATCGAGACCGCCAGAGAGCAGAATGACCGCGCGCTTTTGCTCGGTCATGTCAGCGCCCCGGCTCGTCGTTCCACAGGTATTTGTGCAACTGCAATTGCAGGCGCACCGGCAGGTTGTCCGCCACGACCCAATCGGCCAGGTCGCGGGCGTTGAGGTCATGGTGGCTCGGCGAGAACAACACCTCACCGGCACGGCGGTCGAGGTTGTACTGGATCAGCTTGGAGGCCGCCCAGTCATAGTCATCCCGCGAACAAATCACGAACTTGACCTGATCGTTGGCCGTCAGCAAATCCATGTTGTCGTAGAGATTGCGGTGCGCTTCCTTGGAACCTGGGGTCTTGAGGTCGACCACCCGACTCACGCGCGCGTCGACCGCGGAGATATCCAGGGCGCCGCTGGTTTCCAGTGAAACCTCATAGCCAGCGTCACACAGCCGCTTGAGCAACGGGATGGCATTCGGCTGGGCCAGGGGCTCACCACCGGTCACACAGACGTAGCGCGGCTTGAAGCCGGCAACCTGCTCGATGATGTCGTCGAGGGTGCGCACGGTGCCGCCACTGAAGGCGTAGGCGCTGTCACAGTATTGGCAACGCAACGGGCAGCCGGTCAACCGTACAAATACGGTAGGCAGGCCAGCGGTACGCGTTTCACCCTGTAACGAGTAAAAAACTTCGGTAATACGTAATGTGTCTTGCATAGTCGCCACGGGCGTAACAGCTAAACAGGCTGTCCGCCTCCGTCAGGCACTTCAAGGAACCCCGCCAACGCGTAGGCCCCAAAAAGCGTGTTTCATAAAAGGGCGTGGATTCTAACGAAAAAACCCGCGCCAGGCGCGGGTTTCTTCTAAACGGGTTGCATCGCTTACAAGCGCTGCAGATCCCGCTGGGCCAACTGGGCTGCGGAGGTACCCGGATATTGGGCAACCACCTGTTGCAAAATGCCTTTGACCTTGTCGGTGTGACCCAGGCGGCGTTCTACATCAGCCAGTTTATACAGCGAGTCAGGCACCTTGGCATGCTTTGGGTACAGCTGGCTGACCTTGGCAAATGCCTGGCCTGCCGCTTGCAAATCACCCTTTGCCAGGTTCACCTCACCCAGCCAGTACTGGGCATTGCCCGCGTATTGGCTGTTAGGGTATTTGCGCAGGAATGCGGTAAAGGCCTGGCTGGCCTTATCGAAATCCTTGGCTTTGATCAGGTCAAAAGCTGCGTCGTAATACAGCTTTTCCTTGGCCGGATCACCCGGTTCGCTGCTGGCAGCAGGCGCTTGGCTAGCCGCTGCGCCTGCTGCTGCACCACCGGCGGCAGCGCTTGGCGCGCCACCGGCAGAAGAATTATCAGGAGTTGCGGCAGGTGTAACACCGGCTCCAATGCGTCGATCAAGATCCTGGTAACGTTCCAGGCCTTCTTGCTTCAGCTGGTTCACTTGGTTCTGCAAGATCTCAATGGTGCCTTGTTGCTGCGACAATTGATCCTGCATACGTTGCAGCTGGTTGAACAGTTCGCCCTGTGCCGAGGGAGCGGCAGTTGCCGGTCCCCCAGCATAGGCGCCGTTCGTGCCATAACCCGCTGGCGGATAACTGCTCCCGCTATTGTTATAGCCAGAGTTGCTATCTTCCACAGGAACCGCAGCCCACACCGCAAGCGGTGCGAGGCTGAGAGCCAATACAGTTAGAGCACGACGGCACGTTCGCATGACGAATTACTTACGCAGTTCGACGCGACGGTTTTGAGCCCACGACTGTTCGTCGTTGCCAGTTGCAACTGGACGCTCTTTACCGTAGGAAACCAGTTCCAGTTGGCCTGGAGCAACACCTTGCAGTACCAGGTAGCGTTGAACGGCTTTCGCACGACGTTCGCCCAGTGCCATGTTGTACTCACGAGTACCACGGGCGTCAGTGTTACCTTCCAGAACAACGCGAGCGCCGTTAGCTTTCAGGTCCTTCGCGTGAACGTCCAGAGCGCGCATGGCTTCTGGCTTCAGGTCAGAACTGTCGTATTCGAAGTAGAAAGTGGTGATAGCGCGCAGAGCAGCTTCTTCGCTCAGGGAGCCGTCAACTGCACCAGTGTTAGCGCCGTAACCAGCGTTTGGATCAACAGCTGCGCCTTCACCGGCATTGTCGCCGCCTTTAGACGAGCAACCAACGGCTACGGACAGAGCCAGAGCCAGAGCAGCAAACTTACCAAACTTCAGCATTTCCATCGTGAAACTCCTAATGAACCCCAGTGTGTTAAGCAATTCTTTTTGTAGCGCCGCGTCAGTTCAGGTAAGGGGACCAGGATGGTTCTCTGACTTCGCCTTGTGCGGTAGGAAGCGGGAGCCTTACGCGTCCATTAATGGACACGAGCATCAAGACTCCCCGGCCCTGCTGGCGGGTGGCGTAGATTACCATGGTGCCGTTGGGCGCAACAGTGGCTGACTCATCAAGGTTGGTATCTGTGAGGATTTTTACCGTTCCACGCTGCAAATCCTGGGCCGCAACCCGGAAATTAGTGAAACCATCCTGACGGTGAATCATCACCAACGTCTTTTCATCGGCCGAAAGCTTAGGGTTGGCATTGTAGTTACCAATAAAGGTCACGCGTTCCGCGCCACCGCCACCTACGCTTGTTTTGTAGATTTGAGGCTTGCCGCCACGGTCGGAGGTGAAGTAGATGGTCGAACCATCCTTACCCCAGAACGGTTCGGTATTGATGCCCGGGCCACTGGTTACACGGCTGATCTGGCGCGAAGCCATGTTCATCACGTAAATGTCCGGGTTGCCGTCCTTGGACAGTACGAACGCCAGGCGCGAACCATCCGGCGACCACGCAGGGGCACCGTTGAGGCCTTCAAAGTTGGTGATCTGCTCACGACGACCCGTATCGATGTGCTGCACGAAAATGCGCGGGCGGCGCTGTTCAAACGACACATAGGCAATACGCTTGCCGTCCGGCGCGAAGCGCGGCGACAGGATTGGCTCACGCGACTGCAGCAAGGTCACGGCGCGGGCGCCGTCGTAGTCCGAACGCTGCAAGGTGTAACGCGTGTTGTCTACGGAGAAACGCTCAGCCGTTACATAAAGCAGACGTGTCGAGAACGCACCCTTGATACCGGTGAGTTTTTCAAACGACTGGTCCGAGATGTAGTGCGCCATGTCCCGCAGTTGTTCGGCGGTGCCCGATACGCTGCCGGTCAAGACCTGCTGCTCGGTGGCCACGTTGAACAACGTGTACTGGATTTGCAGGCGACCGCCGGCCGGCGTAATGCTGCCGACCATCAGGTACTGGGCGCCTACCGCTTTCCAGTCACGGAAAATGACTTCGCTGGCCTGGGTCGGCTGGCTGATCATGTTGCCTTTTGGAATAGGCGCGTAGTAGCCGGAGTTGCGCAGGTCGTCGCTGACGATCTGGGCCATGTCGTCCGGCAGCACGCTGCCGCCCTGCCAACCGAACGGCACTACCGCGATCGGGGTGGCCCGATCGCTACCGCTGGTGACCAGAATGTTCTTTTCATCCGCCGCCGCTATCCCTGCCATACAGCAAATAACGACAAGCATTCCTCGAAGAAGGTTTCTCACAAGGCTAGATCCTCAGGTGTGAATGTCATCTTGAATGAACGATAGGGAGCGAAGTCGCTTGGTTTCATTCCCTGCATCTCGGTCAACCGGCCAATGTTCTTGACCGCGGCAACCGCCGAACTGTCGAACGAACCGTCACCACTGGACTTGGACACGCTGACCGAAGTCACCGTACCGTCCGGCAACATGCCGATCTGCAGCACTACTGTCATGCCTTTACGTGCCGAAGGTGGACGTGTCCAACCTTCCGCTGCCCGTGCCCGAATCAGGTCGTCGAAACTGCCCGCGACTTCATCGCCACGTTCATCGGCCAAGGCTTGCTGACGCTGCGGCGTGTCGGAGAGCAAATCTGCCAAGGCCTGGGCCTTTTTCTCTTCGGCGGATTTACGCGCTGCTTCCTGGGCCTTTTTCTTGCTGGCGTCGGCGGCAGCTTTCTTCTTCGCGTCGTCGGCGACTTTCTTCTTCGCCTCGTCTGCTTCAGCTTTTTTCTTGGCGTCTTCGGCGGCTTTCTTCTTCGCGTCTTCGACTATCTTCTTCTTGGCGTCTTCAGCGGCCTTTTTCTTGGCCTCTTCTTCGGCAGCTTTTTTGGCTTCTTCTTCAGACTTCTTCTTGGCTATATCAGCCAATTGTTTCTCTTCAGCCTTTTTAGCTTCGGCAGCTTTATCGGCTTTTTTGGCTTCATCAGCCTTTTTGGCCTCGTCAGCTTTCTTGGCTTCGTCAGCCTTTTTCGATTCCTCGGCCTTTTGAGCCGCCTCTTCTTTCTTTTGTTCCGCAGCAGCCTTCACCGCTTCCTGCTCGACCTTCTTCTGTTCCATCTGCTCGACTTCGGTCTGGCGCGCAGCCGACTTCTGGGCCTCACCCGCAATCTTTTGATTGGTCTGGGTGGTGGCCTGACTTTTCGATTTCAGCTGATACAGGGTCGCCTGCACGATCGGCTTGGCTGGCGGCAGGTCCGGGGTCATGGCAAAGCTGACGAACAGCATGCCAAACACCAGGACGTGCAGGGCAATTGCCCAGACGCTAGGCCAGAAGTAGCTTTCCGAGGCGGACGGCTCTCGCTGTTGCTGCATCAGGGCGCCTCGGTAATCAAGCCAACGTTACCCACGCCGGCCTTCTGCAGCCCGCCCATGGCGCCCATGACGGAACCATAGTCGACCACTTTGTCGCCGCGAATGAACACTTGCGTGTGCTTGCCGCCTTCGTTGCCGGACCGGATGATCTTGGTCACGGCGTCCGTCATCTGCGGCAAGGTCATGGCCTTGTCCTGCTGTTTCTGGGTGTCGACTTCGCTGCCAAGGTTCCAGTAATAGGTCTTGTCAGCCTTGATCGAAATGGTCAGGACCTGGGTGTTGTTGTCTTGCGGCAAGGCTTCGCTGGAAACCTTGGGCAGATCAACCTTCACGCCCTGATTGAGCATCGGCGCGGTCACCATGAAGATAACCAGCAGCACCAGCATCACGTCGATGTAAGGCACTACGTTCATCTCGGCGACCGGCTTGCGCTTTTTGCGAGCTCGAGCGATTAAAGCCATTGGAAATTACCTGCTTATTCTTCGCTGGTGTGCACTTTACGGTGCAGGATCGCCTGGAATTCATCGGCGAAGGTGTAGTAACGGCTGATCAAGGTTTCGCCACGAGCGGCAAAACGGTTGTAAGCAATTACTGCGGGAATAGCGGCGAACAGGCCGATCGCGGTGGCGATCAACGCCTCGGCGATACCCGGGGCCACGGTGGCCAGGGTCGCTTGTTGCGCCTGGGCCAGGCCACGGAAGGAGTTCATGATGCCCCACACGGTACCGAACAGGCCGATGTACGGGCTCACGGAACCGACGGTGGCGAGGAACGGCAAGCTTTGTTCAAGCTTTTCTTCTTCGCGGGAGATGGCAACGCGCATGGCACGGGCCACGCCTTCCATAACCGCTTCCGGGTCAACACCCGGTTGCTGGCGCAGGCGCGAGAATTCCTTGAAACCGGCGCGGAAGATCTGCTCTACGCCCGAATCCGGGTCCGGGTTGCTACCGGCCTGACGGTACAGCTTGGACAGGTCGATACCCGACCAGAAGCGCTCCTCGAAGCTCTCCAGGGCACGTCGACCGGCACGCAGCAGGTTGCTGCGCTGAAAAATCATGACCCAAGAGGTAACCGATGCGGCTACCAGGACCAGCATCACCAGTTGAACCACAACACTGGCATTGCTGACCAGGCTCCACATGGAGGAATGGTCGACGACGGTAGGTTCCACGCTAAATCTCCTGCTTTGATTGTTTACCCGCGCCGCTTACGTCGGCAAAGGCCGCACGTAGAGCTTCGGGAATGGCCCGGGGTTTCAAACTATTGGTGCGCACACAAGCCACCAGGAACTGCCCCTCACAGAGCAGCGTTGCATCCGTTGCCCGCCTGACCTGCTGTTTAAAGCGCAGGCTGACACGGTTCAATTCGATAACTTCAGCGCTGACCAGCAATTCGTCGTCCAGTCGCGCCGGTGCGTGGTAGCGCGCCTCGCTGGAATGCACGACGAATAACAGGTCCTCCCCTGCCAGCTGGGATTGGGCAAAGCCCAGCTCCCGTAGCCGCTCGGTTCGAGCCCGCTCCATGAACTTGAGGTAGTTAACGTAATAAACGATGCCGCCGGCATCGGTGTCCTCGTAATAAACGCGACAGCGATGTGCGAACGACTGATCCCCGTTTTGCGCGCGCATACTCTAGTGCTTACTCCTCAGGTTGCCAATCCGGCAGGGCAACTGTTTTTGCATTCTATTCAGCATTTCTAACGACTGAATGACGACACCAGCCACTAGGACAGCACAAACTTCAGATAAATCGTCTGGCGTGGTGTTTTTAATCGTCCACTGCATCGAGGAATTCGTCTACTACAGGCATCTCGCCCAATCGTGACGGAATGTTTAACCCGAAGTGCAAATAGGCGTGGCGCGTGACCACGCGCCCCCTTGGCGTACGCATGATGTAACCCTGTTGGATCAGGTACGGCTCCAGCACATCCTCAATGGTATGGCGCTCCTCACTGATCGCCGCTGCCAGGCTGTCCACACCGACCGGGCCGCCGTCGAACTTCTCGATCATGGTCAAGAGTAGACGTCGATCCTGGTGGTCGAAGCCGTGCTCGTCCACATCCAGCAGGTTCAAGGCCAAATCCGCCACGGCCTTGGTGATATGCCCCTTGGCCCGCACTTCGGCAAAATCGCGCACACGACGCAGCAAGCGATTGGCGATACGCGGCGTACCACGGGCGCGGCGGGCGATTTCGAACGCGCCTTCCGGGTCCAGTGGCAACCCCAGGATGCCCGCCGAACGGCTGACAATCGTCGCAAGATCGGCAGTGCTATAGAACTCTAGACGTTGAACAATGCCGAAACGGTCTCGCAGCGGATTGGTCAGCATCCCGGCGCGTGTGGTGGCGCCGACCAGCGTGAACGGCGGCAGGTCGAGCTTGATCGAGCGGGCCGCCGGGCCTTCACCGATCATGATGTCGAGCTGGAAGTCTTCCATGGCCGGGTACAGCACTTCCTCGACGATCGGCGACAGCCGGTGAATCTCGTCGATAAACAGCACGTCGTGCGGTTCAAGGTTGGTCAACAGCGCGGCCAGGTCACCCGGACGCTCCAGCACCGGGCCGGAGGTGGACTTGATCGACACGCCCATCTCCTGGGCGATGATCATGGCCAGGGTGGTCTTGCCCAGGCCTGGCGGGCCGAAGATCAACGTGTGATCGAGGGACTCATTGCGCCCACGCGCAGCCTGGATAAACAGCTCCATCTGCTCGCGCACGGTCGGCTGGCCGATATAGTCGGCAAGGCTGACGGGGCGGATGGCGCGGTCCTGGACTTCTTCACGGTCGCGCGGGCCGGTGGCCGCGATCAGACGATCAGCTTCAATCACTTAAATCATTCCCTTCAGGGCTCGGCGGATCATGTCTTCGCTGCTCAGGTTCTTGTCCTTGATGGCCGATACGGCTTTGCTCGCCTCCTGGGGCTTGTAGCCCAGGGAGATCAGCGCGCTCACGGCATCGCTTTCGGCACTGGCGACCTGGCCGGCCGGCATGTCCGGCTGATTCGGTACCAGCGCGAACATGTTCGGCACCACTTCCCAGGCCTTGAAACGGTCCTTGAGTTCGACCAGCAGGCGCTCGGCGGTTTTCTTGCCGACACCAGGCACCTTGGTTAACGCTGACGTGTCCTGGGCCGAAACTGCGCGTACCAACTCGTCCACTTCCAGGCTCGACATCAACGCCAGCGCCAGCTTTGGTCCCACGCCATTGAGGCGAATCAGCTCACGGAAGAAGTCGCGGTCGCGCTTGCCAATGAAACCATAGAGCAATTGCGCGTCTTCGCGCACCACCAAATGCGTGTGCAATGTTATCGGCTCACCGATCGACGGCAAGCGATACAAGGTGGTCATGGGCACTTCCAGCTCATACCCCAACCCATTTACATCCAGAATCAGGTGCGGCGGCTGTTTCTCAGCCAGGGTGCCGCGCAAGCGTCCAATCACGGTTCAGATCCTTAAAGCTTGGGGTCAGAGCACGGCCTGACCGGAAATAACGATTGCGCTGATGCTATCAGAGACGCAGCCGCCCGCCACGACTGCGTGCGGTGCCCAGGCCATGCGGCAAGAGGCTGGAACGCGTGTGTGCATGGCAAATGGCAATGGCCAGGGCGTCGGAGGCGTCGATTTGCGGCTTTGAGGTGAGCTTGAGCATGTGCATGACCATCATCTGCACCTGCTCTTTATTCGCCGCGCCGGTGCCGACCACGGCCTGTTTGACCTGGGTCGCGGTGTATTCGGCGATTTCCATGCCCTCCTCCGCACCGGCCACAATAGCAGCGCCACGGGCCTGGCCGAGCTTTAAGGCAGAATCGGCGTTTTTGGCCATGAAGACCTTTTCGATGCCCATGGTGACCGGCCCGTAGGTCTGGATCACTTCACGCACGCCGCGGTACACAATCTGCAGACGCTCGGCCAGTTCGCCCGCGCCGGTACGGATGCAGCCCGAAGCGACATAGACGCAGCCACGCGGGGTGTGTTGCACCACGCCAAAACCGGTGATGCGCGAACCGGGGTCGATACCAAGGATTAAAGTCATAACGCCTGCGGGTTGGGAAAAACATGATTCTTGCGGCCAACAACAATCAAATGTGGGAGCTGGCTTGCCTGCGATGCAGACACTTCGGTATTTCCGTCAAACCGAGGTGATGCTATCGCAGGCAAGCCAGCTCCCACAGGCGATTTTCATGGTGCTCAGGTGAGTTGTTCGGCTACGGATTCCGGGATGTCGGCATTCGAGTAGACGTTCTGCACATCATCCAGGTCTTCGAGCATATCCAGCATCTTCAGCACTTTCTGCGCGCCGTCCAGGTCCAGCTCGGCGCTGGTGGTCGGCAACATCACGATTTCTGCGTCGGTGCCTTTGAAACCCGCCGCTTCCAGCGCGTTACGCACGGCGTAGAAGCCGGCAAACGAGGTGAATACGTCGATGGAGCCGTCTTCGTTGGTCACCACATCGTCGGCGTCTGCCTCCATGGCCGCTTCCATCAGGGCGTCTTCATCGGTGCCGGGGGCGAACGTGATCTGCCCCTTGCGCTCGAACAGGTAAGCCACCGAGCCATCAGTACCCAGGTTGCCGCCGCACTTGCTGAAGGCATGGCGCACAGCAGCCGCGGTGCGGTTGCGGTTGTCGGTCATGCACTCAACCATCACCGCCACGCCGCCTGGGCCGTAGCCTTCGTAGCTCAGCTCGACCATGTCGTCGGTATCGGCAGCGCCGGCACCACGGGCCACCGCGCGATCAATGATGTCGCGGCTCATGTTCGCGCCCAAGGCCTTGTCCAGCGCCAGGCGCAGACGCGGGTTGGAACCTGGGTCACCACCGCCTTGACGGGCGGCGACGGTCAGTTCGCGAATCCACTTGGTGAAGATCTTGCCTTTCTTGGCATCCTGACGCTCTTTGCGGTGCTTGATGTTCGCCCACTTGGAATGGCCAGCCATAACACAACTCCGAAATTCTCTAGAAACCTTATCAATCCCGCCCCAGGCAGGAATTCCCTCTTTTAAACGCAAAGGCGCATCCGAAGATGCGCCTTTTTGACTGCGTAAAACCTTATTGCGCTTTCACGCCGCAGCCTTACTCAGCCTTCGGCGTCTCGCGCAGACGGATGTGCAGTTCGCGCAGCGCCTTGGCATCGACCACGCCCGGAGCCTGGGTCATGACGTCCGCAGCACTCTGGGTTTTCGGGAAGGCGATCACTTCGCGGATCGACTGGGCGCCGGTCATCAGCATCACCAGACGGTCCAGGCCAAACGCCAAACCACCGTGCGGCGGTGCGCCGTACTTCAGGGCGTCGAGCAGGAAGCCGAACTTCTCTTCCTGTTCCGCTTCGTTGATGCCCAACAGGCGGAACACCGCTTGTTGCATCTCTTTGCGGTGGATACGGATCGAACCGCCACCCAGCTCGGTGCCGTTGAGCACCATGTCGTAGGCGCGCGACAGAGCGCCCGCCGGGTTGGCTTCCAGCTCTTCAGGCGAGCACTTCGGCGCGGTGAACGGGTGGTGCAAGGCGCTGAAGCTGCCGTCTTCGTTTTCTTCGAACATCGGGAAGTCGACGACCCACATCGGCGCCCACTTGCAGGTCAGCAGGTCCAGGTCGTGACCGAGCTTGATGCGCAGCGCGCCCAAGGCTTCGCTGACGATCTTGGCCTTGTCGGCACCGAAGAACACGATGTCGCCATCGACTGCACCGACGCGGTCGAGGATCGCGTTCAGGTTGTCCAGCGGGATGTTTTTCACGATCGGCGATTGCAGGCCGTCAACGCCATTGGCGCGCTCGTTAACCTTGATGTACGCCAGGCCTTTGGCACCGTAGATGCCGACGAACTTGGTGTAGTCGTCGATCTGCTTGCGCGGCATGCTCGCGCCGCCAGGCACGCGCAGGGCGGCGATGCGGCATTTCGGGTCGTTGGCCGGGCCGCTGAACACCTTGAAGTCGACTGCTTTGAGCTGGTCGGCCACGTCCACCAGTTCCAGCGGGTTACGCAGGTCTGGCTTGTCGGAACCGTAGCGGCGCATGGCTTCTTCGAAGGTCATGTGCGGGAACTCGCCGAATTCCAGGTCCAGCACTTCCTTGAACAGGTTGCGGATCATTTGCTCGGTCAGGCCCATGATCTCTTTTTCATCGAGGAAGCTGGTCTCGATGTCGATCTGGGTGAATTCCGGCTGACGGTCAGCGCGCAGGTCTTCGTCGCGGAAGCACTTGGCGATCTGGTAGTAGCGGTCAAAGCCGGCGACCATCAGCAGTTGCTTGAACAGCTGCGGCGATTGCGGCAATGCGAAGAAGGAACCGGCGTGGGTACGGCTCGGCACCAGGTAGTCACGCGCACCTTCCGGGGTGGCCCGGGTCAGGATCGGCGTTTCGACGTCGAGGAAGCCGTTTTCGTCGAGGAAGCGGCGGATGCTGGTGGTCATGCGCGAACGCAGGCGCAGCTTCTCGGCCATTTCCGGACGACGCAGGTCCAGGAAACGGTAGCGCAGGCGGGTTTCTTCGCCCACGTCGGAGTATTCGTTGAGTGGGAACGGCGGGGTTTCCGACTCGTTCAGCACTTCCAGCTCATAGCCCAGCACTTCGATGGCGCCGGAGGCCATGTTGGCGTTTACAGCACCGGCCGGGCGTAGACGCACCTTGCCGGTGATTTTAACGACGTATTCGCTGCGCACGCGGTCGGCGGCGGCGAAGCTCTCGGCGCGGTCCGGGTCGAACACCACTTGGGCCAGACCATCACGATCACGGATATCGAGGAAGATCACCCCGCCGTGGTCGCGGCGACGGTGAACCCATCCGCAAAGGGTGATTTCCTGACCATCCAGGGTCTCGTTCAGTTGGCCGCAATAGTGGCTGCGCATCATGGTAGTGGTTTCACTTCTCGTAATTCGAAATTCGGTGGAGGCTCGCCTTGTCACCGTACAGTTAAGCAGGGGACGGATAATGCAGGAGCCTGCGCGTAGAGTTCAACTCAGTCTGCTTTGTCGCCGCCCGCCAGATTCTTCTTGGCGCCGGTCTTGAAGTCGGTCTCATACCAGCCGCCGCCGCTCAGGCGGAAGCCCGGCATGGACAACATCTTCTTCAGCTCAGGTGCCTGGCAGGCAGGGCAATCGACCAGCGGCGCAGCGCTGATCTTCTGAATGGCTTCCAACTGATGACCACAGGAAGCACATTGATAATCGTACATGGGCATGGAGATGTCTCGGCGATCAGATCGTAACTGCGCCACGCCCACCCTGTGGATAAGCCAGGGGCGCGCAGCAAAGCGCGGGATTATATCTGGTAAATCGACACAGCGCAGCCGGCTTTCTGCCCGAAGCCTGGCCCGCCTTGACGGTGGGCCTGCTTCGCAACCGGCGGTTTAATCCTGGCCCGTAGCGCTGGCACGATCTTTTAATACGTGGACCACGCACACCACCCGTACCAACCCGCTGAAGTTCTTCACTCCCCCGTAACGCAAATGCACTTCCCGATCGACATACGACAGCAACGCGCTGACTGAACAGGCATTGATCCTGGCTATCTCCGTGAGGATATTCCAGTAGATCTGCTCAAGACGCAGGCAGGTGGAAAACCCATTGAGCCTGACCGACCGGGACAATGGCTTGGCCAGTCCCATGTCGAACCCTTTGGCAAAGGGGTCGACCTTTATCTTGTGAAAACCGGCGGTTTCCATCACTCCATTACCCACTCCGCGTGACATACACCTGACACTCCATTGCCAAACAGCAGCCCATGGGTTTCTCCCATTGGGCAGTGGGCCTATAAAACAGCAGGGCGAGAGGGCCAGCCAGAAGACGCGGATTGGAAAGTTGTAGGACAACGCCAGGAAATGCGGAGAAACAAGCGAGCGGCGCCGGGAAGGCGCCGCTCAGGGGGTGTCTTTACTGGTTTTCAAGCAACGAACGCAGCATCCACGCGGTTTTCTCGTGAACCTGCATGCGCTGGGTCAACAGGTCGGCGGTCGGCTCATCGCTGACCTTGTCGAGCAGTGGGAAAATACCGCGCGCGGTGCGGGTGACGGCTTCCTGGCCGGCCACCAGTTGCTTGATCATCTCTTCGGCGCTGGGCACGCCCTCTTCTTCCTTGATCGAAGACAGCCGGGCATAGATCGAATAGGCACCCGGCGCCGGGAAGCCCAGGGCGCGGATACGCTCGGCAATGGAGTCCACCGCCAGCGCGAGTTCGTTGTACTGCTCCTCGAACATCAAGTGCAGCGTACGAAACATGGGACCCGTGACGTTCCAGTGGAAGTTGTGGGTTTTCAAATACAGTACATAGGTATCGGACAGCAGCCGTGAAAGCCCATCGACGATGGATTTACGATCTTCTTCACTGATACCAATATCGATTGCCATGTTTTTCCCCTTCAATTGACGAACATTCATTGATCAGGTGCAGGACCACTCTAGCAAGAGTGCCGGCGGTGTGCAGCCCGACACAGGCAGACAGCGTGCGACATATCGCCCCTCTCCACGGCTGTGCCTATGAGCGACGGGCCAACCTTTGTGACGAGTCGGAAAACTTTAAAATTACCGCTCGCAAACCCTGCCACTGTCTAGGACAAGGGTTTGACGCAGAAATGCCTTTGCCCTTGCAACGCCCCGAAATGCTTGATTTGAGTAGGCACAGCCTTTGCTGTTAAATAGGCGGCGTGTGGTTACCGTTCATTTCTGCGGTACGCCACATAGGCTGATACCCGCGCACGTGCTCAACGCCTCCCATTGTTCAGAAGCGAACCGTGCCAGTCAGCTCTTCCTTGTGATCCGTCTTAACGTGAGTTAATCAAAATGTTGAAAATCGTCCACCTCCTGACGGGCGTTGCAGCGTTGCTGCTGTCCTTTATTCCGAGTCTGCAGCCTGAAAGCCTGCCGTACCTGGAACAACACGACGCCCTGTACCTGGCCTTGTTCGGCCTTCTTAACCTGACGCTCGCACCGGTAATCCCTTACTGGAACAAAGGCACGCGTCATCAACTGCAAAACCTGGTCAGCGCGCTGTTGGTACTGACCGTTGTCGTGCAAACCCTCACCCTCCTGGCACCTATGCCTGAAGTGGGCGGCCACCCGGCCATCCTGCTCAGTCTGGTGATTGCTGTGGTCGCCATCGTTCTTCACCTGGCCATCAGCTTCTACCGTTCGTCGCCTGCCGCGGCGTCGCAAAACTACGACATGACCAACCGGGATACCGGGACCGTCAAGTGGTTCAACACCTCCAAAGGCTTCGGCTTTATTTCCCGCGATTCGGGCGACGATATCTTCGTCCACTTCCGGGCCATCCGTGGCGAAGGCCATCGCGTCCTGGTCGAAGGCCAGCGCGTGGAGTTCTCCGTCATGAACCGCGACAAAGGCCTGCAAGCCGAAGACGTGATTGCGGCCTTGCCGCGTCGCTGATTCCTACCCGCAGCGCATAAAAAAACCGCGATCCGGCTGAGCTGGATCGCGATTTTTTATGCGCGGCTGTTTAACGAAGGGCCGTTTAATAATGTGGCGGCGGTGCTTCTTCTTCGGAGGTCTCGAACTGCCCGCCCATTTCCTCCTGGCGCTTGAGCAGCGCCGTCATCTGCATTTGCAGGCGCTCAACCGCACGCTGCTGAGTGACCAGGATGTCATTGAGGGTTTCGATGGTGTCGTCCTGGAAGGCCAGGCGGCTTTCCAGATCGGTAACGCGGTCTTGCAGGTCCATGATTCAGTCCTGGCTAAAGATGAAGTCGGCAGGCAATAGCCCGCGCAATTGGCTGCGAATCGCCGCCACTTGCTCTTCGGTATAAGGCCGGGCCGGGTGCTTGCCCCAGACCGGTGCCGGCCAGGCCGCATCGTCACGTTTGCGCACAATCACATGCACGTGCAACTGACTGACGACATTCCCCAGCGCGCCGATGTTCATTTTGTCGGCGGCAAAGCCCGTGTTGAGCTGTTGCGCCAAGACTGTCGTTTCTTGCCACAGTATCTGTTGATCTGCGACATCCAGTTGAAACACTTCGCTGATACCGTTGATGCGCGGCACCAGGATGAACCAGGGGTAATTGGCGTCGTTGGACAGCAGCAGGCGGCAGAGCGGGAAGTCCCCAATGGCCAGTGTGTCTTGTTGCAGGCGTTGGTCTAAGGCGAACACGCGGCACTCCGTTCGGCAGGTCAATTTCAGGTGCCCAGCATACCTTCGAATGCCCGAGGCTTCACGGCGAATGCGGGAGCGTTCAGGCAACCGGGCAAAAAAGCACGCACCCTTTCGAGGCAGGCAAATATTTGAGCTACGCTAAATCGGGCCTCAGCGGGATGCACCAAAATGACCCACCCGTGCCTCAAAGGGATCCGCCAATTACCCACTCAAGGGGTGAACCGGTAACGCTTTACCCTGGCACAGGATTTTTGTACCTCCCAACAGGTGTTTCAGCGGGGCGTCAAGCCCAAACCAAACGACGTAAAAAGCCCGTGCTTATGCGGTTTTTACACGGCCGTAACGTTTTTCACGAAAAAATGACATTCGGTTACCGCTTTGTGCACGCTTGTTGCATTCACACCCGTATCGTCGGCAACGGCACCCGTATGGATACAGGTGTTACGCGATAAGAAACAGTAGCGTTCAGGTGCCTTTCAAGGATGAGTTCAAACTTCGCAAGGGGTATGAATACTGCACTTTAGTTGTCAGCCTGGTCACACTCGGGCTGTGAATTTGCGACAGGGAAATAGCAATTTACGACAGCCTCGTAAAGAAGCTGAAAGGATAGATGAGTAAGTATCGTCAATAGGGTCTGCGTGATATAACTTTGCGCCGACACAAAAAAGAAAGAGCCGCCCAGATAAAAATACAGGTGGGACGGCAGTACTCTTCCTAAAACCAAAGGAGCAAATCACGATGCGCGTGATGAAGTGGAGCATGATCGCCCTGGCTGTATCAGCCGGCGTTTCGCAGTACGCAATGGCGTCCGCCCAGGACGATTCCAAAGGCTTTGTTGAAGACAGCACTTTCGGCATCAATACTCGTATGTTGTATTTCAGCCGTGATTTCCGTAATGAGCCGGCTGGCGGCTACAAAATCATCAATGGCAAGGCTCAAAGCCGTGTCGAAGAAACTGGCCTGGGCTTCAACGCACTGTACCAATCGGGTTTCACCCAGGGCACCATCGGTGTCGGTGTTGACGTGATCGGCCTGCTGGGCGTGAAACTGGACAGCGGCAAGGGTCGCTCGGGCACTGGCCTGTTCCCTACCGGTGCCGACGGTCGCTCGCAAGACGACTACTCCAAAGGCGGCGGCGCCGTTAAGTTCCGCATCTCCGACACCGTGCTTAAAGTCGGCGACCAGTACACCACCGCGCCTGTGTTCGCGTCCGACGACAGCCGCTTGCTGCCAGAGCTGCCGCAAGGTATATCGATCACCAGCAACGAGATCAAGGGTCTGAAACTCGAAGGCGGTCACTTCACCTCGAGCGTGGCACAAGCACAGACATACCGTGACAGCCTGGGCCTGACCAAAACCGACTTTATCGGTGGTGTCTATGCCCTGACGCCGGAAGTCAGCGCCAGCCTCTACTACGCGAAGACCGAAGACTACTGGAAGAAGACCTACGCCAACCTGAACTGGACTCACGCGCTGAGCAACGATCAGTCCCTGGCCGTTGACTTCAACATCTACAGCACCAAAAGCGATGGCGCCGGCCTGCAGCGCGCAGAAAAAGACAACACCACCAAACTGGATAACCGTGCGTACAGCTTGCAAGGCGCGTACACCATCCAGGCTCACACGTTCACCCTGGCCTACCAGAAAGTCAGCGGTGACGGTGACTACGGCTACGGCGTAGACGGCGGCGGCACGATTTTCCTGGCCAACTCCATCGCCCGTTCCGACTTCAACGCTGAAGACGAAAAATCCTGGCAAGCTCGCTACGACCTGAACATGGCCACTTTCGGCGTGCCAGGCCTGAGCTTCATGACTCGTTATGTCAGCGGTAGCGGCGCCAACACTGGCACCACTTCGAACGGCAAAGAGTGGGAACGCGACATCGAAGCCAAGTACGTGGTTCAGAGCGGCCCGGCAAAAGACCTGAGCCTGCGCGTTCGTCAAGCGACCTATCGTTCGTCTGATGGCGTGTACTACGGTTCGGCGTCGATCGACGAACTGCGTCTGATCGCGCAATACCCGCTGAACATCTTGTAATTAGCTGTTTAATTACAATGATGACTTAAGGCGTAAGCCTTAACTAAAAAGCCGCTCCCCTGTTTTGCAAGGGAGCGGCTTTTTTATTTCAGTTTTATTACACAAGAAAAATAACTAGCAAGCTAAGTAACTACATTGGCCTTACGCATCAAACTTGACCTATCGGCCAAGTTCGACAACCCGCGCTTAGTTATTTGGCAAGCGGTTCTTGCATCACGCGAATAACTCGCTGTGGAAACGGAATATCTATACCCGCCCCTTTCAAACGATCACGCGCCAGTTCATTGAGCATAAACACCACATCCCAATAATCCGGGGTATTGGTCCAGCAACGCAGGGAGACAGTGATCGAACTGTCTCCCAAGGTCGACACCACTGCCACAGGCGCAGGGTCAGCCAGCACGCGTGGGTCTTTGGCCAGCTCCAACAGCACTTCACGGGCTTTCTGCAAATCGGCTTCGTAGTCGACCCCCACATCAAACACCACCTTGCGGGTCGGCTGACGGTTGGTGTTGGTGATGAGGCCGTTGGACAGGCTACCGTTAGGGATGATCACGGTTTTGTTGTCGCCGGTGCGCAACACGGTGTGGAAGATCTGGATGCTGTCGACGGTACCGGAAGTGCCTTGTGCTTCGATCCAGTCACCAATGCGAAACGGACGGAACAACAGGATCAGTACGCCACCGGCGAAGTTCGCCAGGCTGCCTTGCAATGCCAGGCCGATGGCCAGAGTAGCTGCACCAATCGCGGCCACGAACGAGGTCGTGGCCACGCCGATCATCGAGGCCACGTTGACCACCAGCATGACTTTGAGCGCGATGTTGGCAAGGTTAGTGATGAAATGTTGCAGCGCCAGGTCGGCATTACGCAGCGCCAGCAAACGCCCCACGCGGTGGGTCAACACGTTAATCAGCCACCAACCGATGGCCAGGGTGACCACGGCCAGCAAAAACCGGCTGCCGTATTCCATAATCATCGGGAGCCAAGACTCAGAGGTCTTGATCAGGTGATCCATTTCAACGTTTAAATCCATCTATCTTCTCCTGTTGCGCGGATGTGCGGCTTAATTGACTGCCTTAAAACGCAAATGAGCCCCGAAGGGCTCAAGTGTAGGCACTGTTTCTGGGGCGTGGGACGTCAAAAACGCCCACAGGTTCCCCAATGTGCCATCAGTCGCGGAAGTTATTGAACTGCAGCGGCATGTCAAAGGTCTTGGCGCGCAGGGCAGCAATGGCTTCCTGCAGGTCGTCACGCTTCTTGCCGGTGATACGTACCTGCTCGCCCTGGATGGCGGCCTGGACCTTTAGCTTGGCATCTTTGACGTGAGCGACGATCTTCTTCGCCAGCTCCTTGTCGATGCCTTCCTTCAGCACGGCTTCCTGCTTCATCAGTTTGCCGGAGGCGTAGGCGTCCTTGATTTCTAGGCATTGCGCGTCGATCTTGCGCTTGACCAACGACAGCTTGAGGATCTCGATCATCGCTTCCAGCTGGAAATCGGCTTCAGCGGTCAGGTTGACGGTCAGTTCCTTTTCCTTGAACTCGAAGCTGCCCTTGCCCTTCAAGTCATAGCGACGGTCCAGTTCCTTGACGGCGTTTTCGACGGCGTTGGTGACTTCGTGTTTGTCCAGTTCGGATACCACGTCGAACGAAGGCATGTCATTTCTCCAATATAAGGGGCGGGCTCAGTAGAGATGGAGCGCGCCCAAGCTAAAATGCCGAGGCATTATAGCGGTTCTTTCGCACCATTCATCGCAGGCGACCCTACGGAGCACAAACTGATGTCGACCACCTGGCATATTCTCGGCGCCGGCAGCCTGGGCACCCTCTGGGCCACACGATTGTCGCGCGCGGGCCTGCCCGTGCGGCTGATAGTGCGGGATGCCGCGCGCCTGGCCAGCTATCACCAGGCGGGCGGCCTGACCCTGGTGGAACACGGCGTAGAAAATACTTACCTGGTGATCGGCGAAACACCTGACAGCCCCGGGCCGATTCATCGCCTGCTGGTGGCGTGCAAAGCCTACGACGCCCAAAGAGCCATCGCACAGCTGCAACACCGATTGGCACCCGACGCTGAGCTGATCCTGCTGCAAAACGGCCTTGGCAGCCAGGATGCGGTGGCCGCGCAACTGCCCCAGGCCCGCTGTATCTTTGCCTCCAGCACCGAAGGCGCGTTTCGCGACGGCGATTGGCGCGTGGTCTTCGCCGGCCACGGCTACACCTGGCTGGGAGACGCGCGGCACCCCACTCCCCCGCTGTGGCTGGACGACCTGCACGCCGCCGGCATTCCCCATGAGTGGAGCACCGACATCCTGACGCGTTTATGGCGCAAGCTGGCGCTCAATTGCGCCATTAACCCATTGACCGTGCTTTACCAGTGCCGCAACGGCGGCCTGCAAGCCCACCAATGCGAAGTCGCGACCTTGTGCGCCGAACTCAGCGAGTTGCTCGAATGCTGCGGCCAACCCGCCGCCGCCCAGGACCTGCACAGCGAAGTGCAACGGGTGATCCAGGCCACCGCGGCCAATTATTCGTCCATGTATCAGGACGTGGCCTCCAGCCGTCGCACCGAAATCAGCTACCTGCTCGGTTATGCGTGCCAGGCGGCAGAGCGCCATCAATTGGTGCTGCCGCATCTGCAACAGTTGCGGGCGCGCCTGGTCGACTACTTGCACACACGCGGATTGGCCAGCGACTGAGGCACGCGCTACCCTGCCTACCTGTCTATCACCTGGAAAAAACCTGATGCCACTGCGCCAGCGTCTAGAAAATCTACCGGTAGGGCAGAAACTGCTGGCCGCCCTGCTGGTGCTGTTGACCACGGTATTACTGGTGGCCAACCTGACGTTTATCAGTGCCGCCTATTGGATCTCCCAGGAAAGCATGGCGCCCCAGGCGTTGCAGGCCATCGGTCGATTGGTGTCCAACCCGTCGCTGGCCGCCGAAGCCCTTGAATCCCCGGCGAAGGCCGACGCCCTGCTCAATGAGCTGACTAGCTATTCGCCATTACGCGCCGCCGCGCTGTACGACGGCGACGGCACCTTGCTGGCGCAGATGCAGCACGGCAACCGCCTGCACCTGCCGGAAAACTACCGGCATATCGAAGCCTGGCGCCTCACTGAGTTTCGCAGCAACCAGGTCATCACCCTGCCCCGCGCTGGCCAGCCGTCCGGGCATTTGCTGTTGGTGGCCAGCAGTGAGCTGCCTATGGCGTTCTATACCGGCACATTGACCGCCAGCCTCGGCATCCTGATTTTCAGCGTATTGCTGTGGCTGATCATCGCCCGCCAGATCAAACGCCTGATCACCCGCCCGATCCATGAGCTGGAAGAACTCTCACGCCAGGTGACGCGCGAAGAGAACTACGCCCTGCGCGCCGGGCGCGGCAACCATGATGAAATCGGCAGCCTGGCCGAAGCCTTCAACACCATGTTGTCGCGCATCGAAGCCCGCGAGCAGCAGCTCAAACGTGCGCGAGACGACTCTCAGGCCGCCTACGACCAAGCCCAGGGCCTGGCCGAAGAAACACGCCACACCAACCGCAAGCTCGAACTGGAAGTGCAGGTGCGCAGCAAGATCGAGAAAAAGCTCACCGGCTTCCAGAACTACCTCAACAGCATCATCGACTCGATGCCGTCGGCGCTGATCGCCCTGGATGAACAGCTTTACGTCACCCAATGGAACCAGGAAGCCACGGCGCTTTCCGGCACGCGCCTGGATGAAGCGCTGAACCAGCCGATCTTCCTCGCCTTCCAGCCGCTCAAACCGTACCTGCCGCAGATAAAAGCCACGGTGGAGCAGCACACGGTGGAGCGCATTGAGCGTGTCACCTGGATCAAGGATGACGAACCCAAGCATTACGCCCTGACCTTCTACCCGTTGATGGGCGGTGCCGGGCGCGGCGTGGTGATCCGTATCGACGACATCACCCAGCGTTTGTCCCTGGAAGAAATGATGGTGCAGTCGGAAAAAATGCTCTCCGTGGGCGGCCTGGCTGCGGGCATGGCCCATGAAATCAACAACCCGCTGGGGGCGATCCTGCATAACGTGCAGAACATCCGCCGGCGCCTGTCCCCCGACCTGCCGAAGAACCTGGAACACGCCGAACAGGCGGGTATCGAGCTGGAGACGGTCAACCACTACCTGCAAAGCCGCGAAGTCCCGCAATTGCTCGATGGCATCCAGCAAGCCGGCGCGCGGGCGGCGAAAATCGTCACCCATATGCTCAGCTTCAGCCGCCGCAGTAACCGCCAGATGGCGCCGTGCGACTTACCGGCACTGATCGACCAGGCCGTGGAAATTGCCGGTAACGACTTCGACCTGACCATCGGCTTCGACTTCAAGGGCCAGGCGATCATCCGCCAGTTCGACCCGCAACTGGGCCCGGTGCCCGGTACCGCCAACGAGCTGGAACAGGTGCTGCTCAATCTGCTGAAAAACGCTGCGCAAGCCATTCACCTGCGTGAAGACGACAGCGAGCCGGGGCGCATCATCTTGCGCACCCGCCTCAACCCGCCGTGGGCGGAGATCCAGGTGGAAGACAATGGCATCGGCATGAGCGAAAACGTGCGCAAACGCACGTTCGAGCCGTTCTTCACCACCAAGGAAATCGGCCAAGGCACCGGGCTTGGGCTGTCGGTGTCGTACTTCATCATCACCAACAACCATAAAGGCCAGATGGAAGTGCATTCCACCCTCGGCCAAGGCACCTGTTTTACCCTGCGCCTGCCGTTGGCCGGCAGCCAGATGCCACCCTATGAACTGACTCAACTGGAGCAATGACCATGGGCTTTCGCCTGTCGAAGATCTACACCCGCACCGGCGACAAGGGCGAGACGGGCCTGGGTGATGGCCGTCGCGTGCCCAAGGACCACCCTCGCGTGGAAGCCATTGGCGAGGTGGATACGCTGAACAGCCAGTTGGGTTTGCTGCTGGCCAACCTTGAAGAACAGAGCGGCCAGCACCCGCAACTCAAGGAGGTGATCGAGGTGCTTACGCCGTGCCAGCACCGCTTGTTCGACTTGGGCGGTGAGTTGGCGATGCCCGTGTACAAAGCGTTGAATGCCGCAGAAGTCGACCGGCTGGAAGCGGCGATTGACCGTTGGAATGAGGAAGTCGGGCCGCTGGAAAACTTCATCTTGCCCGGCGGTTCAGCGCTGATTGCCCAGGCCCATGTGTGCCGCAGCCTGGCGCGCAGTGCGGAGCGGCGGTGTCAGCAGTTGAATGCGATTGAGCCGTTGGAAGGCGTGGGGCTTGCGTATATCAATCGGTTGTCGGATGTGCTGTTTGTGGCGGCGCGGGTGATTGCCAAGCGTCAGGGTGTGGTGGAAGTATTGTGGCAGGCGGCGGCCAAGCCTCACTAAGTTCGTTCCCACGCTCTGCGTGGGAATGCAGCCCTGGACGCTCCGCGTCCCAAAGCGTGACGCGGAGCGTCACAAGAGGCATTCCCACGCAGAGCGTGGGAACGATCATCATGCCTCAGGCCAGAACGCGCGAATGCCTGCCACACCCTGAGCCCCGGCTTCCCAAGCCTGTTCCCGCTCAGCCGGCCCAAGCCCGCCCAGCAGAAACACCGGTTTACTGAACCCACGGATCAACTCTACCGCCTGCTCCCAACCCAACGGCTGGGCATCGGGATGAGTCTGGGTCGGCTGCACCGGCGACAGCGTGACGAAATCCACGTCCATCATCTCTGCCAGTGCCAGCTCTTCGGCGTTGTGGCAAGAAGCCGCCAACCAGCGATCCTTCGGCAGCGGGCGGCCTTTGCTCGCGTATTTACGCAACTGCGCCGAGGTCATGTGCCAGCCGGCGGCAGGGAAATCCCCCAGCCATTCGAACGGCCCTTTAAGCATCAGTTGCGCCTTGCCGGCACACAGGCCCACCGCGTCCACCGCCAGGTCACGGTATTTAGGGTCGTAACCGTTGGGCGCGCGCAGTTGAACCAGCTTGATGCCACCGGCAATGGCTTTCTGGACACCTCGCAACAAGGTGGGGGCTTCCAGTTCGCCTGGTGTGATCAAGTATTCAGCGGGCAAACGGGCAGCCGCAACAATCGGTGCATTCGCCGCCGGGAACTCATAGTTGAGCAAGTCCCGCGGCGTCACCCATTCCAACGGCTGCCCTTCGGCACCATGGGGCTCGCCGGTAAAGGCCGAGACTTCCCAGACATCCAGCAACACCTGCTTGTCCGGGTAGTCATGCTGCACCTTGATCAGCGGGCGCGCCGTGGTGACCTGGATGCCCAGTTCTTCCTGCAACTCGCGGGACAAAGCGCTTGCGACCGACTCATCAGCCTCCACCTTGCCGCCGGGAAACTCCCAGAGGCCGCCTTGGTGCTGGGTATCGGCACGGCGTGCCAGCAGGATCCTGCCGTCGACGCCACGGATCACCGCTGCTGCTACATGCACTCGTTTCACCAGGTTTTCCTCTTGGCTGTCAGGTGCGGTATTCCGCGTTGATCTTTACGTACTCGTGGGACAGGTCGGTGGTCCAGATGGTTTCGCTGCAGTCGCCGCGCCCCAACTCGATGCGGATGGTGATTTCTTCTTGCTGCATCACCGCCGAGCCCTGGGCTTCGGTGTAGGTTTCAGCGCGAGCGCCACGGCTGGCAATGCACACGTCGCCAAGGAACACGTCGATCTTGCTGACGTCCAGGTCCGGCACACCGGCACGGCCGACGGCAGCGAGGATGCGGCCCCAGTTCGGGTCGGAAGCAAACAGTGCAGTCTTGATCAGGGGCGAGTGGGCCACGGTGTAACCGACATCCAGGCATTCCTGGTGGTTAGCGCCGCCGTTCACTTCAACAGTGACGAACTTGGTTGCGCCCTCACCGTCACGCACGATGGCCTGGGCCACGTCCATGCACACCTCGAACACCGCCTGCTTCAATGCGGCGAACAGCGCGCCCTCGGTGGAGGTGATTTCCGGCAGGTTGGCCTGGCCGGTGGCGATCAGCATGCAGCAGTCGTTGGTCGAGGTGTCGCCATCGATGGTGATGCGGTTGAACGACTTGTTGGCGCCGTCGAGCATCAGGCGCTGCAGCACGTCGCGGGAGACTTTGGCGTCGGTGGCAATGTAGCCGAGCATGGTGGCCATGTTCGGGCGGATCATGCCCGCGCCCTTGCTGATGCCGGTCACGGTAACGGTCACGCCGTCGTGTACAAACTGGCGGCTAGCGCCTTTGGGCAGGGTGTCGGTGGTCATGATGCCGGTGGCCGCAGCCGCCCAGTTATCCACAGACAGGTCATCCAGTGCGGCTTGCAGCGCGCCTTCGATTTTTTCCACCGGCAGCGGCTCACCGATCACGCCGGTGGAGTACGGCAGCACTTGGCTGGCATCCACGCCGGTCAACTGGGCCAGCTTGGCGCAGGTGCGCGCAGCGGCAACCAGGCCTGGCTCGCCGGTACCGGCGTTGGCATTGCCGGTGTTGGTCAGCAGGTAACGGATCGAACCTGCCACGCGTTGCTTGGCCAGGATGACCGGTGCGGCGCAAAACGCGTTGAGCGTGAACACGCCCGCAACCGTCGAGCCTTCGGCACAGCGCATCACCACTACATCTTTGCGCCCCGGGCGCTTGATGCCGGCCGAAGCGATACCGAGTTCAAAACCGGCGACCGGGTACAAAGTGGGCAAAGGACCAAGACCAACAGCCATGAATGCGCTCCTTAAAGAATAGGTGATGTCTGTACCGTCGCGATCAACGGTGAAATTAATGGCAAAACGCCGCGACGGCAAAGGCCGGTCGCGGCGCAGGGTGTTGCAGCGTCAGGCAAAAATCTTAGTTGATTTCGCCGTGGCAGTGTTTGAACTTCTTGCCCGAACCGCACCAGCACAGCTCGTTGCGGCCCAGCTTCTGGTCATTGCGGACCGGGGCTTGAGCCAAGGCCACATCGACCTCTTCGCCCAAGGCTTCCGGCGCTTCCAGACCCGGTGCTTCGTCATGCTGGAACTGCATGCGCGCAGCGAGTGCCTCGGCTTCCTGACGCAGGCGGGCTTCTTCCTCGATCGGGTCTTCGCGACGCACCTGAACGTGGGAGAGCACACGGATCGAATCGCGCTTGATCGAATCCAGCAGCTCGGAGAACAGCGTGAACGACTCGCGCTTGTACTCCTGCTTCGGGTTCTTCTGGGCGTAGCCACGCAGGTGGATACCGTGACGCAGGTGGTCCATGGTCGACAGGTGGTCTTTCCACAGGTCGTCCAGCACGCGCAGTACGATTTGTTTCTCGAAGGTGCGCAGTGCTTCGGCACTCGCCTGCTCTTCTTTCTCGTTGTATGCGGCCAAAAGCTCGGTCATCAGCTTCTCGCGCAGGGTTTCTTCGTACAGGTGGTCGTCTTCGTCCAGCCACTGCTGAACCGGCAAGTCCACACCGAAGTCGCTCTTCAACGCAGCTTCCAGGCCGGCAACATCCCACTGCTCAGGCAGGGACTGTGGCGGGATGTGTGCGCTGACGGTAGCGTTGAGCACGTCCTGACGGAAATCGGCAATCGTCTCGCCAATGTTGTCGGCGGCCAGCAACGTGTTACGCATGTGATAAATCACTTTACGCTGTTCGTTGTTGACGTCATCGAACTCGAGCAGTTGCTTACGAATATCGAAGTTACGGCCTTCGACTTTGCGCTGGGCCTTCTCGATGGCGTTGGTCACCATGCGGTGCTCGATCGCTTCACCGGACTGCATGCCCAGGGCTTTCATGAAATTCTTCACCCGATCCGAGGCGAAGATACGCATCAGGCTGTCTTCCAGCGACAGGTAGAAGCGGCTGGAACCGGCGTCACCCTGACGGCCGGCACGACCACGCAGCTGGTTGTCGATACGACGCGATTCATGACGCTCGGAGGCGATTACCTGCAAACCACCGGATTCCAGCACAGCCTGGTGGCGTTTCTGCCAGTCGGCCTTGATCTGGGCGATTTGCTCAGGGCTTGGGTTTTCCAGTGCCGCAACTTCCACTTCCCAGTTGCCGCCCAACAGGATGTCGGTACCACGACCGGCCATGTTGGTAGCGATGGTCAGCGCGCCTGGGCGACCGGCCTGGGCAATGATCTCGGCTTCTTTTTCGTGGAACTTGGCGTTTAGAACCTTGTGCTCGATGCCTTCCTTGTTGAGCAGGTTGGACACGTGCTCGGAAGTCTCGATGGTGGCAGTACCCACCAGGATCGGACGCCCCTGGGCCATGCCGTCCTTGATGTCGTTGATGATTGCCGCGTATTTCTCTTCGGCCGTCAGGAACACCAGGTCGTTGAAGTCTTTACGCGCCAGCGGCTTGTTCGGTGGAATCACCATCACAGCCAGGTTGTAGATCTGATGGAATTCGAACGCTTCGGTGTCAGCTGTACCGGTCATGCCGGACAGTTTGTTGTACAGACGGAAGTAGTTCTGGAAGGTGGTGGAGGCCAACGTCTGGCTTTCGGCCTGGATGTTGAGCATTTCCTTGGCTTCGATGGCCTGGTGCAGGCCTTCGGACAGACGGCGACCCGGCATGGTACGGCCGGTGTGTTCGTCAACCAGTACGACCTGGCCGTCCTGGACGATGTATTCGACGTTGCGATGGAACAGCTTGTGGGCGCGCAGGCCGGCGTACACGTGGGTCAACAGGCCCAGGTTGTGCGCCGAGTAGAGGCTTTCGCCCTCGGCCAGCTCGCCGATCTGGGTCAGCATCTCTTCGACAAACTGGTGACCGGCTTCGTTGAGTTCAACCTGGCGGGTCTTCTCGTCGATGGTGAAGTGACCTTCTTTGGTCACCACGCCTTCCACTTCCTCAACGTGCTGCACCAGGCGCGGGATCAACTTGTTGATCTCGGTGTACAGGCGCGAGCTGTCTTCGGCCTGGCCGGAGATGATCAGCGGGGTACGCGCTTCGTCGATGAGGATGGAGTCGACTTCGTCGATCACGGCAAAGTTGAGTTCGCGCTGGAATTTTTCTTCCATGCTGAACGCCATGTTGTCGCGCAGGTAATCGAAACCGAATTCGTTGTTGGTGCCGTAGGTAATGTCACACGCATAGGCGGCGCGCTTTTCTTCCGGCGGCTGGAACGGCGTGACTACGCCGACGGTCAGGCCGAGGTATTCATACAGCGGGCGCATCCAGTTGGCGTCCCGGCGGGCCAGGTAGTCGTTCACCGTCACAACGTGCACGCCCTTGCCGGACAGTGCGTTGAGGTAAACGCCCAGGGTTGCCACCAGGGTCTTGCCTTCACCGGTACGCATCTCGGCAATCATGCCTTCATGCAAGGTCATGCCGCCGATCAACTGCACGTCGAAGTGGCGCATGCCCATGACACGCTTACCGGCTTCACGGGCGACCGCAAAGGCTTCAGGCAACAGCTTGTCGAGGGTTTCACCTTTGGCTATGCGGGCCTTGAACTCTTGGGTCTTGGCGCGCAATTGCTCGTCCGACAGGGCAACCATCTGCTCTTCGAAGGCATTGACCAGCTGCACCGTCTTGAGCATGCGTTTGACTTCGCGCTCATTCTTGCTTCCAAAAAGTTTCTTTAACAAAGGCGCAAACATATCGGCAGGTTCTTCCACACATAGGGATGGAGGGCGCACCGTGAGTGGCCCGAGCAGCCCTCACGGCCGCATGCGAACGCGCATTCTACCCGGAATCGTGGGTGAGGAAAGTGGCGTTATTCCCCGATGCTGGCATGGCGCTGTGAGAGGGCCTGTTTAAAATAAGGGCTTTTGCTGGAACTTCAACCCATCAAGCGCAGAAGTTACCTATTGATTTCACTCGCATTGCCCTGCTATCGCTTTGCCTGGGGCCGCACAGGCGCTTTCTGCTAAGATGGCGGCTCTGTTACTTAAGGTGTCTAAACATGGCGTTTCGCCCACTTACAGCCCGCGCGCCCAGCGTGTTGCTCCGCGAAGCCAAACCGTTGAAAGCCATCTTCGGCCACGCGCAACGCTTGGGCCATTTGCAACGCCTTGTAGAAAGCCAACTGCAACCTGCCGCCCGCGAACATTGTCATGTGGCGTCGTGGCGCGAAGGCAATTTACTGTTAATTGTCACCGACGGGCATTGGGCCACCCGCCTGCGCTACCAGCAAAAACGCTTGCAGCGGCAATTAATGGCATTTGAAGAGTTTGCCAGCCTGACCCGCATCCAGTTCAAGGTGCAGCCGCCCACCGTGCAGCAAGGTGCAGTGGGCCACACCATGGACCTGTCGCAGAACGCGGCCGAAACCATTCAAGCCACGGCCGACGGCATCAGCGATCCGGGCCTGCGCGCAGCGTTGGAGCGGTTGGCCGCCCACGCCAGGCCCAAGCCCTGAACCGCTACTTGCGTTTACTGCCGCCCAGCAACGAGCCCAACAACCCGCGCACCAACTGCCGTCCCATTTGATTGGCCGCCTGTTGCATGGCGGATTTGAGCGCCTTACCTGCTGTAGTCCCCAGGAACGCTCCGGCCTTGTCGGTAAAGCTCGGCTCTTCGGCGGCCGGTTTGGCCTCCTCGGTCGGGCCAAGCTCCTTGCGCGCCATCAGCACCTCGTAGGCCGACTCACGGTCAATTGGCTTGTCGTAGCGCCCCAATAAAGGCGAACTGGCGATGATCGCAGCACGCTCGGCTTCGCTGAGCGGCCCGATCCGCGATTGCGGCGGCGCCACCAGCACGCGCTGGACCACTTCCGGCGTGCCCTTTTCCTGCAACGCCCCCACCAATGCCTCACCGGTGCCCAACTCAGTCAGTACCGACAAGGTATCGAACGCCGGGTTGGGGCGAAAACCGTCCGCCACCGCACGCAGGGATTTCTGCTCTTTGGTGGTGAACGCCCGCAAGCCATGCTGGATACGCAAGCCCAGTTGCGCCAATACCGTGTCAGGCAAATCCCCTGGGGATTGAGTGACAAAGTACACACCCACGCCCTTGGAACGGATCAAACGCACCACTTGTTCCAGGCGATCCTGCAATGCCTTGGGCGTATCGGCGAACAATAAATGCGCCTCGTCGAAAAACAGCGCCAGCAACGGTTTATCGGCATCGCCACGCTCCGGCAGTTGTTCGAACAACTCGGCCAACAGCCACAGCAGGAAGGTCGCATAGACCTTGGGCGCCTCGTGCACCAAGCGGCTCGCGTCCAGCAGGTGAATGCGCCCACGACCATCGCCGGCAGGCTGCAAGATATCTTCAAGCTGCAGGGCAGGCTCGCCAAACAAGGCTTCGGCGCCCTGCTGCTCCAGCACCGCCAAACGCCGCAACAGCGCCTGGCTGGAACCGGTGGTCATCAGCGCCGCGTCGTCGCCCAGCAGTTCCGGGTGATAACGCAAGTGGTTGAGCAAGGCCTTGAGGTCTTTGAGGTCCAGCAGCAACAGGCCTTCGCGGTCGGCCACCTTGAAAGTCGCATAGAGCGCCGATTGCTGGCTGTCAGTGAGTTCCAGCAGGCTGCCAAGCAGCAACGGCCCCATTTCGCTGATGGTGGTGCGAAGCGGATGACCGGACTGCCCGTGGATATCCCACAGTGTTACCGGATACGCCTTCGCGCTGTAATTGAGGAAGGGCATGCCCGCAATGCGCTCGGCCACCTTGCCTTGAGGGTTGGCCGCAGCGCCAAGGCCGCACAAGTCACCCTTGATATCAGCGGCAAACACGGCCACACCCGCATCGCTGAAGGCTTCCGCCAAGCGCTGCAACGTGACGGTTTTACCTGTGCCGGTCGCGCCGGCAATCAACCCGTGACGGTTGGCCAAGCGCATGGCCTGGGCGATGGGCTGGCCGTCCAGGCCGGCGCCGATAAGGAGTTGCGAGGAATCAGGCATTTCGTCACCTTTGGTTAATCTTTAGTGCCGTCAGGTCGATACAGACAGAGGTAAGACCCACAAAGTCTAAAAATAGGTCAGATAGTTCTCACAGGGACCACCGGAATTATCACAAGCAGTATCACACCTTTTTTGACGCTGTCATTTTGCGCATCCTACAAGGACGCGCTTCGGATATTAAGACCTTAGCGGACCCTACAAGCCATGAATAAAAACCTGCGCTTCAGCCACAAAATCCTGCTTGCAGCCTCCCTTATCGTCATCGCCGCTTTTGCACTGTTTACCCTCTACAACGACTACCTGCAACGCAACGCGATTCGCGACGACCTCAATAATTACCTGCATGAAATGGGCGATGTCACCGCCAGCAACATTCAAACCTGGCTCACCGGGCGTATTGCCCTGGTCGAAAACGCCGCACAGAACATCGCGATCAACCCTGAACCCGCCGTAGTTGCTGGCCTGCTCGAGCAGAAAACCCTGACATCCTCGTTCATGGCCACCTACGTGGGCGACAGCAAAGGCGCCTTCACCATCCGCCCCGACACCAAGATGCCGGACGGTTTCGACCCACGGGTGCGCCCTTGGTACAAAGGCGCCCAAAGCAGTAACGGCTCAACCCTGACCGAACCTTACATCGACGCAGCGACCGGCCAGTTGATCATTTCCGTCGCTACCCCCAGCGCCAAGGCGGGGCAAAGCATCGGCGTGGTCGGCGGCGACCTGAGCCTGCAAACGCTGGTGGATAACATCGGCGCGCTGAACTTCGGCGGCATGGGCTACGCGTTCCTGGTCAGCGCTGACGGCAAAGTGCTGGTGCACCCGGACAAGAACCTGGTGATGAAGACGCTGGCCGACATGTACCCGAAAAACACCCCGAAGATCAGTGGTGATTTCAGCGAAGTCGAAGCCAATGGCAAAGACAACATCGTGACCTTCACCCCCATCAAAGGCCTGCCGTCGGTGAACTGGTACCTGGGTATTTCGGTGGATAAAGATAAATCCTTCGCCATGCTCAGCAAATTTCGCACCTCGGCCGTTATCGCCACGATCATTGCGGTTGTGATCATCATCGCGCTGCTCGGCATGCTGATCCGAGTACTGCTGCAACCCCTGCACGTGATGACCCGCGCCATGCAGGACATCGCCGATGGCGAAGGTGACCTGACCCGCCGCCTGAACATCCAGAATCACGACGAGTTCGGCACGCTGGGTAATGCTTTCAATCGCTTCGTGGAGCGCATTCACACCTCGATTCGCGAAGTGTCCTCGGCCACCGAGCAGGTCAATGAAGTGGCCCTGCGAGTGGTCAGCGCTTCCAACTCGTCGATGGTCAACTCTGACGAGCAGGCCAACCGCACCAACAGCGTGGCCGCCGCCATCAACGAACTGGGCGCTGCTGCGCAAGAAATTGCACGTAACGCCGCGCAGGCTTCCCATCAGGCCAGCGATGCCCGGCACTTGGCCGAGGACGGCCAGCAAGTGGTCGAGCGTAATATCAAGGCAATGAACCAACTGTCCGAGATGATCAGCGCCTCCAGCAGCAATATCGAAGCGCTCAACAGCAAGACCGTGAACATCGGGCAGATTCTGGAAGTGATCACCAGCATCTCCCAGCAAACCAACCTGCTGGCGCTGAACGCCGCCATCGAAGCGGCACGTGCAGGTGAAGCTGGTCGCGGGTTTGCGGTGGTGGCCGATGAGGTGCGCAACCTGGCACATCGCACTCAGGAATCGGCGCAACAAGTGCAAAAGATGATTGAAGAGTTGCAGGTCGGCGCCCGGGATTCGGTCAGCACCATGAGTGAAAGCCAACGCCATAGCCTGGAGAGCGTCGAGATCGCCAACCTGGCCGGCGAGCGTCTCAACAGCGTGACCCAACGCATTGGCGAGATCGACGGGATGAACCAGTCCGTGGCCACCGCCACCGAGGAACAGACTTCGGTGGTGGAGTCGATCAACATGGACATCACCGAGATCAACACCCTCAACCAGGAAGGTGTGGAAAACCTGCAATCAACCCTGCGCGCCTGTACCGACCTGGAACAACAGGCCGCACGCTTGAAACAGCTGGTGGGCAGCTTCCGGATCTGATCCCTGCGCCCGCCGAGCGTTAAGGCGGCGGACCGCTAGGCTTGCTCGGGATCGGTTTTAGTGTGCTCCTGCCGCCACAGCTCGGCGGCACCGGGAAACTCGGTGCCGTCCTCCGCGTCCAGGTCATCCGGGTCAAAACGGCTCAAACACCCTTCGCCCAGCGTCGCTGGGGCCTTGGAGGTGGCTTTATCGAGTGGATCGCTCATCGCTTAATCCTTCATGGCGGACAAAAAAAGGGCCTGGGACGATTTAACGCCCAGGCCCTTTTTTCTTCAACTTAAACGCGGCTGTCAGAACACCACAGTCTTGTTGCCGTGTACCAGCACGCGATCTTCCAAGTGGTAACGCAGGCCACGGGCCAGCACCATCTTCTCGACGTCACGGCCGAAACGCACCATGTCTTCAATGCTGTCGCTGTGGCTGACGCGCACTACGTCCTGCTCGATGATCGGGCCGGCGTCGAGCTCCTCGGTGACATAGTGGCACGTTGCGCCAATCAACTTCACACCGCGCAGGGAGGCCTGGTGATACGGCTTGGCACCCACAAACGATGGCAGGAAGCTGTGGTGAATGTTGATCACTCGACCGGCATATTCGCTGCACAGTTCCGGCGGCAGGATTTGCATGTAGCGCGCCAGCACGACTACATCGGCTTCGTGCTGCTTGACCAGGCGGGAGACTTCGGCGAATGCCGGTTCCTTGTCCTGTGGGTTGACCGGCACGTGGTAGTACGGGATGCCATGCCATTCGACCATGCTGCGCAGGTCATCATGGTTGGAAATCACACAGGCGATCTCACAGTCCAGCTCATCGCTGTGCCAACGGTGCAGCAAGTCGGCCAGGCAGTGGGATTCACGGCTGGCCATCAGCACGACACGTTTTTTCTGCTCGGTGTCGGTGATATGCCAGGTCATCGAAAACTCTTCAGCGATCGGCGCAAACGCCTCGCGAAACGCTTCGAGGCCGAAGGGCAGCGTGTCGGCACGTATCTCATGACGCATGAAAAACCAACCACTGAGATCGTCCGAGTGATGGCTCGCCTCGGTGATCCAGCCGTTGTGGGAGGCCAGAAAGTTACTGACTTTGGCAACGATACCAACCCGGTCCGGGCAAGCAATCACCAGCCGAAAAGTGCGCATTAGGGGGAAACTCCAGAACTTCGCAAAGGCCGCCATTCTAGCGATTACGCAGAAAAACTGCAGTACTCCTTGCACCTTATTCTGTCGCCCGGTCCTGGCGACACCCCTTAATAGCGTAAGGTTTTACCGCCGCTATATGAACGCCCTTCCGAGGCTCAGACAGTTATGCAAAATAAACAGAATTATTTTTACACCTACCACCTATTAATTAACTCGATTGCATAGCATTGCCACAAACATTCAACGTAATTCACATAAATGCCTTCTTAAATGTTTACTTGGGGAAATTGCCTGACTATTATTAGGCCACTCACTGTCAATCAGCGCTCTACATAAGGTAGTCCACATGTCCCTGATCAACGAATACCGCGCCACCGAAGAAGCTATCAAAGAACTGCAAGCCCGTTTGAAGAACCTGTCACAAGACGACAAGCTGCAAACCGAGCTGGAATTCGAAGGCAAACTGCGCACCCTGATGGGTGAGTACTCCAAATCCCTGCGTGACATCATCGCGCTGCTGGATCCGGAATCCAAAGTTAAAGCACCACGTGGCGCTGTGAAAACTACCGGCACCAAGCGTGCTCGCAAGGTCAAGCAGTACAAAAACCCGCACAACGGCGAAGTGATTGAAACCAAAGGTGGCAACCACAAGACTCTGAAAGAGTGGAAAGCCAAGTGGGGCGGCGACGTGGTAGAAGGTTGGGCTACCCTGCTGGGCTAAGCCTGATCGGGCTTCTGCCTGATATGCAACACAATAAAAACGCCAGCTTGCTGGCGTTTTTTATTGTCCGAATATTTTGCAAGTGCCTGACTACAAGCCCAGGCGAGCGGCTAAAGAGTCGGCATACTCTTGCCATTCATCGAGCACCTGGCGCTGAAACGCTGTAGCACTAACAGCCAACTCCTCACGTGCCTGCTTAAATGCCAACAGGGTATTGGGTGCGCCCCACTCCGGGCTCGACAAACGTTGCTGACAGAAAAGTTTCCAGCGTTGTTGCTCATCGTTGTCCAAGGTGTCAGGAAAGTTACGCGCACGGTAACGGAATAATAATTCCGGCAATCGATGATCATCGAAAGGCCACTGCTGACGTGCCAACTGTGACGGTTCAGCCACACGGACTTGTTCGCATAACCGTCGGTCGCGGTCACCGATAAAACCGTCATAGAGCTGCTGCTCCGGGTCTGTGCTCGGTGCAAAGTCTTCCTCGGCATAAATGGCTGCCAACTTGTCGCGCCAAACTTCCTGTGCGTCAGTTAGTCGCAGCGCCCGCGCCTGGCACACGTCCATATCGAAGTTCAGGCGTTCGCGATCCTGTGCGCGCAGCACATTCAATGGCGCGACCACCGGGCAGCGGTTGATATGCAACAACTTGAGCGGCACTGGCAACTCACCTTGCGCCAACTCATCACGGCGCGTGTAAAGCCGCTGGCGTAAGGTTTCGGCGTCCAGGTCGAGCAAACCCTGCGGGTCGAGACCAAGGTCACAGACAATCAACGCATTGCGATTGCGCGGGTGCCAGGCCAGGGGCAGTACCACACCCAGGTAATGACGCTCGGCGGAGAAACGCCCGGAAATATGCACCATGGGCTGCAACAGGCGGATCTGATCCATCACCCGCTGCTTGCTGCGCAGTTGAAACAGCCAGTCATACAACTTTGGCTGCTTGTCGCGGATCAGCCGCGCCAGGGCTATGGTGGCTCGCACGTCCGACAGGGCATCGTGAGCATGGCCATGGTCGATGCCATTGGCTTGGGTCAAACGCTCCAGCTTGAGGGTGACACGCCCGTCCTGCTGCGGCCACTCAATGCCTTCGGGGCGCAGTGCGTAAGCCGTGCGAACCACATCGATCAAGTCCCAACGACTATTGCCCCCCTGCCACTCACGGGCATACGGATCAAAAAAGTTGCGGTACAGGCTGTAGCGCGTCATTTCATCGTCAAAGCGCAACGTGTTGTAACCGGCACCACAGGTTCCAGGCGCAGCCAGCTCGGCGTGCACGCGGGTCATGAAGTCGGCTTCGGCCAGGCCTTTTTCCGCCAGAATGCCAGGGGTGATACCGGTTATGGCGCAGGCAGCCGGGTGCGGCAGGATATCGTCGCTTGGCTGGCAATAAAGGTTGACCGGCGGGCCGACCTCGTTGAGCTCGAGGTCGGTACGAATACCGGCAACCTGCAACGGGCGATCGCTGCGGGGGTTGATACCGGTAGTTTCATAGTCGTACCAGAAAATGGTAGTCACGGGCTGTTCCTGTGCTGAAGATCGACAAAGTCTAGGCGCTGCAAGGCACTCGGGGCCAGCGATAGATTACTGTACAAACATCCAGCAAAACCTTGAAAGGTTGCTTCCACCGTCGACACTGCTAGCATCCGTGTCTTCAAGCCGCCCGCACTGCCAAGGATCGCGATGCCATCAGTTCCATTGGATACCCACTACCCGATCGAGACCCCCGAGGGCATAGACTTGCCCTTGCGCCCGGCCGGCCTGATGCCACGCGCACTGGCTTTTGCTTTCGACCTGGGACTGCGCGGCCTGATCATGGGTATCCTGCTCGTGCCGCTGGCGTTGCTTGGCAATATCGGTATTGGCTTGGGCTCGCTGCTGCTGTTCCTGATCAGTTGGTGGTACATGGTGCTGTTCGAAGTCCTTAACCAGGGCTGCTCTCCGGGCAAGCAGGTCATGGGCTTGCGCGTCATTCAGGACGACGGCACACCCATTGGCTGGCCAGCTTCACTCATCCGCAACCTGCTGCGCTTTGTCGACATGCTGCCTTTGGGCTACTTCCTCGGCGCCATCAGTTGCCTGCAACACCCTCACTTCAAACGGCTCGGCGACCTCGCTGCGGGCACCCTGGTGGTCTACCGCGAACAGCCACTGGCGCGCCCCAAGGTGCCTCAAGCCGCCGCCCTGCGCCTGCCCTTCACGCTGGAGCTGAGCGAACAACGCGCCATACTGGGTTTCGCTGAACGCCAAAGTGAGTTGTCCGCCGATCGGGTGCACGAACTGGCGTCCATCCTGGCAACGCCGTTACACGTATCGCCGGCTCGCGCGGTAGAACAACTCAATGGCGTGGCGCGCGGCTTAGTGGGGCCAGCATGAAGCAGAGCCTGTTCGAGAGCCGCCATCAGCCGCAGTGGCAAGCCTTCACCGCACAACTCATACAGTTGGAGCAAGGCAAGGCCAAGGCCAGCGATATGTCTGACTTCCCCCACCATTATCGACGCCTGTGCCAGCACCTCGCCCTGGCCCAGGAGCGTGGCTACAGCAGCTATCTGATAGATCCCCTGCAACAACTGGCGTTGCGGGGCCACCAGCAGTTGTATCGCCACCGCAGCCAATTGGGCGCGAATGTACTGGGTTTCATCCTGGCGGGCTTCCCGCGCCTGGTGCGCGAACAATGGCGTTTCGTGTTAATCGCCGGCGTGCTGTTCTTCGGCAGCCTGGTGGGCGTTGCGTTGCTGGTCTACCTGTTTCCAGACCTTATCTACAGCATCGTGAGCCCCGCGCAGGTCGCCGAAATGCACAGCATGTATGACCCGGATGCTGGCCACCTGGGGCGTGCCGCCGACCGCGCTTCCAGTGAAGACTGGATGATGTTCGGCTACTACGTGATGCACAACATCGGGATTGCCTTCCAGACCTTTGCCGCCGGTTTGCTATTTGGTTTGGGCAGCGTGTTCTTTCTGATTTTCAACGGCCTGATCATCGGCGCCATCTCCGGCCACCTCACCGAGATCGGCTATGGCCAGACCTTCTGGTCGTTTGTCATCGGCCACGGTGCTTTCGAACTCACGGCCATCGCCCTGGCCGGGGCGGCAGGCTTGCAATTGGGCTGGGCGGTGATTGCTCCCGGGCACCTGACTCGCGGCGAATCCCTGCGGCTGGCGGCACGCACAAGCGTGCGGATGCTTTGCGGCGTCATGCTATTGCTGCTGATCGCGGCGTTTATTGAAGCCTATTGGTCTTCCTCCACCACGATCACGCCCTGGATCAAATACTCAACGGGCGCCGGGCTGTGGCTGCTGGTTGCCGCCTACCTCACGCTTGCTGGACGTACTCACCATGCGCCTGAGTGAGGCCAGCGTGGTAATTCGGCCCCGCACCTCCTGGGAAGCCATGGACCTGGGCGTACTGATGGCCCAGGAACATCGACTGCTGTTAATGAGCAGTTGGGCAATGGTGACGTTGCCGATATTCATTTTGCTGACCGTGCTGCTGTGGCGATACCCGTCCATGGCCATGTTTGTGTTCTGGTGGTTAAAACCGGCCTTTGACCGCTTGCCACTGTACATCCTCTCCAAGGCCTTGTTTGGCGAGACACCCAGCCTCAAGCAGGCTGTGCGCCAGTGGCCGCGCCTGCTCAAAGGCCAACTGCTGGCCAGCCTGACCTGGAGGCGACTGAGCCTGAGCCGCAGCTTTGTGATGCCGGTGAGCCAGCTTGAAGGCCTGGATGGCAATGCCCGTCAAATACGCCTGGGGGTGCTGCTGCAACGCAACGCCGGCGCCGCACGCTGGCTGACCACCATTGGCGTGCATATGGAAATCGGCCTGTGGTTCGGTTGCATGGCACTGTTTTACCTGTTCATCCCGCAGCAACTGGAACTCGATTGGGACTGGCAACGGCTGGCACTGGCAAGCGGCTCGGAAGGGTTGTGGCTGGAGCATTTGAGTAACGCCTTCTACGCACTGATTCTGGTGTTCTGGGAGCCCATTTATGTCGCTTGCGGCTTCAGCCTGTACCTCAACCGCCGCACCGTGCTGGAAGCCTGGGACCTTGAACTGGTGTTCCGCCGATTACGCCAACGCCTGAGCAGCGTCGCAACGTTGCTGCTGGTGGCTGGGCTGATGCTCGTGCCATTCAGCCGCCCCGTCATGGCGGACGAGCCCGGACCGGCCAAACAAGTCACCACCCAGGCCGCCAGCCAATCGATCAAGGCGCTGCTGGACAGCCCCCCGTTCAAGCACCCGGAAACCGTCACTCGCTACCGTTTTGGCGACGAAAAAAACGCCGCGCAACACAAGGTAAAGGGTGACGGTAAACTTCCGGCCTGGCTTCAGGCGCTACTGGACGGATTCAACAGCAATACCTTCAAAAACGCCGCCCTCGGCCTGGAGGTACTGCTCTGGGGCCTGCTGGCGACTGGCCTCGCGCTAGTTGTCTGGCGCTATCGGGAGTGGCTGCACACCTTCGTCAGTCGACGCGGGCCAGCCAAAGCCAAAACCGCCAAAGCGGCCCCTGCACAATTGTTCGGCCTGGCGTTGGGCAGCGAGACCTTGCCTGACGACATTGCCAGCACCGCCGAACAGCTGTGGTCCACCCACCCCAGGGAAGCTCTCGGCCTGCTGTATCGCGGCCTGCTCAACCGACTGCTGCACGACTTCAACCTGCCCCTGAAAAGCGCCGATACCGAAGGCCAGGTCCTGGAGCGCATCCACCAACTGCAACAGCCACAACTGCTGGCCTTCAGTGATGCACTGACACACCACTGGCAAAACCTCGCCTATGGCCACCGCCTGCCGCCGGCTTTGGTACAACAGCAACTGTGCCGCGATTGGCGCGCCCTGTTCAGTACGGGAGCCGCCCAATGAACCGCCCCATGCTGTGGGTCGGCCTGCTGCTGGCCTGTGTGCTTGGAGCAGGTGGGCTTTATGTTTGGCACAAGGCGATCCCCTACGACGAAATAGTCGATCGCGGCCCATCGCCACAAGCCATCGCCAACCCCTACCTGGCGGCTGAATACTTCCTGCGCCAGCAGGGCCTGGCCGTGGAACACGCCAACAGCCTTGAGCACCTGGCCGACCAGCCAGCCAAGGGGCATAGCCTGGTATTGCTGGGCGAGCGCAGCAACATGACCCCGCGCCAGGCTGAGCAACTGCTGGACTGGGCAAAATCCGGTGGCCATTTGCTGCTGGTTGCCGAAGCGCTTTGGGATGAGGAAACCGGTAAAAGCGGCGACCTGCTGCTGGATCAGTTGGGCTTCCACCAGACACTCAGCGAGGGCCTTGACGAGCCTGCTTCCCCACGCAAAAAGAAAGTACCGGACCTGACCAAGCTCTACGTCGACAATGAGACCGCCCCGACCTATTTCAGCTTCGATACCGACTTCAACCTCACCGACCCCAGACACCTGGCGCAGTTCTCCGCCAACAGCGGCAAGTCCAGCCATTTGATGCAACGCAACTTCGGTCAAGGCACCGTAACGGTTGTAACCGACAGCGACTTGTGGAAAACCCCAGGCATCGGCAAACACGATAACGCCTGGCTGTTGTGGTATCTCAACCGGGGGACGGATGTAACACTGCTGTTCAACAGCGACGTAGACGATCTGCTCACCCTGCTAATGCGCAACTTCCCCCAGGCGTTAGTGGCGCTCTGCGCACTGATTGCCCTGGCACTCTGGCACGCCGGCATGCGCCAGGGGCCGACCCAGGCGCCCGCGCCAAAGGCACGTCGCCAGTTACAGGAACATTTGAAGGCCAGTGCCGACTTCCTGCTGCGCCGCAGTGGCCAAGGCACGCTGCTGCACGCCTTGCAGCGTGATATCCAGCGGGCTGCACGACGACGCCACCCAGGCTTTGAACACCTCGACAGCGACGAACAATGGCAGGTCCTCGAACGCCTGACGCGCCAACCCTCCCACGTCATCCGCCAGGCCCTCGACCCACTCCCGGCAAAACGGCTCACCAGCGCCGATTTCAGCCGTCAGGTGGCGAGCCTGCAAACCCTCAGGAATGCCCTATGAGCGAATTTCCATCAGCCACCGCCCCGACTGCCGAAAGCCTTCAAAAGGCCAGCCAGCAGGCACAGGCTCTGCGTGTTGAACTGCGTAAGGCGGTGATTGGCCAGGACCAGGTGATCGACGACGTGCTGACCGCATTGATCGCAGGTGGCCACATACTGCTCGAAGGTGTACCGGGCCTAGGCAAAACCCTGTTGGTTCGCGCGTTGGCACGCTGTTTTGGTGGCGACTTTGCACGTATTCAGTTCACCCCGGACCTGATGCCCAGCGATGTCACCGGCCACGCGGTGTACGACCTGCACAGTGAGCAGTTCAAGCTGCGCAAGGGGCCGCTGTTCACCCACCTGTTGCTGGCCGATGAAATCAACCGCGCCCCCGCCAAGACCCAGGCCGCCCTGCTTGAGGCCATGCAGGAACGCCAAGTCACCCTCGAGGGCGAAGCGCTGCCCATTGGCCAACCGTTCATGGTGCTCGCGACCCAGAACCCCATCGAACAGGAAGGCACGTACCCCCTGCCCGAGGCCGAGCTGGACCGGTTCATGCTCAAAGTACGCATGGACTACCCCGATGCGCAGCAGGAGCTGGAGATGGTCCGCGAAGTCACCCGCTCCTCCAGGGCCGACATGCTGGATGTGCAGCCACTGCGCACGGTGCTGCAGGCAGAGGACGTGTTGCAGTTGCAGCAAATTGCCAGCGAACTGCCGCTGGATGAGCAAGTACTCGACTACGCCGTGCGCCTGGCCCGCGCCACTCGCAGTTGGCCGGGGCTGACCATCGGTGCAGGCCCGCGTGCCTCCATCGCCCTGGTTCGCGGCGCCCGCGCCCGGGCCTTGCTACGCGGCGGCGAGTTTATTACCCCGGACGATATCAAGGGCTGCGCCTTGGCGGTGCTGCGCCATCGCGTGCGTATTGCCCCCGAATTGGACATTGACGGGCTGGAAGTGGATCAGGTGCTCAAGCAACTGCTGGACCAGATTTCGGCACCTCGGCAATGACCCGACCATGAAGCCAACTCGTCTGCTGCTGATCTGGCTCGGCGTCCTCTCGGGTTTGAACATCCTCTTGGGCGCGGCTACAGCGCTCCAGCTCAAAGTGCCCGACACGCTGCATTCAGTGGCGTGGGGCCTGCTGCTGGCGCTGTTTCTATTGGCACTGCTGGACGCCCTGCGCCTGCGGCGCCTTCCCTGCCCACGGGTGCAACGGCAGATGCCCGGCAGCCTGGCCCTGGGCCGCTGGGGTGAGGTACGCCTGACCCTTGAACATGACTACCCGCAGCCGCTGACCGTGCAGGTATTTGACCACGCACCTGACGGCCTGAGCGTGGAGAATATGCCGCAGTCCATCGAGCTTCTCCCGGGCCAGCGAAGCGAACTGGGCTATCGAGTGCGGCCCTTGCGGCGCGGCCACTTCAGTTTCAGTCGCAGTGAGATTCACCTGCCCAGCCCTTTCGGGTTGTGGTCTGCGAGGCGTTTTGTTGCAGCCCGGGATACAACGCGGGTCTACCCTGACTTTGCCCGTTTGTACGGCGCACAACTGCTGGGCGTGGACAGTTGGTTGAGCCAATTAGGGGTTCGCCAGCACCCACGACGCGGGTTGGGGCTGGAGTTTCATCAGTTGCGCGAGTTTCGCGAAGGCGACAGCCTGCGACAGATCGACTGGAAGGCCACCGCGCGCCAGCGCACGCCCATCGCCCGGGAATATCAGGACGAACGCGACCAGCAGATAGTGCTCATGCTCGATTGCGGCCGGCGCATGCGCAGCCAGGACGCGGAGCTCGCTCACTTCGACCACGCCCTCAATGCCTGCCTGTTACTCAGTTACGTCGCCTTGCGCCAAGGCGATGCGGTGGGTCTGTGCACCTTTGCCTGTGACCAGCCACGCTACCTGGCACCCGTCAAAGGCAGCGGCCAACTGAACGTATTACTCAATGCCGTTTACGACCTCGACACCACCCGACGCACTGCCGATTATGCAGCCGCCGCCAGCCAATTACTGGCCCGACAGAAACGTCGGGCATTAGTGATCGTGGTGACCAATCTTCGCGATGAAGATGATGAGGAGTTACTCGCAGCCGTTAAGCGCATCAGCCGGCAACATCGGGTGCTGGTCGCCAGCCTGCGCGAAGACATACTCGACCAACTGCGCCAGGCCCCGGTTCAAACCTTGCCTGAAGCGCTGGCCTACTGCGGGACTGTCGACTATCTCAACAAGAGAAACGATCTGCATGAGCGCTTGAGTGCCCACGGTTTGTCGGTGCTGGATACGCCACCTTCGGGGCTGGGGGCTGCACTGGTGACGCGCTATCTGGGCTGGAAAAAGGCCGGTGTTTTATGACTCAAGCACACGACCACAAGCTCGGCTAACCACGTCCGAGCCGGGTCGACAGCGCGCAACGTCTAGGCGGAAGCCTGCAGAGGATCAAAGGTGAAGTAATGATACAAGGCACTTATCAAGTGCCCGTATGCCTCAGGCGCTTCGACCACGCGAAACCCTGAGTCATAGTGCTGCGGGTTAACATCTTCGTGGCTCCACAAGCACATCGCTGTGAGGTCAATTGCCTGGAAATCACCGTCTGCCAGAGGGATTTTCAAACGCAGTTCAAACGCCACGTCAACCATCATGGGTAATTGGCTGATCAACATCAGCCCATCTTCGGACACGTTCCCCAAGTAGCCAATAGGCTTATCCGTCAGCCGGTTGAACACTTTCAAGAAACCAGACAGCTGATGCCGCTCAATCCTTCGGTCGGTAAACATGATGAAATCGCCATCCATTGGCCAGATCAGTGGCCGCGCCAGTTATTCGGAACGAACACTGAATGTTCGCTCTCCCTGGAAATTGGTGCGAATCCAGCGTGCGCTTGATCGCCTTACAACTGCCAATCCCAAGCAATCCATCCGATTGAACATAAACTTGTACAAACAGACATTCAAAGAATAGCTTAAGACTGGCGACGGGCCAGCTATGGAATGACAAATATCATCAAAGTGATGCGGGCCGTGGCTGCGCGACACTCGCGCCGGAGTAATGGCCCAGTTGCTGCAGGGTGTCGAGCCGAGCACGGGCACGATAGGCGTACTCGCTGGACGGGTACTGATTGATGATGAACTGGTAGGTTTGCACCGCATCGACGAACAGCTTCTGGCGCTCCAGGCATTGCCCGCGCAGCATCGAAACTTCCGGTTGCACATACCGACGGGTACGGCTCTCGCGGTCTACCTGGGACAACTCCAGGGTGACACGCTCGCAGTCACCCACCCCATAGGCGCGGTAAGCGTTGTTCAAATGATGGTCCATCGACCAGCGGGTACAGCCGACAACACTGACGGCCAGGGCAGCAATGAGCAAAATTCGCATGGGGGTTCTCCTGTCTTGAGCAGTGTATCGACCCCGCGTCGAAAATCTTCAAGGATGTTCATCTATTCAATTGGAGCGAAAACAAGCGAATCTTCGATAAGTAGTGCAAACGAACAATGACTACAACCAAAGAGCATAGTAGCCTTCCCCAGCGCTTGAACTCAGGAGTCTGTGCATGTCCGTCCGTCGTACCAAAATCGTCGCCACCCTTGGCCCGGCCAGTAACTCGCCGGAAGTCCTCGAACAGCTGATTCTGGCTGGTTTGGACGTTGCCCGTCTGAACTTCTCCCACGGCACCCCGGACGAGCACAAGGCTCGCGCCAAGCTGGTGCGTGACCTGGCCGCCAAGCACGGCCGCTTTGTGGCACTGCTGGGTGACCTGCAAGGCCCGAAAATTCGTATCGCCAAATTCGCCAACAAGCGCATTGAGCTGAAGATCGGTGACAAGTTCACCTTCTCCACCAGCCATTCGCTGACCGAAGGCAACCAGGAAGTCGTCGGTATCGACTACCCGGACCTGGTCAAGGACTGCGGCGTCGGCGACGAACTGCTGCTGGACGACGGCCGCGTGGTGATGCGCGTCGACACGGCCACCTCGACGGAGCTGAACTGCACCGTGATCATCGGTGGCCCGTTGTCCGATCACAAAGGCATCAACCGTCGCGGCGGTGGCCTGACGGCGCCGGCCCTGACTGAGAAAGACAAGGCCGACATCAAGCTCGCCGCCGAAATGGAAGTGGACTACCTCGCCGTGTCCTTCCCACGCGACGCTGCCGACATGGAATATGCCCGTAAGCTGCGCGACGAAGCCGGCGGTACTGCCTGGCTGGTGGCGAAGATCGAACGTGCCGAAGCCGTGGCCGATGACGAAACCCTCGATGCCCTGATCAATGCATCCGACGCTGTGATGGTTGCCCGTGGCGACCTGGGCGTGGAAATCGGTGACGCCGAGCTGATCGGTATCCAGAAGAAGATCATCCTGCACGCACGCCGTCACAACAAGGCCGTGATCGTAGCGACCCAGATGATGGAGTCGATGATCCAGAACCCGATGCCAACCCGTGCCGAAGTGTCCGACGTGGCCAACGCCGTGCTCGACTACACCGACGCCGTGATGCTCTCGGCTGAAAGTGCTGCCGGCCCTTACCCGCTGGAAGCCGTACAGGCCATGGCGCGTATCTGCGTCGGTGCCGAAAAGCACCCGACCAGCAAGACCTCCAGCCACCGCATCGGCAAAGTGTTCGAAAGCTGCGACCAGAGCATCGCCCTGGCGGCCATGTACACCGCCAACCACTTCCCGGGCGTCAAGGCGATCATTGCCCTGACCGAAAGTGGCTACACCCCGCTGATCATGTCGCGTATCCGTTCGTCGGTACCGATCTACGCGTTCACCCCGCACCGCGAAGCCCAGGCCCGCGCAGCGTTGTTCCGTGGCGTGTACACCATTCCGTTCGATCCAGCTTCGTTGGCCCCTAACGAAGTGAGCCAGAAGGCAATCGACGAACTGGTCAAGCGTGGCGTCGTAGAGAAAGGCGACTGGGTCATCCTGACCAAGGGCGACAGCTACCACACCACCGGTGGCACCAATGGCATGAAGATCCTGCACGTGGGCGACCCGCAGTTCTGAGTGACACGCTGAAAAACAAAAGCCCTGCCATGTGAATGGCGGGGCTTTTTGTATTTAAAGGCCTGGAGATCTGTTGAATTAAAGGGCCTCATCGCAGGCAAGCCAGCTCCCACAGTTGACCGCATTCCAATGTGGGAGCTGGCTTGCCTGCGATGGCGTCATCAACGCCGGGCAATAAACCCCGACAACGCCGCAATCGCCTCCGGTGACTTCAAACGCTGCACAAACAACGCCCCCTCGACCTCAATCACCTGCCGCAACTGTTCACGGTCGACACTTTTCATCAACTGTTTGCTGACCTGCACCGCTCCCGGCGCCAGGGTTTCAAAGCGCTGCGCAACTTCCCGCGCCTTGACCAGCGCCGCTTCACCGCTACCCATCGCCTCAGTAGCAATGCCCCACGCCGCCGCCTGCTCGCCGGTAAAGCCTTCGCCCAACAGCAACAGTTCAGCCGCTTTCGCATGCCCCAGCAGCCGAGGCAGGATCAGGCTGGAGCCAAACTCCGGGCACAGCCCCAGGTTGACGAAAGGCATACGCAAGCGCGCATCGCGACTGATATAGACGAGATCGCAATGCAGCAACAGGGTCGTACCGATGCCGACCGCCGCACCCGCCACCGCCGCGATCACCGGCTTGCGGCAGTTGAGCAGGCTTTTCATGAAGTGAAACGGCGGGCTGTCCAGATCACTGGGCGGCTGTTCGAGGAAGTCGGCTATGTCGTTGCCGGCGGTAAAACACTCATTGCTGCCCTGGATCAGCACCGCACGGATACCTGAGTCCGCATCAGCCTGCTCCAACGCCTCGGCCAGTTGGGTGTACATGGCGCGGGTCAGGGCGTTTTTCTTGTCGGGGCGATTGAGCTGCAGGGTCAGCAGCCCGCCTTCGCGTTGCAGCAGGATGGCGTCGGTCATGGCGAATCTCGCGGCTGGAAAAGTCAGCGCTCAACCACGCGGCAGGAACATATCAGCCAGCAGTTGATTGCGCGGCAAGCCCGCCAGGAACAGGCGTTTGGAAAACGCTTCGACATTGGCGGGGTGCCCGCAGAGTAAGGCCAGAGTTTGCCGCGAAACAAGCCGCAGTTGCGCCAATGCCTGGGCCGACTCAGCCGCCGTCCACAGCTCCACAGTCAGGTTCGCGTGCAGCGCGGCCAATTGCGCCAAGGGTTCGGCCAGATAATGCCCATCGGCATCATGGGCCAGGTGAATCAGGCGGATGGCGCCTTGGTGATCCTGGCGCAGTGCCTCGCGCAGCACGCCCCATAACGGCCCAAGCCCCGTGCCGGATGCCAGCAGCCACAGCGGCCGCGATTGCCAGTCAGGATCGTATTGCAGTGCCCCGCCACGTAATTCGCCGAGGCGCAGGCTGTCGCCCACCTGTAATTGCCGAGCAATATCGCTGAATTCGCCGGGCAGGCGGCAATCGAGGTGAAACTCCAAAAACGGGTCTTCCTGCGGCAAGCTGGCCAACGAATACGGGCGCGCTACCTGACCTGCCCACAGCACCAGATGTTGCCCGGCCCGATAACGCAAGCCACGTTCGGGTTGCAGGCGCAGGCGCAGTACCTCGGGGCTCAACCAGTCGACGCCCACCACTTGCGCGGGCAAACCATCGTGCAGTGGGTCAAATGCTTCAACCTGTAAATCTGCGACAACTTCACACTGGCAGGCCAGACGCCAACCGTCCTGGCGTTGCGCCGGGCTCAGGGCATCGGGCTGCTTATCCACAACCTCACCCCGGCAACGCACCAGGCACGCATGGCAACTGCCCGCCCGGCAACTGTAGGGCACAGCCACACCCGCCAGATTCAAGGCATCCAGCAGGTTGCTGCCGGTGGCTACCGACCAGTGGCGTTCGCCGACGTGCAGTTCAGGCATATAAAGGCTCAATCAGAAGGGACCGGCACAGGGAATCATGCCTGCGACAGTTTGACCATAGTCGGGTGTATCGGCCACCGCGTCGGGTTATACTGCCGCGCCTTTTTAGCGTCGCGCCTTGCACCACTGTGGCGTGCCTTGGAAAGGTGGTTTCAGCCGACCGATGCAACACTGAAGCCACCTTTATTGAATGTTCCCTTATAGAGGAGCGCGACTCATGACCGTGATCAAGCAAGACGACCTGATTCAGAGCGTTGCCGACGCCCTGCAATTCATTTCCTACTACCACCCCGTTGACTTCATCCAGGCCATGCACGAAGCCTACCTGCGTGAAGAATCGCCGGCAGCCCGTGACTCCATCGCCCAGATCCTGATCAACTCGCGCATGTGCGCCACCGGCCATCGCCCGATCTGCCAGGACACCGGTATTGTTACCGTGTTCGTGCGCGTGGGCATGGACGTGCGTTGGGACGGCGCCACCATGGGCCTGGACGACATGATCAACGAAGGCGTGCGTCGCGCCTACAACCTGCCGGAAAACGTCCTGCGTGCTTCCATCCTGGCCGACCCGGCCGGTGCGCGTAAAAACACCAAGGACAACACTCCGGCCGTAATCCACTACTCCATCGTCCCGGGTAACACCGTGGAAGTGGACGTGGCCGCCAAGGGCGGCGGTTCCGAGAACAAGTCGAAAATGGCCATGCTCAACCCGTCCGACTCGATCGTCGACTGGGTGCTCAAGACCGTTCCGACCATGGGCGCCGGCTGGTGCCCACCGGGCATGCTCGGCATCGGCATCGGTGGCACCGCCGAGAAAGCTGCGGTAATGGCCAAGGAAGTGTTGATGGAGTCCATCGACATTCACGAGCTGAAAAAGCGCGGCCCGCAGAACCGTATCGAAGAGATGCGCCTGGAGCTGTTCGAGAAGGTCAACCAACTGGGCATCGGCGCCCAGGGCCTGGGTGGCCTGACCACCGTGCTCGACGTGAAAATCATGGACTACCCGACCCACGCAGCCTCGCTGCCGGTGTGCATGATCCCCAACTGCGCCGCCACCCGTCATGCACACTTTGTGCTCGATGGTTCAGGCCCGGCGTCGCTGGAAGCACCACCGCTGGACGCCTACCCGGAAATCGTCTGGGAAGCCGGCCCGTCGGCCCGCCGCGTCAACCTCGACACCCTGACCCCGGAAGAAGTACAAAGCTGGAAGCCGGGCGAAACCGTGTTGCTCAACGGCAAGATGCTCACCGGCCGCGACGCAGCTCACAAGCGTATGGTCGAGATGCTCAACAAGGGCGAAACCCTGCCGGTGGACCTCAAGGGTCGCTTCATCTACTACGTCGGCCCGGTTGATCCGGTGCGCGAAGAAGTGGTTGGCCCGGCTGGCCCGACCACGGCCACGCGGATGGACAAGTTCACCCGTCAGATCCTCGAGCAAACCGGCCTGTTGGGCATGATCGGCAAATCCGAGCGCGGCCCGACTGCGATCGAAGCGATCAAGGACCACAAGGCCGTGTACCTGATGGCCGTGGGCGGCGCTGCTTACCTGGTGGCGCAAGCCATCAAGAAGTCGCGCGTTGTCGCATTTGCCGAACTGGGCATGGAAGCGATCTACGAGTTCGACGTCAAAGACATGCCGGTCACCGTTGCGGTGGACAGCAAGGGCGAATCCGTACACATCACCGGTCCTGCCATCTGGCAGAAGAAGATCAGTGAAAGCCTGGCGGTCGAAGTGCAGTAAGCACTTCCCCGCAAGGAAAAAGGCGACTGCGGCCCCACGGCCCAGTCGCCTTTTTTATGGCGAACTCGGTCATGTGGGAGCTGGCTTGCCTGCTCCCACAGAAATTCCACGTGCCACAAGTTTGCGGCGGCTCATGCTATGGTGCTTGCCCCTTACCGCGCCTGTTCATCACCGTATGATCGTGATCCCTCGCCCCCTGCGACTGACTTTCTACTCGCTGTTGATCATCGCCGGCGCCGTGCTGGCCGCCGCCTTGGCCACCCGCCATGCCGAACGCCAGGCCTTGGTGGATGACGCCGCTCGCGCCAATCAACAACTGGCGCTCTATGCCAACTCACTGCATACCCTGATTGAACGTTACCGTGCCCTGCCCGCCGTACTGGCGCTGGATTCGGAAATGATCAGCGCCCTTAAAGCCCCGCTGGACACCGCCACCCAGGACTTGCTCAACCGCAAGCTGGAACGCATCAACGGTGCCGCGCAGTCTTCCACTCTGGAATTGATGGACCGTAACGGTCTGGCCGTGGCCGCCAGCAACTGGAACCTGCCCAGCAGTTATGTCGGGCACAACTACGCGTTTCGCCCGTATTTCAGCCAGACCTTGAGCCAGGGAACCGGGCGTTTTTATGCGGTGGGGGTGACCACCGGCATTCCGGGTTATTTCCTCTCCAGCGCCGTGGTCGATGAGCACGAACAGTTCCTCGGCGCCATGGTGGTGAAGCTGGAGTTCCCCGAACTTGAGCGCGAATGGGCCCAAGGTAATGACCTGCTGCTGGTCAGCGATGAGCGTGGCATCGTGTTTATCGCCAATCAGCCGGGCTGGCGTTTCCGCAACTTGCGTCCGTTGTCGGCGAGCGACCTTGCCGAACTCAAGGCAACTCGCCAATACGACAAAAAACAGCTGCAGCCGCTGGACACCCAGACATTGCAGCGTTTTGACGAAAACAGCCATCTGATGCGTGTCAACGGCCCCGACGGCAACGCCAATTACATCTGGGAATCCCTGCCGCTGAAAGCCGAAGGCTGGACCTTGCACTTGCTGCGCAAACCGCAATTCGCCTTTGAAGACCAACGCAACGCTGGCCTTGCCGCCGCCGGTTCATGGCTGGCGCTGGTGTTCCTGCTGCTGTTCCTGAACCAACGCTGGCGCCTGGCCCGTTTGCGCCAACGCAGCCGCGAGGAGCTTGAACAGCTTGTCGAAGAACGCACCCAGGCGTTGCGCACCGCGCAGGATGGCCTGGTGCAGTCGGCCAAGCTGGCGGCCTTGGGGCAAATGTCCGCTGCCCTCGCCCATGAGATCAATCAGCCGCTGACCACCCAGCGCATGCAATTGGCGACCTTGCGCCTGCTGCTCGATCACGGCCGCGTGGACGATGCCTATAAGGCGCTCACCCCGCTGGACGACATGCTCACGCGCATGGCGGCGCTCACCAGCCACCTTAAGACCTTCGCCCGCAAGAGCCCCAGCGGCCTGCGCGAACGGCTGGATTTGGCCACGGTGGTCGACCAATCCTTGCACCTGCTCGACGCCCGCCTGCGCGATGAAAGCATTGGTGTGGTGCTGGACCTGAGCCGCCCCGCCTGGGTGCGCGGTGACGCGATCCGCCTGGAGCAAGTGCTGATCAACCTGCTACGCAATGCGCTGGACGCCATGGCCGACAAACCGCGCAAACGCCTGGAAATCCGCCTGCACGCCGACCAACAGCTGTGGCAACTGAGCGTCAGCGACAGCGGCGGCGGGATTGCCGAAGCCCATTTGAACAGCGTGTTCGATCCATTTTTCACCACCAAACCCGTGGGCGACGGCCTTGGCTTGGGGTTGGCCGTGTCCTATGCCATCGTGCATGAACTGGGTGGGCGCCTGCTCGCCGGTAACCGTGGCGACGGCGCGGTATTTACCCTGACCTTGCCCATCGCGCTGGAGACACCCGACCTATGTTGAACGCAGTGATTGTGGTGGATGACGAGGCGAGTATTCGCACCGCCGTCGAGCAGTGGTTGAGCCTGTCGGGATTCGAAGTGCAGTTGTTCAGTCGCGCCGAAGAATGCCTGGCACAGCTGCCCAAAGACTTTCCTGGCGTCATTTTGAGCGACGTGCGCATGCCCGGCCTCAGCGGCCTGGAGCTGCTGGCCGAAGTGCAGCGGCGTGACGCCGACTTACCGGTGATTTTGCTCACCGGCCATGGCGATGTACCGATGGCCGTGGAAGCCATGCGCGACGGTGCCTACGACTTTCTGGAAAAACCCTTCAGCCCGGACGCACTGCTCAACAGCCTGCGCCGCGCCTTGGATAAACGCGGGTTGATCCTGGAGAACCGTCGCCTGCATCAACAGGCCGACCATCGGGCGCAGCTGGAATCGAGCCTGCTCGGCGTGTCTCGCGGTTTGCAGACCCTGCGCCGGCAAGTGCTGGACCTGGCCAGCTTGCCGGTCAATGTGCTGATCCGTGGCGAAACCGGCAGCGGCAAGGAACTGGTCGCCCGTTGCCTGCATGATTTTGGCCCACGGGCAAAAAAGCCGTTTGTCGCGCTCAACTGCGCGGCCATCCCCGAGCAGCTGTTTGAAGCCGAGCTGTTCGGCCACGAAAGCGGCGCGTTCACCGGCGCCCAGGGCAAGCGCATCGGCAAGCTGGAATATGCCCACGGCGGCACGCTGTTCCTGGATGAAATCGAAAGCATGCCGCTGGCCCAGCAGGTCAAATTGTTGCGGGTGCTGCAAGAGCAAAAACTGGAGCGGCTGGGCTCCAACCAAAGTATCCATGTGGACTTGCGCATCATTGCCGCCACCAAGCCCGACTTGCTCGAAGAGGCCCGCGCCGGGCGGTTTCGCGAAGACCTGGCGTACCGTTTGAACGTCGCACAACTGCGCCTGCCGCCGTTGCGTGAGCGCCGCGAAGATATCCCGCTGTTGTTCGACCACTTCGCCCAAAGCGCCGCCGAGCGCCTGGGCCGCAACGTCGAGCCGTTGAGCGGCGCGCAACTGGGGCGCCTGCTCAGCCACGACTGGCCGGGCAATGTGCGCGAGCTGGCCAACGTCGCCGAACGCCAAGTGCTGGGCCTGGGTGAACCTGAGCCGGAAGGCGTCGAGGCCGGGCAATCCCTGGCGGCGCAACAGGAAGCGTTCGAAGCGCATTGCCTCAAGGCTGCGTTGACGCGGCACAAAGGCGATATCAAGGCGGTGTTGGCCGAGCTGCAACTGCCGCGCCGTACCTTGAATGAAAAGATGCAGCGGCATCGGTTGGTGCGGGAGATGTTTCTTTAGCTATTTTCGATGGCGTTTTCGAAGACGCTATCGCAGGCAAGCCAGCTCCCACAGTTGGAATGCGCATTCCTGTGGGAGCTGGCTTGCCTGCGATGAGGCCAGCAGCCATAAGCGGATTTCCGCTCACCACCCAATAATCATCAGCGACTTTCCGCTCAAAAAAATCTTGTAACCCTTCTATTCCGGGCCTTCATCTGTTTGGCACAGCTCCTGCTATAGCCCAAACCAGGCTGCGTTAGTGCGGCTCCATAAAAACAACTAGATGAAGGATCCTTCAATGGATAACTCCAACGCCCTGCCTCTGGGGTCGGCGGCTGCGCCGGCTAAAGAGCGCACCACTACCAGCCGTATCAAATCGATCTTCAGTGGCTCCGTCGGCAATATGGTCGAATGGTACGACTGGTACGTCTACGCCGCTTTCTCGCTGTACTTCGCCAAGACCTTCTTCCCCGCCGGTGACTCCACCGCTCAGTTGATGAACACCGCTGCCATCTTTGCCGTGGGCTTTATCATGCGCCCGATCGGTGGCTGGCTGATGGGCCTGTATGCCGACTACAAAGGGCGCAAGGCTGCGCTGATGTTCTCGGTATTGCTGATGTGCTTCGGCTCGCTGCTGATCGCGCTGACGCCGGGCTACGACACCATCGGTATCGGCGCGCCGATCCTGCTGGTATTTGCACGTTTGCTTCAGGGCCTGTCGGTCGGTGGCGAGTACGGCACCTCGGCCACTTACCTGAGTGAGATGGCGACCAAGGAGCGTCGCGGTTTCTTCTCCAGCTTCCAGTACGTGACCCTGATCTCCGGCCAGCTCATCGCCCTTGCCGTGTTGATCGTGTTGCAACAAACCCTGACCACCGAGCAGCTGTATGCCTGGGGCTGGCGCATCCCGTTCGCCATCGGCGCGCTGTGCGCAGTGGTCGCGTTGTTCCTGCGTCGTGGCATGGAAGAAACCGAGTCGTTCACCAAAAAGGAAAAAGCCAAGGAAAGCGCAATGCGCACCTTGATGCGTCACCCCAAGGAAGTGATGACCGTGGTCGGCCTGACCATGGGCGGCACCCTGGCCTTCTACACCTACACCACCTACATGCAGAAATACCTGGTGAACACGGTGGGCATGAGCATCTCCGACTCCACCACCATTTCGGCCGCCACACTGTTCCTGTTCATGTGCCTGCAACCGCTGGTTGGCGGGCTGTCGGACAAGGTTGGCCGCCGGCCGATCCTGATCGCCTTCGGCATCCTCGGCACGCTGTTCACCGTGCCAATCCTTACCACCCTGCACACCATCCAAAGCTGGTGGGGTGCGTTCTTCCTGATCATGGCGGCGCTGATCATCGTCAGCGGCTATACCTCGATCAACGCGGTGGTGAAAGCTGAACTGTTCCCAACCGAGATCCGTGCGCTGGGCGTGGGCCTGCCGTATGCGCTGACCGTTTCGATCTTCGGCGGTACGGCTGAAGTGATTGCGCTGTGGTTCAAGAACATCGGCATGGAGACGGGTTACTACTGGTATGTGACCGCGTGTATCGCGGTGTCGCTGGTGGTTTACGTGACCATGAAAGACACCCGTAAACACTCGCGCATCACCACCGACTAAGGGTTTAGCGCGGTAAAAAATGTGGGAGCTGGCTTGCCCGCTCCCACATTTGGTTTCAGGAAACGTCCGCTAATGCGCTACGCCCATACCGACGCTGCGCATATGCCGCCCCGGCAATCATCACCACCAGCACTGCCGCCAGCACCGCCGATGAGCCAACGGTGCCGAAATCCAGCCCGCCTTTTTCAGAGGGTTTGGTCAGAAAATCGCCCAGGGTCGCACCAAACGGGCGGGTCAGTACAAATGCCACCCAGAACAGCAGCACTGACGATATCTGTGTGAAGTATTTGAGTGCGACCACCACCGCAATCGCCGAGCCGATCAGCAAGGCGCCACCGGCAAAGCCCAACCCCGAATCGTCCGCCAGGAAGTCGCCCAACGCGGTGCCCAAGGTGTTGGAAAACAGAATCGCCATCCAGTAAAACAGCTCGCCGCGAAAGGTCTGGACCTTGTTCACGTTCAGCGAGTCGCCGCTCAAGCGCCACAGTGCAAAGATGATCATCAGGATCACGATCAGGATCATCGACCCTGCCGCATAGCCCAGGCCCAACGTGCGGTCCATAAAGTCCGACATGGTGGTGCCGGCCGTGCTGGTGGACAGGATCACGATCCAGTACAGCACCGGGTTGTAGGTTTTCGACCAGAGCTGTGTCAGCAGCGTGACGAGAAACACGCTGATCAGGATCATCGAGCTGATGGCGTAGCCGACGTTAAGGGTCATCGAGAGCAAATCCCCGGCGGTTTCGCCCAGGGTCGTTGCGCAGATTTTCATGACCCAGAACGCCAGGGTGATCTGAGGAAGTTTGTTCATGTGCGAGAAGGCTCCGAAGCTCAGTCTTTCAATCAGCCGACTTAAAGGGGTGCCGACCTGGCGCGCAGACTGAACGCGGGGCTGTGAAAAATAGGTGGGCAATCAATGAAAATTCCATACGCGCGATGGAAATTCATCGCTCTGGATTGCACTATGACAGCCTCCTCCAACGCGCAGCAGGAACCCTGGCCCATGTCCGACGATATCCATTTCTACGAACCCGCCAACGGCCACGGCCTGCCCCATGATCCGTTCAATGCCATAGTCGGCCCACGGCCGATTGGCTGGATCTCGTCACACGACGCCGCTGGCCGCCTGAACCTGGCGCCCTACAGTTTCTTCAACGCGTTCAACTACATTCCGCCGATCATTGGGTTTTCCAGTGTCGGGCGCAAAGACAGCCTGAACAACATCGAACAGACCGGCGAGTTCGTGTGGAACCTGGCCACCCGCCCGCTGGCCGAGCAGATGAACCAGAGCTGCGCGGCCGTATCGCCGGACGTGAATGAATTCGAGTTATCCGGCCTGACGCCGGTGGCCTCGAAAATCGTCGGGGTGCCACGGGTGGGCGAAAGCCCGGTGTCGTTTGAATGCAAGGTGACGCAGATCATTCAACTGCAGCGTGCCGACAAGGGGTTGGTGCCTAGCTGGCTGGTGCTCGGTGAGGTGGTTGCCGTGCACATTGCCAAGTGGCTGCTCAAGGATGGGGTTTACGACACGGCGGCCGCTGAGCCGATTTTGCGCGGCGGTGGCCCGGCGGATTATTTCCAGTTGGGGCCGGAGGCGTTGTTCAAGATGTATCGCCCGCGCTGACCCGATACTGCCCAACACACACAACAGAACCCTGTGGGAGCCGGGCTTGCCCGCGATAGCGGTTTGTCAGCCACCTGATGAGTTGGCTGGCAAACCGCTATCGCGGGCAAGCCCGGCTCCCACATTTGATTTCTGTTGAGCGATATAAAGTGTTCGGCTTCAGCTTGCGGCCGTTGCCCAAGTCAACTGACCGTCTTCGTCCACATCAACCAGACATTCAAGTTGCAGCGTCGCTGCATCGTCGGCGTCGGAGGCGGTCTTGAAGGTCTGGCCATCCAGGATCTTATGAAACTGCGGGGCGCCCATGCCATCGAGCGCCTTGACGGCGACGGCGGCGCTGTAGCCACCCTCTTCTTCACGCACTAATGCAGAAACGGCTTCGTGATGGGCAAATTGTTTACGTGCCATGTTGCAGGTCCTGGCCAATGAAAAGTCGGCCATTCTAACCGCTAACCGGCCAATTGCAGGTACTCACCGTAAGCATGGGCGGCGGATGCGTCGGTGAAGGTCTGGAAGTCCATGCTGCGCACTACCATGTCGTTCAACAGCTCAGTAAAGAGCATCAAGGCAGGGGAACTGAAGTAGGCACTCATCGCCTGCTCGCTGCTCCAGAAGCCCGAGACCAGCCATACATCGGGATCGACCTGGGAATGCTGCAACGAGAATTGCAGGCAACCCTGAGCCTGACGGCCCGGTTCGATCAAACTGCTCAAGCGTGCACCGAGTTCGGTGCTGCACCCGGTACGGGCACGGATAAAGGCCATATGGCTCGCGGGAATGGGGGTGGACATGTTCGACTCTCCCGTTGAGAAGTGATGCTCGGCAAGCACTGTGAGGGCGTGTTGCCACAGGATCAAAGATAGCGGCGCGAAGATGGGCGCAGTTAGTCGATTCCTGCAGGCTTATTGCACAATCCTGCGAGAAGCGTAGATAAGACGTCTGGCCCCAGGGATTTATTCCAACCGCATACTCAGTGTTTCAGGCACATGACAGGCCCTGCACTTGCCTGATTCACGCCTTATCGCAGGATCAGGCAAGGATTGTGCAGAATCGAAGTAACACCTTTTGAAAAGCCGCCGCTAAGCTGGGCCCATCAAAGCAGTCAGTAGAGGACGCCCCATGTCGTCGCCCGAAACCAAGCCAATGCCCCTCGATGCCGAGATGGAAAAACAACGCGCCGAGCTGGCCAGCATTGTTCACCGTCATACCTGGGAAGATGGCTCCTACGGCACGGCAATTACCTCGCTGTATCTGAACCGCCACAACACCCCGCGCGATTTCATGCCGGTGCTGGTGGAACCCGCCCTGTGCATTCTGGCCAGCGGCAGCAAGGAAGTGCGCCTGGCCGACGAGATCTTTGCCTACGACCCGCTCAATTATCTGGTGTTTTCGGTGGCGATGCCGGTCGCCGGGCGGATCATCGACGCCACACCGCAAGACCCCAACCTGTCGGTGCGCATCAATATCGACCCGGCCCAGCTCACCGCATTGATCGCCGAGGCAGGCCCGATGGGCGTGCCCTCCAGGCCGACATCGCGTGGCATGTACGTTGACCGCATCGACAACCAACTGCTCGACGCCGTGTTGCGCCTGGCGCGCCTGCTGGACACACCGAAAGACATCGCCATGCTCGCGCCACTCATCAACCGCGAGATTCTCTATCGGTTGTTACGTGGCCCGCAGGGTTATCGACTGTATGAAATCGCCGTGGCCAACAGTCAGAGCCATCGCGTGAGTCAGGCCATCAAATGGTTGAACGGTAACTTCGAACAACCGCTGCGCATTGATGACCTGGCCAGGGAAGTGAACCTCAGTGTTTCGACCTTGCACCATCGCTTCAAGGCGATTACGGCGATGAGTCCGCTGCAATACCAGAAGCAGTTACGGTTGCAGGAGGCGCGGCGATTGATGATTGCCGAAGGGCTGGAGGCGTCGGCAGCGGGGTATCGGGTAGGGTATGAGAGCCCGTCGCAGTTCAGCCGGGAATACAGCCGGTTGTTCGGGGCACCGCCGCTGCGGGATTTGGCCCGGCTGCGCCAAAGTATCTGACTCAACCGGGATCAAAATGTGGGAGCGGGCTTGTGTGGGAGCTGGCTTGCCTGCGATAGCATCACCGCGGTCTGACTGAAAGAACAGGGTGCCTGCATCGCAGGCAAGCCAGCTCCCACATTAGTCCAGGGTTCGGGGCAACTGTAAGGTCACCCGCAACCCGCCTTCGCGCAAATTCTGCAAGCTCACTTCACCGCCATGGCTGTGGGCAATGTTGCGCGCGATGCCCAGGCCCAAGCCATACCCTTGCTGTTGGCCGGCCAGGCGAAAGTGCGGTTCGAAGACCTGTTCCAAACGCTGCTCCGGCACGCCCGGGCCTTCGTCATCCACATGCAGGATGAACTCCACGCCATCGTCCTCGATATGCAAATGCGCGTTCTGCCCGTACTTCAAGGCATTGTCGATCAGGTTGCCGATGCAGCGCTTGAGCGCCAGCGGTTTGCCCGGATAAGGGGTCAACGCCCGTCCGTGCTGGGTGATACGGCCGTTACCGTTCGGCGCCAGGTACGGTTCCACCAGGCAATCAAGCACGTGGTTAAGGTCGACCGGCTCGATGTTCTCGTGGATGTCGGTGTCTTTGACGCATTGCAGCGCCCCCTTGACCAGCAACTCCAACTCATCCAGGTCGCGACCGAATTTGGCTTGCAGGTTTTCGTCTTCCAGCAACTCCACGCGCAAGCGCAGACGCGTGATCGGCGTGCGCAAATCGTGGGAAATCGCGCTGAACAGTTGGCTGCGCTCGGTGAGGTAACGGCTGATGCGCTCGCGCATGGCGTTAAACGCACGGCCCACTTCCACCACTTCGCTGCCACCGCCTTCGGCCACCGGTTCCACATCGGCGCCCAGGGACATGTCCCGCGCTGCACGGGCCAGGCGCTTGAGCGGCCGGCTTTGCCAGTGCACCAGCAGGCCGATAAACAGCAACAGGAAACCGCTGGTCAGCACGATAAACCACACTTGCTGCGACGGCAGGCCTTGTTCTTCCAAACTGGTGTAGGGCTCGGGCAGCAGCGAGGCGATGTACAGCCATTCGCCGGGTGCCAGCTGGATTTGCGTGACCAGCACCGGCGGGTTCACCGGCTCCAGGGTCAGCGCGTAATGCGCCCAGGAACGCGGCAGTTCATCGAGTTTGAGGCCCGCGTTGAAAATACGCAGGTCCTCGGCGCTGACGAACTCCACCGAGATATGCACGTCGCTGCCCAGGGTCTGGCGCAGCACCTCGTCCACGGCTTGCAGCACCGCCTGCTTGCGCGGGGTCTGCGGCAGAATCTGCATGTCCAATGGGCGGTCGTTGAGGGTCACCACAAACCGCGTGCCGCCCATGCTGCGCAGTTGGTCGAGCACCAACGGGCGGTAGGCAACCGGCAGCGAGCGGAAGTAACTCACGCTGGCCGTCATCGAATGCGCCAGGCTGCGCGCGCTGGTCACCAGGCCTTCGAGCTGGGTGGCGCGCAGTTGCGAAACCCAGATCACGCTGGACAGCGCCTGGGCAAACAGCACCACAAGCAAGGTCAGCAGCAACATGCGCCCAAGCAGCGAACGCGGCACCGGAAAACGCCGGCGGCGCTCGGTCAGCGGCTCAGTGGGCATTGCCGGCAACCACGCTGGCTGCCAGTTGATAACCGCTGCCACGCACGGTGCGGATCAGCCTTGGAGGTTTTTCGGTATCGCGCAGGCGTTGGCGCAGGCGGCTGACGGCCATGTCGACGATACGGTCCAACGGCATCAGGTCGCGGCCACGGGTGGCGTTGCCAATGGTGTCGCGGTCGAGAATCTGTTGGGGGTGATCAAGAAACAGCTTGAGCAAGGCAAAGTCGGCGCCGGAGAGGATTACCTCTTCGCCGTCCACGTGAAACAGGCGATGACTGATCATGTCCAGGCGCCACTCATCGAACACCAGAACGTCGCCGCCACCCGTGCGCTCCTGGCCAAACTGGGCGCGACGCAACAAGGCTTTGATCCGCGCTTGCAGCTCGCGCGGGCTGAAGGGTTTGCCGATGTAGTCGTCGGCCCCCAGCTCCAGGCCGATCACACGGTCGGCTTCGTCGGAACTGGCGGTCAGCATGATGATCGGCACCTGCGCCTGGCGCGGGTGCTGGCGAATCCAGCGGCAAAGGCTGAAACCGTCTTCGTCCGGCAACATCACATCGAGGATGACCAGGTCGCACGGCGCCTCGTTCATCGCCTGGCGGAACCCCGCGCCATCCGGTACGCCACGTACCTGGAAGCCGGCGCGACTGAGGTAGGTCTGCAGCAATTCGCGGATTTCCTGGTCGTCGTCGACGAGGAGAATCGATTTACTGATTACGCTCACGGGGTCCTCCTTGTTGTTATGGCCAAGCTTAAATCATTTGTTGCGTTTGAGGCCCTATCGCAGGCAAGCCAGCTCCCACAGTTGACTGCATTCCAAGGTTGGAACCCGGTCAACTGTGGGAGCTGGCTTGCCTGCGATGAGGCCATCAGCCCCTACGCAAAAGCCTGTTCAAGCGCAACACCGGCCCCGGTCAACCCGGAATACGGCGCCGTCACCAACCACACAGGAATGCCTTTGAAGTAGTCGCTCATGCAGCCCTTGTCGCTGAAACTCTTGGCAAAACCGCTGTTGATAAAGAAGTCGGCAAACCTCGGAATCACCCCGCCCACGATGTACACACCACCACGCCCACCGGTGGTCAGCACGTTGTTACCGGCCACACGGCCCAGCCAGATGCTGAACTGGTTCAACACTTCCATGGCCACCGGGTCGCCGGCCAGGCCCGCTGCCGTGATGGCTTCGGGCGTGTCCAGCACCGGCGTGTGCCCGTCGACCGCACAAATGGCGCGGTACACACGGGGCAGGCCGCCGCCGCTCAGCGCGGTCTCGGCGCTCACATGCCCGATCTCGCTGTGAATGTGCTGCCACAACTGGGTTTCGCGCGGGCTGCTCAGCGGCAGGTCGACATGGCCGCCCTCCCCCGGCAGCGCCGCATAACGGCCTTCGCCCAAGTCCAGCAAGGTGCCCACACCCAGGCCAGTGCCCGGGCCGATCACCACGGCTGGGCGCAAGGGTTCCGGCGTGCCTTGGCACACCACGCGAAACTCATCGGGTTTGAGCCGCGTCATGCCCAGGGCCATGGCCGTGAAGTCATTGACCAGCAGCAGTTCATCAACCTGCAGGGTTTTGCAAAACGCAGTTTTACTCAGCCGCCAGTGATTGTTGGTGAATTTAAATTCATCGCCACTCACCGGCCCGGCGACCGACAGGCACACCGCGCCGATGTCCCCGATTTCCAGGCCTTCCTCCTTGAGGTAAACCTTGATGGCCTCCTCAGGGCTGTGGTGGTCCGCCGTGGCATGCACGCGGATCGAATGCAGTTCCTGATCCCGCCACAACGCAAAACGGGCGTTGGTACCACCAATGTCACCGACCAGCGCAAGCTTCACTTAAGCGTCTCCAAGGCAGAGGTAAAGGCGCTGGCGCCCTGCTCTGCGGAGCTTGCGGCCAAGCGCATAAATGCAAACAGCTCGCGACCGGCCCCCACGTTGTTGCCCAACAGGCCCGTGGCAGGCGTGCGCGCTGCAAATTCTTCGGCGTTCACCTTAAGCTCCAGGGTGCCCTTTACGCCATCGACGCGAATGATATCGCCATCCTTGACCCGCGCCAGCGGCCCGCCGCTCTGGGCTTCGGGGTTGACGTGAATCGCGGCGGGGATCTTACCCGACGCGCCAGACATACGCCCGTCTGTTACCAACGCAACTTTGAAGCCACGGTCCTGCAACACACCGAGGAACGGTGTCATCTTGTGCAGTTCCGGCATACCGTTGGAGCGCGGCCCCTGGAAGCGCATCACCGCGACAAAGTCTTTTTCCAGCTGGCCGGCCTTGAATGCATCGGCCAGATCCTGCTGATCCTGGAACACCACGGCCGGTGCTTCGACTATCTGATGCTCCGGCGCCACGGCCGAAACCTTCATCACACCACGCCCGAGGTTGCCTTCCATCACGCGCAAGCCGCCCTCGGGCGAGAACGCACGGGCTACGGGGCGCAGGATGGTTTCGTCGAGGCTTTCGATCGGGCCGTCGCGCCAGATCAGCTCGCCGTCGACCAGGAACGGTTCCTGGGTGTAACGGCTCAAGCCCTTGCCCGCCACGGTGTTCACATCCTCATGGAGCAAGCCGGCTTCGAGCAGTTCGCGGATCAGGAACGACATGCCGCCCGCTGCCTGGAAGTGGTTGATGTCGGCCTTGCCGTTTGGATACACGTGGGACAGGGTCGGCACCACCTCGGAGAGGTCGGCCATGTCCTGCCAGGTGAGGATGATGCCCGCCGACATGGCGATAGCCGGCATGTGCAGGGTGTGGTTGGTAGAACCGCCGGTAGCGTTTAGGGCGACGATGGAGTTGACGATGGACTTCTCGTCGACGATCTCGCCAATCGGCGTGAAGTCGCCACTGGCTTTGGTCAGGCGCGTGACCTGGTGCGCGGCCTCACGGGTCAGCGCGTCACGCAGCGGCGTGTACGGGTTGACGAACGAAGCGCCCGGCAGGTGCAGGCCCATCACTTCCATCAGCAACTGGTTGGTGTTGGCGGTGCCGTAGAAGGTGCAGGTGCCGGGGCTGTGGTAGGACTTCATCTCCGATTCCAGCAGTTCCTCACGGGTAGCCTTGCCTTCGGCATAACGCTGGCGCACGTCGGCTTTCTGCTTGTTGGAGATGCCCGACGGCATAGGGCCGCCCGGCACGAAGATCATCGGCAGGTGGCCGTAGCGCAGCGCACCCATCATCAGCCCCGGCACAATCTTGTCGCAGATGCCCAGCATCAGCGCGGCATCGAACATGTTGTGGGACAGCGCTACCGCCGTCGACATGGCGATGACTTCGCGGCTGAGCAAGCTTAGCTCCATGCCAGGCTCGCCTTGGGTCACGCCGTCGCACATGGCGGGCGTGCCACCGGCGAACTGGCCGACCGAGCCGACTTCGCGCAGGGCTTTCTTGATCTGTTCCGGGAAATGTTCGTACGGCTGGTGCGCCGAGAGCATGTCGTTATATGACGAAACAATTGCCACGTTGGCGGCATTCATCATGCGCAGACTATTTTTATCTTCAGTGCCGCAACCCGCCACGCCGTGGGCAAAGTTGGCGCATTGCAGCTTGCCGCGCATCGGGCCGTCGCTGGCCGCGCCACGAATGAGCGCAAGGTAAGCCTCGCGGGTTGCACGACTGCGGGCGATAAGCCGTTCGGTGACCTCAAGAACGCGGGGATGCATGTATAGAACTCCAGGCTAACGGATGTGGCGACCTGAGAGTCTATGCTGATCAAACGCCCGCAGCTCATGGGATGGCAGGGTGTCGTTTGAATCATCGGACCAGTTGATTCAGGTCACTCGTTGTAGATTGAACAAAATATTGCCACTAAAAAGGCTTGTTTTCTATTTTTATGCGAATAATCTTGTAATTCTTACAACAAATCGACGACAGGCACTTTCCAATGACTCTTCGTATCGCAATCAATGGTTTTGGCCGTATCGGCCGTAATGTCCTGCGCGCACTGTATACCCAAGGCTACCGCCAGGATTTGCAGATCGTCGCCATCAATGATCTGGGCGACAGCTCGATCAATGCCCACCTGCTCAAATACGACACCGTGCATGGCACTTTCGACGCAGAGGTCGCCCACGATCAGGAAAGCCTGACCGTCAATGGTGACCGGATTGCCGTCAGTGCCATTCGCAACCCGGCCGACCTGCCGTGGGCTGCGCACAAGATCGACGTGGTATTCGAATGCACCGGTCTGTTCACCGACCGCGACAAGGCTGCCGCCCATATTACCGCCGGTGCGCGCAAGGTAATCATCTCGGCCCCGGCCAAAGGCGCTGACGCCACCGTGGTTTACGGGGTAAACCATGACATTTTGCGTCAATCGCACCAGATCATCTCCAACGCGTCGTGCACCACCAACTGCCTGGCACCTGTGGCTCAGGTGCTGCATCGCGAGCTGGGCATCGAAAGCGGCCTGATGACCACCATTCACGCTTACACCAATGACCAGAACCTGACCGACGTGTACCACACCGACCCGTACCGCGCGCGTTCGGCCACCCAGAACATGATCCCGAGCAAGACCGGCGCCGCTGAAGCGGTCGGCCTGGTACTGCCGGAACTGGCAGGCAAGCTGACCGGCATGGCCGTGCGTGTGCCGGTGATCAACGTGTCGCTGGTGGACCTCACCGTGACGCTGAAAAAAGAAGCCACGGCCGAGCAAGTCAACGCACTGCTGAAAGAAGCCAGCCAGCATTCGAAAATCCTCGGCTACAACACCCTGCCGCTGGTTTCGAGCGACTTTAACCATAACCCGCTGTCGTCGATTTTCGATGCCAATCACACCAAGGTCAGTGGCAAGTTGCTCAAAGTGCTGGCGTGGTATGACAACGAATGGGGCTTCTCCAACCGTATGCTGGATAACTGCCTGGCGCTCTGCAACGCCGAGTAAACCGACCCGGTTGTTCCATTGTGTGGACTGGCTTGTGTGGGAGCTGGCTTGCCTGCGATAGCATCACCGCGGTCTGTCTGAAAGACCAGGGCGCCTGCATCGCAGGCAAGCCAGCTCCCACACAAGCCAGCTCCCACAGGAGTCGACGCAGCATCTCAAAGTGCCACTTGCCATTTTAGTTGATGATAAGCATTATCATTAACTGCAAACCGGTCTGGTATCACTGTGAGCCAATCTCGCTTCAACCAAGTCTTTCTCACCCAACGGGTGATTCTGCTACGCACTCTGCAGCGGATGGTGAATAACCACAGCACCGCCGAAGACCTGTTGCAGGAAACCTACCTGCGCGTCACGCGGGCGCTCAGCGAGCGGCCGATCGATCACCTTGAACCCTTCGTCTATCAAACCGCGCGCAACCTGGCGCTGGACCATCTGCGCTCGCGCCGCATCCAGGCCCGCACACTGCAAGAAGATGTGCCGCTGGACGTACTGCAGAGCGTCGCCGCGCCGATCAGCACGCCCGAGGACGCCACCCAGGCCGAGCAATTGCTCGAACACCTGAGCGTCAGCCTCGGCCAGCTGAGTACCCGCCAACAGCAGATTTTCATCCTCAGCCGCCTGCACGGTTGCAGCTACCAGGAGATTGCCGATCAGTTGCAAGTGTCCTTGAGCACGGTGCAAAAGGAACTGAAATTGATCATGGCTATCTGTGTAGGAGTGGCCGAACGGCTGGATCAGCCTTAAGCTTCACCCGACAGAGGTGTCGACCCAGGCTGTAGGAACGATGAATAGAACGTGGCGAAGACCCGAGGAACACCGTGACGGACCCGAATAAGCTGCGCCCCCATGAGCTGGCTCATGAGGTGCTGCAAGACGCGGCCATGGACCAAGCCCTCGATTGGCTGATTGCCTTGCAATGCCCGCAACCCGGGCAGCAAGCCGAGTTTGATGCCTGGCTTGCCAGCGACCCGGCGCACCTGCTCGCCTTCAGCAAGGCCCAGGCCGCCTGGGGCGGCGCGCCGGTTCACAGCGCCGCCGTGGCCTTGGCAGTGCCGCGCAAACCCAGCGCGTGGCGGCGTATCAAGCCGCATTGGAAACCCCTGGCCACCGCCGCTGTGCTGCTGATCGGTCTGTTCAGCTTCAGCAACCTGCCCGTGCGACTGCAGGCCGATCACCTCACTGTGGTCGGTGAACGCCAGCGCCTGCAATTGGATGACGGCTCCAAAGTGTTACTGAACACCAATTCGGCGTTTTCCAGCAGCATCAAGGACCACCAGCGCGTCGCCCGACTGTTCCAGGGCGAAGCTTTCTTTGAGGTGGCGCCCAGCCGTGGCCTGCCGCTGGAGATTGACGCCGGCCCCGTGCGCGCCAGCGTGCGCGACACCGACTTCGCCGTGCGCTACCTCAATGGCGAAGCCCAGGTGCAGGTGCAGCGCGGCGATGTGGACTTGAGCAACACCTTTGACGATGCCCGCGTGCGCTTGAGCGCCGGAGAGAGTATCCGCATCGGCCCCAAAGGCTTCGGCCAACCGGCCAAACTGGATGCGAGTAAAGACTTGGCGTGGGTCCAGGGCCGCCTGGTATTCGAAAACTGCCCGATGAGCGAAGTGCTCGCCGAGTTGCGCCGCTATTACCCCGGCTGGATCGTCAACACCAACGACAAGCTCGCAAGCGTGGCCGTCACCGGCAATTACCGCCTCGACCAACCGCTGGATGTGGTGCGCTCCCTGGCGCACATCACCTCGGCCAAGCTCTCGGAGTACCCGGCGCTGGTCATCTTGAACTAAATGAGAATTATTTTTACTCGATAGTAACCGGCGGTTCGTCTCGTTATAGCCAATGCAACTGATTCCTATTTGATCAGCTCGCAACTATAAGATTCGTATCCCCGGAGCGCTCTCGATGTCCTCTCGTTTCAACCGCCGGTCCTCTTCGCCCGTTCTGTCCTTGCTCACCGCCGCCATCCTGCTGGCCAGCGCGCCGGTGATGGCCGCCACTGCCGCCGAACCGGCCGCGCGCAGCCACGGCAATTACAGTTTCAGTATTGAACAGCAGCCCTTGGTGTCGGCGTTGAATGCCTTTACCAGCGTGACCGGCTGGCAAGTCGGCCTGCCGGCAGAGCTTGGCCAGGGTGTGTCGTCCCCCGGCGTGCGCGGCGCACTCTCGCCGGAAAAAGCCCTGGACCGGTTGTTGCTGGGCACCAACCTGAGCTACCGCAAACTGGGCAATAACAACATCGTGCTGGAAAAGCGCCCGGCCGGCAGCACGCTCAACCTGCAACAGGTGACCATCAGCGCCACCCGCAGTGAGCAGGACGTCAACAGCGTGCCAAGCACCGTTACTGTGCATGCGCGTGAGGAGCTGGACCGCCAGAACGTGAACACCATCCGTGAACTGGTGCGTTACGAGCCCAACGTGTCGGTCGGCGGCGCAGGCACCCGCGCCAGCAACGCCGGCTACAACATTCGCGGCATCGACGGCGACCGCATCCTCACTCAAGTGGACGGCGTGGAAGTGCCGGACAACTTCTTCAACGGCCCGTACGCCAAAACCCGCCGTAACTATGTCGACCCGGAAATCGTCAAGCGCGTCGAGATCCTGCGCGGCCCAGCCTCGGCCCTGTACGGCAGCAGCGCCATCGGCGGCGCGGTGAGCTACTTCACCCTCGACCCGGACGATATCATCAAGCCCGGCCAGGACGTCGGCGCCCGCCTCAAAACCGGCTACAGCTCCGCCGACGACAGCTGGCTGACCTCCGGCACCGTCGCCGGCCGCGTGCAGGACTTCGACGGTTTGCTGCACCTGAGCCAGCGCAATGGCCATGAAATGGAGTCCTACGACGGCAACAACGCCACCGGCCTGGCCCGTACCGGCGCTAACCCGGAAGATGCGCGCACCACCAATATCCTGGCGAAAATGGGTTGGAATTATGGCGATGACAATCGGCTGGGATTGACCTATGAGAAGTTCAAGGATGATCGCGATGTCAATCTGAAGAACGCCGTGGGCGGCCCCTTCGTCGGCGGGCGTGGCTTCAATTTCTACCGTGGGCGTTCGGGTAACGACACCATCACCCGTGAACGCTTCGGCATCGAAAACCGCTTTGCCCTCGACTCGCCGATAGCCGATCAGATCAAGACCAGCCTCAACTACCAGATCGCCAAGACTGACCAGAGCACCGCTGAAATCTACCAGCCATCGCGCCGCGTCATGCGCACCCGCGACACCCTGTACGAAGAGAAACAGTGGGTCTTCGACGCACAGCTGGACAAGGCGTTCAGCCTCGGTGAAACCGATCACCAAGTGACTTACGGCACCACCCTCAAGCAGCAGAAAGTCAGCGGCTCGCGCGAAGGCTCGGCCTACTGCCTCGCCGTCGGCTCAGGTTGCACGGCGATCGGCGCGCCCAGCCCGTCTGCCGGCGACAGCGTGAAAAAGTCCAGCGACTTCCCGGACCCGACCATCAACACTTACTCGCTGTTCGCCCAGGACCAGATCAGCTGGGACAAATGGACCTTCCTGCCCGCCGTACGTTACGACTACACCCGGCTCAAGCCCAAGCTGACCCAGGAATTCCTCAACACCGTCAACCCGACCGGCGCCTACCCGGTCAGCGACAAAGAAAAAACCTGGCACCGCGTCACGCCAAAATTCGGCCTGACCTACGCGCTAACCGATCAGTACACCTGGTTCGGCCAGTACGCCGAGGGCTTCCGCACCCCGTCGGCCAAGGCGCTGTATGGCCGCTTTGAAAACCTCAACCTGGGCTACACCGTCGAGCCAAACCCGAACCTCAAGCCGGAAACCAGCAAGGGTATCGAGACCGGAATTCGCGGCCAGTTCGATGAGGGCTCCTTCGACATCGCGGTGTTCTACAACAAGTACCGCGACTTTATCGACGAAGACGCCTCGGTCGCCGGCGGCGACATCCAAACTTTCGAAGCCAACAACATCAAGCACGCCACCATCAAGGGGGTTGAGGCCAAAGGCCGCCTGAACCTCGATGCGTTCGGAGCGCCACAAGGCCTCTACACCCAAGGTTCGGTGGGCTACACCTACGGCCGCAACGACGACAACGGCGAGCCGCTCAACAGCGTCAACCCGCTTAAAGGCGTATTCGGCCTGGGCTACGAGCAAGAGCAATACGGCGCGCTGGTCAGCTGGACGCTGGTGAAAAAACAGAACCGTGTCGACAGCACCACCTTCCACGCGCCGGATGGCAGCACCAGCGCTCCGTTCAAGACCCCAGGCTTTGGCATCGTCGACCTCACCGGTTTCTACAAAGTCACCAACGACGTGACCATCAACGGCGGCCTCTACAACCTCACCGACAAGAAGTACTGGAACTGGGATGACGTGCGCAGCTACGACGGCGTCGGCGAAGCCGGCGTGACCGCACCGGCCAACCTCGACCGCCTGACCCAGCCGGGTCGCAACTTCGCGATCAACCTGATCTGGGACATCTGACAGCCGCCCTCACCTTGCCGCCCTTTATCAGCAGCGAGGTGAGGTTTTTTTACTGTGCCGCGTCTTCTTGTTCGTCTAGTTGATAACAGCTCTCTTTAGAGCACCCAGGCGCGCCCCTTCTCAAGGATTTTTTCGATGACCGCTTCTCCTACCGCAGAACGCCCAAGCCTGCGCTCCCAGCGCCTGAACCAGATCACCCACGCGCCACACACCAAGCTCGACGCGCTGGTCAAAGCCCACGCGCCGTTTGAAACCCCAGCCAACTTCGCCCGTTTTGTAGTGGCGCAGTACCTGTTCCAGTCGGAACTGGTGGCGCTGTACAACGACCCCGAGCTGATCAAGATCGTCCCGGACCTGGCTGAGCGCTGCCGCGCCGACGCCGCCAAACTAGACCTGGCCGACCTGGAAACCGACGTGCCAGCACCGGTTGCCGGCGCCGTGAAAAACCCGAGCAAAGCCGAAGCCCTCGGCTGGTTGTTCGTGTCCGAAGGCTCCAAGCTGGGCGCTGCATTCTTGATCAAGCGCGCCGTGGGCCTGGGCCTGAGCGAAACCTTCGGTGCCCGTCACTTGGGCGAGCCGGCCGGTGGCCGCGCTGAAGGCTGGAAGCGCTTCACCCGCACCCTCGACGGCCTGGCGTTCAGCGCCGAAGAAGAAGCGGCGGTGGAGAAAGGTGCAATCGATGCGTTTGTGCGCTTCACCGTGCTGCTGGAACAGGCGTACGCTAGCGCCCCTGAACTGGCGTAACAGGCCACGATGGGCGCTGGCTTGTGTGGGAGCTGGCTTGCCTGCGATGCGGTCACCTCGGCCTACCTGTCAGACCGAGTCGATGCTATCGCAGGCAAGCCAGCTCCCACACAAGCCAGCTCCCACATTTGAGCGGATTTCAGTTCGAATAATGTGTAACCCCTCAACAGATAAACTTCAGCATGACCGGCAAAACCCAATCCACCTCAAAAATCGCCCAACTGCTCTTCGGCCTGCTGGCCTACGTCAGCCTGGGCATTGGGTTGGTGGCGATTGTCATACCGGGTTTGCCCACCACCGAATTCATCCTGCTGGCCGCCTGGGCGGCGACTAAAAGCTCGCCGCGCCTGAGCGCCTGGCTGGAAAACCACCGGCTGTTCGGACCGATTCTGTTCAACTGGCGCAATGGCAAGATCATCGCGCGCCGCGCCAAAGTCAGCGCCACCGTGAGCATGCTGCTGTGCGCCGTGTTGATGTTGGTGATGCTCGATCACGGCTGGCCGATCTACCTGGCGATTGCCGGCATGAGCCTGGGCAACCTGTGGATCTGGTCACGCCCGGAACGGCTTGCAGCCCCCGTATAACGCAGCGCGTAGTCCTTTTCCTACCGCTCATCGCCTTTCCCTCATGAAACATCCCGTTACGCCGATGTTCCGGACATAGCGCCGAATGGACTTGGCTCGCCCTGCTTGCCTTTCAACGAGTCCAATCGCGAGTGAACCTATGTTCGACACCCTCTCCATCCGCTTGAAAATCGTGCTGTTGTCCGGCCTTTGTCTGCTGGGGGTGATAGCGCTGATCATCAGTATCAACCTGTACGAGACCGGTCAGAATGACCATTTGATCAGCGATTCAAGCTCGCGAATGCTCACCCAAAGCGTTCAACACCTGCTGCAAGCCAAGGCCGCCGAACAAGCAGTGCAGTTACAGAAAACCTTTGGCGAAAACCTCGTGGTGGTCACCGCGCTGGCCGATCACGTCAAAGACCTGCGTGCCCTCGCCAACAAACGAGCGCTGGAGCCCGGCGCATTGCGAGAAGAGCTCAACCAGAGTGTCAAAACCGCCTTTGAGCGCAACAGCAAGGTACTGGGCATCTGGCTGTCATTCGAACCCAATGGCCTGGATGGCAAAGACAGCGACTTCGTCAACGACAAAACCCGCGTCTCCAATGAAAAAGGCCGTTTCTCCAGCTACTGGAGCCGCGCTGGCGGCGAAGGCCTGAACACCGTGATGGTCGAGGATGACCTGACCAAAACGACTCTCAACCTCAGCGGCACGCCCTACAACATCTGGTACACCTGCCCACGAGACACGCGCTCGGTGTGCCTGCTCGACCCGTATTCCGATGAAGTGGCCGGCAAGCAGGTGCTGATGACCACTATTTCGCTGCCGCTGATCGTAGACGGCAAAGTCATTGGTGTGGTCGGTATCGACCTGGCGCTCAATACGCTGCAGGCGATGACGGACGCGGCGCAAAAAGAACTGTTCGACGGCGCGGCGCACCTGGAGATTCTGTCCAGCACCGGTTTGATTGCGGCCTACAGCGGCCAGCCGGACAAAGTCGGCAAAAACCTGATCGACACCATCGGCGCGGAAGGCAAGGAAATCGTGCAACTGCTGGCCAACGATACACGCACGATCCGTGAGCAAGATGACACGATCCGCGCCGTGTACCCGGTCAAGCCGATTGCCGACGCCAAGGCCTGGGGCGTTGTGATCAAACTGCCCAAGAACGTGATGCTGGCCGACACCTTGAAACTGCAAGACGTGCTCGACAAAGCCCAAGCCTCGGGCACGCTCAAAGCCTTGCTGGTCGGCGCCGCCGCGGCCCTGCTCGGCCTGCTGCTGATCTGGTTGACCGCCACCGGCGTGACCCGCCCGATCAACACCGTTGCGGCCATGCTCAAGAACATCGCCAGCGGCGAAGGCGACCTCACGCAGCGCCTGACCTACGCCAAGAAGGACGAACTGGGCGAGTTGGCAAACTGGTTCAACCGCTTCCTCGACAAGCTGCAACCGACCATTGCGCAGATCAAGCAGAGCATCACTGAAGCGCGTGGCACGGCGGACCAGTCCTCAGCCATTGCCCGCCAGACCAGCGAAGGCATGCAGGTGCAGTTCCGCGAAATCGATCAGGTGGCCACTGCCTCCAATGAAATGAGCGCCACCGCCCATGATGTGGCCAACAGCGCCTCCAACGCTGCCAGCGCCGCCCGTGGCGCGGACCAATCGGCGCGCGACGGCATGTCGATCATCGAGCAGAGCACCCGCGACATCACTACCCTGGCCGAAGAAGTCAGCAAGGCCGTGACCGAAGTGGAAGCGTTGGCGGTCAACAGCGAGCAGATTGGTTCGGTGCTCGAAGTGATCCGCAGCATTGCCGAGCAAACCAACCTGCTGGCGCTGAACGCCGCCATCGAAGCCGCACGCGCAGGGGAAAGCGGGCGTGGGTTTGCGGTAGTGGCCGACGAGGTGCGCAACCTGGCCAAACGTACCCAGGACTCAGTAGAGGAAATTCGCCTGGTGATCGAGCGCATCCAGAGCGGCACCCGTGGCGTGGTGGCGACCATGCATTCCAGCCAGCACCAGGCCCAGAGCAATGCCGGGCAGATCCATCAAGCGGTGCAGGCGCTGGGCAAGATCAGTGACGCGGTAACAGTGATCAGCGACATGAACCTGCAGATCGCCAGCGCCGCCGAACAACAGAGCGCCGTGGCCGAAGAGGTCAACCGCAACGTTTCGGCGATCCGCACCGTGACCGAAACCCTCACCGGCCAGGCCACCGAGTCAGCGGCCATCAGCAGCCAACTGAATGCGCTGGCAACCCAGCAGATGAAGTTAATGGATCAGTTCAAGGTATAAACCCGATCTTCAAAACAATGAAGATCCGCTGTGGGAGCTGGCTTGCCTGCGATGGCGGTGGGTCAGTCAGTACATCCATGACTGACAGGCCATTATCGCAGGCAAGCCAGCTCCCACAATTAGACGCCGGTCCAGGCCTGAACAAACGCCGCTAAATCTTCTTTAGCCGCTGTACGCGGCGGGTTCTGCGGCGTGCCCAAATAGAGGAAGCCAATCACTTCCTCATCCGCCGTCAGCCCCAAGCCTTTAGCCACATGGGCCGAGTACGACAACTCACCGGTGCGCCACACCGCCCCGATCCCCTGCGCATAAGCCGCCAGCAAAATACCGTGTGCCGCACACGCAGCCGCCAGCAGTTGCTCGGATTTAGGCACTTTAAAGTGCTCTTGCAGACGCGCAATCACCACCACCACCAACGGCGCACGCAGCGGGCCGTTCTGGGCCTTGTCGATAGCGGCTTGCGGCGCGTCGGCGTCCTGCAGGCGTGCGGCTTCGGCCAGCAGCGTGCCCATCTGCTCACGGGCGGCGCCTTCTACGGTGAGAAAGCGCCATGGGCGCAGTTGACCATGGTCGGGCGCGCGCATGGCGGCGGCGAACAGCACATCGCGCTGCTCCTGGGTCGGCGCCGGCTCCAGCAAACGCGGCACGGAAACACGGTTGAGCAAAGCGTCGAGAGCCTGCATTGGCCACCTCCAGAAAAAATGTGCGGTCATTCTAGCGGGAATGAATCAAATACCACCAAACGATAATTGCTCTTATTCAATCCGCCCTGCCCTGTTAGACTTTGCGACCCTCTTTTTCGCCTTAGTCGCAGGAAACCCGATGGTCCGTTCGCCTCTTCGTCTGTGCGCAGCATTGATGGCCTTGAGCCTGACCGCCTGCGACGACGCCCCCAGGTTTACCAAGGCAGAGCCGGGTGAATCACGAGCGGGCGGCGCGACGACGGTGAACAAGCGCGACCAGAACGCGTTTTCCCTGCCTTCGGCCAACCTGGCGCCCACCCGTCGCCTGGATTTCAGCGTCGGCAACAGCTTCTTTCGCAGCCCCTGGGTGATTGCGCCGTCCACCACCACCGCGCGTGACGGTCTGGGCCCGTTGTTCAACACCAATGCTTGCCAGAACTGCCACATCAAGGACGGCCGTGGCCATCCGCCGCTGCCCGACGCGCCGAATGCGGTGTCGATGCTGGTGCGCCTGTCGATTCCGGCTGCACCTGTCGATGCCCGGCTCATCGAGCAGATCGGTGTGGTGCCTGAACCGGTTTACGGTGGGCAACTGCAGGACATGGCCGTGCCGGGCGTGGCACCTGAAGGCAAAGTGCGGGTCGACTACACGCCCGTCAACGTGACCTTCAAGGACGGCAGTGTGGTCGAGTTGCGCAAGCCAAACCTGCAAATCACCCAGTTGGGCTACGGCCCGATGCACCCCGAAACACTTTTCTCGGCGCGGATTGCGCCGCCGATGATCGGCCTGGGCCTGCTCGAAGCCATCAGCGATGCCGACATTCTGCGCAACACCGACGCGAAAACCGCCGACAAGGAAGCCCTCGTCGGTCGCGCCAATTGGGTCTGGGATGACGCGCAGCACCAAACCGTACTCGGGCGTTTTGGCTGGAAAGCCGGGCAACCCAACCTCAATCAACAAAATGTTCACGCGTTTTCTGGTGATATGGGCCTCACCACGTCCCTGAGACCCTTTGATGACTGCACCGACGCCCAAGTCGCCTGCAAACAGGCGCCCAATGGCAATGGCCCCGAGGGCGAGCCGGAAGTCAGCGATAACATCCTGCGCCTGGTGCTGTTCTACACCCGCAACCTCGCCGTGCCGGCACGCCGCGGCGTCAACACGCCGCAGGTGCTCGCCGGCAAAAACCTGTTCTACCAGGCCGGTTGCCAGGGTTGCCATAAGCCGACGTTCACCACGGCGGCCACAGCCGCCGAACCTGAATTGGCCAACCAGGTGATTCGCCCTTACAGCGACCTGCTGTTGCACGACATGGGCGAAGGCCTGGCCGACCACCGCAGCGAGTTCAAGGCCGGCGGCCGCGACTGGCGTACGCCGCCGTTGTGGGGCATTGGCCTGACGCAGGCCGTAAGTGGTCACACCCAGTTTTTGCATGATGGCCGCGCCCGTAACCTGCTCGAAGCCGTGCTCTGGCATGGCGGTGAAGCACAAGCGGCGCAGCAGCATGTGTTGTCCTTTAATGCCGAGCAGCGTGCTGCGTTGATGGCGTTCCTGAACTCTTTATAAGCATTGCCACAATTACAGTAGGGAGCTCGACATGTTCCGTCCCAAGTTGCTATTCACCAGCCTTGCCGCCCTCGCCCTCGGCGCCTGCTCGCCCCAGGACCCGCAAGCGGTGACCTCGGCGGCCATCGCCAAGCAAGTGATCCTGCCCACCTACAGCCGCTGGGTTGAAGCCGACCGCCAACTGGCCGTCAGCGCCCTCGCCTACTGCCAGGGCAAGGAAAGCCTGGAGACCGCCCGCGCCGACTTCCTGCATGCGCAAAAAGCCTGGGCTGAGCTGCAGCCGCTGCTGATCGGCCCGCTGGCCGAGGGCAACCGTTCGTGGCAAGTGCAGTTCTGGCCGGACAAGAAAAACCTTGTGGGCCGACAAGTCGAACAACTGGTCAGCGCCCAGCCGCAGATCGACGGCGCGGCCCTGGCCAAGTCCAGCGTGGTGGTGCAAGGCCTGTCGGCCTACGAATACATCCTCTACGACGCCAAGACCGACGTCGCCGACGAAGCCCAGAAAGCCCGTTACTGCCCACTGCTGGTGGCCATTGGTGAGCGTCAGAAAACCCTGGCCGAAGAGATCCTGGCAAGCTGGAACAGCACCGATGGCATGCTCGCGCAGATGACCAAGTTCCCGAACCAGCGCTACGCCGATTCCCACGAAGCCATCGCTGACCTGCTGCGCGTGCAAGTCACCGCACTGGATACCTTGAAGAAAAAACTCGGCACGCCGATGGGCCGCCAGACCAAGGGCATCCCGCAACCCTTCCAGGCCGATGCCTGGCGCAGCCAGTCGTCCCTGCAAAGCCTGCAAGCCAGCCTGGCGGCGGCGCAGACCGTGTGGGTCGGCGTCGACAACAAGGGCCTGCGCGGCCTGCTGCCGTCCGAGCAGAAGCCATTGGCCGACAAGATCGACGCCGCTTATGCAGCCTCGCTCAAGCTGTTCGCCAGCAACCAGCGCACGCTCAACGAATTGCTGGCCGACGATGCCGGGCGCCAACAGCTCAATGACATCTATGACAGCCTCAACGTGGTCCACCGCCTGCACGAAGGTGATTTGGCCAAGGCGCTGGGCATTCAACTGGGCTTTAACGCCAACGACGGTGACTGATGATGCTCAGGCGACAGGCTTTGGCGGTTGGCAGTGTGCTGCTCAGTGCACTCACTTTGGGTGGCTGGACGCTGTTCAAACAAAAGAAGCAGGCACCGCTGCTGCTGTCGGCACGCGATGATGCGGACGGCAAGCACTATGCCGTGGGTTTTCGCCTGGACGGCACGCAAGTGTTTGCCACCCAGGTCGGCCAGCGCTGCCATGACATCATCAACCACCCGATACTGCCGATTGCGCTGTTCGTCGCCCGTCGCCCGGGCACCGAGAGTTACCTGATCGACCTGCGTACTGGCACGCTGCTGCAAACCATCACCTCCAATGCCAATCGCCATTTCTATGGCCACGCGGTGATCCACAACAGCGGCGACTGGCTGTACGCCACCGAGAACGACACCTCCGACCCCGGCCGTGGCCTGCTCGGTGTGTACAGGTTCGAGGGCGAGCGGCTGGTGCACAGTGGCGAAATCTCCACCCATGGCATCGGCCCGCATCAAGTGTCATGGATGCCCGACGGCGAAACCCTGGTGGTGGCCAACGGCGGCATTCGCACCGAAGCCGAAAGTCGTGTGGAGATGAACCTCAACGCCATGGAACCGAGCCTGGTGCTGATGCACCGCGACGGCAGCCTGATCAGCAAGGAAACCCTGGACCAACAGATGAACAGCGTGCGGCATATGGGGATTGCCAGCGATGGCACAATCCTCACCGGGCAGCAGTTCATGGGGCCGTCCCAGGAGCGCTCCGAGTTGCTCGCGATCAAGCGCCCAGGGCAGCCGTTCGTGGCGTTCCCGGTGGCCGATGAGCAACTGCAAGCCATGGGGCATTACACCGCCAGCGTCGCCGTGCACAGCGAACTGCGTCTGGTCGCACTCACAGCGCCGCGGGGTAACAGGTTTTTTATCTGGGACATGGACAGCGGTGCGCTGCGCCTGGACGGACCGTTGCCCGATTGTGCCGGTGTAGGTGCGGTGACGGATGGCTTTGTCGTCACCTCAGGCCAGGGCCGTTGTCGCTTCTACGATTGCCGCCAGCCGCAGTTGGTGGCCAAGCCGCTGGAGCTGCCCTCGGGGCTTTGGGACAACCACTTGCACCTGATAATTTGAGAAAAAAAAGGGCCTCGCATCGCAAGGCCCTTTTGTCGGGGGGGGGTGGAATCTTTCAACTCTGCGGCCTCATCCCTTGGGACATCCCGAACATGAACAACAGCAAGTCATGATCCGGCTTGGCCGCCACACTCGTCTTGGCAACACGTGGCAGCAGGCATTGCCCGCTACCCTGTGCCGCACTGAGCACCTGTGTGCGAGGTTGTTCCCACACAGCCAGCGCCAGGGCTGCAATGCCCAACGCGCCGACCAGGAACACACCTCGTGCTATTTCTAGCTTCATCTAGTTAAGCCCTTGATAGCGCTGCCAAACGCCGTCTCGTAAAAGTAGCTGAGTTTTTCCCAGTCGGTACTGTTCCACGACGAATGGCGACGCAGTTGCAGCATGTCATGGGAAGCGGCCCGATAAGCGGTCAACCGCTGGCGGCACTTTTCAAAATCCAGCAGCGCCACTTCCACGTTGGCCGAGTCGCCTTCGCCGGTCACTCGTACAAAAATGTGCTTGATGTACAGGCAACCATGTTGCCAGCGGCCCTTGTGCATGCGCGCCAGGGTGCCCGCCAATTCCTTGAGCATGCGCTCATGGAGCAACTCGCCGTACTGCTCACGGCCGCCGGCGGCGTACCAGTTTTCGATCTCGTCGAAACCGTCCAGGGACGCCGTGACCAACAAGGCTTTCCATTGGTGCTCGGGGTCACGGCGTGCGCCGCAGAACACCAGTTCCGGTACGCGTACATCCAGCGAACGCAGGCCTTTGAGGGCGTCACGTTCGCGCAACACGGTCGGTCGTCCGAACGGGTGAAGCCAACTGCGGTAGATATGACCGGTCTGACGCTTGCTGTAGAGCAAGCGGCCATTTGGGCTGACCACCCGCTGCACACCGCTTTCACCACCGCGTCGGCGGTTGGGTTCCTCGACCCACTCGCCCTGCTGACGCCAGAAAAAATCAAATCGTTCTTCGGGAGCTACGTGACTGCCTGATACGCACTCAACTGCCATCCTGTTACCTCTTACGCAATACATAGACTCGCCACATGGCGTAGAGCGGCATGAAGTCCAGGGATTCCTGGACCCGGAAACCGGCCTGCTCAAATTCTGCCTCGACAGTAGCAGCCGGTAACACAAACCGGTTTTGGTAACCTTCCTGCTCACCTTTCTTGCGACGCTTGGCTTCGGCGCGCTTGCGTTTCCACGCCTTGAAATTGCCATCCACCCACAACGAAATAATCACGCTGTCGCGGGTAACCCGCTGAAATTCTTTCAGTATTGCCAGCCTGTGCACCGGATCACCAATGTGGTGCATCAAGCGCATGCAAAAAATACTGTCGACCGAGTTATCGGGCAAATCGATATCAAAGGCAGACGTTTGCAAAGGCCGTACCCGCTTCACCACCTCCGCCGGCTGGGCGACGGTGGCAACTTTCAACATCGACTCCGAATTGTCAGCGCCGATAATCACACGGTTGGGCTTCTCCGCCAACAATGGCCAGAACCGCCCGGCACCGCAAGGCAGGTCCAGCACCAGGCCCGGCTCACCCGCCAGGGCCAACGCACCGCGCGCCAATTGCTCGTCGCGTTTGTGGGACAGCCGGCGAGCCAGATTGTCCTGATGCTTGAGCAAATAATTCTGCGCGTGCTGATCGTCGTACTTTTCGGAAAAATCGAGCTTGATTGGGGTAGACATCAACGGATCTCCAGTAGCTGATGCTTACAACCTTAAGCAGCAAACTGTGATCAACAGGTCAACCCGTTGTGAAAAACTTGTCCTGTCCAACCCCATACATTTCAAGACTTTACAGATACAAGCAGTGGCATGGGGCCATCTTCGCCGAAAAGCGGGGTATCTGCCGCAGGATAGCGGCAGGGAAAGTACTCAGGGTTTGACCTGGCTCAACTCGACATGGAAACGGCAGCCATTGGGCTCCATAGTACTAAGGCTGACGCTCCAGCCCTGGCTCTCGCAGATGCGTTGCACCAGCGACAAGCCCAGGCCGAGGCCTTCTCCGCGCTTCTCGCTGCCGCGCACAAAGGGCTCGAACATCGCTTCACGCTTGTCCTCGGGAATGCCCACCCCAGAGTCTTCGACGATAAAGCCACTCGGTTCCAGCGTGAGGCGGATAAAGCCCTGCTCGGTGTAGTGCAACGCGTTGCGCAGCAAGTTGCCCATCACGGCGTGCAAGAAGGTGGTGTTGTAGCGGGTATCCAGGGGATTGCCCGGGTTATAGATCAACTCAAGGCCCTTTTGCTCGATAGGCCCTCGCCAGATGCCGAGTAAGTCCTCCGCCACCTGCGTGACGTTGACCTGCGGCGACATGGCGGCATCATCGTGTTTGGCACGCGCCAGCATGAGGAAGGTTTGCACCAGCTCGCGCATTTCTTCGCACGCACGGGCGATTCGCAGCACTTGGTTGCGGCCACGCGGGTCAATAGCCGGGTTTTCCAATAGCAGCTCGCAGGAACTGGCCAGTACCATCAACGGCGTGCGCAGTTCGTGGCTGACGTCGCTGGTGAACAGCTGCTCACGGGACAAGGCCGCGCGCAGGCGGCCCAGGGTGGCGTCGAACGCCACGGCCAACTCGCCGACTTCATCGGCGGCGTAGTCCGGCGCCAGCGGCGGCGCCAAGCCAAGCAATTGGTCACGATGGCGCACCTGGCGGGCCAGACGCACCACCGGCGCCATCACCTTGCGGGCCAGCACCCAACCAAGGAAAACCGCCAGTGCGAGGCTGAGCACAAAGCCCACCAGCACCACGGCAAACAGCACGCGCTCGCGCTCTTCGAAATCGCTTTGGTCTTGCAGCAACACATACCGTCGGCCATCCACCACTTCAACCATGGCGTGGTACGACAGCGATTCGCGGAATACTTCGTGAAAGCCCGGCTCCAGGTGCCGAAGGTCTTTGGGCAGCTCGAAATCCCCAGGGCCGCCGCTGAAGTAAAACAGCTGGTCGGGCTCGGGCCGGTGGCTCCAGTCCTCGACACTGTCCATCAGCAACAGGCGCTGCAGGTCGCCGCCCAGGCCGGCCGAAATCAGTTTTTCTTCCACCAGGTGCACGGTCGCAATGATGCCCATGGCGAAGGCCCCCGCCACCAACGCACTCATCAAGGCAAAGGCGATGATGATCCGCTGGGCAAGGCTTTGCTTAAACTCCATCACGGCCCTCGGCCAGGCGATAACCCACACCGTGTACCGTTTGCAGCAACGGCTTGGCGAACGGCTTATCGATCACCTGACGCAATTGGTGAACGTGGCTGCGCAGACTGTCGCTGTCCGGGCAATCATCGCCCCACAGGGCTTCTTCGAGGATTTCGCGGCGCAGTACGTGCGGGCTTTTTTGCATCAACACCGCGAGCAACTTCAATCCCACCGGGTTGAGCTTGAGCAGGCGCCCTTCGCGGGTGACTTCCAGGGTATCAAGGTCGTAGCTCAAGTCACCGACTTGCAGGGCACGGCGCCCGCCGCCCTGGGCACGGCGCAAAACGGCTTCGATGCGCGCGGCCAGCTCGGACAAGGCAAAGGGTTTGAGCAGGTAGTCATCGGCGCCGGACTTGAAGCCCTGCAGCCGGTCATCCAATTGGTCGCGGGCGGTGAGCATGATCACCGGCGTATCGCGGCGGGCGTCTTCACGCAGACGTTTGCACAGCGTGTAGCCATCGATACCGGGCAGCATGATGTCGAGCACGATCAGGTCGTAATGCTCGGTGGCGGCCAGGTGCAGGCCCGACAAACCGTCCTGCGCGCAGTCCACGGTGTAGCCTTTTAGCCCCAGGTAATCGGCCAGGTTGGCCAGAATATCGCGGTTGTCTTCAACCAATAGAATTCGCATGGGCAGTGTCTCCGTACGCGGTAACGGCCTTGTTGGCTCGCGCAGCTTAAGGCCAAGTGTGGCTCAGGGATAGACCTTGAGGTCACGTCGATAAAGGTTTTCAACCAATTACATATTCCAACAAGTTTTTCACTATAGCTTCACAAACTGATTACAGTGTCAGGTCGAACATCGCGCCCATCGATATAAGGAATATGGACATGGGGTTTTTCAAAACAGCGCCTATGCGCTTTCTGCTGCTCGTCACCGCCACCTGGCTGGTGATTTTCCTGCTGACCCGCAGCGTGCTGCTGATCACCCATCTGGATGAAGTCGGTGGCAATTTGCTGCCGGTGTTTGGCGTGGGTTTGCTCTATGACCTGAGCTTCCTGGTGTATGCCGCCTTGCCGCTGGGCCTGTATCTGCTGCTGTGCCCGCCCGCGTTGTGGCGCCGCCGCGGCCATCGCTGGTTCCTGCAAGCGGTGCTCACCGTCAGCGTGTTCGCCATGCTGTTCACTGCGGTCGCTGAATGGTTGTTCTGGGATGAGTTCGGTGTGCGCTTCAACTTCATTGCCGTCGACTACCTGGTGTATTCCAAGGAGGTGTTGAACAACCTGCTGGAGTCCTACCCGATCGGCAAGCTGCTCAGTTTGTTGGCGATGCTGGCGATAGTCGTGAGCCTTGCCCTGCGCAAGCCGTTCAATGCGGCGATGAACGCCCCGCTCCCTGCCATGCGCGGCCGCTTGCTGAATGCCCTGTGCCTGTTGGTAGCTGCCGGTCTGAGTGTGCAATTGATCAGCCAGAACAGCCCGCGTGCCCAAGGCGGCAATGCCTACATGAACGAATTGGCGAGCAACGGCCCCTACCAATTTTTTGCCGCCTTTCGCAATAACGAACTCGATTACACGCAGTTCTACAAAAGCCTGCCAACCGAAGTTGTCGCCAAACAGTTGCGCGCAGAACTCAGTGAACCCAATGCGCACTTTATCGGCACAGACCCGCTGGATATCCGCCGCACTATCGACAACCCAGGCACATTGCGTAAACCCAACATCGTGCTGGTGACCATCGAAAGCTTCAGCGCCAAATACATGGGCAGCAATGGCGATGAGAACAACCTGACGCCCAACCTCGATGCGCTGCGTAAACAAAGCCTGTACTTCAATAACTTCTATGCCACCGGCACCCGCACTGACCGTGGGCTGGAAGCGATCACCTTGGCGATTCCACCCACGCCCGGCCGCTCGATCGTCAAGCGCATTGGCCGTGAAAGCGGTTTCGCAAGCCTTGGCCAACAACTCGGTGCCGTCGGTTACGACAGCGTGTTCGTCTACGGCGGGCGCGGTTACTTCGACAATATGAACGCGTTTTTCAGCGGCAACGGTTATCGGGTCGTCGACCAGAGCAGTGTGCCGGAAGCGGAAATTTCGTTTAAGAACGCCTGGGGCATGGCTGATGAAGACCTCTACCGGCAAACCCTGAAACTCGCGGATGCCGACTACGCCAAGCAGCAGCCTTTCCTGCTGCAACTGATGACCACGTCCAACCACCGTCCCTACACCTACCCGGACGGGCGCATTGATATCAAGTCCGGTAAAGGCCGTGACGGCGCCGTCAAATACACCGACCACGCTATTGGCGAGTTCCTCGACGCGGCACGCCAGAAACCCTGGTTCGATAACACGATTTTCGTGTTCGTCGCCGACCACACCGCCGGCAGTGCAGGCAAGGAAGACTTGCCGATCACCAACTACCAGATCCCGCTGTTCATCTATGCCCCCAAGCTGATCGAAGCCCGGGAAAGCGCACAACTGGCCAGCCAGATCGACCTTGCGCCGACCTTGCTGGGCCTGATCAACCTGAGCTACGAGTCGACCTTCTTCGGCCGCAACCTGTTGCAGGACAACCCGTTGCCACCGCGCGTGGTGGTCGGCAACTACCAGTATCTGGGGCTGTTTGACGGCAAGGACCTGGCCATTCTAAGCCCACGCCAGGGCCTGCGTCGCCACGATCAAGCCCTGGGTGAAAGCCAGGAGCTGCGTGTAGGCAGTGATGATCCGTTGATCCAACGCGCAATCACCTACTACCAAGCGGCCAGCTATGGCTACACCCAACAATTGCTGAGCTGGAAGGGGCCGAAGGAAGTGCCCCCCGCAATCAGCGTACGCTGACAGCTGCGCTCTGGCCCTTGCCTACCACAGGGCAAGGGCGTGACACTTGCGCCATCCTCCGGCGATGGCGCCTTTGCATGTCCGACTCCCTGTTGCTGATTGAAGATGACCGCCCATTGGCCGCGCTGACGGCCGAGTTCCTGCGCGCGGAGGGTTTTACCGTCGCCGTGGAGCACCGTGGTGATCGCGCCGCACAGCGCATTCTTGATGAAAAACCGGCACTGTTGATCCTCGATGTCATGTTGCCGGGCGTCGACGGTTTTACCCTGTGCCGCCAGATTCGCGACAGCTACCCCGGGCTGATCCTGATGATGACCGCGCTGGATGAAAACGCCGAGCAATTAACCGGATTTGACGTGGGCGCCGACGACTACGTGGTCAAACCCGTCGACCCGCTGCTGTTGCTGGCCCGGGTGCGCTCGTTGCTGCGTCGTCACCGCCAGGCGCCCAATGCGTCTTATCAGTGGGGCGCGTTTCGGTTGGACCTTAATAGCCATTTCGCCTGGCTCGACGGTACGCCATTGCAATTCTCGGTGGCCGAGTTCGAACTGCTGGCGATTTTCGCCCGCCATAGCGGCGTGTTACTGACCCGCGAGAAACTCCTGCAAAGCTTACGCGGCCTGGAATACGACGGGCTTAACCGCTCCATTGATATGCGTGTGTCGCGCCTGCGCAAAAAGCTGATGACCCTGGCCTGCCCGGTGACCATCCAGACCATCACGGCCCAAGGCTACCTGTTTGTCGAAATCCCCCAGGCGGCCCAGCATGTTTAAACTGCGCCCCTGGATGGTGGCCGTGGCGGGCGCGGGCTGGACGAGCTTGACCCTTTATCTGTTGTGGCTGTGCACCAACGCCTCGGTGTTTGTCGGCGAGGACAGTTTTTTGCGTTTGATGGCCGGCCCAGGCTATTTGGTGGCCGAGCAGCTCAAAGGCTTGCCTGCCGAGAAACGTGAAGCGCGCATGGACATCCTGCGCGCGCACTTCCAGTACCCGGTAGAGCTGATCCCGTATGACGACGTCGAATTGCCGCCCGAAGCCATGGTCATGCTCGAACACCAGCAGCCAGCACTGAACAGCGACGAAGACATCAGCTACTTCCCGCTGGACGACGAAACCGTGATCCGATTCGGCCCTATGTGGGGCAGTGCCGAGGTCAAGGACCTGCTGAAATTTCCGATTTTCTGGATGACCGCCTGCGTCGCCGGCTTGCCGGTTTTGCTGTTGCTCGGCCTCGGTTTGCGTGCGTACCGACGGCATAACAAAGACCTGGCCACACTCAACACGTGCCTGGGCACGCTGGCACGCACGCCAAACGTGATGCTGCCCGCCCTGGGCAAGGAATGGACGCCGTTGCTGCTGACTTTGCAACAGCATGCGCGGGACATCAGCGCCATGAGCGAACGCCATCGCGAAGTCTCTCAAGCCGTCTCCCACGAACTGCGCACACCGCTGGCGCGCATGCGTTTCGCCCTTACGTTGCTGAGCAAGAGCGAAGACCCGCCGACCCGCGCACGCCTTCAGGAGCGCTTGCAAACCGATGTCGAAGAACTCGAAGCCCTGGTTCGCGCCAGCTTGGCCTTTGCGCGAATGGCCGGCGCGCCGACCGATTTGCAGCACGAACCCATCAACCTGCGTGATTGGCTGCACCAGGAGTTCGCCTTACTGGATGGGCACCACCGTCAATTAAGCCTGGAAACCGAGCCTGCACAGCTTGAACTGATCGGCGACCGTGCCCTGCTGCACTTGATCGTGCGCAACCTCTTGAGCAACGCCATCACCTATGCACGTGATCGAGTGTGCGTGAGCGCCACCTATCAGGGTGAGCAGCACTTGGTGCTGCATGTCGACGATGATGGCCCCGGTATATTGGCGGAGAACCGTGAAAAGATTTTCGAGCCTTTTGTGCGGCTTGCCATGGGCGGCGACGAACCCAGTGGCTTCGGCCTCGGCCTGGCGCTGGCCAAGCGCGCAACCCAGTGGCACCACGGTGAGTTGTCGGTAACCCGCAGCCCGCTGGGCGGCGCACGCATGAGCCTGATACTGCCGTTGCGCCCTCTTTAGAGCCATGCCTTTCAAGGTCTTTGGGCTGATGCGTTCAAGTAAGTCGAGTCAGAAATCGCACTGGAGAAAAGTAACCCGTGGCGAGCAGGCTTGCCCTGCGTTGGGCTGCGCAGCAGCCCCAGTCCGTTATAACTGGCTCACCGAGTCGCCTGATTTGGGGCGGCTTCGCCACCCAACGCAGGGCAAGCCTGCTCGCCACAGTGACAGTGTTCGTCCTTATTGAAGGGTATCGCCGGTTGTAGCGCTGTTACAGCCTGTGACAGCGCAGCCATCCCATCGCCCGTAACCTCGCCAACTGAATCCCGGTTGGAGAGCCCTGTCATGCATCCCCGTAAGAAGCATTTGCCCACCTTGATGCTGTCGCTGTGCATCGTTGCCGGCGTGTTCGTGCCCGGTAATGCGTCGGCCTCGCGCCTGGCGGTTACGGACAAGCCATCACCACGGATGGAAGACAAACACGCTGGCGATCACACCGCCAATACGGCACGTCGGCCAACGGCGCAGGATGCGCTCCTCACCCCGCCACCTCGGAGGTGGCCCCGAGCCGCCGGCGTTGAGAAACTCACGCACCTGCCTGTCCCTGGCCCACTCAACCAAGCTGCTGCACCGCAACCCGTGGCACTTATGCCGGCTGCCCAAGTAACCCTGGCAAGGGGCATGACCTTCAGGAAGCTGTTGCGACGTCGTACATTGGGTTGAGATCAACACAGGCGGCCATGTGGGAGCCGGGCTTGCCCGCGATGCAGGCGACTCGGTATGTCTGGTGCACCGAGGTGATGCCATCGCAGGCAAGCCAGTTCCCACATGGGTTCTCCTGCATTTTGAATACCGCACAAAAAAGCCCCGCCTGCATCACTGCAGGCGGGGCTTTTTAATAGCTGGGTAAGGCTGGCTTACATCATGCCGCCCATGCCACCCATGCCGCCCATGTCTGGCATACCGCCGCCAGCTGCGCCTTCAGCCTTTGGCTTGTCAGCGATTGCAGCTTCGGTAGTCAGGATCAGGCTACCGATCGAGGCTGCTGCTTGCAGCGCGGAACGAGTCACCTTGGTAGGGTCCAGGATGCCCATTTCGATCATGTCGCCGTATTCGCCAGTCGCAGCGTTGTAACCGTAGTTACCTTTGCCGTTCTTGACTTCGTTGACCACAACGCTTGGCTCGTCGCCGGAGTTGGCAGCGATCTGACGCAGCGGCGCTTCAACGGCGCGACGCAGAACAGCGATACCGACGTTCTGGTCAGCGTTGTCGCCGGTCAGATCAGCCAGTGCTTCCAGAGCGCGGATCAGCGCAACGCCACCGCCAGGTACCACGCCTTCTTCAACGGCTGCACGGGTTGCGTGCAGGGCGTCTTCAACGCGGGCTTTCTTCTCTTTCATTTCAACTTCGGAACCGGCGCCAACCTTGATCACTGCAACGCCGCCGGACAGCTTGGCCAGACGCTCTTGCAGTTTTTCACGGTCGTAGTCGGACGAAGTCTCGGCAACCTGGGCACGGATCTGAGTGATGCGAGCCTGGATATCCTGCTCAACGCCAGCACCGTCAACGATGATGGTGTTTTCTTTGGAGATGGTCACGCGCTTGGCGCTACCCAGGTTTTCCAGGGTGGCGCTTTCCAGGCTCAGGCCGATCTCTTCGGAGATAACGGTACCGCCGGTCAGAACGGCGATGTCCTGCAGCATGGCCTTGCGACGGTCGCCGAAGCCTGGCGCCTTGACGGCGGCGACTTTAACGATGCCACGCATGTTGTTCACAACCAGAGTCGCCAGGGCTTCGCCTTCAACGTCTTCGGAAACGATCAGCAGTGGGCGGCCGGCTTTGGCAACGGCTTCCAGCACTGGCAGCATTTCGCGGATGTTCGAGATCTTTTTGTCGACCAGCAGGATCAGCGGGCTGTCCAGCTCGGCAACCATGGTCTCAGGCTTGTTGACGAAGTAAGGGGACAGGTAGCCACGGTCGAACTGCATGCCTTCTACAACCGACAGTTCGTTTTCCAGGCCAGTGCCTTCTTCAACGGTGATCACGCCTTCTTTACCGACTTTTTCCATGGCTTCGGCAATGATGTCGCCGATGGAGTTGTCGGAGTTGGCGGAGATGGTGCCTACCTGAGCGATAGCCTTGGTGTCGGCGCATGGCTTGGACAGCTTTTTCAGCTCAGCAACGATGGCGATGGTCGCCTTGTCGATGCCGCGCTTGAGGTCCATCGGGTTCATGCCGGCAGCGACGGCCTTGTAGCCTTCGTTGACGATGGCCTGAGCCAGTACGGTAGCGGTGGTGGTGCCGTCGCCTGCGTCATCGTTGGCACGGGAGGCAACGTCTTTGACCAGCTGCGCGCCCATGTTTTCGAAACGGTCTTCCAGTTCGATTTCTTTGGCTACCGAAACGCCGTCCTTGGTGATGGTCGGAGCGCCGAAGCTCTTCTCGATAACCACGTTACGGCCTTTAGGACCCAGGGTCGCTTTTACCGCGTCGGCCAGGATGTTGATACCGGTGAGCATTTTCTTGCGGGCGGAATCGCCGAATTTAACTTCTTTAGCAGCCATGATCGATATTCCTTAAATACTTTGTAGTAACGGGAAAATGAGCGGGGAATCAGTCTTCCAGAACGGCGAGAATCTCGTTCTCAGCCATGACCAGCAGGTCTTCGCCGTCGACTTTCACAGTGTTGCTGCCGGAGTAAGGGCCGAAAACAACCTTGTCACCCACTTTTACGGCCAGCTCACGTACTTGACCGTTTTCCAGCGTCTTGCCCGGGCCTGCAGCGAGAATCACACCGTGGTTGGCTTTTTCAGCAGCCGAACCTGGCAGAACGATACCGCCAGCGGTTTTCTTTTCTTCTTCGCTGCGACGGATTACGACGCGGTCGTGCAGAGGACGAAGCTTGCTCATTGTCGATCTCTCCTAATTGTGTTTTTCATCGGCCGGTATCGATACCGGCAAGTTGTATTCCGGCGGTGCCGGTCGCGCCTCGCCAAGCAAGACGCGGAAGTCTGTCTGGTGTCGCCACCAGAAACCTTGCGGTGACCGTTACATAAGGGCGCATAAGCTTATTACAAGAGGCCGCGACGGAAATTTTTTACGAATGCCGGGCGGCAAAAGCAACACGGCACCCAAAGGCGCCGTGCAGGTCATGTGGTTATTTGCTGTCGCGGTGTTCGAACTCGCCTTCGATCACATCCCCTTCACGCCCCAACGGCTGGCGTGGCGCCGGGCCGCCACGGGGTTGCAGGTCATCGGCGAAGGCACGCTGGCGGATCGCCGCTTCTTCAGCACGCTGGCGCATCTTGCCGGCCAGCAGCTTGCGGGTGAACGGCAACAGCATGACCAGGCCGACCACGTCGCTGATAAAGCCCGGCAGGATCAACAGGCCACCGGCCAAGGCCATCATCAGGCCTTCCAGCATGGTCTGAGCAGGCAGTTCGCCGCGGTTCAGGCTTTCACGCGCACGCAGCGCCGTGGCCAGGCCGGCGACGCGCAGCACCAGGACGCCGAGCATCGAGCCGAGAATAATCAGCAACAGTGCCGGGAAAAACCCGATGGCACTGCTGACTTGAACAAATACGAACAGCTCCAACACCGGGAACAGCAGAAAGAGCAATAAAAAAGGGCGCATCAAATGGTTCCTCAACGCAAGAATGCCTTGCCAGTCCACCTTAAATGACGTCGCCGTTTCGTGAATTCAAGCGCTGACGGCTTCTTTTTTCGGCCAGACCTCAGCGTGAGCCAATGAAACCAGGGCTTCGCGCACTTGTGTCGGCGTGTTGCAAGGCTCGGCAAACGGCAGCCAATACAAGGACTGGCCGATGCGCAGGTGCATGCCCTCGCCGTCGATACCGGCCAATTGCGCAGGTTCGGTGGTCGGCAGGCCGGTCAGCTCGACATAGTGGGCGATGGCCTTGGTGTGGTCGCTGTTCATGTGCTCGATCATGCTGCGCTCGGCTTTGCCCGCAAACGGGTTGGCCAGGGTGAGCTGGTCGACCCAGTGAATCGCGCCAAAGCCGCCGATGTAACGGTGACGCACCGGTTTGAGCACCCAGAAGTCGAAATCGTGGGCCTTGTGGTAGTTGGCCGAATCCGGGAAGTAGCGGTAATAGCGCTCGGCGGCGGCTTCAATCGCAGCCTCATCCTCAAGTTTTTCGGCTTCGGCCAGATAGGTCAGGCGCCCTACCGCTTGCACGTCATCGGCTTCGCGCTCACCCACCAGCAGCGAGCACTTGGGGTCTTTCTGCAGGTTGTGGGTGTGCTGGGCGATGCGGCTGATCAGGATGATCGGCTGGCCCTGCGCGTCGAGGCAGTACGGCACCACTGAGCCGAAGGGAAAACCCGGCATGGCTTTGGACAATGTGGAGAGCGCTCCACGGTATTCCTTGAGCAACAGCTCTCGGGCGTTCTTGGCAACCTGCGTGCTCACGGTATGACTCCTCGGGTGTTCAGCCGCCCACAGCCTATGGCGTCTATGGGAATGAATCTCAACACAAGGTAATCAATATCGGCGCGGGTTGCCAGAGTGTCCGTTGCTGGTTTTACCGGGTTGCTTTACCAGGCGACGCCGAAGCCTGCGGTGTAACGGGTCTTGTCCAAGCTGCTTTGCGATTCGCCATTAATGATGTCGCGCTCGGCCTTGAGGTTGAGCGACGCCCACTCGGTGACTTTGTAGCGCAGGCCCATTTCCGCATCCAGGGAGTAATCGGACGGCCCGGCCAGCGGCTTGCCCACTTCACCGTTGGTGAAGAATTCCACGGTCTTGCCCACCAGGTAGCGGTTGTAGCTCCACTTCATGGCCAGGGAATAGAAGTTGCTCTTGCGATCGTCCGAATACTGGTAATCGGTGCGGTTGACCAGCGAGCCGAGGGAGAACGCGCCCAGCTCATCGTCCCAGAACTGGTAGCCAGGGCCAGTACCCACGGTGCGCTGGCGGGACAGGTCTTCAACCTTGTCACGCTTGTAGGTCAGGCGGCCCTGCCAGTACCAATGCTCGGTGATGAAGCGGTCCAGGTCATATTCGAGCGACCAGTTATCAGTGGTGGTCACGTCATCCTGGAACTCGCGGTTGTATTCGCCCTGGGCGGTATGCCGCCACTGGCCGTGACGGGCGGTGGTCTTGAAGTCGATGTCGTAGTCGTTGGTGTCCTTGTCGGCGCGTTTGTAGTCCAGCGCCAGGTCGACATTGCCCTTCCACACCAGGTCTTCGATCACAGGCTTTGGCTTGATGATCTGCTGGATGCTGGCCAAGTCCACGGTTTTCGGCGCTTCGCCATTGGTCAGGGTGACCTTGCCATCCTCCGCCGCTTTCAGGGATTTGGCCTTTTCACCGGTGTAAGCGTCCTGCTTGACCAGCAGTTCCTGATCGCTTTCCAGGGTCTTGACCTGCTTCCAATCCACCGGGATGGCCCCTGCGTAGTTGGTCTGAATCAGCAATTTGCCACCGTCGAAGACTTTGATCTTGCCGGTCAGGCGGTCACCGTTCTTCAACCAGATGGTGTCGGCGAGCAGGGGCGTGGAGGCGCTGAGAACAGCAAGGCAGAGCAGGGTTCTGGACAACATAAGCGAATTCGAGGCTCGAAAATGGCGAAAAAGGGGCGTTATCGTGTTAGATAGCTTGGACTGACTCAAGGATTTATATTGAGTTCAATTCTCAACGGCATGATTACAGACGTTTCTTACAAAAACACCTCTTTATAAAGACGCGGCGATGCCCACACCTCACTCACCCGAAGACGCCCCCCAAAGCCCCGCAGACATGCGCCGAACGGCCCTGTACCTGACCCTGGCGCAAGTGCCCGAAGGTTGCGTGGTGAGTTACGGCGAGTTGGCGCACCTGGCCGGCCTGGGCCGTGCTGCCCGCTGGGTCGGGCGCACGCTCAGCCAACTGCCGGAGGACACCCGTCTGCCCTGGCATCGGGTATTGGGTGCCGGTGGTCGGATAAGTCTGCCGGTGGGCAGCGCTTCAGGCGACGAACAACGTGCGCGTTTGCGCAGTGAAGGCGTCAGTATCCTGAACAATCGCGTTGATATTCAGCGTCATGGCTGGCGCCCGGTAGAGCACAGCGGTTAGAGTGCGCGCTTTGTTTCCGCAAATCTGAGGCAGACTCCAGCCCATGCCCCGTAAAACCTGGCGCGCCGCGCTCGCCGCCTATGCCAGCCCTTCGACGTTAGTCCTGTTGTTGCTCGGCTTCGCCGCCGGCTTGCCTTACATGTTGGTGTTTTCGACGCTATCTGTGTGGTTGCGCGAGGCCGGTGTGGCCCGCGAGACCATCGGCTATGCGAGCCTGATCGGCCTGGCCTATGCGTTTAAATGGGTCTGGTCGCCGCTGCTCGACCAATGGCGCCTGCCGCTGCTCGGCAAACTGGGACGACGTCGCTCCTGGCTGGTACTTGCCCAGACGCTGGTGATCCTCGGGTTGATCGGCATGGGTTTCTGCGACCCGCAAAAGCACTTGTCCTGGCTGATCGCCATTGCCGTTATCGTAGCCTTTGCCTCGGCCACCCAAGACATTGCGGTAGACGCCTATCGCCTGGAAATAGCCGATGACAGCCGCCAGGCCGCGCTGGCTGCCAGCTACATGTCCGGCTATCGCATCGCCGCACTGCTGGCCACCGCCGGCGCGCTGTTCTTTGCCGAAGGTTTCGGTTCCACCGGCTTCAACTATAAACACTCGGCCTGGACCGGCACTTACGTGCTGTTCGGCGTGCTGATGATCCCGGCACTGCTGACCACCTTCTTCATGCGTGAACCCGATGTGCCACTGCGCACCCAATTGCAGGCCGGGCGCTACAGCTTTGCGCATCAGCTTGTCTCGGTCTTTGTGCTGATCGTGCTGTTGGTGTCGGTCCCGGCGATGTTCACCCAGTTGTACAACACCGATTTCGCCAGCGTGCTGTTCCACGGCGTGAGCCTGTGGGAGCTGCTGATGGAAGATCGCGCGTTCCTGCGCGCCATCCTGTACATCATCCTCACCACCCTGTGCCTCTCGGCCATGGGCCGCCGGGGTTTGGCGCCGGTGCTGACGCCGGTCAACGACTTTATCCTGCGGTATCGCTGGCAGGCGCTGCTGCTGCTCGGGCTGATTGCGACCTATCGCATGTCCGACACGGTAATGGGCGTGATGGCCAACGTGTTCTACATCGACCAGGGCTTTACCAAGGACCAGATCGCCGGGGTCAGCAAGATCTTCGGCCTGATCATGACCCTGCTCGGCGCCGGTATGGGCGGCCTGTTGATTGTGCGCTTCGGCATCTTGCCGATCCTGTTTATCGGCGGCATTGCCTCGGCGGCCACCAACCTGCTGTTCGTGATGCTTGCCGACATGGGCCCGGACCTGCAGATGCTGATCTTCACCATCTCCCTGGATAACTTCAGTTCGGGGCTGGCCACTTCGGCGTTTGTCGCCTACCTGTCGAGCCTGACCAACCTCAAGTTCTCCGCCACCCAATACGCGCTGCTCAGCTCGATCATGCTGTTGCTGCCGCGCCTGATTGGTGGCTACTCGGGCGTGATGGTAGAGAAGTTCGGTTATCACAACTTCTTCATCATCACTTGCCTGCTGGGTGTGCCGACGCTGTTCCTGATTGCGCTGCACTGGTTTCAGGAAAGCCGACGGGCGCGGTTGAATCCTCCCGCAGAAGACTGACCCACCTCAGCCAATGTGGGAGCTGGCTTGTTGTGGCGAGCGAGCTTGCTTGCGCTGGGGTGCGAAGCGCCCCCAAAAAAGCCGGTGACTGCTGCGCAGTCAAACGGGAGCAAGCTCCCTCGCCACAGCAAGCGCCCTCTCCATAGCAAGCCAGCTCCCACACGCGCTCTACTCAACCAGAAACACCGCCACGACCTCACGCCTGTACTCCAGCGACAACCGCCCGTACAATCCCAAGTCATTTCAAGTCCAAGCAACCGACAACGGCCTACCATGCGTACCAGTCAATATTTGCTCGCCACACAGAAAGAAACGCCTTCCGACGCGGTTGTGATCAGCCATCAGCTGATGCTGCGCGCCGGTATGATCCGCAAACTGGCCTCCGGCCTGTACACCTGGCTGCCCATGGGCTTGAAGGTGATGCGCAAGGTCGAAGCCATCGTTCGCGAAGAAATGAACGCCGCCGGCTCTCTGGAAGTGTTGATGCCGAGCACCCAACCGGCTGAGCTGTGGCAGGAATCCGGGCGCTGGGAAGAGTACGGCCCTGAGTTGCTGCGCTTCAAGGATCGTCATGGCCGCGATTTCTGCGCCGGCCCGACCCATGAAGAAGTGATCACTGACCTGATGCGCAACGAGTTGAGCAGCTACAAGCAGCTGCCGTTGAACCTGTATCAGATCCAGACCAAGTTCCGTGACGAAATTCGCCCACGCTTCGGTTTGATGCGCGGCCGCGAATTCATCATGAAAGACGCCTACTCGTTCCACGCCGACCAGGCGTCCCTGCAGGCCACCTACGACCGCATGCACACCGCCTACTGCAACGTGTTCACGCGCCTGGGCCTGAAGTTCCGTCCGGTTGAAGCGGACAACGGCTCCATCGGCGGCGCCGGCTCCCACGAGTTCCACGTGCTGGCCGAGTCCGGCGAAGACGATATCGTGTTCAGCAACGGTTCCGACTACGCGGCGAACATCGAGAAAGCCGAAGCCGTGCCACGGGAAACGTCCCGCGCCGCACCGGCTGAAGAACTGCGCCTGGTGGACACGCCAGAGACCAAGACCATCGCGGCCCTGGTGGAAAAATTCAATCTGCCGATTGAAAAGACCATCAAGACCCTGATCGTGCGCGCCGAAGAAGAAGGCAAGCTGATCGCCCTGGTGATCCGTGGCGACCACGAACTCAACGAAATCAAGGCTGCCCAGCAACCTGGCGTGGCCAGCCCGCTGGTCATGGCCACCGATGCCGAACTGCGCGACGCCATTGGCGCCGGTGCTGGTTCGCTGGGCCCGCTGAACCTGCCGTTGCCGATCATCATCGACCGTTCGGTCGAGCTGATGAGCGACTTCGGTATCGGCGCCAACATTGATGACAAGCACTACTTCGGCGTGAACTGGGAGCGTGACTTGCCGGTTCCGACCGTGGCCGACCTGCGTAACGTGGTGGCCGGTGACCCAAGCCCGGATGGCAAGGGCACCCTGGAAATCAAGCGCGGCATCGAAGTCGGGCACATCTTCCAGCTGGGCAACAAGTACAGCAAGGCGATGAAGTGCGAAGTGCTGGGCGAGAACGGCAAGCCGATCACCCTGGACATGGGCTGCTACGGCATTGGCGTATCACGCGTGGTTGCCGCTGCCATCGAGCAGAACAACGACGAGAAAGGCATCATCTGGAGTGACGCCCTGGCACCGTTCCAGATCGCCCTGGTACCGCTGCGCTACGACAACGAGCAAGTACGCGAAGCCACCGACAAACTGTATGCCGAACTGACGGCTGCCGGTTTTGAAGTGCTGCTCGATGACCGGGACAAGAAAACCAGCCCGGGCATCAAGTTCGCCGACATGGAACTGATTGGCATCCCGCACCGTATCGTGGTCAGTGACCGCGGCCTGGCGGATGGCAATCTGGAATACAAGAGCCGGACCGAAGCCGAAGCCCAACCGTTGCCGGTGGCTGACGTGCTGTCTTTCCTTCAGGCGCGTATTCGTCGCTGAAAACCAGATCAAGAGAAGTCATGTTCAAGCGAAACACCAGAGCCCTGGGGGGCGCCGCCTTGTGCGGCGCCCTGCTGGTCAGCGGCTGCGCCAATCAAATGTCGCAACGCAGCGAGCACGAGGAGCGGGTCGAGCGAAAGTTGCTCGATCACAGCCTGCAAATCGATGTAGGCGAACCCAAAGTGCTGGAACTGCCGCAACGCCGGGTTCGCATTCACGAGCAGAAGACCTTTGAGGTCACCGAGTTCGAAGTCACCCGCCGTTACGATCGCTACACCCCCTACCAGCCCTGGCGCAAACTCTATGAGATGCCTTTGGGTGCTGTTGCACTGGTAGCGGGCGCGGGCGCCAACGTGGTGAATATCTTCGCCCTCGGCAACCTGCCCACCAGCATGACGCATGACTGGCTGAGCTACGGCGTGGACGGCATCAACCCGTTCATGAACGTGCAATCCCACGGCCGTGCGCAACAGAACCTGGCGGGTATCGATGAAGTGCAGCGCGACAAGCGCACGGAGTATTCGAGCCTGCCCTGGAGCGAGCGCCCGGTGCAAGTTACCGCCGGCAAGCAGACCCATGAGCTGACCACCGACCGCGATGGCGTACTGCGCCTGAACCTGTTGGACAGCCCATTTGCCGAGCAGGACCTGAACCGCGTCAGCACCTTGAAGATCAGCGTGGAAGATGGCCAGGACGATGTGCATTCCGACTCGACCCTGGCGATCAGCAACACCCTGCGCGGCAAGTTGCTCGAAGCCCATGGCCTGATCTACGACGACTTGGAAGATGACGAAGTGAACCAATGGGTGCACCGGGTCAAGCGCCTGTCGGAGCTGGGCCTGGAGGAAGAAGCCAGCGAGCTGGAACAAAGCCTGATCGAATTGACGCGCAATGATCCGGAGTTGCAGCAGGAGTTTCTGCAGGCGCTGACCAAGGATGCGGGAAGACTCGTCGCAGATCCTGGGGCACGCTGAGACTTCAGGCTGGATAAAAATCCAAATGTGGGAGCTGGCTTGCCTGCGATAGCGGTGTATTAGTCACAACATCAGTGACTGACACTGCGCTATCGCAGGCAAGCCAGCTCCCACATTTTTTTGATCCGGTTTCTACCAGGGAAATTGAAGCTGCTCGTTACCGCTGCTCAGGTCCAGCAACCGCACCCCAATCCCCAACAACCGCACCGGCTTCCCGCCCCGGTTAAACGCCTGGGTCAACAGCTGTTGATAACTCTCCAGATCCCGCCCTGCCCCGGCCTGCTCCAGCGTCGTCTGGGTAAAGTCATGAAACTTCACCTTAACGAACGGCTTGCCCGCGCGGTAGCTACTGTCTATACGCGCCATGCGCCCTGCCAGGGTTTCCATCAGCTCAGGCAGCTTCGCCAGGCAACTTGAGAGATCCGGCAGGTCCACGTCGTAGGTATTTTCCACACTGATCGATTGTCGGCGGCTGTCGTTCTGCACCACACGGTCATCAATCCCACGAGCCAGGCCCCAGAGCCGCTCGCCAAAACTGCCGAATTCACGCACCAGCGCCAGCTTGTTCCACTCGCGCAGTTGCAGGCAGTCTTCGATGCCCAGGCGCGCCAGCTTGTCGGCGGTGACCTTGCCGACACCGTGCAGCTTTTTCACTGGCAACTGCGACACAAAGTCTTCGACCTGATCCGGGGTGATCACAAACAGGCCGTTGGGTTTTTTCCAGTCGCTGGCGATCTTGGCCAGAAACTTGTTCGGCGCCACGCCGGCCGACACGGTGATGTGCAACTGGTTGGAGACGCGCCGGCGGATGTCCTGGGCGATGCGCGTGGCACTGCCGCCAAAATGCGGGCAGTCGGAGACATCCAGGTAGGCTTCGTCCAGCGACAACGGCTCGATCAGGTCGGTGTAGTCGCGAAAGATCGTCTGGATTTCCTTCGACGCTTCTTTATAAGCATCCATGCGCGGCTTGACGATGGTCAGGTCCGGGCACAGCTTCAAGGCGTGGCGCGATGACATGGCCGACCGCACGCCATAGGCCCGCGCCTCATAGTTGCAGGTTGCAATCACCCCGCGCCGGTCTGCCGAGCCGCCGACCGCCAGGGGCTTTTGCGCCAGGCTCGGGTCGTCGCGCATCTCGATGGCGGCGTAGAAGCAATCACAGTCGACGTGGATGATTTTGCGCTGCGTCATATAAACAGAGGGTGTAATCCAACGGGCGGCCAGTATCGCACTCACTCCTGTATATAGCACCAGTAGTTTGAATCTGCCGTTTGAGCGGTAGGAAATTTCCCAGATGAATTTATTTTCTCAATCGAAATCTACCCACCAATAGAGCCAAAACCCTTGGCCAGACTGGCCCCGAGGCCGTTTGAAGCCCACTTTGGAGAGCTAACCGCTTGAACCACAAGCGCTTTTCTTCAATTCACAGGTTGACACACCTGCGTTCCTCTGTAGAATGCCGACACACAGACGCGGGATGGAGCAGTCTGGTAGCTCGTCGGGCTCATAACCCGAAGGTCGTCGGTTCAAATCCGGCTCCCGCAACCAAACATCAAAAAAGGCTACTCGAAAGAGTGGCCTTTTTTGTGCGTGCCTGTTTTAGCCCTGTATGAAAATTGTAAGACAGAAAAAACGTTGCCCACCCTGCACTTACCGCACAAGGTGGCTGTGGAGTGACTAATTTCCACTTATTTGACCCATCAGACTATTAACGGTTGACACCTCGCCGTTGGGCTGTAGAATGCCGCCCACAGACGCGGGATGGAGCAGTCTGGTAGCTCGTCGGGCTCATAACCCGAAGGTCGTCGGTTCAAATCCGGCTCCCGCAACCAAACATCAAAAAAGGCTACTCGAAAGAGTGGCCTTTTTTGTATCCGGTGAAAAAGTTCTTCTGAAACAATGGTATGGCATCTTTCATGAAACCGTATTCGGTTTGCAGAGTCCATGTCATTGCAAGCTATGCTCAGTGCTCAAGCTCGACCCTCTACGACCAATGGCCGCTGTCGCCGCCCCCGACGATAAGCGTTAATATTTGTAATTATTTTGTCCATAGGGATTGGTAACTTGGCTGGATACCTCCATCCTGTCGCGCACAATCCACGAGGTGATTGATGCGCGCCAACTCGTCTGAACCACAAGACACCGTCACAGCGGAACAACCGATCACTCCCACCCGTTTGCGATGGCTGGATCTGTTGAGCAAATACCGTCAACCCATTGGGCTGGCCGTCACCCTGTTGCTGTTCGCTATCGCCCTGATCGCCTGCCGACACTTGCTGCTGGAACTGGACCTTTACGCGCTCCACGACTCGATCCTGGAAGTGCCCAAGCCTGCCTTGCTCGGCGCATTTGCCGCCGCGGTCGCAGGTTTCATCATTCTATTGGGCTACGAATTCTCCGGCGCACGTTATGCCGGCGTGAAGCTGCCGGCCAAGACCCTGGCCATGGGTGGCTTCACCGCCTTTGCCATCGGCAATGCCATTGGGTTGTCGATGCTTTCGGGCGGTTCAGTACGCTACCGTTTATATGCACGCCATGGCATCGGTGCCTCGGAAGTGGCGCACATGACCGTGTTTGCCAGCCTGGCCTTGGGCACCGCCCTGCCGCCGTTGGCCGCACTGGCCACCTTGAGCAACTTGCCCGCGGCCTCGACCTACCTGCATTTGTCCCAAGGTTTGCTCGGTGGCATCGCCGGCGCGGTATTGCTGCTGTCAGTCGCACTGTGCATCGGTATTTATCGCCGGCGCCTGCCGGAACAACCTTACCCGGACAACCTGCTGGTCAAGGCCGGGCGTCGCACGCTGCGCCTGCCGGGCCGCCGCCTGACCTTCCTGCAACTGATCATCACCGCGCTGGATGTGGCCGCTGCCGCCACCGTCCTTTATATGTTGCTGCCGGAAGCGCCGCCGTTCGGCCCGTTCCTGCTGGTGTATTTGCTGGCCCTGGCTGCCGGTGTACTCAGCCATGTGCCGGGTGGCGTGGGCGTGTTCGAGGCAATTCTGCTGGCCGCGTTTGCCGACAAACTCGGCGCCGCGCCATTGGCCGCCGCCCTGCTGTTGTACCGGATGATCTACGTGGTTCTGCCGCTGCTGATCGCCTGTATCTTCCTGTTGGTCAACGAAGCCCAGCGCCTGTTCCAGACCCAGCAAAGCCTGCGGGTTGCTTCGGGCCTGGCGGCGCCGGTGCTGGCCGTACTGGTTTTTTTGTCCGGCGTGGTCCTGCTGTTTTCCGGCGCCACGCCGGAAATCGACTCACGCCTGGAAAACATCGGCTTCCTGATTCCCCACCGCCTGATTGATGCCTCGCACTTCGGTGCCAGCCTGATCGGCGTGTTGTGCCTGCTGCTCGCCCAAGGCCTGCGTCGACGTTTGTCGGCGGCCTGGATGCTGACCATGGTGCTGCTGCTGACCGGCGCCCTGCTCTCGCTGCTCAAAGGCTTCGACTGGGAAGAAGCCAGCCTGATGATCATGACGGCGGTGCTGCTGGCGATCTTCCGTCGCTCGTTTTACCGTGCCAGCCGCCTGACTGAGCTGCCGTTCTCGCCCCTGTACCTGGTGGCCAGTGTCTGTGTGCTGGGCGCCTCGATCTGGCTGCTGCTGTTTGCCTATCAAGACGTGCCGTACAGCCATCAGCTATGGTGGCAGTTCACCCTGGACGCCAACGCTCCACGGGGCCTGCGTTCATTGCTGGGTGCGGCGGTGTTGCTGGTGATCGTGTCGTTGACCTGGCTGTTGCGCACTGCGCGCCCGGTCATTCACTTGCCGACACCGGATGAGCTGGAGCGTGCCACCAAGATCCTGATGGCCTCCTCGCAACCCGACGGCGGCCTGGCGCTGACCGGCGACAAGGCGTTGCTGTTCCACCCCAACGATGAAGCCTTCCTGATGTACGCCCGTCGCGGGCGCAGCCTGGTGGCCCTGTACGACCCGATCGGCCCGACTCAGCCCCGCGCGGAGATGATCTGGCAGTTCCGCGACCTGTGCGATATCCATCACGCGCGCCCAGTGTTCTATCAAGTACGCGCCGAGAACCTGCCGTACTACATGGACATTGGCCTCACCGCGATCAAGCTGGGCGAAGAAGCCCGCGTCGACCTCAAACGCTTTGACCTGGAAGCCAAGGGCAAAGAGATGAAGGACCTGCGCTACACCTGGAACCGTGGCACCCGGGACGGCCTGTCCCTGGAGATCTGCGACCCGGGCCAGGCGCCGATGGATGAGCTCAAAGTCATTTCCGATGCGTGGCTGACCGGCAAGAACGTGCGGGAAAAGGGCTTCTCCCTCGGACGTTTCAGTGACGACTACCTCAAGCACTTTCGCATCGCGATCATTCGCTTCGAAGGGCGCCCGGTAGCCTTCGCCAACCTGCTCGAGACCTACAACCATGACCTGGCCAGTCTCGACCTGATGCGTGCGCACCCGGACGCGCCGAAGCTGACCATGGAATTCATGATGGTTGGCCTGATTCAACATTATAAGAACCATGACTACGCCCGCTTCAGCCTCGGCATGGTGCCGTTGTCGGGCCTGCAACCGCGCCGTGGTGCGCCGCTGACCCAACGCCTGGGCTCGATGGTGTTCCGCCGCGGCGAGCAACTGTATAACTTCCAAGGTTTGCGCCGCTTCAAAGACAAGTTCCAGCCTGACTGGGAACCCCGTTATATGGCCGTGCCCGCAGGACTTGATCCGCTGGTGGCACTGGCCGATACCGCCGCCCTGATTGCGGGCGGCTTGACTGGATTGGTGAAACGCTGATGATTCGACGCTCCTGGCGGTATGTATTGGCCTTAGTAGTGCTGCTCGCGCTGATCGCGGCGGGTGGCTTTTGGTACTGGAACCGCCCTGCCCCGCAACCGATCCTGGAACAACTGCCCCAGGCCGACGGTTCGGTGATGACCCGCGTGACGCCTAACGGCTCGGCCAAGGCCCGCGTGGCCGTGGCTGTAATGGCCGATGAGACCTTGAGCGACAGCCAACTGATTGCCCTGAGCCAGGGCGGCTCGGCGCAAATCGTTCAAGTGATCCTGCCAAAAGATGACTGCAAGTTGCAGGAACAAGCCCTGCAAAGCGCCCTGGCCCAGCTTAAAGGCCCGGCGACGCTGGTCAGCGGCATCGGCCCTGGCGCCGCACTCGCCTGGCGCTGGCTGGCCACACAGAACGACGACAAGGCCAACGCCATCTCCGTCGGCTTCGCCCTGGTTCAGGAAGGTTGCAAGGACCCACTGCCGAAGACCTCTGCCCATGGCAATTGGCTGGTGGCGTGGAACGATAACCCTGACGATGAAAGCGCCAGTTTCGTACGCGATACACCGCGCGCGACGACCAGCATCAGCGACTACGACATTCACTACCCACAAGTACTGAACAACGAACTGCGCAAGCAATTGGTCGGTTCGGACAACGGCGGCCTGGCGATTCCGGTGGTCGAAGTACCGGCTGGCCAAGCCAAGGACACCGTTACCCTGTTCCTCTCCGGTGATGGCGGCTGGCGTGACCTGGACCGCGATGTGGCCGGTGAAATGGCCAAGATCGGCTACCCGGTGGTCGGCATCGACACCCTGCGCTACTACTGGCAGCACAAGACCCCGGAACAAAGCGCCAAAGACCTCACCGAGCTGATGCAGCACTACCGCCAGAAGTGGGGCACCAAGCGCTTCGTACTGACCGGCTATTCGTTCGGCGCCGACGTACTGCCAGCGATCTACAACCGCATGCCGGAAAGCGAACAGCAGCGTGTCGACGCCATTATCCTGCTCGCATTCGCACGCACTGGCAGCTTTGAAATCGAAGTGGAAGGCTGGCTGGGCAATGCCGGCAAAGAGGCCGCCACTGGCCCGGAAATGGCCAAGCTGCCAGCCGATAAAGTGGTGTGCATCTACGGAGCTGAAGAAGTCAACGAGAGTGGTTGCACCGACACCACTGCCGTAGGCGAGGCTGTGAAGCTGCCGGGCGGGCATCACTTTGATGAGAACTACCCGGCGCTGGCTCAGCGCTTGGTGGATATCATTGTGAAGCACCAGGCTAAAGACAAAGCTGAGTAATCCAAGGCTGCCCACAAAGCTGAACGTGGGCACCTCTGTGGGAGCTGGCTTGCCTGCGATAGCATCACCTCGGTCTGTCTGATAGACCGAGGCGTCCGCATCGCAGGCAAGCCAGCTCCCACAACAAGCCCGCTCCCACAGTTGTTTTGTGGTGTGGCCCAGACTCAGCGCGGTTCGATATGCGCAATCATCAACTGCACAGTCTCATTGCCACGAAACTCGTTCACATCCAGCTTGTAGGCCAATTCCACCCAACGCACCGTCGGGTTCGGCCACACCTCACGGTCCACACCAAACGCAATGCCGTCGAGCTTCACTGACCCGCATTCGCTCTTGAGCACCACTTTAAGGTGCCGCTCGCCAACCACACGCTGTTCAACCAACTGAAACACACCGTGAAACAACGGCTCGGGAAAGTGCTGGCCCCATGGCCCGGCATGGCGCAGTGCGCGCGCCAACTCGAGGTGAAACTCTTCCACCGCCAACGTGCCGTCAGTCAGCAGGCGACCGGTGAGGTCTTCTTCACACAGCTGCCGGCGCACTTCGGCATCAAAGGCTTCGGCAAACAGCGGGAAGTTTTCCTCGGGCAAGGTCAGGCCGGCGGCCATGGCGTGGCCGCCGTATTTGGCGATCAGGTTGGGATGCTGGCTGGCGACCACCGCCAGGGCATCACGGATGTGAAAACCCTGCACAGAACGCCCTGAGCCCTTGAGCAGGCCATCACCAGCGTCGGCGAAGGCGATGGTCGGACGGAAATACCGCTCTTTCATGCGTGACGCCAGAATACCGATCACACCTTGGTGCCATTCAGGGTCGAACAGGCACAAGCCGTAAGGCATCGACTCCACCGGCAAGTCCTTGAGCTGGGCCAGGGCCTCGCGCTGCATGCCTTGTTCGATGGATTTGCGGTCCTGGTTCATGCCGTCCAACTGCGCGGCCATTTCCCGCGCCGCCGCCACGTCGCTGGTGAGCAGGCATTCGATGCCCAGGCTCATATCATCCAGGCGCCCGGCTGCATTGAGGCGTGGCCCGAGGATAAAACCGAGGTCGGTGGAGGTGATACGCGCCGCATCGCGCTTGGCCACTTCGAGAATCGCCTTGATCCCCGGCCGCGCACGCCCGGCACGAATACGCTCCAGGCCCTGATGCACCAGAATGCGGTTGTTGGCATCCAGCGGCACCACGTCAGCGACGCTGCCCAAGGCGACCAGATCAAGCAGTTCGCCAATATTTGGCTGGGGTTTGTTGTCGTACCAGCCCAGGCTGCGCAACCGCGCGCGCAGGGCCATCAGCACGTAAAAGATCACACCCACGCCGGCCAACGCCTTGCTGGGGAACTCGCAGCCAGGCTGGTTCGGGTTGACAATGGCATCCGCCGCCGGCAATTCATCACCCGGCAAGTGGTGGTCAGTGACCAATACTTGCAACCCGGCGGCCTTCGCCGCCGCCACGCCTTCAACGCTGGAGATGCCGTTATCCACGGTGATCAGCAGCTGCGGCTCGCGCTGCAGCGCCACAGCGACGATTTCCGGGGTAAGCCCGTAGCCGTATTCGAAGCGGTTGGGCACCAGGTAATCGACATGCGCCGCGCCGAGCAAACGCAGGCCCAGCGTGCCCACGGTACTGGCCGTGGCGCCATCGGCGTCGAAGTCACCGACGATGAGGATACGCTGGCGCTGCTCCAGAGCCGTCACCAGCAGGTCTACCGCCGCGTCGATGCCCTTGAGTTGCTGGTAGGGAATCAACCGCGCCAGGCTCTTGTCCAGCTCAGCCTCCGACTGCACCCCGCGTGCGGCGTAGAGACGGGTCAACAGCGGTGGCAATTCACCGAGAAACGGCAGGACAGCGGGCAACGGGCGAGGATCGATACGCATGGGGTAACGGAAGCTTCTCTTCAGATACAACGGTTAAACGACAATTGAGCAATCAACACAGATCAACGCTGGAACCTGTTTGTGTAGCCAGCTCCCACAGAAGCCAGCTTTTCACAGTTTTACTTTTTAGCCGCGTTCGCCGACCAGCCACTCCAGCTGCACTTCATGCTGGCCACGGTCGTCAGTCACGAAAATAGTGCCTTCGCTGATCATCACGTCCCACTTGATCACGCGCGGCATGTCCTTGGCCAGGGTCTCGAGGACTTCCTGCGGCACGGCGGCGATGTGGACGTTCTTGAGGTTCTTGGCCACCGGCACCACTTTGCCTTCCCATACGCGCAGGCTGCCATAGGCCAGCAGGCTGGTGCGCTCGGTACGGCGTGAGCACCAGGTCAAGCGGTCGGCGTCGGGCTGGCCGACTTCAATCCAGTGCAGAACCCGATCATCCAGGCTTTTTTCCCACAGGGCTGGCTCGTCTACATCTGACAGGCCACGCCCGAACGCCAACTGCTCGTTGTACCAAAGGGCGTAGGCCAGCAGCCGCACGGTCATACGTTCTTCGGTTTCCGAAGGGTGGCGGGCGATGGTCTGCTTGACGCTCTCGTACACCGAGCGATCGAGGTCGGTGAGGTTCAGTTCAAATTTGTAGGTCGTGGACGGCTGGGCCATGAACGGGCTTCTAAAGACAGGGAAAGGTCGCCAGTCTAACCGATGGGGCAGCCATTGAACGAATACTGCGCTGCATCATGCTTATCCCTGGGCCGCTCGCCTATGTTAAAAGGCATGACACCACCGCCCCTGCTTGCTAAGGATCCTCATGTCGTTTAATGCCAAACCGCTCTCCGGCCTGAAAGTCATCGAACTGGGCACCCTGATCGCCGGACCGTTTGCCTCACGTATCTGCGCCGAATTCGGTGCCGAGGTGATCAAGGTCGAATCCCCCGATGGCGGCGACCCGCTGCGCAAGTGGCGCAAGCTGTACGAAGGCACGTCGCTGTGGTGGTTTGTGCAGGCGCGCAATAAAAAGTCGCTGACCCTGAACCTCAAGCACCCGGATGGCCTGGCGATTCTTAAACAGCTGCTGGCGGACGCCGACATCCTGATCGAAAACTTCCGCCCCGGTGTGCTGGAAAAACTCGGTTTGAGCTGGGAAACCCTGCACGCGCTGAACCCCAAGCTGGTGATGGTGCGCCTCTCCGGTTTCGGCCAGACCGGCCCGATGAAAGACCAGCCGGGCTTTGGCGCGGTGGGCGAGTCCATGGGCGGTCTGCGCTACATCACAGGCTTTGAAGATCGCCCGCCGGTGCGCACCGGGATTTCCATCGGCGACTCCATCGCGGCTCTGTGGGCGGTGATCGGCGCGCTGATGGCGTTGCGTCACCGTGAGGTCAACGGCGGGCTCGGCCAAGTGGTGGATGTGGCGCTGTACGAAGCCATCTTCGCGATGATGGAAAGCATGATCCCGGAGTTCGACGTGTTCGGGTTTATCCGCGAGCGCACCGGCAACATCATGCCCGGCATCACGCCTTCCTCGATTCATACCAGTGCTGACGGCAAGCATGTGCAGATCGGCGCCAATGGCGATGCCATCTTCAAGCGCTTCATGAGCGCCATCGGCCGCGACGATTTGGCCAATGACCCGGCCCTGGCCAGCAATGACGGGCGCGACAGCCGCCGTGACGAGCTTTACGGGGTGATTGATCGGTGGGTCAACTCGCTGCCGCTGGAGCAAGTGGTCGAGCAACTGAACAAGGCCGAAGTACCCGCCAGCCGTATCTACAGCGCCGAAGACATGCTCGGCGACCCGCAGTTTCTGGCCCGGGAAATGTTCCTCAAGGCGCAGCTGCCAGGTGGCAAGGACTTCAAGATGCCAGGCATCGTGCCCAAGCTCTCCGAGACGCCGGGCAGTTGCGAATGGGTTGGGCCGCAGTTAGGGGAGCACAACAGCACGGTGCTCAATGAGCTGGGTTACGACGCCGCCGCCATCACCCGTTTGCGTGAGGATGGCGCGATCTGATGGTTCGCCCGTACGTCCGCTTGCTCCTTGTAAGCACGCTGTTCGGCGGCTGGTCGCTCTCGGCTCAGGCCGAGGACACACTGACCTGGCTGCTGCGCGACCTGCCGCCAATGACCATCTTCGAAGGCCCGCAAAAAAACCAGGGCGCACTCGACCAACTGTTGCCGATGCTCAGGGAGCACCTGCCGGAGTATCGTCATCAAGTGATGCACGTCAACCGCGCGCGCGGCATTCAAATGTTGCGTGCTCAATCCCTGACCTGTGACCCATCGCTGCTGTGGACGCCGGAGCGCGCCCAGTACGTGGTATTTTCCGCCCAGGCATTCGTGACGGTCAGCAATGGGGTGACGATCCAGCGCAGCCACCAGGCGGCCATGGCGCCCTATATCGTCGAGGGTCAGTTTGACCTGCAAGCCTTTCTCAAATCCCATACGGCGCGCATTGGCGCCACTGCCGAACGCAGTTACGGCCCCGCCGTCGATGAACAGCTAAAGCACGCCGACCCGCACACCCTGGCCCTGCATTACGGCAATGACGCCCTTGGCAGCCTGTTGCAGATGCAGCGCCTGGGGCGGCTGGAGGCGGTGCTGGGTTACCCGCCGGAAATCCGCTATCACGCCCAGCAACAGGGAATTGCGGCCCACGACCTGCTGTTCTTTCCCATCAAGGGCTCAGCGCCTTACCAACGCACGCATATCGCTTGCTCCAACACGCCGCAAGGTCGCCAGGCCATGCAGCGAATCGATCAGGCATTGGGCGAGATTCCACTGGAGCAGGTGCAACAGTCCTACGCCTCGTGGTTAGACCCAGTGATGCGTGAACAGTATTTGTCGCACAACCCGAGTTTCTTCCTCGACTCTCCCGAGCCCTGAGCACCGAGACCTGACCCCCTGCGAGGCAAATCCCAGGCAAAAAGAAACCCCGAAGAGTGGGGAGACACTTCGGGGTTAAACGTGGCCTACAAAGACCAGTACAACAAGCCACAAACACCGGAGCACAATGTTTGCTCTTGCCGTTAAAAAATCTGACCGGGCATGGCGTAGGAAGTTTCGCCAATTAAACAATTCTTCATGCGATCACGCTGCCGCGAGTCTGTGCGGCGTTGCGCAAAGCGGCGATAACCGAGGGTTCCAGGCGCCCTTCGGCGATTTTAAGGTCGCGCAGCAGGCAATCGACCACATCCACCAGCACGCGCTTATCGGTCAATTGCGCGCGATCGACTTCCCGCTCGACGACAATAGCGCCAGCCGGGTTCTTCACGGTCACCAGGCACTCGCCCTGCACACCCGAGGTGGTCAACGTAACCTGATAAGGGCTCAGTGCTTCTTCGAGCAATAGGCTGATACTTTCCATCTCGATCACCACTCAATCATTCGAATAAAGTTCGAAAAACAAAAATGTCACCAAGGTGCTGACATTCAAGTGACCCGTGCCCGCAGCAGAAAGTTCGACCTTTTGTATCGTCGTCTGCCCGAGTCAACCGAGCATGCACGGCAAAGATGACAGAGAGAAAACAACCTCCAACAGGCTAGAATCCCTGGATTATCCTGGGAGCCTGCCTTGAAAGCCGCGTCTGAAGCGCCACTGCGCATCGTCCTCGCCGACGACCACCCGATTTTTCTGATTGGTTTGCGCGCCGTGTTGGAGCGTGACGAACGGGTACGCATCGTCGCCGAGGCCAATTCGCCCCAAGCCCTGATTGAACAGCTGAACACCTGTGCCTGTGATGTGCTGGTGACCGACTTCATGATGCCCGCCGAGCCTCAGGCCGACGGGCTGCGCCTGATAGAACAGCTGCGTCGGCACCATCCCGAACTGCCGATTGTGGTGGTGACCATGCTCAATAACGCCGGCTTGTTTCATTCCATTCTGAAACTGGGGGTCATGGGCCTGCTGAGCAAGGCCAGCTTGGCCGATGAGCTGCCGCAAGCAATTCACCACGTGCGGCAAGGGCGTCCTTATGTGGCCCACGCCATTCGCCAGGCACTGAGCCTTGCCGGCGAAGTCGGCGCTGACCACCTGCAGTCGCAGCAACAGCTGTCACCTCGGGAACTGGAGGTGATCCGCCTGTTGGCTGCCGGGTTGGCGGTGGGCGAGATCGCCGCGCAACTGCATCGCAGCAAGCAGACGGTCAGCGCGCACAAGGTCAGCGCCATGCGCAAGCTGGGCCTGGGCAACGATGCCGCGCTGTTTATCTATGTGCAGGAACACGGACTGGCATAGCCTGAAACGCGATCCATTGCTTGAGCGCCTCGACCTCCATTGGCCGCGCGATAAAACAGCCTTGCAACCAGGCCGCGCCCAATTCTCCGACGGCATGGTAATCGGCGGCGCTTTCCACCCCGGTCACCACCACGCCAATGCCCAAGTGCGCAGCCATGCTCATGGCACCCGCCACCACGGCAGCCTTGCGATCATCCTCGGCCATGCCACTGGCAAACACCGGAGGGATCTTCAGCTCAGTGAAGGGCAACGCCAGCAGGCTCTGCAGGCTGGTGCCACCGACGCCGAAATCACCAATGGACAACTTGCACCCCATCATCCGCAAGCGCAGCAGCCCGGTGAGGTGGGCACTGTCGGTTTTTAACCGTGAGGTCTCCACCAACTCCAGGGTCAGCCCATGGGCCGGCACGCCGTGCAGTTGCAGCAGGCCTTGCAGTACTTGGGGAAAGTGCGGTCGCTCCAGCATGCGCCCGGGAATATTCACCGCTACAGGCAGCAGTTGCCCGGTCTGGCCCATGACCTGGCCAGCCAGGCCCAGTGCCTGCTCCAGTACGTGCCAAGTGAAGGCCTCTTCCATGCCGGCAAACTCCAGCACCGGCAAAAAGTCGTCAGGCAACAGCAGCTCATTTTCATTAGATTGCCAACGGGCCAGGGCCTCGACCCGTTGCAGCACGCCGGCCTGGCTGACGATAGGCTGATACCAAACCCGGCCACAGCGCGCGATGCTGGCCTGGCTGACGTCCGCCGAGGGTGGCAACGGCTCGCGCTCGCTCAGGTCGAGCAGATGACGCACCCGCGCCCATGAGGTCACCGGCGGCCCCGCACGCAAGCGCGCCTGGCAGTCCATCAACACTTGCCCGACCAGCTTGGCCGACGCCGGCTTGGGCAAGCACGCCAGCACATTCAGCCCCTGTTGCCGCGCCATATTGGCCACGCCTTCGAGCACGTCCGGTTCGGCATTGCTGAGCAGGATCAGCACCTGGGCCAGGCTGCGCTCGGCCAGTTCGCGGATCAACTCCAGGCCATCGCCCTGCTCCAGGTACAGATCGCAAATGGCAATGTCCACCGGGCCGGCACTGTCCAGGGACTGGCGGGCGGCGTCGACCGTCTCGGCGGTGAGTACGTTGAACACGCCGTTGGCATTGAGCATCTGGTGCAGTGCCATCAGTTGAAACGGGTTGTCTTCAAGGATCAGCACTTTGAGGGAACGCATGGGCAACTCTGTCGGCAGCGGGCAAAGACCGGCACAGTAACCAAAAGCTGCCGGGCGCCCCATAGGACGTGTCCTAAACGTGAGCGTCCAGGTAGGGTTGCAGGTCGCGACGGAACACCATCAACGCCTGGGACAACCTTGACCACGGCGCCTCAAGTTCGCTGCCGCGCGCCTCACGTGCGCAGCTCTCCAGGGCCATGCACGCCTTGGCCAGCGGCAGCGCATCGACCAGCGAGCAAATACCCTTGAGCCGATGCAACGACGCATTCAGGCGCGCCATGTCTTGCTCGCCCAAGGCCAACCCCATCACTTCATGCTCGCGGTCCAGGCTCCTGGCCAACTCTTGCAGCATGCTGTGCAGCACCGGCCCTTCAGCCTGGGTCATGGTGCGCAGGGTCTGGATATCAAAAGAGCGTGGCGCCGCCCGTTCTGCCAGCACCTGAGCCCAGCGCTGCAACGTGATCGGCTTGACCAACAGCTCATCCATGCCGACTTCCTTGCCACGCTGTTGTTCATCCTGCATGGCATTCGCGGTGCAACCGATCACTGCGCAACGCGGTAACTGCTCAGTGGCTTCAATCCGTCGGATCGCCTGGCTCAGCTCATAGCCGGACATGCCCGGCATCTGGCAATCGGTGACCAGCACGTCAAAGCGTTGCTGCGACCATGCCTGCAACGCGCCCTGCGCTGAATCGACGGCGACCACTTGATGGCCGAGGAACTCCAACTGCTGCACCAGTACCAGACGGTTGGCCGCCAGATCATCGACCACCAGCACCGACAGGCTGCGACCGGCAGGCGGCAATGAAGCACCGACGGGTGCCGGTACGTCGTCAGTGCTGATCCGCGCCAGGTGCAGGTCGATGCACACCACCGTACCTGCGCCCACGACACTGTTGAGGTGAATGCTACCGCCCATCAACTCCACCAACTGCTGGCAGATACTCAAACCCAGGCCAGTGCCGCCATGCTCGGCCGCGGTCGAAGCGCTCATCTGCACAAACGGCTTGAACATCCTCGCTTGCTGATCGGCCCCAATCCCCGGACCGCTGTCTTCCACGCACAGGTGCAGGTATTCGGCGCCGGCCTCATCGTGCCGGCAATCGACACTGATACGCACCCCGCCGTGCTGAGTAAACTTGAGCGCATTGCCCAAAAGGTTGTGCATCACTTGGCGCAAGCGCAGCGGGTCAAACCAGTAATAACCCTGGGCTGCCGGGTCAAACGCCAGGGTCAGGTGCAGGCCCTTTTTTTGCGCCGTGGCCTCGAACAAGCGCTGGATACCTTCGAAAAAGCCCTTCAGCTCAGTCGATTGCGGTGCCAGTTGCATATGGCCCGACTCAATCTTGGCAAGGTCCAGGCTGTCGCCCATCAACGCAATCAGCTCACGTGCCGAGCGATGGGCTACCTGCAAGGCGTCGGACACAGGCTGGCCGGCTGCCAGGCAGCGTTCCTGCTCCAGTTCGAGCAAGCCGATGATGGCGTTCATCGGTGTACGAATCTCGTGGCTCAGGGTTGAGAGAAACGCACTTTTGGCGTAGTTCGCTTCGTCGGCGGCCTGACGCGCGTCCATTAATTGATGCTCCAGGACTTTGCGCTCGTTGATGTCGATCCAGCCACCCAGCAACCCCTGCAAACGGTTCTCGGCGTCAAAGAACGGCACAGTCCATTGGTACACGTGAACGCTGCCGCCGTTGAGTTCCAGCTCCCGGTCGACAAACAGCGGTTGTTGCGTGGCCAGTTGCACCATATGGCCTGCATGCAGGCGCGCGGCGGTGAGTTCGGGCATCACCGCGCTTTCCATCAAGGTCAGGCCCTGGATCTTTTCAAGGCGAGTTGCCAATTGCTGTTCATAACTTTTGTTGCAGGTCACCAGGCGCCCGGCCAGGTCGCGCACGAATAGCGGGTTGGGCATGCCGTCGAGCAAGGCGCGCTTGAAGGCCAATTGGTCATTGAGCCGACGTTCAGCCTCCAGCCGCTGGTGGATCTGGCGCTTGAGCCGGCTGTTCCACACCAGCGACACCAGCACAAACAGGATCGCCATGGCCACCGTCCAGTAAGCCCAGGCAGGGACACGCTGCCAGGCCGGCACCGGAATCGCCACCGCGCCGATCCAGCGCAGGCGCAAGGCGCTCAGCTCGGCGACCGGCAAGGCTTCCAGCGCCTTGTTCAGAATGCTCAACAGTTCAGGCTGGTCCTTGCGCACCGACAGGCTGTTGGCCGACCACTTGCCATCGACGCTGCGGCCAATGCGCAGGCCATCCTGTGGGTAACTCTGCACTTCCACTTCTGTCTGCAGCGTGGCAGCCGCTTCGCCGCGTCTTACCCAATCACGGGCCTGGGTGTAATCAGTGACCAAGCGTAGGTTGATCTGCGGGTACGCCTGGCGAATGTAGGGCTCAAGTACATGCCGTGCCGGCAGCACCAGCACCTTGCCGGCCAACTGATCCAGGCCGGTCAGCGGCGCCGCATCAGCAGGCTCGACAAACACCCAGCCAGAGCCACCGAAACTGTGGCTGAAGTTGAGCAGCGCCTGGCGCTCCTGATTCTCGGCCAAGGTGGTGTTCATGTCCGCCCTGCCCGTTTCCAGCCAGCTCAGGGTTTGCGCAGTGGAATGCGCCTCCTCGAAGACAAACTGTAAACCGGTCATGCGCGAAATCCGGTTGAGCAGGTCAACGTTCAAGCCCACCCAGCGGTCGTCCTTGTCCCTGAACACGTAAGGCGACATTTGCTGGGCCGCCACCACCACATGCGGGTGCTGCAACACCCACGCCCGCTCCGAGGCCGACAGCGCAATGCGCTCAACACCAAAACCGACACCCAGTCCGGTGGTCCAGCGCGCGAGAATTTCGCGCTGCACCGACTCATCGATGCTCGCCAGCGCGCTGTCCATCATGGCACCGAGCAACGGGTCGGCCTGGCGAGTGGCAAACGCGAAGCCGATCGGGGGCAAGCGACTTTCTTCTTTGATCTGCAACCTCAGGTAAGGCCGCAGCGACTTGTAGGCGCGCACGATGACTTCGTTGCCGATAAACGCATCGGCGTCGCCCTGATTGAGCGCCTCCAGCCCACTGTAGAGGTTGGGCGCAAGCATGATGTGGCTGCCGGGGTAGGCGGCATGCACGTTCTTGACGTTGGCATAGCCATCGAGCAACACCAGCTTCTTGCCCGTCAGATCGTCGCCCTGGCTATCGTCGCGACACAGTACTACTACCGACCGGTCGGGCATGTAGTCGCGGGTAAACTGCAAACCGGGTACATCACGCTCATAGCCATTGGCGCTGGTGAGAATGTCAATGGCACCGTTGCGCAACGCCTCGACCGCCTGGGCGCGTTCGGCAAAACCGAGCACCTGCATCGACACACCCAGGCGCGCACCGACCAGGCTCAGGTAATCGGCACTGATGCCCTGGTAGCGATTGCGGTCGCGGGTGATATCAATCGGCTGATAGTCATCAATGGAAATCCCCACCTTCAAGGTCCGATGGGCTGCCAGCCACTGCTGCTGCGCCGGCGCCAGCGGCAACGGCTCCAGCGGGATAAACGCCGGCACCAGTTTGAAAGGCAGGCTGACGGCGGCCAGGCCCATTGGCACTTGGCCAAGCAAGAGCACACACGCCAAACGCACCGTCCATTGGATTACTGCATGCACCGATTGGGTTTCCTTGAGTCTTCGGGTTAAGCGCCTGCGCAAGTATGGCCCGCCAGAATGAAAAAGCCCGTCACGAAGACGGGCTTGATCTGCCGCGCAGCCACTGATGAATCAGAGTGGCTTGCCGCGATTGCCATGCTGGCTGACAAACGCCTGCACAGCTTTCAGATCATTGTCCAGCACGGTGCAGCGCTCTTCGCGCTCGAACAGGTCAGCCAGGTGCGGCGGTAACTCCAGCGCCTTGCCAACGCCGGCCTTCTCCACCGCTTCCGGGAATTTGACCGGGTGGGCGGTGCCCAGAATCACCATCGGGATGTCCAGGCTGCGACGGCATTCGCGTGCGGCCTTCACACCGATAGCGGTGTGCGGGTCGAGCAGCTCGCCGGTCTGCGCATAGACTTCGGCGATGGTTTCGCAGGTTTGCGCATCGTCCACGGCCAGGGAGTCGAACAGCTTGCGGGTTTCGGTCCAGCGCTCTTCATCAACGCTGAAACCACCGCCGCTCTTGAAGGTGTCCATCAAACCGGCAATGGCTGCGCCGTTGCGACCATGCATGTCGAACAGCAGGCGTTCGAAGTTCGACGAGACCATGATGTCCATCGATGGCGACAGCGTGGCGTGCAGGGTTTCCTTGACGTACTGGTTGCCGCTCATGAAGCGGTGCAGGATGTCGTTGCGGTTGGTGGCGACGATCAACTGGTTGATCGGCAGGCCCATGTTGCGCGCCAGGTAACCGGCGAAGATGTCGCCAAAGTTGCCGGTCGGCACCGAGAACGACACCGAACGCGCCGGGCCGCCCAACTGCAGGGAGGCGTGGAAGTAGTAGACGATCTGGGCCATGATCCGCGCCCAGTTGATCGAGTTCACCGCCACCAAACGCGTACCTTTGAGGAAGCTCTGGTCAGCGAAGCTGTTCTTGACCATTTCCTGGCAGTCATCGAAGTTGCCTTCGATGGCGATGTTGTGGATGTTCTCACCGAAGATGGTGGTCATCTGGCGACGCTGCACCTCCGACACGCGCTTGTGCGGGTGCAGGATGAAGATGTCGACGTTCTCGCAGTGCTTGCAACCTTCGATGGCCGCCGAGCCGGTATCACCGGAGGTGGCACCGATGATCACCACGCGCTCGCCGCGCTTTTGCAGCACGTAATCGAGCAGGCGACCGAGCAGTTGCAGGGCGAAGTCCTTGAACGCCAGGGTCGGGCCGTGGAACAGCTCCAGTACCCACTCATTGCCGTTCAGTTGACGCAGGGGTGCGATGGCGTTGTGGGAAAACACGCCATACGTTTCTTCCAGAATCTTTTTGAAATCCGCATCGGGGATGCTGCCGGTAACAAACGGGCGCATCACCCGGAACGCCAGTTCGTGGTACGGCAGGCCGGCCCACGAGGCGATCTCTTCCTGAGTGAAACGTGGCAGGTTTTCCGGCACGTACAGGCCGCCGTCAGTGGCAAGGCCGGCGAGCAAAACGTCTTCGAAGTTCAGGGCCGGTGCCTGGCCGCGGGTGCTGATATAACGCATGACTGGCTCCTCTAGAGCATTCTGAACAAGGGCCGCCGAACGTGTGGGGCCCTTGCCGCTAAACGATTAGTTCAGGTGTTCAACACGGATGCGCACCACCGGCCCAACCACGCCCTGCAACGCTTCAAGCGCGGCAATGGCATCGTTGATGTGCTGCTCGAGCACGCGGTGCGTCAGCAGGATCATCGGCACCAGGCCGTCTTGTTCCTCGACTTCCTTCTGCATGATCGACTCGATGTTGATGCCACGCTCCGAGAGGATGCTGGCCACTTGGGCCAACACGCCTGGGTGATCCTTGGCCTGGATGCGCAGGTAGTAAGCGCTTTCACAGGCTTCGATCGGCAGGATCGGGTGGGCCGACAGTGAATCCGGCTGGAAGGCCAGGTGCGGCACGCGGTTTTCCGGGTCGCTGGTCATGGCGCGAACCACGTCCACCAGGTCGGCGATCACCGACGAAGCGGTCGGCTCCATGCCGGCGCCCGCGCCGTAGAACAGGGTGGAGCCGGCGGCGTCACCGTTGACCATCACGGCGTTCATCACGCCATTGACGTTAGCGATCAGGCGGTCAGCCGGGATCAGCGTCGGGTGTACACGCAATTCGATACCGGCCGGGGTGCTGCGCGCCACACCGAGGTGCTTGATGCGGTAGCCCAGGGCTTCGGCGTAGTTCACGTCGGCGGTGGTGAGCTTGGTGATGCCTTCGGTGTAGGCCTTGTCGAACTGCAGCGGAATGCCAAAGGCAATGGACGCCAAAATGGTCAGCTTGTGCGCCGCGTCGATGCCTTCTACGTCGAAGGTCGGGTCGGCTTCGGCGTAACCCAAGGCTTGAGCTTCGGCCAGCACGTCTTCGAAGGTGCGGCCCTTCTCGCGCATTTCGGTGAGGATGAAGTTGCCGGTGCCGTTGATGATGCCGGCCACCCAGTTGATACGGTTGGCAGACAGGCCTTCACGGATCGCCTTGATCACCGGGATGCCACCGGCCACGGCGGCTTCGAACGCGACAATCACACCCTTTTCACGCGCCTTGGCGAAGATCTCGTTGCCGTGTACGGCGATCAGCGCCTTGTTTGCGGTGACCACGTGCTTGCCGTTTTCGATGGCCAGCAGCACCAGCTCGCGGGCCACGGTATAACCGCCAACCAGCTCGATGACGATATCGATTTCAGGGTTGGTGGCCACGGCGAAGACATCGTTGGTAATCGCAATACCGGTCGTTTGGAACTGAGGCTTTGGCGTACGCGTGGCAATTTGCGCCACTTCAATCCCACGCCCTGCACGGCGGGAAATTTCTTCAGCATTACGCTGAAGTACGTTCAAGGTGCCGCCACCGACGGTCCCTAACCCACAGATGCCTACTTTGACCGGTTTCACTGAAGAACTCCCCATGAAACGGCCGACTCAAGGTCGGCCGTGGTAAACAGCCGCACAACTGCGGCTCTCAATTAATGCCCCGTCGACTGTTCGACGGGGCATGATCGTCAAAGGCTCGACGATGACTGCTTACTTCGCACCCAGTGCCAGTTTGGCAACTTGTGGCGCCGGCTGGTAGCCCGGAATCACTTGGCCGTCAGCCAAAACGATGGCCGGTGTACCGTTCACGCCAATCGACTGGCCGAGGGCGAACTGCTTGGAAACCGGGTTGGCACATTTGGCCGCCTTGATTTCCTTGCCATCGACCATTTTGTCCATGGCCGATTTCTTGTCGGCCGAACACCATACGGCTTGCAGTTGCTCGTCACCCGGCGAACCCAGGCCCTGGCGCGGAAACGCGACGTAGCGCACTTCGATACCGGCCTTGTTCAGCGCAGGCACCTCGGCGTGCAGCTTGTGGCAGTACGGGCACGTGGTGTCGGTGAACACGGTAATGTGGGTCTTGGTCTCGCCAATGGCTGGGTAAACCACGGTCTCAGCCACCGGAATGCCGTTGATCAGCTTGGACACGCCCAGGCGCTCGGCCTTCTCGGTCAGGTTGACCGGCTTGCCGTCTTTAAGCTGGAACAGGTAGCCCTGGACGATGTACTGGCCATCGGCACTGGCGTACAGCACACGGCTGCCCTTGAGCTTGACTTCATACAGGCCGGCCATGGGGCTGGCGCTGATGCTTTCGATCGGGGTGTCGAGCTTCAGGTCCGCCAAACTCTTGCGAATGGTTTGTTCGGCGGCGTCATCGGCGACAACAAAGGTGGAAACCAACGCAATCGCTGCGGCGGCAATAATCTGGGTCAAGCGCATGGGAACTCCTGAAGGCAGATGCAGGGACGGCTGTGGAACACCGCTTGGAAACGCGGGCAGTGGCCGTCCCCTTTGCTAACCGGCAAAGCCTACCACAGTTGGGCGCCAGGGCAGCCCGTGGCGGCATAAATTGGCGGCTTTCAACCGCGTGGGTGGTGCTTGGCGTGCATCTCCTGCAAGCGTGCGCGTGCCACATGGGTGTAGATCTGAGTTGTGGACAAGTCGCTGTGGCCCAGCAGCATTTGCACCACGCGCAAATCCGCGCCGTGGTTGAGCAAATGCGTGGCGAATGCATGGCGCAAGGTATGCGGCGACAGCGCCTTGCCGATCCCGGCGACCTTGGCCTGGTGCTTGATACGGTGCCAGAAGGTCTGGCGAGTCATCTGCTCGCCGCGCAGGCTGGGGAACAGCACATCGCTGGGTCGCCCACCAAGCAGCTCATTGCGGGCGTCACGCATATAGCGCTCCACCCACACAATCGCCTCCTCGCCCATCGGCACCAACCGCTCCTTGCTGCCTTTGCCCATCACGCGCAACACGCCCTGGCGCAGGTTGACTTGCTCCAGGGTCAGGCTGATCAGCTCGGTCACGCGCAAACCGCAGGCATACAAGACCTCAAGCATGGCGCGGTCGCGCTGGCCGATGGCTTCGCTCAGATCGGGGGCGGCGAGCAAGGCATCGACGTCAGCTTCCGACAAGGATTTAGGCAATGGCCTACCGAGCTGGGGCATGTCGATTTGTAGGGTCGGGTCGACAGCAATCAGCTTTTCCCGCAGCAAATAGCGATAAAACCCACGTACGCCCGAGAGAAATCGCGCCGTGGAACGCGGCTTGTAATTCTGCTCCAGGCGCCAGGCCAGGTGATCGAGGATCAACTCACGACCGGCATTGATCAGTTCAAGGTTTTTGTCCTGCAACCAGCCATTGAACAAAGCCAAGTCGCTGCGATAAGCCAGGCGGGTGTTGTCCGACAGTCCTTTTTCCAGCCACAGGGCGTCGAGGAAGCGGTCGATCAGGGGATGGTCAATGGCGGGCATGGGCACTCAAGCAGCGCAGCACAGGGCTTTGCGCAAATTATTTAGTGAACTGTTACAACGGGCACTAGTCTTTCATAGCCCGCTATTTCAAGGAACAGGAAGCTTCAATGAGCGAACAACAGATTCTGCTGGCATTTGGTGGCATTGGCGTGGCCGCGTTGGCCTGCCAATGGCTGGCATGGCGCCTGAAACTTCCCGCCATTCTGTTTCTGCTGGTCAGCGGAGTCCTGGCAGGGCCGGTGCTGGGCTGGCTGAACCCTCAGGAAATGTTCGGTCCGTTGCTGATGCCATTGGTATCCCTGGCCGTGGCACTGATCCTGTTTGAAGGCAGCCTCACGCTGCACCTTTCGGAATGGAAGGAGATCGGCAGCGTCGTGCATCGCCTTGTCACGGTCGGCGCCCTGTCGACATGGGCCGTCATTACCCTGGCTACCCACTGGCTGCTGGGTTTTGACTGGATGCTCGCCCTGCTTTTCGGCACCTTGACGCTGGTGACCGGGCCTACCGTGATTGTGCCCATGTTACGTGTCGTGCGGCCAAAAGCCTCGATCGCCAATATCTTACGCTGGGAAGGCATTGTCATTGACCCGATTGGTGCGTTGCTCGCCGTGGTGGTCTACAGCTTTATCATCGCTCGCGCGTCAGGCGACGGCTTGAGTCACAGCCTGCTGACCTTTGGCGGCGTGATCCTGTGCGGCAGCCTGTTCGGCGTCGCCGGTGGTTGGGTGTTGGGGCAGATCATGCGCCGGCAATGGCTGCCGGAATACCTGCATAACCTGGCTACGCTGGCTGGCGTTCTGGGAATCTTCATCGCCTCCAACGAGGTGATGCATGAGTCCGGCCTGTTGGCCGTGACGCTGATGGGCATGTGGATGGCCAATATGAAGGGCGTTGACGTACGCCACATCCTGCATTTCAAGGAAAACCTCAGCGTCCTGCTGATTTCCGGGTTATTCATTCTGCTGGCCGCGCGCCTGGACCTGAACGCCCTGATTGCCTTGGGGCCGTTCGTACTGATCCTGTTACTGATCATTCAATTTATTGCACGACCTTTGAACGTCGCGCTTTCGACCTTTGGTTCCGGCCTGAACTGGCGTGAACGTGCCCTGCTGTCCTGGATTGCACCACGCGGGATCGTGGCCGCAGCCGTGTCGGCGATTTTCGCCATTCGCCTGGATGAGGCCGGTCATGAAGGCGCACTGTTATTGGTGCCACTGACATTCGCGGTGATTATCGGCACCGTTGTCCTGCAAAGCGCCACGGCCCGCCCGCTGGCACGCCTGCTGAAAGTCGCCGAGCCTGCGCCCAGCGGCTTCCTGATCGTCGGCGCGAACGGCCCGGCGCGCATCCTGGGCAAAGCCTTGCAACAACTGGGCAGCCGAGTGCTGCTGACCGACTCCAGCTGGGAAAACATCCGCGCCAGCCGAATGGAAGGGCTACCCACTTACTTCGGCAACCCGGCATCACAGCATGCCGAATCGCATCTGGATCTGGTCGGCCTCGGGCATTTGCTGGCGCTCTCACCTTCGGGCGAACTGAACACTTTGGCCGCCATGCGCTTTCGCCACGATTTTGGGCATCGTCTGTTCGCCCTGGCCAGCAGCCAGGAAAGCCGTCGCACCGATAAGCACCGGGCCAGCCACGAGCACCGTGGCCATTTGCTGGGCAGCCAACCCCTGAGCTACACCAAACTTGCGAGCCTGCTGGGCCAAGGTGCAGAGCTGTATAGCACCAACCTGACCGAAGGCTTCAGCTGGGAACAGTACCAGGCGCTGCATGGTGACCGCGCGACGCTGCTGTTTGCCCGCGATACCGCAGGCTGGGTACACGTGGTGACCCCGGACAGCAGCTTGAAACCCGTAGCTGGCTGGACCTTGCTGGCCGTGATTCAACCAGAAAACAACACAGCCGAATAAGTCAGTCGGCAAAACCAGGCAATACCGGCACAGGGCGTTTGTCAGCATCAATCGCGACAAAACTGAACACGCCCTGGATCGCCTTTTCACGGCCATCGGCACTCATGCTCTCGACGAATACTTCAACCTCGACCTTGAGGCTGGTGTTACCCACTTTGATTACGCGGCCGATCAACTCGACGATGGAGCCGGCCGGGATCGCGTGGTTGAAGTCGATACGGTCGGTGGACACGGTCACCAGTGGCAAGCGGCAAAAGCGCGTGGCGGTGATGAACGACACTTCATCCATCCACGCCAGCGCAGTGCCGCCGAACAGGGTGTTGTGGTGGTTGGTGGTCGGCGGGAACACGGCTTTGGTCACGTGGGTGACGGACAGGTCGGTGCGACGCTGGATTTCTTCGAGGCGGGTGGTCATGGGCAAATACCGGTAAACAGACAAATTTCAGGCACAAAAAAGCAGCCCGTAGGCTGCTTTTTTCTGCATCGGGAAGCTGGACTTAAGCCAGTTTTTCCTTGATGCGAGCTGCTTTACCGGACAGGTCACGCAGGTAGTACAGCTTGGCTTTACGTACGTCACCGCGACGCTTAACGGCCATGCTGTCGATTTGCGGGCTGTAGGTCTGGAAAGTACGCTCTACGCCAACACCGTTGGAGATTTTACGAACAGTGAAAGCACTGTTCACACCACGGTTACGCTTGGCGATTACCACGCCTTCGAACGCTTGCAGACGCGAACGGTCGCCTTCCTTCACTTTCACCTGAACGACAATAGTGTCGCCCGGGGCAAAGGTAGGGATCTCTTTGGTCATCTGCTCTGCTTCGAGTGCAAGGATGATTTTGTTAGTCATGCTGTGCTCCTAAGGTAAGTCAATGGACCTACCATCGATACGTTGTTAACTATCGTCCCGCGCGAGGATGTATTCCTCGAGCAGCTTCTTCTCTTCTCCAGAAAGCGAGCGGCTTTCCAGAAGATCGGCGCGTCGTTCATAGGTCCGACCAAGGGACTGCTGTAAACGCCAACGCCGGATGTGTGCGTGATTGCCACTTAGCAATACGTCGGGAACACGCTGATCCGCATACACCTCCGGTCGGGTGTAGTGCGGGCAATCCAGCAAACCATCCGTGAAGGAATCTTCCTCCGCGGAGTCCGCATGCCCTAAAGCTCCAGGCAGCAGTCGTGTAACCGCATCTATCAGGACCATCGCCGGCAGCTCGCCGCCAGACAGGACATAGTCCCCAATCGACCACTCTTCATCGACATGCGCTTCAATAAAACGCTCGTCAATGCCTTCATAGCGACCGGCAATCAGGATTAAGGCCTCCTCATTCGCCAGTTCGCGCACGCCAGCCTGTTTCAGCTGACGGCCTTGAGGGGACAGGTAAATTACCTTCGCCTTCTCCCCGGCTGCTGCCTTGGCCTCGACCAACGCATCTTCCAGGGGCTTGATCTTCATCACCATGCCCGGGCCACCGCCAAATGGGCGATCGTCCACAGTGTGATGTCGATCTGTCGTGTAGTCTCGCGGGTTCCAACAGGTGAGCTGCAACAGCCCCTGTTTCACCGCCCGACTGGTGATGCCGTACTCGCTGATGGCGGAAAACATCTCGGGAAACAAACTGATCACTTCAATGCGCAAATTAGCCACGCTTAGAAGTCCGCATCCCATTCCACCTTCATCTCGCCCGCGGCCAGGTCGACGGCCAACACGCATTGCTCGGTATAGGGCAACAGGCGTTCGCGATCATCCAGGCTGCCAGCGCAAGGCTTGACCACCATTACATCATTGGCGCCGGTTTCCAGAAGATGATCGATTTTCCCGAGCAATTGCCCCAGTTGATCAATAACCTTCAGACCTTCCAGCTGGTACCAGTAGTACTCGCCGTCGGTCAATTCAGGGAACAGGTTGCGCGGCACGCAGATCTCATAACCGGCCAGAAGACGAGCTTCTTCACGGTCATCAAGACCCTTGAGCTTTGCGACCAGGAACTTATCGCTCCCGCGTCCACTGACCAGCTCGACCTGTTTCACACTACCTTCGCGCTTGAGCGTCCAGGTTTTGTACTGCAACAGGTTTTCAGTCGGATCAGTAAAGGAATACACCTTCACTTCGCCGCGAACGCCATGAACAGAGTAAATCTTGCCGATAACGATCAAATCATCAGCAACAGCTGGCGTCGCGTTCATATTGCTCAGGCTGCGGCCTTAGCCGAGTCCTTCAACAGTTTTGCAACGCGCTCGGATGGCTGTGCGCCAACGCTCAGCCAGTAGGCTACGCGCTCTTGGTTCACGGACAGACGAACTTCTTGACCACGAGCAACAGGGTTGAAGAAACCAACCTGTTCCTTGTGCGAACCGTCGCGCGGGTTGCGGCTGTCGGTTACGGTCAAGTGGTAAAACGGGCGCTTTTTGGAGCCGCCAAGGGCAAGACGGATTGTTAGCATGTGAACATCGTTCCTGTAGTCGGTGCTGCAAATCTAAATGCACAGCGGGCATAGGTGCCCGAAAGGCCGCATATTCTAAGGAATATCCGGACTTTTGCAAATGTCTTTTTCTGGCGCCTATCAGCGTGCCACTCAGATCTGCTATAGAGCCGTCGGTTAAAACGGCGAGTCAGCTCCCGCTAACCGCGGGTTTGCTGGAGATCCCACGTCCCTGTGGGTCGGAGCGCAAGCAAGCTTGCGCTCGAATACTTTTTACATTTTCGGCATGCCGCCGCCGGGCAACATACCGCCCATGCCGCGCATCATCTTGGCCATCCCGCCTTTGGCGGAGAATTTCTTCATCATCTTCTGCATCTGCTTGTGCTGCTTGATCAAGCGACCGATGTCCTGCACCTGGGTGCCGGAGCCCATGGCGATCCGACGTTTGCGCGAACCACTGATCAGCTCAGGGTCGCGGCGCTCGGCCGGGGTCATGGAGTTGATGATGGCTTCCATCTGCTTGAACTGCTTCTCTGCCGCGCCCTGGGCATTGCCCATTTGCGCCAGGTTCACACCGCCGATGTTCGGCAGCTTGTCCATCAGGCCGCCAAGGCCGCCCATGTTCTTCATTTGTTGCAGTTGGTCACGGAAGTCTTCGAGGTCGAAGCCCTTGCCCTTCTTCAGCTTTTTAGCAAGCTTGTCGGCTTTGTCTTTGTCCAGCGTGGCTTCGGCCTGCTCGATCAGGCTGAGCACGTCGCCCATGCCGAGGATGCGCGAGGCGATACGTTCAGGGTGGAACGGCTCGAGCGCATCGCTCTTCTCGCCCATACCGATGAATTTGATCGGCTTGCCGGTGATAGCGCGTACCGACAGCGCGGCACCGCCACGGGCGTCACCGTCGACCTTGGTCAGGATCACGCCGGTGAGCGGCAGTGCATCGCCGAAAGCCTTGGCGGTGTTGGCCGCATCCTGGCCGGTCATGGCGTCGACCACGAACAGCGTCTCGACCGGGTTGATCGCGGCATGCAACGCCTTGATCTCGCCCATCATCTCTTCGTCGATGTGCAGGCGACCGGCGGTATCGACGATGACCACGTCGATGAATTTGAGCTTGGCTTCTTTAATAGCCGCGTTGGCAATGTCGACCGGCTTCTGGCTCAGGTCGGACGGGAAGAAGGTCACACCGACTTCGCCTGCGAGCATTTCCAGCTGCTTGATCGCGGCCGGACGGTAGACGTCAGCCGATACCACCATGACCGACTTCTTCTTGCGCTCTTTAAGGAAGCGCGCCAGCTTGCCGGCGGTGGTGGTTTTACCCGCGCCCTGCAGACCGGCCATCAGCACAACGGCCGGTGGCACGGCGCTGAGGTTCAAATCTTCGTTGGCTGCGCCCATCAGGCTTTCGAGTTCGGCCTGGACGACCTTCACAAATGCCTGGCCCGGCGTCAGGCTGCGGGACACTTCGGTGCCCACTGCGCGCTCTTTGACCGAGTTGACGAAGTCCTTGACCACAGGCAAGGCCACGTCGGCTTCCAGCAACGCCATGCGCACTTCACGCAGGGTGTCTTTAATATTGTCCTCGGTCAGCTTGGCCTTGCCGGTGACATGGCGCAGCGTCTGCGAGAGACGGTCAGTCAAGTTTTCAAACATGCGCGATCCTTTCAGGCCCTATTCATCGAAATGCAGTGGTGACCGAGGTAATGGCGGCCCAGGCTGTGGTAAATCGCTATTAAAAACAGCGCTCAGCAAGCCTGCGGCGTGGGCAGGTCGCGGATTATAGCGAAGACTGCGCCGCTGCACACGCGCTGTCTGGCCCGGGAGTCTTTCGTGCAGCGCAGGTGTGTGCCAAACTCAGCGCCTTTCGGGCTTGTCTATCAGGATTTATGGTCCCCTTGTCACCCAGTTTGCTACCCAGCCTCGCCGCCGCCCTTTTGTATGCCGCTGCGACTCTCTATCAGGGCACTCGTCTGGCCCAAGGCACTAAAGCGGACAAACGTCTGCTGGTGGGCCTGGGCGTCGTCGCCCTGCTGGCTCACGCCGCGAGCCTGTTCACCCACCTAATGACGCCGGTCGGCTTGGGCCTGGACTTTTTCAGCGCCGCCAGCCTGATCGCCGCTGCCGTTATCGCGCTGACCTTGCTGGCCTGCTACCGCATCCCGGTCGAAAACCTGTTGGTGCTGCTATTCCCGCTGGGAATGCTGACCGTGCTGCTGGCGCAATTCACGCCAACAGGCACCGTGCAGGTCATCGACGAAGAGCCGGGCATCCTGGCGCACATCCTGTTGTCGATCCTGGCCTACGGCATGTTCACCATCGCGGTGTTCCAGGCCTTGCTCCTGCTGCTGCAAGATCACCAACTTAAAAACAAGCACCCGTCCGGGCTGATCAAGAACTTCCCGCCGCTGCAAACCATGGAAAGCCTGCTGTTTGGTTTCCTCTGGGCCGGCTGGACGCTGCTGTCGCTGTCACTGATCTCCGGCTGGCTGTTCGTCGAGAACCTGTTCGCCCAGCACCTGGTGCACAAAACCCTGCTGGCGTGCCTGGCCTGGGTGGTGTTCAGCGTGCTGTTGTGGGGGCGGAACCGTCTCGGCTGGCGCGGGCACAAGGCGATCCGCTGGACCCTGGCCGGTTTCTGCCTGCTGATGCTGGCCTACTTCGGCAGCAAGCTGGTTCGCGAATACATCCTGCATATCTGACGGGCAGCAATAATGGACAACTTGCCCCTTGGGCCGATGCTCGCGGTAATCGCCCTGCTGATCTTATGGGCGGCGCTGTTTACCGCCATCGAAGCCGCACAGCAACACCTGCTGGCCATACGCCCTGGCACACGCCAAGGCGACAAGGCCGCCGCCCGCCTGAACTTCCCACGTAACAGCCTGATCCTGTGCAACAGCCTGTGCCGGGCGGCCGTGGTGATCCTGTGCACGTTGCTGGCGATTTATGCCTGGGCGCAAAACGGCCCGTGGCTCGGCTGGCTGATCTCCTGCGCCATCCTGCTGATACTTGCCGACTATCTGCCCCGTGCGCTGGCCGTTCGTCACCCCCAAGCCGTGCTGGGTTTCGGTAATACGCTGCTGGGCGTCCCGCTGAAAATCCTTTATCCACTGGCCTGGCTGCTCAACGGCATCAGCCTGTTGCTGTTACGCCCCTTCGCGCGCAAATCCGGCGTGGTGAAAAAGAGCGACGAGCCGCTGCCCGAGCATGACGACGAACCGGAGCCCGAGGCCAACGACAATCGCACGCCCGGCCTGCCAGGCATCCACGCCCTGGACAACATCACGGTCAACGACATCCTGGTGCCGCGCAGTGAAGTGGATGGCATCAACCTGGATGACTCGGTCGAAGCCATCATCGAGCAACTGCGCACGTCCCAGCGCACGCGCCTGCCGGTGTTTCACAGCGACATCAACCAGGTCCAAGCAGTGCTCAACACTCGCCAGATCCAGCATTTGCTGCCCGACGCCAGCCTGACCAAAGAAGCCTTGCTCGCCGCCTGCCACGAACCCTACTTCGTGCCGGAAAGCACGCCACTGCAATTGCAGCTGCTGAACTTCCATAAACAGCAACGGCGCCTGGGCATGGTGGTGGACGAATACGGCGAAGTGCTGGGCATCGTCACCCTGGAAGATATCCTCGAAGAAATCGTCGGCGAATTCGAAAGCGATCAGGCGGTGGATAACCCGCACATCGAAGTCCAAGCCGATGGCCGCTACATCATCGACGGCGCCGCCTCGATCCGCGAACTGAACAAAAGCCTGGGCTGGCACTTGCCCAGTGACGGCCCCAAGACCCTCAATGGCCTGGTTACCGAGGCGCTGGAGACTATTCCGGACTGCGCGGTGTGCCTGAAAATCGGCCGCTACCGCCTGGAAATCCTCGAGACCGAGGACAACCGCGTGAGCAAGGTGCTGATCTGGCATACCAGCCGCGTGCCGGTAGCTGCATAACTTCCCCTGACACCACTCGATCCAATGTGGGAGCTGGCTTGCCTGCGATGCAGGCACCTCGGTCATTCAGTTGAACCGAGGTGATGCCATCGCAGGCAAGCCAGCTCCCACACAAGCCAATCCCCACACAAGCCAGCTCCCACATTTAGATTATTTGCCTGCCAACGCCCCCTTGTTGGATCTACAAACCCCTTTCTATAATCGGCTCGGCTTACCCAAGCCCCGCCCGACCGCGTGCTACCCGCACTCAGCGCGTCCAGGCACCGCCTTTTCCGTGTCTGACCGGTGTTTGCTCCCATCCCGAGCCGCTCCGCCTACGCCCCAGATCCATGGGTGTTCGACCAATAATAATCCGCGTCCAAACGCGCAATGACCGTCAGGGATACCGCCATGAGCACCACCTACAACGAGGCCGCACCCGCCGCCCCGCTCAACTCGACCGCACGGGTTGCCACTGCAAGCATCGTCGGCACTGCCATCGAGTTCTACGATTTCTATATCTACGCCACCGCTGCGGCACTGGTGATTGGCCCGGTGTTCTTCCCACAGACCTCCGGCACCGCGCAGATGCTGGCGTCGTTCCTGACCTTCGGTATCGCCTTTATTGCCCGCCCGCTGGGCTCGGCGCTGTTCGGCCACTTCGGCGACCGTATCGGGCGCAAATCCACCCTCGTCGCCTCGCTGCTGCTGATGGGCGTGTGTACCACGCTGATTGGCTTGCTGCCGGGCTATGACAGCATTGGCGCCTGGGCACCGATTCTTCTCTGTGTGTTGCGCTTTGGCCAAGGCCTGGGCCTTGGCGGCGAATGGGGCGGCGCGGCGCTGCTGGCCACCGAGAACGCCCCCAAGGGCAAGCGCGCCTGGTTCGGCATGTTCCCGCAACTGGGTCCGTCAATTGGTTTTCTGGCAGCCAATGGCCTGTTCCTGATCCTGGCCATGAGCCTCAACGACGAGCAGTTCCGCAGCTGGGGCTGGCGCATCCCGTTCATCCTCAGCGCAGCGCTGGTGATGGTCGGCCTGTATGCGCGGCTCAAGCTGCACGAAACGCCGGTATTCGCCAATGCCGTGGCCAAAGAGGCGCCGGTGAAAGTGCCGCTGGTAGAGCTGTTCAGCCAGCATTGGCTGCCGGTGCTGCTGGGCGCCGCGTCGATGGTGGTGTGCTATGCGCTGTTTTACATCACCACCGCGTTTTCCCTGAGCTACGGGGTTTCGACCTTGGGCTACAGCCGTGAGATGTTCCTCGGTTTACTGTGCTTTGCGGTGCTGTTCATGGGGTTGGCCACGCCGCTGGCAGCCTTGGCCAGTGATCGCTACGGGCGCAAGCCGGTGCTGATCGTCGGCGCGGTGCTGGCGATTTTGTCGGGTTTCACCATGGAGCCGCTGCTGACCCACGGTTCAACTTGGGCGGTGGCGTTGTTCCTGGCGCTGGAACTGTTCCTGATGGGCATCACGTTTGCCCCGATGGGCGCGATGCTGCCGGAACTGTTCCCGACCCGCGTGCGTTATACCGGCGCTTCGGCGGCGTATAACCTCGGTGGGATTGTCGGCGCGTCGGCCGCACCGTTTTTTGCAACCAAGCTGGTGGCGATGGGTGGGCTGAGTTATGTCGGCGGGTATGTGTCGGCGGCAGCGTTGCTCAGCTTGATTGCTGTGCTGTGCCTGAAAGAGACGCGGGATAATGATTTGAACAAGGTCGCCTGAAGCCAATCGTTCCCACGCTCCGCGTGGGAACGATCGGGTTGGGTTTACAGCTCTACAACAACAGCCTTCGAAGCACGGGTCGCTTTAGCTCGGGCAGCCTCAATCGACTCATCCCGCGCCAACGCCACACCCATGCGGCGCTGGCCATTCACTTCCGGCTTGCCAAACAGACGCAACGCCGTGTCCGGTTCGCTCAAGGCAGCACCGAGGTTGGCGAACGCTGTCTGAGTCGACTGCCCTTCCACCAGGATCACCGCCGAAGCCGAAGGCCCGAACTGGCGGATCAACGGAATCGGCAAGCCCAGGATGGCGCGCGCGTGCAGCGCAAACTGCGACAGGTCCTGGGAAATCAGGGTCACCAGACCGGTGTCATGCGGGCGTGGCGACACTTCGCTGAACCACACCTGATCGCCCTTGATGAACAACTCCACGCCAAACAGACCGCGGCCACCCAGCGCCTCGGTCACGGCTTTGGCTACACGCTCGGATTCAGCCAGGGCAATCGGGCTCATGGCTTGCGGCTGCCAGGATTCCTGATAATCGCCCTTCTCCTGACGGTGCCCCACTGGCGCACAGAAGGTGGTGCCACCGATGTGACGCACGGTCAGCAGGGTGATTTCGTAGTCGAAGTCGATAAAACCTTCGATGATCACGCGGCCTTTGCCGGCACGCCCGCCTTCCTGGGCGTAATCCCAGGCTTTTTGTACATCATCGGCGCCGCGCAGCAGGCTCTGGCCCTTGCCCGACGAACTCATCACCGGTTTGACCACACACGGGAAGCCCAGGTCTTGCACGGCCTTGCTGTAGTCTTCGAAGGTGTCGGCGAAGTGGTACGGCGAAGTCGGCAGGTCCAGCTCTTCAGCGGCCAGACGACGGATGCCTTCACGGTTCATAGTCAGCGACGTGGCACGCGCGGTCGGGATCACGGTAAAGCCTTCGGCTTCCAGTTCCACCAGCGTTGCAGTGGCGATGGCTTCGATTTCCGGCACGATGAAGTGCGGCTTTTCGGCCTCGATCACGGCGCGCAGGGCGGCGCCGTCGAGCATGTTGATCACGTGGCTGCGGTGCGCAACCTGCATGGCCGGCGCGTTGGCGTAGCGATCCACGGCAATCACTTCAACGCCCAGGCGTTGCAGTTCGATTACCACTTCCTTGCCCAGCTCACCGCAGCCACACAGCAAAACGCGGGTCGCGGTTGGCGACAATGGAGTTCCGATTCGGGTCATCTCAGGTCCTCAGGGGAGCGGATCATGGGGAGAAAGGCCGGCATTTTACATGAACTGTAAAAATTGGCCTCAGTTGGCGACAGCCCGTTTGCGCATACGCCAGGCCATGATCAGCCACACCACCGTGACCCCGGCAAATTTGGACACCAGCGCGGTGCCGGCCACTGCCGGTGTGAGCGCGCCGATCAAGCCGAAGAAGATAAAGGTATCGAGGGGAATGCTCAGCGCCGAACTTATCCACAGGCGGTCGTGCAGCGGGCGCTTGGTGATGCTGAACACCAGCCAGTCGATGCACTCGGACACCGCAAACGCCGTGGCGCTGGCCAGCGCGATGGACGGGTCAGAGGTGATATACGACAGCACCAGCGCTGCCAGCATGGCGATGATTGCGCCATGGCCGAAGCGGGTTTGCACCATGTCACGCAGGATAAACACCAGGCCACCCCAGGCGGACCAGATGACATCCAGGTGCGGGGCGGTGGAGAAAGCGAAGTTGATCAGCACGACGCTGCTGATGTAGGCGATCAGGAAGAGCATGGGGCGAGGACCTGTGGGCAAGGGGCACAGGGTACTTCACATTTTGAAATATGTCGTCTGGGCGGGCCTCATCGCAGGCAAGCCAGCTCCCACATTTGAATTGTGAATACCTTCAAATGTGGGAGCTGGCTTGTCGGGCCGCCGCATCGCTGCGATAGCGGTCGCTCAGGCCCCAGATTTACCCGGCATCATCCACACCAACCCACTCGCCTTCGCCCGCTCATGGCACAACCCCAGCACCACCCGGCGCTCGGCATTGTCCATGCGGCTCCAGCGCGTAATCTCATCCACGGTGCGCTGGCAGCCGGTACAAATATCGTCATCGTCCAGCGCACAAATACTCACGCACGGCGAGGCGACGGGGCGTTCAACCGGGTTCATTCTTCCTGCTCAACCAGGTCACGCGCATACCGCTGCGCGTTATGCACATAGTGCGCGGCGCTGGCTTCGAGCATGCGCTTTTGCGCCTCGGTCAGCTCACGTACCACCTTGCCCGGCGACCCCATCACCAGCGAGCCATCGGGGATTTCCTTGCCTTCGCCAATCAGCGAGTTGGCGCCGATGATGCAATGCTTGCCGATCCTGGCACCGTTGAGGATCACCGCGTTGATGCCGATCAGGCTGTAGTCGTCGACGGTGCAGCCGTGCAGCATGGCGTTATGGCCGATGGTCACGCCGGTGCCCAGGGTCAGCGGGTAGCCCATGTCGGTGTGCATCACGCTGCCGTCCTGCACATTGCTGTTCTTGCCGATCAGGATCAGCTCGTTATCGCCACGCAACACCGCGTTGAACCAGACGTTGGCGCCCTCTTCCAGCTTGACCTTGCCGACCAGCGTGGCATTCGGCGCCACCCAGCTGTGCGGGTGCGTCTCGACGCGGGCGTCGCCCAGGCGGTATTTCATGGTGTGTCCTCACGGCTGGCCATTCAAGCGATGGCTTAGATATTGATAAAGCTTTTAGGCGGCTGGTGCAGGCTGATCTGGGCGTCGTCATAGAGCAGGTTGATCAGCTCGACGATCATGATTGCCGTCAACCCCCAGATCTTGTATTCACCAAATCGGTAGCTGGGCACATACCAACTGCGGCCCTGGTAATCGATGCGGTGGGTGTGTTCGCGCGGGTCCTGGCGGAAAAACTCCAGCGGTACGCTGAACACGGCGGCGATCTCGGCATCGTTGGCCAGGTATTCGACGTAATCGGGGATCACACCGACGTAGGGCGTTACACGAATGCCATGCAGGGAAATCAACGGGCTTAACGGGCCGACCACTTCCACCAGACCGGGCGGCAGACCGATTTCCTCTTCGGCTTCGCGCAGTGCGGTAAAAATCAGGTCCGGGTCTTCGGGGTCGCGCCGCCCGCCAGGAAACGCCACTTCGCCACCGTGGGTCGACAGACCGCTGGCGCGCAGGGTCAGGATCAGCTCGGGTTCGTCGCTGCGGGTGATCGGCACCAACACGGCGGCCTCGGGGAAACGCCCGTCAGTTTCCAAGGTGTGGGGGGTGTGATTGGTTACCCGGCGAAGTAGCTCGTCCAGCATGAGTCATCTCGGTCTGTTGGCTACCTTGTATCATGCACCAAAGCAGGCAGGCGCCCAACCCCAAAACCACCGGCGTGTCGCTAAACGACAACTTGCAGCGCCCTGCCCGCCACGCCAAGATAGACGCACTTTCCAGGAACCCCAGCATGAATTTCTGCAGCCAGTGCGGTAAACCGGTTACCCAACGCATTCCCGAAGGCGACGGCCGCCTGCGCTACGTGTGTGATCACTGCTCGACCATTCATTACCAGAACCCCAATATCGTCGCCGGCACCGTGCCGGTGTGGGGCGATAAAGTGCTGCTGTGCCGCCGCGCCATCGAACCGCGCCTGGGTTACTGGACCCTGCCCGCAGGCTTTATGGAAAACGGCGAAACCGTAGAGCAGGCCGCCGCCCGCGAAACCCTGGAAGAAGCCTGCGCCCGCGTGCGCAACCTGAGCATCTATACCCTGATCGATGTACCGCACATCAGCCAGGTGCATATCTTCTACCGCGCCGAACTGGTCGACCTGGACTTCGCCGCAGGCCCCGAGAGCCTTGAAGTGAAGCTGTTTGATGAGGCCGACATCCCTTGGTCCGAGCTGGCTTTCCGCACGGTCGGGCGTACCTTAGAATGCTTCTTCGCTGACCGCAGGCAACAGCTGTTCCCGGTGCGCAGCGAGTCGGTGCCGCCGATGACGCGGCCGGCCAAATAACTCCAGGCAGCACCTTTTACAAGGGAAACCGTTTTAATGCGTTGGTTGCTCGCTCTGATCTGCCTGTCGTTCGCTAGCCTGTCTTCGGCCTCCACGGTGGAAACCCTCGGCGGCAAACCGGTCGAGAAAATCCTGGTGCTCAAGTCCGCCCATCAGTTGCAATTGATCAACGACGGCAAACCGCTCAAGAGCTACCGCATCTCGCTCGGTAAAAACCCCAAGGGCACCAAACTGATGGAAGGCGACCGCCGCACGCCAGAGGGCTTCTACTGGATCGACTGGCGCAAGACCAGCGACCGCTTCAACCTGGCCATGCACATCTCCTACCCCAATATCAGTGACTCGGCCCGCGCGCGCCGCGAAGGCGTGAAACCGGGCAGCATGATCATGATCCACGGCACGCCCGACACCGAGGAATACCCGGAACAGTGGTTTCACACCCTGGACTGGACCGACGGTTGCATCGGCATGCGCAACGTGGACATGCGCGAAGTCTGGAACCTGGTCAAAGACGGCACCCTGATCGAGATTCGTCCGTAATCGCCTACCGTTTGTAAAATAACTCAAAAATAATTAAAAAAAATCCCTGCCCATGGCAGCGCCTGCCGGTGAATACCAGTTCACTGCGCGGGCTGCGCAATTCTGCGCGCACTCAAGACCTCTCTAATACCACTTGATATCAGGCACCCTTAATGTGCGCTGAAACAGGCTACCGCACTGTTTTCGCTGCATTGACATGGTATTTAAGTGGTATTAATTTCCGGCCAATACCGGGCGACAACATTCCAATAACGCATCGGAAACCTGACAGATGAATCCCATACTGGCGCTGCGCCCCGACGACAAACAGTCCACGCCGCTGTACCTGCAATTGGCCCGCAAGCTCGAAGCGGCGATCCATGCCGGCGAGTGGAAATCCGAACAGGCGTTGCCGTCGGAACGGGTCCTGAGTGAGCAACTGAGCATTTCCCGCGTCACCGCGCGCAAAGCCCTGGAAGTGCTGTTTGCCCAAGGCTTGATTCGCCGTAGCCAGGGTTCCGGGACCTTTATCACCCCGCGTCTGGAGCAGCCGCTGTCGCGCCTGTCGGGGTTCAGCGAGATGTTGCGCCTCAAGGGCTTTGTGCCCACGTCCCAGTGGCTTGAGCGCGACATCACCCCGCCGACCCACGAAGAACTGATCCGCCTGGGCCTGTCGCCGACCGACAAAGTGGCGCGGCTCAAACGCCTGCGTAAGGCTGACGACACCGTAATGGCAATTGAAATGACCGCCATGCCCGCCTCCGTGCTGCCAAACCCGCAAGCCATCGGCAATTCGCTGTACGAATACCTGGAAAGCATCGGCAAACCGGTGGTGCGCGCACTGCAACATATCCAGGCGATCAATGCCTCCGATGAGTTCGCCAAGCTGGTCGGCATCGCCCCCGGCACCGCCATGCTGCTGATGACCCGAGTCGGCTACACCGCCGACAACACGCCGATTGAAATCACCGACACCTACTGCCGCAACGACTACTACGACTTCGTCGCAGAGCTGCGCCGCAATGACTACTCCGCTGAACCGCGAGTTTAGAGAACTGCCCATGTCCGAAGACAACATCCTCACGCCCGGCGGCTGGATTCGCGGCCGCCTGGTGCACGAACACGGCAAGGTGGTCGCCATCGACGGCACGCCGTGCGACCCGAACGACAATGACCTGCCCTACCTGCTGCCAGGCTTTATTGACCTGCACGTTCACGGCGGTGGCGGCAAAGACATCATGGAAGGCACCGACGCCTTCGAGACCATCACCCGCACCCACGTGCGCTTTGGTACGACCTCGCTGCTGGCTACCACCATGACCGCACCGGTGGATGAAATTTCCCGCGTGCTCGGCGAACTCGGCACGTTCTGCGAGCAGCGTCCTACAGGCAGCGCACGGGTTCTCGGCGTACACCTGGAAGGCCCCTACATCAATCCGGGAAAACTCGGCGCGCAGCCCAACTTTGCCCACACCGCATTGATGGCCGAAGTCGAAGCCTACCTGCGCCTGGCGCCGATCCGGGTGATCACCATTGCCCCGGAAATCGCCGGCCACGATGCCTTGATCCGAGCCCTCAGCGAACGCGGCGTGCGCATGCAAATCGGCCACACCCTGGGCAGCTACGAAGAAGGCGTCGCTGCCCTCGCCGCCGGCGCCACCAGCTTCACGCATTTGTATAACGCCATGAGCCCGCTGCATCACCGCGAACCCGGCATCGTCGGCGCCGCGTTGGCCCACGCCAAGTACGCCGAATTGATCCCGGATTTGCTGCATGTACACCCCGGCGCCATGCGCGTGGCGCTGCGCTCAATCCCGTGCCTGTACTGCGTCACCGATTCCACCGCCGCCGCCGGCATGCCCGACGGCGAATACAAGCTGGGCAGCCACACCGTCACCAAATGCCTGGGCGGCGTGCGCCTGGCCGACGGCACCTTGGCCGGCAGCACCCTGACCATGGACCAGGCACTGCGCAACCTGGTGAAAATCGGCCTGCCGATCAGCGAAGCCTCACAACGCCTGTCGCAATTTCCTGCGGACTATTTGGGCCTGGAAGAACGCGGGCGCCTGCAACCGGGCAGCTTTGCCGACTGCGTGCGCATGGACCGCTCCCTGACACTCACCGACGTAATGGTCGAAGGAGAAACCATTGACTTCAAAAATGCTTGAAGAGGCCCTGGCCTCCTGTGACGCCGTGGAGGCCCAACTGCAGCGCCTCAACCCGATACTGGAGGAAGTGGCCGGGCGCCTGCGCCGCCAGCCGCCGCAAGTGGCGATGACCATCGCCCGTGGCAGTTCAGACCATGCCGCCAGCTACTTCGCCTACCTGGCCATGCAGCATGTGGGTATTCCGGTGGCGTCGTTGCCAATGTCGGTGGTGACCTTGCTGCAAGCGCCGTTAAAGGTCAGCGGCCAAGTGGCGTTCGGTTTCTCCCAGTCGGGGCAAAGCCCGGATTTGGTCAACAGCCTGCGCCTGCTGCGCAAACGCGGGGTCTTGAGCATTTCGATGGTCAACGCCGAAGACTCACCACTGGAAGCCGCGTGTGAATTCCATGTGCCACTGTGTGCCGGGCCGGAGCAGAGTGTCGCAGCGACCAAAAGCTTTATCGCCACTTTAAGCGCCAGCGCGCAGTTGATCGGCCACTGGAACCAGGACCTGTTGCTGCTGCAAGCCTGCCAGGCCTTGCCCGACGGCTTGCGCGAAGCCGCCACCCAGGACTGGACGCCCGCCATCGAAGCCCTGCGCAGCAGCCAACGCCTGATTGTAATTGGCCGTGGCGCCGGTTTTGCCATCGCCCAGGAAGCCGCGCTCAAGCTCAAGGAAACCTCGGCAATCCAGGCCGAAGCCTTCAGCAGCGCCGAAGTGCGCCACGGGCCGATGGCCTTGATCGATGAAAACTACCCACTGCTGGTGTTCGCCCCACGCGGCGCCGAGCAAGCCGGGCTGTTGAGCCTGGCCGCCGATATGCGTCAACGCGGCGCCCGCGTCTTGCTGGCCGCGCCGGACGATATCAGCGAGCGCGACCTGACCCTGAGCCGCGCCGAACACCCGAGCCTGGACCCGATCCTGGCGATCCAAAGCTTCTACGTGATGGCCGCAGGCCTGGCGGAGGCCCGCGGCATGGACCCGGACCAGCCGCGCCACCTGAGCAAAGTTACCCGCACTCACTGAGTCGCGTTTTCCTGATGAGTACCGTGCCCATGTCCTACAACAATAATGAATTGACCCTAAGCGCCCCACTCAGTGGCCCGGTGCTGAGCCTGGGCAACGTTCCCGATGAAGTGTTCGCCAGTGGCGCCATGGGCGACGGTATTGCCATCGACCCACTGAACGATTGCCTGCACGCCCCCTGTGATGGCGTGATCATCCACGTCGCCCGCACCGGGCACGCACTGACGATTCGTGCCGACAACGGCGCCGAAGTGTTGATGCATGTGGGCATCGACACCGTGGAATTGAACGGCGAAGGCTTTGCCCTGCTGGTGAAGGAAGGCGCACGGGTGAGCCAGGGCCAGGCACTGGTGCAGTTTGATCTGGATCGCATTGCGCGCCAGTGCAAAAGCCTGGTCAGCCTGATTATCCTGACTAATGGCGAGGGTTTTGAGCTACGGCCGGTTGCAGGAAAAACCGTCAAGGTGGGTGAGCCGTTGCTGCACATTGCCGCGCGTTCGGTAGCGCCGTTGCAGGCGGCTGTGGATAACTCTGTCACCGAAGTGCGCGCCAGCGTGCGCATTACCCACCGTGGCGGTTTGCATGCACGCCCCGCCGCGCTGGTGCGTAAGACCGCGCAAGGTTTCAGCAGCCATGCAGAGTTGCACTTCGCCGGTAAGTCGGCGCCGTGCGATAGCCTGATTGGCTTGATGGGGTTGGGCATTGGTGAAGGTGATGAAGTGCGCATCACCTGTCGCGGCAAGGATTGTGAGGCGGCGTTGCAGGCGCTGGTGGCCGCACTGTCGGTTGCTGTGAGTGAAGAACACCACGCGCCGGTAGTCGTGACACCGCGTCGGGCGAACACCGAAGCCGGTGTGTTGCAAGGCGTGTGCGCCGCGCCCGGCCTGGTCTGCGGGCCGCTGTTTCGCCTCACCGGTATCGAACTGCCGCAAGACACGGGCAACCACATCGCCGACGAACAACTGCAACGCCTGGACACCGCGCTGGAGCACGTGCGCGGAGAAATCCGCAGCACCCTGGCACAGGCACGCCAACGCAAGAACGTCGAAGAAGAAGACATCTTCGCCGCCCACCTTGCGCTGTTGGAAGACCCCACGCTGCTGGATGCCGCCACCCGTGCCATCGAGCAAGGCAGCGCCGCTACCCACGCCTGGCGCGATGCGATCCAGGCGCAATGCGCGGTGTTGCTGGCCCTGGGTAAACCGCTGTTTGCCGAGCGCGCCAACGACCTGCGCGATCTGCAACAGCGAGTACTGCGTGCGCTGTTGGGGGAAGTCTGGCACTTCGAATTGCCGGCCGGCGCGATTGTCAGCGCCCATGAACTGACCCCCTCCGACCTGCTGCAACTGAGCGCACAAAACGCCGTGGGTATCTGCATGGCCGAAGGCGGCGCTACGTCTCACGTCGCGATTTTGGCCCGAGGCAAAGGCTTGCCGTGCGTGGTCGCGCTGGGCGCCGAAGTGCTCGACGTGCCCCAAGGCCAACGCGTGGTGCTGGACGCGGCCAACGGTCGCCTGGAACTGGCACCCAGCGAGGCGCGCCACGCCGAAGTGCAACAGATTCGCGATGCGCAGAAACTGCGCCGTCAGCAACAACAGGCCCAAGCCCAACAAGCGGCGCAAACCCGCGATGGCGTGAGCATTGAAGTGGCGGCGAATGTTGCCTCCAGTGCCGAGGCTAAAGTGGCGTTTGAGAACGGCGCCGATGGTGTGGGTTTGCTGCGCACCGAATTCCTGTTTGTCGACCGCCGCACCGCGCCGGATGAGCAAGAGCAACGCCAGGCCTACCAGGCCGTGCTGGATGCCATGGGTGACAAGTCGGTGATCATTCGCACCATCGACGTGGGCGGCGACAAACAGCTCGATTACCTGCCGTTGCCGGTTGAGGCCAACCCGGTGCTGGGCTTGCGCGGCATTCGCCTGGCGCAAGTACGCCCGGACGTGCTCGACCAACAACTGCGCGCCCTGCTGCAAGTGTCTCCGCTGGCGCGTTGCCGCATCCTGCTGCCGATGGTCAGCGAGGTGGATGAACTGCTGCAGATCCGCCAGCGCCTGGATGAACTCTGCGCGGAGCTGGAGCTGACCCAGCGTCCGGAACTGGGCGTGATGATCGAAGTGCCCGCCGCCGCGCTGATGGCTGAGCAACTCGCCAAACACGCGGACTTTTTATCCATCGGCACCAATGACCTGTCCCAGTACACCCTGGCCATGGACCGCGACCACGCGGGCCTCGCCGCACGGGTGGATGCCTTGCACCCGGCGCTGCTGCGCTTGATCGCGCAAACCTGCGCCGGTGCCGCCAAGCATGGGCGTTGGGTGGGTGTGTGCGGTGCCCTGGCGTCCGACCCGCTGGCCACGCCGGTGCTGGTTGGCCTGGGTGTGAGTGAACTGTCGGTCAGCCCGCCGCAAATCGGAGAAATCAAGGACCGCGTTCGCCACCTGGACGCGGCGCAATGCCGGCAATTGAGCCAAGGCCTGCTCGACCTGAGCAGCGCCAAGGCCGTTCGCCAAGCCTGTCAACACCACTGGCCGCTGAGCTGAAAACAACAAGAATAGGGAGACACGCCATGTACCAACATTTCATCGAAGGCCTGCAACGCCTCGGCCGCGCACTGATGCTGCCGATCGCGATTCTGCCGATCGCCGGCCTCTTGCTGCGTCTGGGCGACACCGACCTTTTGAACATCGCGGTGATGCACGATGCCGGGCAAGCAATCTTCGCCAACCTGGCGCTGATCTTCGCCATCGGTATTGCCGTCGGTTTTGCCCGCGACAATAACGGCACGGCGGGTTTGGCCGGGGCGATTGGTTACCTGGTGATGATTTCCACGCTCAAGGTGATGGACACCACCATCAACATGGGCATGCTCGCCGGTATCGCCAGCGGCTTGATGGCCGGTGGGCTGTATAACCGCTTCAAGGACATCAAGCTGCCGGAGTACCTGGCCTTCTTTGGTGGGCGACGGTTTGTGCCGATTGTCACCGGGTTTTCGGCGGTCGCTCTGGGCGTGATCTTCGGCCTGATCTGGCCGCCGATCCAGCACGGCATCAACAGTTTCGGCGTGCTGCTGATGGAAAGCGGCAGCTTTGGCGCATTCGTGTTTGGCGTGTTCAACCGCCTGCTGATCGTCACCGGCTTGCACCATATCCTCAACAACATGGCGTGGTTTGTGTTTGGCAGCTTTACCGACCCAACCACCGGCGCCATCGTCACCGGCGACCTGACCCGGTATTTTGCCGGCGACCCGAAAGGCGGCCAGTTCATGACCGGCATGTTCCCGGTGATGCTGTTCGGCCTGCCCGCCGCGTGTTTGGCGATGTACCGCAATGCACTGCCGGAACGCCGCAAGGTCATGGGCGGGATTTTCCTGTCGATGGCGCTGACCTCGTTCCTCACCGGCGTGACCGAGCCGATCGAGTTCGCATTCATGTTCCTTGCGCCATTTTTGTACCTGATCCACGCGGTGCTCACCGGCCTGTCGATGGCCGTGACCAATATGCTGAATATCCACCTCGGTTTTACCTTCTCCGGTGGCTTTATCGACATGGTGCTCGGTTGGGGCAAGTCCACCAACGGCTGGCTGGTATTCCCGGTCGGGTTGGCTTACGCGGTGATCTACTACAGCGTGTTCAACTATTGCATTCGTCGGTTCAACCTGAAGACACCGGGGCGTGAAGACATCCAGGTGGTGCAGGCTGAGGTGATGACCGATAACCAGCGGGCCAGTGCCTACATCAGTGCACTCGGCGGTGCAGAGAATTTGCTGAGTGTCGGCGCGTGCACGACTCGTCTGCGCCTGGACATGGTGGATCGTAACAAGGCGGTGGATGCGCAGTTGAAAGCACTGGGCGCCATGGCTGTGGTTCGGCCGGGTAACGGCGGGAGTTTGCAGGTGGTCGTAGGGCCGATGGCCGACAGCATTGCGGATGAGATCCGCCTGGCGATGCCGTCGTTTGTTGCCAGTGCGCCGGTGGCCGCCCAGCCTGTGGATAAACCGGTCGCGGTGAATGTGCAAGAGGCCGAGAAGTGGCTGAATGCTTTAGGCGGCCGCACGAATGTGCGCCAGCTGGAAGCGGTGGCGATGACCCGATTGCGGGTGGAACTGGGGGATGATTCGGTGCTGTCTGAAGCGGACCTGACTGCGCTGGGTTGCCAGGGTGTGAGCCAGCTGGACAGCGGGGTTTGGCATTTGTTGATTGGTGACAAGGCCACTGGATTGGGCGAGGCACTGGAGCGGCTGGTTACCCGACCAATCAACGCCTGACCGATCGTTCCCACGCTCTGCGTGGGAATGCCGCCCCGGACGCTCCGCGTCCAGGCCGTCGCCCTGCACAAGGGTGACGCGGAGCGTCACAGGATGCATTCCCACGCGGAGCGTGGGAACGATCAATGTGGGAGCTGGCTTGCCTGCGATTGGCCCTTACAACCAACAAAAAACCCGCTGACCAAACTGGCCCAGCGGGTTTCTTGTTTCTGCAATCTGCGAATCAAAAATCCGCCAACTGCCACACCTCATACGCCGGTGTCTCATAGGGATGGCTGAGTTTCAACGCGGCTACAACCGCCACGATCAACTCATCCGCCACCACCAGCTCAACCTTCCATTCCTCAACCACTTCAACCTGGCCCACTTGCCCGATAAACGGCTGGCTGCCGTCCATCGCGCGGAATTGGCCCTGGCCCAGCACTTGCCAGGCACAGCTGTCGTAGTTGCCGATGCGCCCGCCGCCGGCTGCGAAGACGGCGGTTTTCACCGTCTCCACATGGCTGGCGGGCACAAAGAAGGCAAGCTTGTACATTGCCTTAGTTCACCCACACGCGAGCGTTGCGGAACATGCGCATCCACGCGCCGTCTTCGTTCCACTCTTCAGGGCGCCACGAGTTTTGCACGGCGCGGAACACACGCTCCGGGTGCGGCATCATGATGGTCACGCGACCGTCGCGGCTGGTAAGGCCGGTGATCCCGCGCGGCGAGCCGTTCGGGTTGGCCGGGTAGCTCTCTGTGACCTTGCCGTGGTTGTCGACGAAACGCATCGCCACACAACCGGACAGGTCGGCTTCGAGCAGGGCTTCTTCGCTGGAGAATTCAGCGTGGCCTTCACCGTGGGCGATGGCGATTGGCATGCGCGAACCGGCCATGCCTTGCAGGAAGATCGAGTTGGATTCCTGCACCTGCACCATGGCGACACGGGCTTCGAACTGCTCGGAACGGTTACGCACAAAGTGCGGCCAGAACTCGCTGCCCGGGATCAACTCGTGCAGGTTGGACATCATCTGGCAACCGTTGCACACACCCAGGGTGAAGCTGTCGTTACGCTCGAAGAAGCCCTGGAACGCATCGCGCGCACGGCTGTTGAACAGGGCCGATTTGGCCCAGCCTTCACCGGCACCCAACACGTCACCGTAGGAGAAACCACCGCAAGCGACCAGGCCTTTGAACTCGTTGAGGTCAACGCGACCGGCGAGGATGTCGCTCATGTGCACGTCGATCGCATTAAAGCCGGCGCGGTCGAACGCGGCCGCCATTTCCACCTGGCCGTTGACGCCCTGCTCTCGCAGTACGGCAACTTGTGGGCGAATGCCTTTCTTGATGTAAGGCGCGGCGATGTCCTGGTTGACGTCGAAGCTGAGCTTGGTGCTCAGGCCCGGGTTGTCTTCTTCCAGGATCACGTCGAATTCCTGCTCGGCGCAGTCGGCGTTATCACGCAGGCGTTGGATCTGGTAGCTGGTCTCGGCCCACTGGCGTTGCAGCAAGCGGCGCTGGCCGGCAAACACGGTATCGCCATTGAAGGAGATATTGATTTCACCGTTATTGATCGGTTGACCGATCACCGCCACACAGTCGTCCAGGCCAGCGGCGCTGAATTGTGCGAGTACGTCCGGAGTGGCGTCCTGGCGAACCTGGATCACGGCGCCCAACTCTTCATTGAACAGGATGCCGTTGATTTCGGCAGCATCCTCGGCAACGCTGTCGAGCACAATGTTCAGGCCGCAGTGACCGGCAAATGCCATTTCGACAACGCTGGTCAGCAAACCGCCGTCGGAACGGTCGTGGTAAGCCAGCAGGTGGCCGTCGGCGTTCAGGCCCTGGATCACGGCGAAGAAGGCTTTGAGGTCTTCGGCGTCATCCACGTCCGGCGCGTGCTTGCCGAGCTTGCCGTGGGTTTGCGCGAGGATCGAGGCGCCCATGCGGTTCTGGCCACGGCCCAGGTCGATCAGGATCAGATCGGTGGTGCCCTTGTCCATGCGCAGTTGCGGGGTCAGGGTCTGGCGGATGTCGGTGACCGGTGCAAAACCGGTCACGATCAGCGACAGCGGCGAGGTCACGCTCTTGTCGGTGCCGTCTTCGTTCCAACGGGTGGCCATGGACATGGAGTCCTTGCCCACCGGAATGGTGATACCCAGTTCCGGGCACAGCTCCATGCCGACAGCCTTGACGGTGTCGTACAGGCGCGCATCTTCACCCGGGTGACCGGCAGCGGACATCCAGTTGGCCGACAGTTTGATGTCGGACAGCTTGCCAATGCGCGAAGCGGCGATGTTGGTGAGGGTTTCACCAATCGCCATACGGCCCGACGCCGGGGCGTCCAGCAGGGCCAGCGGCGTGCGCTCGCCCATGGCCATGGCTTCACCGGTGTACACGTCAAAGCTGGTGGCGGTGACGGCAACGTCGGCCACCGGCACTTGCCATGGGCCAACCATTTGGTCACGGGCAACCAGGCCGGTGATGGTGCGGTCGCCAATGGTGATCAGGAAGCTTTTGCTCGCCACGGCCGGGTGGTGCAGCACGCGTTCGATGCTGTCGGCCAGTTCCAGCGTGCTTGGGTCGAAGTCATCGCCCAGCTCGGTTTCACGCACGGCGGAGCGGTGCATGCGCGGGGCTTTGCCCAGCAGTACTTCCAGCGGCATGTCGACCGGGCTGTTGCCGAAGTGGCTGTCGGTGACCGTCAGCTGTGGTTCGGCAGTGGCTTCGCCGACCACGGCAAACGGGCAACGCTCACGTTCGCAGATGGCCTGGAAGCGCGCGAAGTCTTCAGGGCCAACGGCCAGTACGTAGCGTTCCTGGGATTCGTTACTCCAGATTTCGTGCGGGGCCATGCCCGGCTCGTCGTTTGGAATGTTGCGCAGTTCGAAACGGCCACCACGGTCGCCATCGTTGACCAGTTCCGGGAAGGCGTTGGACAAACCACCGGCGCCGACGTCGTGGATGAAGCTGATCGGGTTCTTGTCACCCAACTGCCAGCAACGGTCGATGACTTCCTGGCAGCGGCGTTCCATTTCCGGGTTTTCGCGCTGTACGGAAGCAAAGTCCAGGTCTGCCGAGCTGGTGCCGGTGTCCATGGAGGAGGCTGCACCGCCGCCCAGGCCGATCAGCATCGCCGGGCCGCCGAGCACGATCAGCTTGGAGCCGACCAGGATCTCGCCCTTCTTGACGTGTTCTTCACGGATGTTGCCCATGCCGCCGGCCAACATGATCGGCTTGTGGTAACCGCGCACTTCATCGCCACGCGGGGTGGTGATGGACTGTTCGAAGGTACGGAAGTAACCGGTCAGCGCCGGGCGCCCGAACTCGTTGTTGAACGCGGCGCCGCCCAGCGGGCCTTCGATCATGATGTCGAGTGCGGTGACGATGCGCTCAGGCTTGCCGTACGGCACTTCCCACGGCTGTTCGAAGCCCGGGATCTGCAGGTTGGACACGGTGAAACCGGTAAGGCCAGCCTTTGGCTTGGCGCCACGGCCGGTGGCGCCTTCGTCACGGATTTCGCCGCCCGAACCTGTCGCTGCGCCCGGGAACGGGGCAATCGCGGTCGGGTGGTTGTGGGTTTCAACCTTCATCAGGATGTGCACCGGCTCCTGCACCGCGCCGTACTGGCGGGTTTCAGGGTCCGGGAAGAAACGGCCGGCGACGGAGCCGACGATCACCGAAGCGTTGTCCTTATAAGCCGACAGAACGCCTTCGCTGTGCATCACGTAGGTGTTCTTGATCATGCCGAACAGGCTTTTTTCCTGGCTTTCGCCGTCAATGTCCCAACTGGCGTTGAAGATCTTGTGACGGCAGTGCTCGGAGTTGGCCTGCGCAAACATCATCAGCTCGATGTCGTGCGGGTTGCGCTTCAAGCCGTTGAAGGCGTCGACCAGGTAGTCGATCTCGTCTTCGGCGAGCGCCAGGCCCAGTTCGGTGTTGGCCTTCTCGAGGGCGGCGCGGCCACCGCCGAGCACGTCAATCGCGGTGAGCGGCTTGGGCTCGGCGTGGCTGAACAGGCCGGCAGCCTGTTCCAGCTGGCTGACGATGATCTGGGTCATGCGGTCGTGCAGGCTGCTGGCGATCAGCTCGGCTTCAGCGTCGCTGAACTGGCCAGCCACGTAGAAGGCGATGCCACGCTCAAGGCGCTGGATGCTCGACAGGCCGCAGTTACGGGCGATGTCGCTGGCCTTGCTCGACCAGGGCGAGATGGTGCCGAACCGCGGCAGAACCAGGAACAAGCGGCCGGTCGGCTCTTGAACGGGAACGCTGGGGCCGTACTTCAGAAGGCGTGCGAGCACTTGCTGTTCGTCGGCGGTCAAGACGCCGGTTACGTCGGCGAAGTGAGCAAATTCAGCATACAAGCCTGTAACAGCTGGAACCTTTTGGCTCAGTTGCTCAAGGAGTTTGCTGTGGCGAAAGGCAGAAAGGGCAGGAGCGCCGCGCAGGATCAACATCTTCGGGACAGCCTCGGGAAGGGGGTGTGCTTTGAGGCCGTGCATTCTAGCGTAAACCTGCGCCAACGGCACTCGAAACGGCACGGCTGGCCGCTGCCGAACGTCAGTTGGCAGCGATTGCACGCTTTCGGGGCGAAATCCTGGGGTTGGCGCGCAGTTATTTTAACCGTCACAAACCCTCGCCAACCCACGTTTCTGCGGGCTGCAGCCCGGTTTTGCGGGTGCTAGCAGACAAGTCCGCTGCTGTCGAGATATGGCGCCGAGGGCCGTTTGCGTATACTGCGCAGATGTTCTCCCCTACTGCTTTACGCCCGCGATGCGCCAAATGGCTGATCGCAACCGGACTCTTCCTGATGCTCAGCGCCTGTGTTGATAAGCCCAGCACGCTCGAGCGAATCAAGGAGGATGGCGTATTGCGGGTGATTACCCGGAACAGCCCGGCCACGTATTTCCAGGACCGCAACGGTGAAACCGGTTTCGAGTACGAACTGGTCAAGCGCTTTGCCGATGACCTGGGCGTGAAGCTGGAGATCGAGACCGCGGATAATCTCGATGACCTGTTCGGCCAGCTGGGCAAACCCAACGGTCCGGTTCTTGCGGCCGCCGGCCTGGTCAGCAGCGAGCAGCGCGCGCAACAGGTGCGTTTCTCCCATCCGTACCTGGAAGTCACGCCGCAGATCATCTACCGCAACGGCCAGTCGCGCCCCACCGGCCCGGCAGACCTGGTGGGCAAGAAGATCATGGTGCTCAAAGGCAGCACCCACGCCGAGCAATTGGCGGCACTTAAAAAGCAGAACCCAGCGATTGAATACGAAGAGTCCGACGCCGTGGAGGTGGTGGACCTGCTGCGCATGGTGGACGAGGGCCAGATCGACCTGACCCTGGTGGACTCCAACGAAGTGGCGATGAACCAGGTGTACTTCCCCAACGTGCGCGTGGCCTTCGACCTCGGCAATGCCAGCAACCAGAGCTGGGCCGTGGCGCCGGGGGAAGACAATAGCCTGCTCAACGAGATCAACAGCTACCTGGACAAGGTTGAGAAAAACGGCACCCTGCAGCGACTGAAAGACCGTTACTACGGGCATGTCGATGTACTCGGCTATGTCGGCGCCTACACCTTCGCCCAGCATTTGCAGCAACGCCTGCCCAAGTACGAGAAACACTTTCGCGCCTACGCCAAGGAAGAAAAGGTCGACTGGCGCCTACTGGCGGCCATCGGCTATCAGGAATCGCTGTGGCAACCGGCCGTCACCTCCAAGACCGGCGTGCGCGGCCTGATGATGCTGACCCAGAACACCGCCCAGGCCATGGGCGTGTCCAACCGCCTGGACGCCAAGCAAAGCATCATGGGCGGTGCCAAGTACCTGGCCAAGATCAAGGATGAGTTGGACGACAGCATTGCCGAGCCGGACCGCACCTGGTTCGCCCTCGCCGCCTATAACGTCGGCACCGGCCACCTGGAAGATGCGCGCACGCTGGCCAAGAAAGACGGCCTGAACCCGAACAAGTGGCTGGACGTGAAGAAGATGCTGCCGCGCCTGTCGCAGAAGCAGTGGTACAGCAAGACCCGCTACGGTTATGCCCGCGGTGGCGAGCCGGTGCATTTTGTCGCGAACATCCGCCGGTATTACGACATTCTCACCTGGGTGACCCAGCCGCAGTTGGAAGGCAACCAAGTGGTGGAAGGCAACTTGCACGTGCCGGGTATCGACAAGACCAAGCCGCCGGAAGATAACCCGCAGTTGTAAACCCAATCTCCCAAACGACCCATAACCCTGTGGGAGCCGGGCTTGCCCGCGATGGCGGCTAGCCAGTCAACATATTCGTTTCCTGACACACCGCTATCGCGGGCAAGCCCGGCTCCCACAGTTGATCCTCGTCGTTTTATAGGCCAGTGAGCAGATGCACGACCCCGCCCGTTAACACCATCACACCCGCAACACCCGCCGCCTTCAGCGCCTGCGCATCCAGCCGCCCTGCATCCTGCAACTGCACCCGCACCCGCGTCAGTGCCACGCGCTGTTGCGACTTGAGGTTATCCACACCGCCCAATGCGCTCAGTACCTCGGTCGACAACAGACCCTGCGCAGGCGCCACCACGGTTTCGGCAATCAAGTCCGGGGTGAGGGCCTTCCAGAATGCGCGCTGTAATTTCTCGAACATGCTCAGTGCTCCACGACAGGTGAGGTTTCAACAGTGGCCGCGTGGTACAGGCGCAGGGCCTCGCGTACTTGGGCGGCTTCTTCCAGGCCAAGCACCTGGCGGGCGATGATCTGGCAGTCGGCCATGTCCAGCTCGCGCACGGTGGCCTTGATGGTCGGGATCAGCGGTACGCTGACCGACAGTTCATCCACCCCCAGCCCGATCAACACCGGCACCGCCAGTGCTTCAGACGCCAACGCGCCGCACACGCCGACCCACTTGCCATGGGCGTGGGCGGCCTTGACCGTGGTGGCAATCAGGCGCAATACCGACGGATGGAAGCTGTCGGCCTGGCTTGCCAGGCGCGGGTGGTCGCGGTCCATGGCCAGGGTGTATTGGGTGAGGTCATTGGTGCCGATGGAGAAGAAATCCACATGCGGCGCGAAGACATCTGCCATCAAGGCCGCAGACGGCACCTCGATCATGATGCCCAGCTTTGGCAGCTCGGTCAGGCTCAGCGCCAGCGCTTCCTCTTCAAGGATCTTGCGCGCCAGATGCAGCTCCGACAGCAGGCTGACCATCGGTAGCATGATATGCAGCCGCGCAAATCCGGCACTCGCCAGGATCGCGCGGAACTGCTCGCGCAGCAATTCAGGGCGTTCCAGGCACAGGCGAATACCACGCAGGCCGAGGAACGGGTTGGTCTCGCGCTCCATCGGCACATAGGCCAAAGGTTTATCGCCGCCCACATCCAAAGTGCGCACCACCAGATTGCGTTCGCTGCCCAGAGCTCGGGCGATGGCGCTGTAGGTGCCGGCTTGCTCCTCGGGGCTGGGCGCGCGATTGCGGTCCAGGTAGAGAAACTCCGAACGCAACAGGCCAACGCCTTCACCGCCCAAGGCCAGGGATTGCTCGACCTCCTGCAACGAGGCGACATTGGCCGTGATCTCGACATGATGACCATCGCGCGTGATACCGGGCAAGGCGGCCTGCGCCACCTCACGCTCACGTCTCAGTATGTGTTGCTTGCGGGTAGCGGCCAGTTGCTCGACAGCGGCCAGGTCAGGCTCCAGGTGCAGCTCGCCTTTGTCGGCATCGAGCAGCACCTGCTTGCCGTTGGCCAGCGCCAGTGCCTGTGCCGGAACGCCGCACAACGACGGCAAACCAAGGGCACGCGCCAGGATCGCCACATGGCTGGTGGCGCCGCCGCCGACGGTGACGAACCCCAACACTTTGCGCGTATCGAGGCCAGCGGTTTGCGAGGGGGTCAGTTGCTCGGCAATCACGATCGCACGATCCGGCAACACCCAGGCGCTGTCCTCAATACCGAGGATCAACTTCAGCACACGCTGGCCAACATCGGCCAAATCCGCTGCGCGCTCAGCCAGCAACGCACTGCCCAGGCCGAGAAATAGCTTGGCGGTTGCGGCCGTGGCGCTGTTCCAGGCAAAGGCAGCACTCTTGCCTTCGGTGAGCAGGCGATGGGCTTGCTCCAACAGGGTCGGGTCTTCAAGCAGTTCCTGATGGGCGCGGAAGATTTCCGCCTGGGCGCTGCCAACCGCTTTGTCTTGCAACACTTGCAGCGCTTCGGTGGCTACCAGTAAGGCGCGGCTCAGCGCAGCGTGTTCAACAGATTCACCCGCGCCCTGTTCCTCGATGTGCAACTCGGGTTCCGCCACTTGAAACACCTGGCCAAACGCGGAGCCGGGCGAAGCACACACGCCGCGCAACAAGGTCGCCGATGACTCGGGTGACTGCGTTTCAACAGGCGCAACAGACTCTTCGACTGCCTCCCCGCAACCTTGCGCCAGCAGGGTTACCAATGCCTTGATGGCCGCATCGGCATCCTCTCCCGCCGCACTCACTTGCAAGGTATCGCCCTGCACGGTTTGCAGCGCCATGATCGCCACCAATGACTTGGCGTTGGCGCTCTGGGTTTGCTTGTGCAGGTAAATGCTGGCGTTGAAACCTTTGGCCGTTTGCGCCAGTACGGCGGCCGGGCGTGCGTGCAAACCGTTGGCATTGGGCAGCGTCAGCGGTTTGGAGAACAGTGCATCGCCTTCCTCCTCGCCCACGGTTTCAGCGGCCTGGCCGGGTGAGACGTGCAACAACGGCTGGCCCACCTCCACCGCGCCACTGCCCGATGCCAGCCACACAAACGGCTCGCCGCTGACCACCAGCATCAAGGTCAGCAAACTGCGCGCATTGAGCGCCACGTAGTCGGCATCAAACTCGATCAACGGCTGCCCGACCTCGACCCGCTGGCCTTCCTCGACCAGACGGGTGAAGCCCTTGCCAGCCAGGTGCACCGTGTCCAGGCCAATATGCATCAGCACCTGCACGCCGTTGTCGCCGGTGACGCTGACCGCATGCCCGGTGTCCTGGATATTGCTGATCACCCCGGCCAACGGCGCGCACAGGGTCTGCGAGGTGGGATCGATGCACAGGCCGTCGCCGATCATGCGGCTGGCGAACACCGGGTCAGGCACCTGGTCCAGCGCCAGCAGCACCCCGGACAAGGGCGCCAGCAGTTCCAGGGGTTGAGTTGTGGTCATGACTTCACCTGCTGTTTTGTTCTGTAAAAATCATAGGGCGAACGACGATCCACTGTGGGAGCTGGCTTGCCTGCGATGCCGGCGACTCGGTGTCTCAGTAAGACCGAGGGGTTGCTATCGCAGGCAAGCCAGCTCCCACCTAAAAAGCGTTCACTTAAAACCGAGCTATTTCCACCAATATTCGACTTGCACACCCACATTCGAGCCATGCCGCGCCGTGCCGTAGGCGCCGGTGTCGGACAACGCCGAGCCCGCCGCCAGTTCGTTCGCCGCGCGCTTGGCCGCTTCGTTCCAGGTTGCATAGGTGTAGTACAACCGCACTTCCGGCCGTGCCCAGAAATCCGGGCCGTTGGGCGACCAGGTCGGGGCGAAGGTGAATTTGCTCAGCTTGCGCGTACCGCCGGCGGCCTCGACTTGATCATGCCCAAGCTCGGTGACCAGTTTGAACTGTTCGCTGATGGCATACGCCGGGCGCACACCGATGGACATCCAGGTCTGGTCCTGGCTGCCCGGGCGAATGTCCTTTTGATACACCGCCTCGACCTGCCCGCCGAAACGCGGCGTCACCTGCCAGTCGAAAAACTCCACGGCGCGGTAGCTTTTGCTGCTCTTGTCCAAGGCGGTATCGCCGGTATATCCCAAACCCGTGCCGGGGCCTTCGCCGTACTGCAAGGCGAATTTGTTCTTGCCGCCAAGAAACGGTTTTTGCACATGCTGCGCGGTGATCGCCCAACCGCTGTTGGCCTCACGCCCGCCGGCTTTTTCTATATAGCTCAAGCCAAACTCCAGCTCACCGCCGGGGTTGGTCTTGAAGCCTGCCACGTTGAAGTCGTGACGGGTGGCGTATTCTTTCTGGTAGAGGTTGTCCTTGCGCGACAGCGCGTAGCTGTATTTGAGGTCGCCGATTTTGACGTCCTCGACACCGCCGCCCGTGGCGCTCTGGTTCCAGTAGTAGAAGTCGGAGATATGGATGTCATTACGCTTGTAGTAACGGCGTCCCGCCCACACCGAGCCACCATTGAGGCTGGGCAGGTTGGACCACTGCGCGTACATCTGCGGCATGCGCGCCGAGCCGTTGTCCTCACCCTGGAACTTCAGGGCTCGGTCGTATTTGTTGTACAGCGATGCCATGGCATCGACGCTCAGCACCGAGCCGTCGTCGAGGGTCAACAGGTCCTGGCGCAACTCGAGTTCGGCGTACTGCTCGCATTCGTTGCCCAGGCGGTATTTGGATTGCGCCCCCGGCAGTTGGAAACACTGTTGCTTGCCACTGCCTGTTGAAGTCCCCGCGCCGCTGCGCAAGTAGCCGGCAAACTCCAGGGCTTGAACGGCAAAAGGTGCGGTAAGACATGAAGCAATGAGGCCCAGCTTTATTGTTGTTTTCATGAAGCACTCCGATATTTTTATTATGTTTTTTGGTGAAGCGCCCCCGCACTCCCATACGGGGGATGCAGCGGGTCTCAGTCCTTGAGGTGCAGCACAAACGATTCATACGGGCGCAACACCACCGTGCTCGAACGCAACGGGCAGTCGGGGTAATTGCTGATCAGCAGGCGTTGCTCGTTCGCCGCACTGATGACGCCTTCCGGCAGTTGGATTTCGCAGGGTGTGCCGTAGAAGTTGTTGAGTACCAACAAGCGCTCGCCATCGCCTTCGCGCAGATACGCCCAGACCTGGAGGTGGTCTTGCAGCAGTTGGCGATAAACGCCCTCCTGGATCAGCGGCTCGTGACGACGCAACGCAATCAGCGCGCGGTAGTGATGCAGCACCGAATCGGGGTCATCCAGCTGGCTTTCGACGTTGATCTGCGCCGCGTTGGCCGGGATGCCGATCCACGGTTCACCGCTGCTGAAACCGGCATTGGCCTGGGTGTTCCATTGCATTGGCGTGCGGCTGTTGTCGCGCGACTTCTGCATGATCGCCGCCATGCTCGACGCCTCGGACTCACCGGCATCACGCTTTAGGCGGAAGATGTTCAGGGTCTCGACATCGCGGTACTGCTCAATCTTGTCGAAACCCGGGTTGGTCATGCCCAGCTCTTCGCCCTGGTACACATACGGCGTGCCCTGGAGAAAATGCAGTGCAGTGGCGAGCATCTTGGCCGAGACCACGCGGTACTCGCCGTCGTTACCAAAACGCGAGACCACTCGCGGCTGATCGTGGTTACACCAGAACAGCGCGTTCCAGCCGCCACCGGCCTGCATGCCCAGTTGCCAGTCGGAAAAAATCTGCTTGAGCTGCAGGAAGTCGAAGTCGGCCTTCACCCACTTTTGCAGGTTCGGGTAATCGACTTTCAAGTGATGAAAGTTGAAGGTCATCGACAGCTCTTTGGACGCCGGATTCGAATAACGAATGCAGTGCTCAAGGCTGGTGGACGACATCTCGCCGACGTTGATCAGGTCGTGCCCTTCGAAGACTTCACGGTGCATTTCCTGCAGGTACTCATGCACGTTCGGGCCGTCGGTGTAGAAGCGGCGGCCATCGGTGTTGTCTTCGGGGAAATCGGCAGGCTTGGAGATCAGGTTGATCACGTCCAGGCGGAAGCCACCCACGCCTTTGTCACGCCAGAAGCGCATCAACTGGTACACCTCGGCGCGCACGTTGGGGTTGTCCCAATTGAGGTCGGCCTGGGTATGGTCGAACAGGTGCAGGAAGTACTGGCCGGTTTGCGCCTCGTATTCCCAGGCCGAGCCGCCGAACTTGGATTGCCAGTTGTTCGGCTGGTCACGCCAGATGTAGAAGTCGCGGTACGGGTTGTCGAGGCTGCTGCGCGCCTGCTGGAACCACTCATGCTCGATGGAGGTGTGGTTGACCACAATGTCGAGCATCAGCTTGATGCCGCGCTTGGCCGCTTCGCTGATCAGCAGGTCGCAGTCGGCCATGGTCCCGTAGCTGGGGTCGATGGCGTAGTAGTCGCTGATGTCGTAGCCGTTGTCGCGTTGCGGCGAGCGCAGGAACGGGGTGATCCACAGGCAATCCACGCCCAGCCACTTGAGGTAATCGAGTTTGTCCACGATGCCCAGCAGGTCACCGGTGGCGTTACCCGCGTGGCTGTGGAAGCTTTTGGGGTAGATCTGGTAGATCACCGAGTCTTGCCAGTCTTGCATGGTGGGTTCCTTCAATTGAGTTGTGTGCTGGCTTTGAGGGCCTCATCGCGGGCGAGCCCGGCTCCCACTTTGATGTGTGAACACATTCAAATGTGGGAGCTGGCTTGCCTGCGATAGCGATCGATCAAGCGACGCGATACCCCGGCCGCACAATCTTCATGCTCAACGCACAGGTCAGAACAAACGGCACGACCATGGCGATGACCATCCCGATCACAAAACTGGGGATGAACTGCGGAATGATCGAAATAAACCCAGGCAAGCCACCCACGCCGATGGCCGAGGCCGTCACCTTGTTCAGCGACAGGAAAATGCTGCCCAGCGCCGAGCCGAGCAGTGCGGCATAGAACGGAAATTTGAAGCGCAGGTTCACGCCGAACATCGCCGGTTCCGTGATACCGAAGTAAGCGGAAATCGCCGAGGTCGAGGCCATGCTTTTGTCCCGCGCGTTGCGGGTCATGTAGAACACGCCCAGTGCGGCGCTGCCCTGGGCCAGGTTGGACATCACGATCATCGGCCAGATAAAGGTGCCGCCCTGGGTGGAGATAAGTTGCAGGTCCACGGCGAGGAACATGTGGTGCATGCCGGTGATCACCAGCGGCGCGTACAACAGGCCGAAAATCGCCCCGCCAACCATCGGCGCCAGGTCAAACAGGGTGACCACGCCTTCGGTAATCAGGATGCCGAGGTGACGGGTCACCGGGCCGATGATGGCCAGCGCCAGCACGCCGGTGACGACGATGGTGGTGATCGGCACCACGAGCAGTTGGATGGCGTTTGGCACGCGTGCCCGCAGCCACTTTTCAATCACGCTCATCACATAGGCCGCCATCAGGATCGGCAGGATCTGGCCCTGATAACCCACCTTCTCAATCTTGAACCAACCGAAAATATCGAAGTACGGCAGGCTCTGACCATCGAGCCCGGCCACCGCCTTGCCGTAGTTCCAGGCGTTGAGCAAGTCCGGGTGCACCAGCATCAGGCCGAGCACGATGCCGAGGATTTCGCTGCCGCCGAAGCGCTTGGCCGCCGACCAGCCCACCAGCGCCGGCAGGAACACAAACGAGGTGTTGGCCATAAGGTTGATCAGGCTCCACAGGCCATCCAGGTTCGGATACGCCTCCAGCAGCGTCTGGCCCTCAATGAACATGCCCTTGGCGCCCATCAGGTTGTTCACGCCCATCAGCAGGCCGGCGATGATCAGCGCGGGCAGGATCGGCATGAACACGTCGGAGAACACACGCACCAGACGCTGCATGGCGTTGGTCTTGTCGGCGCCCTTCTGCTTGACGTCAGCGATGGTCGAAGCCGCAAGACCCGTCTGCTCACGCAGGGCGGCATAGACCTTTTCCACTTCGCCGGGGCCGATCACCACTTGGAACAGGCCGCCGGTGAAGAACGAGCCCTTGACCAGATCGACCTGGTTCAACGCGCTGCTGTTGACCAGGCTCGGGTCCTTGAGCGCCAGGCGCAGGCGGGTCACGCAGTGGGCGGCTTGCTCAAGGTTGTCGCTGCCCCCGAGGTTCTCGAGAATCTCGCGGGCAATATTGGAATAGTCGTGGCTCATGCTTGGTTTCCACTTTGGTTTTTTTATTTGGGGGCAGTCATTGGCAGCACGCCGTGGGCAAAAGTACTCGTATGTACGAGTTAAATCAATAACTCGTCTGTACGAGTTACATAAAGTTTATTTTTCTGAATTTGAAGTCAGACATTTCCCTAATTCCACGCAGGTCCAATGGACAAAGCCCACCTCTGCCACTAAGGTTCCTGCCTTGAACCCGCCGTTCACTTTCATCAAGCCGGCACAGAGCCATCCCCATGAGCAAATACAACCAGATCTATACGGATCTGCTTGCCAGCATCACCACTGAACGCCTGCAACGCGGTACGCGCCTTCCCTCTGAAACCGAACTGATGGACGCCTACCAGGCCAGCCGTGGCACGGTGCGCCGCGCCATCGAGCAGTTGCAGGAGCGTGGTTTTGCGCAAAAAATCCACGGCAAGGGCACGTTTGTGTTGTCGCCCAACCCCATTGAGTTCCAACTGGGCGGCATCGTCAGCTTCCACGAAACCCACGCTGACCTGGGCGATGACGTACGCACCGAAGTAGTCGAATTCAGCCAGTTCCCGCTCGAAGGCTCGCTGCTGCAACACATCGAAGCCGCGCCCGGCGCTCTGATTACCCGCATCAAACGGGTACGGCGCATCGGCGGCAAACGCGTGATCCTGGACATCAACCACTTTGTGGCTGACCTGATCCCCGGCCTGGACCGCGACATCGCCGAGCAGTCGATCTATGCGTTTATCGAACAGACGCTGGAGCTGCAGATCAGTTATGCGCAGCGCACCATCGAAGCCCTGCCGCGCAGCAAGGACGACCAGGCGCATCTGGATCTGGATGGGCAAAGCCATGTGATTGTGGTGAGCAACCAGACGTTTTTGCAGGATGGCAGGCAGTTCGAGTACACCGAGTCGCGGCATACGCTGGATAAGTTTTACTTTTCGGATATTGCGCGGCGGTGAGATGCATACGCAGAGTGCTGGGGGATAAAAGGCCTGAGACTTGAAGCTGCCCTTTAATCGATGGTGTAACCTCGTCGCTGGTCGAAGTCCTGATATTTTTGGGAGATGGCAGGATCGTCGGAACGCCCCTCAACAGTGTCAGTCATCGCCAAGCCGTTGAGTCCCCTGACAGAATGAATAGCCGCTTCCCAGGCGCCAGGTTCCAGCGGCGGCTCAATGAAGTCTTTCAAGTACTCATCGAGGATGCCCTTGTCAGGGGTCTCGATCTCTTTACTCAGTGCTGAGAGATAGTCGGACTTATCAGTTCTGCTCCAGTTAATCGAAAACCCTGCGCGATGACAGAGGACTGAGTGAACCACCAGCATCGTTCGTCCATTACCATCAAGGAACGGGTGGCCGTAAGCGAAAAAGCCCATCACCAAGCCAGGCGACTTTCTCAGCAAAGCCTTACCCTGGCCGAGGCGAAGCCCCTCTTCAACTGCTCTTTTGGCCTCGTGAGGCAGGCAAAAGCAGGTGCCCGCTTTTGAGATGGCCAAGTCAGGAGAAGTCGTCATCCTGTCGCTACCCGCCCAAGGGTAAAGGTCACCAAACAAAAGCCCGTGAACCTGAAGAAAATCGCGATACGTGATCGTTCTTTTATTAGCCAGGTAATCCATCGCATCTGCAAGGTTGGCGGTGAACAGATCATGTTCCAGTTGCTTGACAATATTGAGGTCCTTTTCACCTACAACATTCCTGAGGTAGCCCCTCGTATCAAAATCCTTGAATGGATCAAACACGCTGCTTTTCCCTCAAGTAATTAGTCAGCAAATGAACCGCTTCAAGACCGGTCACTTTTTTCTCTTTCTTCAGCGCGATGACCAGGTTTTCGACGACATCGGTGCGGACATCGTCTCCGGCTAACCGGGAAACACTTTCCGCCCACTCGTCCGCGTAAGTTCTGACATAAGCCACCTGACACGCATCCGCCAGGTCCATTACATATCGCCGTAGGCCAGACGTTGGAATGATCAACGCGCCCGTTTTCGGGTGGCGCCTAACGGAGTTTTTTACTTTCCTAGGAGGCACAACCTCATTGACGTAAACCACCGAACGACCGTCCAGTGACAGCTTGCGACGAATTCGGCGGCGGCCTTTTACGCAGATTTTTGCGTCTTTTGACGCAATCGAATGCCCGGCTCCGGACTTGGCAATCTGCACCGAAGCGCTGACGCCCAGCCGCTGAAACACCTCAACGGCCAGAGCTTCAAGATCTGCGGCGGGGGTGACAACGCCTGTATGCGGGTTACGAGAAGCCTTTGCGTATATACCGATTCCCATTCGGACGATCACGCCCTTGCGCATAAGCTCATCGAGCGCAACAGAAACCTGTGAATGCCCCCCCAGCGCCGCAACGTCAATGCGAAGGACTACGTTTCCCTGCATGCCACGGATTGCGGCCTGCATACGCTTTTCCAACTTCATGTACAGGCCTCCGGCATCAACTCGTAAAAGGCGCACTGCTACTCAGATCGATTATGGGCAATAGCAGATTATTCTCCAACCCCTCCCTCTACTAAACGCAAAAATACAACTCCCCGGCATATGGCTGCTTTTTTGTTATCCGGCACTCATCTGCTACACCCCCTATTATTCTGGCGAAGCAGCTTGTTACGGTTGAGAGACACGACGACCTGACAAACAGCTGCAGCCTGACGTAGGATCTCCTCGTGGCTATGGAACACCTTCCTTCTAACCTCCTATGACCTAGGGGTTTCGCTCTCCACATTGCGCCTGCTTCTTGCAGGCGTTTTTACATCAGTTGTAGAACGATGCAGCAGCTCATCCACGTCGGTGGCCTAAGGAGAATTCAAGTATGAATCAGGACCTGTTCCTACGCCGCCGTAGCAAAGTTCACGTCCCGATAGGAACTGGCGGTGCCACGCGCGCCCAGGTCGCGTCGGCTGTCCGGGAAGTCGCGGCGTTTCGATGCGTACTGTCAGAGCCTTTGATTGAACAAATTGGCACGTTGTCAGCGACGGAGCTTCAGCAATGGCTGCGCGAAATTATCGGAGTTCTTCGACGGGCAACTGGCGCTCATGTACACCACAGGCCGTTCTACCCGGACTTTCCAGAGCAGGTTATGACAGCCTCAGAGGCACAGTTGTACCTTAACGCCGTCATACACTACCTCACGCTTTGGCGTTTACCCCCGACTGAACATGCTCGACCTGCAATACTTGATGGCAATTTAATATCCCGTGTAATCGAACCGGGAGACGTCTCTGAATTTGAATCACTGCTCGAACCGCTGGTTTCTTCGCGCACCTCGCTTTCCGAAGAGGAAACTGCCGATGTCCTCTGGTTTATCCGAAAATACAAAAGCGATACGTTCCGTCTGCTGCCTGAGGCCATTCCGTTCCGAGAGATCCGTGCACAGGTTGGCAGCGCACTAATCCTGCACGTGACCGGCGACGCACGAGTGGATGCATTCCTGGAGCGAAACGTCGAAACGGCAACTGACGTGCTACGACTCGCGGTTGCGCTGAATAGAGGAGACGTATCACTGACGACAGCTTTGACACGTTTCAAAGCTATGAAACGCTCGATCCGCCGTCTGCTATTGCGCCTCCTCAACCGCATACCCAACGCAGCAGAAGACGTAATGCGCCATGCTGAACGATGGAAACGCCTTGCCGAAGTACTGCATCCGGGCGACTACGCCGATAAGTACCCAAGAGCGCTAGCCGCCATCACCGCGGCTCGCCGCAACGATGCGCCAGAGTCGTTTGGATCACGTGTCGAAACATTGCTTGCTCAGCGTCATATCGCCACGCTTACATCCCTATTACAGAGCCGTCCTGGCGAGTTCGCACGACGGCTGGACGCGACACTGCGGCGCGCGGCAGAAACAGAGTCGGTTCTCGACGCGTTCGAGGCAGTTGCAACACAAGTGTCCTCGCCCGTCCTGCTGCAGTTGCTGGCCCAGATACGTGCACCACGCCCCCTCCCCCTGCGAGCCTTCACACCGAAAGGTTCGTTCGCCAAGGTTTATGGCATCAAGGATCGACGGGAACCTCTAGCTCCCGACGTGCTGGAGCGTGCCGCCAGAATCTGCGAGGACGCTCTCGTAAAGCGCTTTGCATCGCTGCCGCCACTAGGCCGCTGTTTTATCGATCCAGTATTACGCGAATACAGGGTGCCGCTGGCGCAGCGTGCTTCTTCGAAGTCGCTACGTACGCTAGTGCGGGGCAGTCGGCTGCCTATGCCTGACACTCGTTTCATTCGCCTGTTCCTATGGTGGAAGAACTGCCGTGGACGCACGGACATCGACTTGTCCGCTGCGTTTTTCGACGCCAACTTCGTGTTCATAGAAACGGTCGCGTATTACAACTTGAAGGGTTTCGGCGGCTATCACAGCGGCGACATCGTCGATGCACCCGATGGGGCTTCGGAGTTCATCGACCTTGACCTGGATGTTCTTGTCGAGAAGGGTATCCGGTATGTCGTTACGTCTATCAACTCATACACCGAGCAGCCGTACTGCGATCTTCCAGAATGCTTCGCTGGCTGGATGGCCCGTGCAGACACGGCGTCGGGTGAAGTATTCGAGCCGCGCTCTGTATTCGACCGTATCGATATCGCGTCCAACACAGGGATCTGTCTACCATTTGTGATGGACTTGCAGGAACGGCGCATGATTTGGGCCGATTTGGGACTCACATCATCCCCCTGGTGGAATAACGTCAAGAACAACCTCAGTGGAGTTTCGCTGATGCTACGGGCTTTGGTACATACACCCAGGCCAGATTTGGAAACCCTGTTCGATTTACACGTTCGAGCACGGGGGGAACGCGTAACGTCACCGCAGCAGGCACAATCGGTGTTTGCACCGGACCAAGGAATAACACCGTTCGATACGGATTTGATTCGATCACAGTTTCTATAACCCCTGTGCCTGCCTTTTCCGTTCATCGAAACGAGAGGTCTTGCTTCGAAGCTTTCGGCCCAAAAACAAAAATGCCAGTCAGCTTAACTGACTGGCATTGGCAAAACCCCTTACTGCGCTAGTACGAATCTAGCGCTGCACTCTAGTCAGTGCCCTGTGACTCATTATTCCCACTCAATCGTCGCCGGCGGCTTGCTCGACACGTCATACGTCACGCGCGAAATACCCTCGATCTCATTGATGATACGGCCGCTGACGGTCTCCAGCAGCTCGTACGGCAGGTGTGCCCAACGCGCGGTCATGAAGTCGATAGTCTCGACGGCACGCAGTGCAACAACCCACGCATAACGACGGCCATCGCCCACAACGCCCACCGATTTCACCGGCTGGAACACCACGAATGCCTGGCTGACCTTGTGGTACCAGTCGGCTTTGCGCAGTTCTTCGATGAAGATGTGGTCGGCGCGACGCAGCAGGTCGGCGTATTCCTTTTTCACTTCACCCAGGATGCGCACGCCCAGGCCCGGGCCTGGGAATGGGTGGCGGTAGACCATGTCGTACGGCAGGCCGAGTTCCAGGCCCAGGCGGCGGACTTCGTCTTTGAACAGTTCGCGCAGTGGTTCTACCAGCTTGAGGTTCATCTCCTCCGGCAGGCCACCCACGTTGTGGTGGGACTTGATCACGTGGGCCTTGCCGCTCTTGGCGCCAGCCGACTCGATCACGTCAGGGTAGATGGTGCCCTGGGCGAGGTACTTGATGTTGTCCAGTTTGTTGGACTGGGCATCAAACACGTCGATGAAGGTGCGGCCGATGATCTTGCGCTTCTTCTCTGGGTCGCTTTCGCCCGCCAGGTTGTTGAGGAACTGGTCCTCGGCGTTGGCGCGGATCACCTTGACGCCCATGTTCTCAGCGAACATGGCCATCACTTGCTCGCCTTCGTGCAGGCGCAGCAGGCCATTGTCGACGAACACGCACGTCAGCTGGTCGCCGATGGCTTTGTGCAGCAGCGCGGCAACCACGGAGGAGTCAACGCCGCCGGACAGGCCGAGCAATACGTTGTCGGTACCGACCTGGGCACGCACGTTGGCGATGGCGTCTTCAGCGATTTTCGACGGGGTCCACAGGGCTTCGCACTGGCAGATGTCGAGGATGAAGCGCGACAGGATGCGGCCGCCTTGCTTGGTGTGGGTCACTTCCGGGTGGAACTGCACGCCGTAGTAGCCGCGCTCGTCGTTGAACATGCCGGCAATCGGGCAGCTCGGGGTGCTGGCCAGGATGTGGAAGTCTTCCGGCATCTTGGTGACCTTGTCACCGTGGCTCATCCACACGTCGAGGCCGAACAGGCCGTCGGCGTCGATGTGGTCTTCGATGCCGTCCAGCAGGCGGCTCTTGCCGACCACGTCGACACGGGCATAACCGAATTCACGCAGTTCGGAACCTTCAACCTTGCCGCCCAGTTGCTCGGCCATGGTCTGCATGCCGTAGCAGATACCGAAGACGGGCACGCCCAGGTCGAATACGGCTTGCGGGCAACGCGGGCTGTTGGCTTCGTGCACGGACTCGGGGCCACCGGCAAGGATGACGCCTTTCGGTGCGAATTCGCGGATCGCTTCGTCGTCCATGTCGAACGGGTGCAGTTCGCAGTACACGCCGATTTCACGCACGCGGCGGGCGATCAGTTGGGTGTACTGGGAACCGAAGTCGAGGATCAGGATGCGGTGGGCGTGAATGTCGAGGGCCATGAAGTCAGTCTCGTCTAATGAATCAGAAACAACTCGGGGCTGAAAGAACAGCCCCGGTTACTTAACGTTTTGCTGGAAGCCTCAACCTACGCGGTAGTTCGGCGCTTCCTTGGTGATCTGCACGTCGTGGACATGGGATTCAGCCATGCCGGCGCCGGTGATCCGTACGAACTCTGGCTTGGTGCGCATTTCTTCGATGTCGGCGCTGCCGGTGTAGCCCATCGAGGAACGCAGGCCGCCCATCAATTGATGGATGATCGCGCTCAGGGTGCCTTTGTACGGCACACGGCCTTCGATGCCTTCCGGTACGAGCTTCTCGGCGCCTGCCGAGGAGTCCTGGAAGTAACGGTCGGAAGAGCCCTGCGCCTGGGACATGGCGCCCAGCGAACCCATGCCGCGGTAAGCCTTGTACGAACGGCCCTGGAACAGTTCGATTTCACCTGGTGCTTCTTCGGTACCGGCGAACATCGAGCCCATCATCACGCAGGAAGCACCGGCTACGATGGCCTTGGACAGGTCACCGGAGAAACGGATGCCGCCGTCGGCGATCAACGGAACGCCCGTGCCTTCAAGGGCAGCAGCAACGTTGGCGATGGCGCTGATTTGCGGCACGCCTACACCGGCGACGATACGCGTGGTGCAGATGGAGCCAGGGCCGATACCGACCTTGACCGCATCGGCGCCGGCTTCGGCCAGGGCCTTGGCGGCTGCGCCGGTGGCGATGTTGCCGCCGATAACCTGTACGTCAGGGAAATTCTGTTTGACCCAGCGAACGCGGTCGATCACGCCTTTGGAGTGGCCGTGGGCAGTGTCGACCACCACCACGTCAACACCGGCTGCCACGAGGGCCGAAACGCGATCACCGGTGTCTTTACCGGTGCCGACCGCAGCGCCGACGCGCAGACGACCTTGGTCATCCTTGCTGGCCAGCGGGTAAGCCTTGGCTTTTTCGATGTCGTTGACGGTCATCATGCCTTTGAGGGCGAATTTGTCGTCGACGATCAGCACGCGCTCGATGCGGTGCTTGTGCAGCAATTCGCGCACATCGTTCTTGTCGGCGCCTTCCTTGACAGTAACGAGGCGCTCTTTAGGCGTCATCACTTCACGGACGGTGACTTCAAGACGGTTCTCGAAACGCACGTCACGGGAAGTGACGATGCCGACCAGGTCGCCATCGTGCAGTACCGGAACGCCGGAGATGTTGTGCAGGCGGGTCAGGTCGAACAGATCACGCACGGTGGCGTCGGCTTCGATGGTGATTGGATCTTTCACCACACCGGCTTCGTAACGCTTGACCTTGCGCACTTCGGCAGCTTGCTGCTCGATGGTCATGTTCTTGTGGATGATGCCAATGCCGCCTTCCTGAGCCATGGCGATTGCCAAACGGGCTTCAGTGACGGTGTCCATGGCAGCGGAAACCAGAGGAATATTCAGCTCGATGCCACGGGTTAGGCGGGTCTTGAGACTGACTTCGTTAGGAAGCACCTCGGAATAACCGGGCACTAGGAGAATGTCGTCGAATGTCAGAGCTTCTTGGCTGATACGCAGCATCGCGGGGGCTCCCGAGCGGGAAAATGGAAGCGCGCCATTATATACATGCACCCTGTCGGGCTCAATGTAAAACTCTGACAAACTTGGTAATACTGATAGATGGATAAAACCTGCAGCGCTAGATCGTTCCCACGCTCCGCGTGGGAATGCCGCCAGGGACGCTCCGCGTCCGGGGTCTTGCGCAATGGTGACGCGGAGCGTCACGGGATGCATTCCCACGCAGGAGCGTGGGAACGATCAGGTTAAAGCTCGACTTTGACCCAACTCATCTTCTGGTCCAACCAGTCGGCAAATTCGTCGATAAAGCTCTGCTTGAACCCCGCTTCCGCCCAGTTGTTGAAGATGAAACCCAGGTTGGAGAAGCCGCATTCCTGCAGGAACAGAAACCCATTGATGTCATCTTCATGCCCACACAACGGGCAAGTGAAGTTATCGGTGTGGCCGGGCATCCAGTCTTCCAGGCTTTCGAACAGCGCCTCGCCGACTTCTTTAAGGCACTCCGGGCAGCCGGCCTCTTCGAGAAAGCCCTTGGCCGGCGTGTAGATGCAGCGCTTGTAGATGATCTCCAGGCCATTGATCGGCTCGTTGAACGGCAGCGCTTCGGGGTGCAGCACCACGGCGCGGGCGCCGTCGGCCAGGGCGTAGGCCATGCGGTTGCCGGTGCGCCCGCAGGTGGTCAGCTCTTCCTTGATGATGTTCTTGCGCACCAGCCAACGCACGATGGCCCGGGCGCGGGGTTCGTGGACGGGCAAGGTGGAGATTTTGGGGACAAGGATGCTTTGGGAGTTCATGGTGCTTGGGAGCCCTGCGGTGTGGCGACTGCCGACATCGCGGGCAAGCCCGGCTCCCACATTTGGAATGCATTCACCTGTGGGAGCTGGCTTGCCTGCGATGAGGCCTTGAAGCCTGGCAGCTTAATCCCTGCCCCACACAGGTCAAGCGCTCAAATACCGCCCAATCAATGCAATCCCACTGGCCAACACCAACCAAGTCACCAAGCGCACAAAGGCTTCGCGGGACATCCGCATCGTCAACCTGCGCCCACACCACAGCCCCAGGGCCATCGCCGGCAACAGGCACAGCGCCAACAACAGCAACGGCAAGTCCGCATACACCCCGGCAATCAGGAACAGACTCAAGCGCACCACCGTGCTGCAACTGATCAACGCACTTTGCGTGGCCCGCGCCGCATCCTTGGGCAAACGGCTGTTGAGGTAGATCGCATATAAAAAGCCGCCGCTGCCGAACAGCGCACCAAACAGGCCGCCGACGGTGCCCATTGGAATCGACCAACCTTTGGAAAGCTGAGTGGGCCGCGCCTTCACCGACAAGCTGTAGATCGCATAGGCGCTGATAAACACCCCCATCAGCAGCAACAGCAGATCCGAATGCAGGTTGAGCAGAAAGATCACACCCAGCGTACAACCGATGGCCATGCATGGCAGCAACCGCAGCAGCTCGGGCTTGTTCACGTCTCGCCGCGATTGCAGCAGATTGCCAAAGGCCGCGACAAAATCCAGCAGCACCAGCAGCGGGATGATCTTCGACAGCGGCATAAACACAATCAGGATCGGCCCCGCCACCAGCGCCGTGCCAAAGCCTGCAATACCGAAGACGATATAGGCCAGCACCACACCCAGGCCGATGACCAGCCAATCGACACCACTGAACGACCACTGGCTCATCAGCTCAACCGGGCTCATGTCGTATTCCTTGAAAGAGATAACCAACACTTTAGCCATCGCCGAGTGTTGCGACTAATATCTTCAAAGCCCTCCACTTATCTTGAAAAGGCATGACAAGTGATCTCGACCCGCCAACTGCGCTACTTCGTAGAGATCGCCGACAGCGGCAGCTTCAGCGCCGCCGCCGAGCGTTTGTTCGTGGCGCAATCGGCCCTGAGCCGCCAGATCAAGGCGCTGGAAACCCAGCTGCAAACTTCACTGTTCGAACGCACCGCGCGCCAGCCCCGGCTGACGGCGGCGGGCGAAGCCTTTTACCCGAGGGCGCGCAACCTGCTGAGCGAGCTGCTCAAGGCCAGCGAGATGGCCACCCTGGTTGGCAAGGGTCAGCTTGGCACCCTGCGCCTGAGCCATTCGAGCACCGTGCCGATGAGCGGGCCATTGCTGCACGGCATCAGCACCTGGCTGCAGCGTTGCCCCGGCGTATCGATGGATATCGTCAAACTGTCTTCCGAGGCGCAACTTGAAGAAATTGCCGACGGGCGCCTGGAAGTCGGCCTTTTACGGTTACCGGTGCTGCGACAGCGCGAAGGCGTGCGCGTGGTGCCTTTATATAGCGAACAACTGTTGCTGGCTGTGCCGCCCAATCACTCGCTGGCCCGCAGTAATAACCCGATCGAACTGGAGCAACTCAAGGACGAAGCGTTTATCTCGATCCCCCATCCCCAACGCGGCGGCCTGAGTTATCTGTCGGCCGAGCTGTGCATGCGTGCAGGATTTTTCCCCAAGGCGGCGCGAGTGATGTCGCGCAAAACCACGCAGTTGCAACTGATCCAGGCCGGATTCGGTATTGCCTTGTTACCAAAATCCATGCAGGACATTGCCCCCGCCAACCTGCACTTTTTGCCCCTGGCCGACCCGGACTGCCTCAGCACCGTGGCCTTGGCCTGTGCGCAGAAGCCAAGCGCGCTGGTGGAGCAATTCTGCCAAACCTTGCGCGAATGCCTATAAACTGCCGCCCATGATTAAAGATCCTTTTGCCCGCTTGGGCCTGGACCGCGAAGTCCTGACTGTCAGCCAGCTCAACGGTCGCGCGCGGGTGTTGCTGGAAGACGTGTTCACCAATATCTGGGTCGAAGGCGAGATCTCCAACCTCGCCCGCCCGGCTTCCGGCCATGTGTATTTCACCCTCAAGGACAGCGGCGCCCAAGTGCGTTGCGCGCTGTTTCGCAACAACGCCGCACGGGTGCGCCAGGCGTTGAAGGACGGCCTGGCGGTGAAGGTGCGCGGCAAGGTCTCGCTGTTCGAAGGCCGGGGCGACTACCAACTGATCCTCGACACCGTGGAACCTGCTGGCGATGGCGCGCTGCGTTTGGCCTTTGACGCGTTGAAGGAAAAGCTCAGCGCCGAAGGCCTGTTCAGCGCCGAGCGCAAGGTGCCGCTGCCGGCGCACCCTCGGCGCATTGGGATTATCAGCTCGCCGACGGGCGCGGTGATTCGCGACATCATCAGCGTGTTCCGTCGTCGTGCGCCGAACGTTGAACTGACACTGATCCCCACCGCCGTACAGGGCCGCGAAGCCATCCCGCAGATTGTGCGCGCGCTGAAAATGGCGGATGCGCGCGGTTTCGACGCGTTGATCCTGGCCCGAGGCGGCGGTTCGCTCGAAGACCTGTGGTGCTTCAACGAAGAAGCCGTGGCCCGCGCGGTGGATGCCTGCGTGACGCCCATCGTCAGCGCCGTCGGCCATGAAACCGACGTGTCGATCTGCGACTTTGTGGCCGACGTGCGCGCCCCCACGCCCTCCGCCGCCGCCGAATTGCTCGCGCCAGATGCCAGCCACTTGGTGCGCCAAGTCGAAAACCTGCACCGCCGCCTGGTGATGCTGATGCGCAACCGCCTGAGCCATGATCGCCTGCGCCTGGAAGGCATGGCCCGCCGCCTGCGTCACCCTGGCGAACGTCTGCGCCAGCAAGCCCAGCGTTTGGACGACCTGGACATGCGCCTGCGCCGCGCCTTCGAGCGCAGCCTCAATACCCGTCGCGAACGCCTGATCCGCCTCGAAACCCGCCTCGCAGGCCAACACCCCGGCCGTCAACTGGCGTTGCTGCGCCAGCGCCTCGATAGCCTCGCAGAACGCCTGCCCCGCGCCATGCGCGAAGGCCTTAAGGCACGCCGCCTGCAACTGCAAAGCCAGGTGCAGACGTTGCAGGTGGTCAGTCCGCTTGCGACTCTGGGCCGTGGCTACAGCATCCTGCTGGACGAGCGCGGCCAGGCGATCCGCAACGCCGCGCAAACCCACACCGGCCAACGCCTGACCGCGCGGCTCGGCGAAGGCCAATTGCAGGTGCGGGTGGAAGATAACCACCTGACGCCCGTCACCCTTTCGTTACTGGATTGATTGATGCCACGTTTATTTAGCCTGCTGATGCTCTTGTGCCTGACCTTCAACGCCCACGCCGACAGCTACATCACGCGGTTGCTGAACAAGCCGGTGCCGGGTGGCGTGGCGGTGGTCGACCTCGGCACTTCGGCCAGCGCGCCCAAAGCCACCTACCTGAACCGGCCGGTGCTTGTGGTCAAGGAACAGAACAACTGGCTGGCGATTGTCGGGATCCCGCTGACCGTCAAACCCGGTACCGAGCGCATCACCAGCGGCGGGCAGAACTTGCCGTTTGTGGTGGGCTTCAAGAAATACCCCGAACAGCACATCACCTTGAAGAACAAAAGCCAGGTGAACCCGGCCCCGGCGCAACTCAAGCGCATCGAGGGCGAACTGGCCGTGCAGCTCAAGGCTTACCGCAGCTTCAGCCCGAACACACCGAGCAACCTGCTGCTGGACAAACCGGTCAACGGGCCACTGTCGAGCAAATTCGGCGTGCGCCGCTTCTTTAATGGCGAGGAACGCAACCCGCATTCGGGCCTGGACTTTGCCGTGGGCGCGGGCACGCCGATCAAGACGCCGGCGGCGGGCAAGGTGATCCTCACCGGCAATTACTTCTTCAACGGCAACACCGTGTTCGTCGACCATGGCCAGGGCTTTATCAGCATGTTCTGCCATATGTCGAAGATCGACGTCAAAGTCGGCGACCAACTGGCACGCGGCGCAGTGGTGGGCAAGGTCGGTTCCACTGGCCGTGCAACCGGGCCGCATATGCATTGGAACATCAGCCTTAACGATGCGCGGGTTGACCCGGCGATCTTTATTGGCGCGTTCCAGCCCTGATAAAAATATTCAACCTACCGGCCTCATCGCGGCATAGGTATCTACGCAACTTTTAAAAGCAGCCTATTTCTCCTGTGGCGAGCAGGCTTGTCCTGCGTTGGGCTGCGAAGCGGCCCCAAAAACAGACGCTGAGTACTTTCAGCAAAATTGCCGTGCCTGTACTGGGGCCGCTTCGCAGCCCAACGCAGGACAAGCCTGCTCGCCACAACAGCCCACCTGCCACAGACTTCGTGTTAACCGGTTGTGTAGATACCTATGCTCATCGCGGGCAAGCCTGGCTCCCACAGGTGAACGCGATTCCCTGTGGGAGCCGGGCTTGCCCGCGATGACGCCAGGCCTGCCAGCCCAATTGCGCGCCCGATAATTACCGCGCAATAAAAAGAAACCCCACACTCAATAACCGACACAAAATATCGAATCCCAGCCAAATATCAGAACTTATCTCAATTTTTCCCGACTGCTTGCCATCTTTCACCCCTGCGGTTAGGGTTGAGCTTATGAAAACCTCTCACACCCTCATTCAGCTCCGCCAGCACCGCAGCCTGTGCCTCGTCAGCGCACGACTGCCAGGCTGAATCGATCTGCCTCGTCCCAAGCTTCGCCCCCAATAACAGTTTTACGGCAGGCCGCCTTTTCTCGGCCCCTACTACAAAGGATTTCCCGATGAGCATGCTCAAAGACCCGTCTTCGAAGTACCGCGCGTTCCCGACCATCGATATCCCGGACCGCACGTGGCCGTCGAAGACCATCACTGAAGCGCCGATCTGGTGCAGCTCCGACCTGCGTGATGGCAACCAGTCGCTGATCGAGCCGATGGACGCCGCGAAAAAGCTGCGTTTCTGGAAGACCCTGGTGTCTGTAGGCGTGAAGGAAATCGAGGCCTCGTTCCCAGCCGCGTCGCAAACCGACTTCGACTTCGTGCGCACCTTGATCGAAGACAACCACATCCCCGCGGACACCACCATCCAGGTGCTGACCCAGGGCCGTGAAGACCTGATCGCACGTACTTTCGAATCCCTGCGCGGCGCTAAAAAGGCCATCGTGCACTTGTACAACGCCACATCGCCGTCGTTCCGCCGCATCGTGTTCAACCAGGACAAAGATGGCATCAAGGCCATCGCGGTCAACGCGGCAAAGCTGTTCGTCAAATACGCCGCCCAGCAGCCGGAAACCCAGTGGACTTTCGAGTACTCCCCAGAGACCTTCAGCGCCACGGAGTTGGAGTTCGCCAAGGAAGTGTGTGATGCGGTGATCGAGGTATGGAACCCGACGCCAGAGCACAAGATGATCCTCAACCTGCCGGCCACGGTTGAATGCGCGACACCCAACATCTATGCCGACCAGATCGAGTGGTTCGGCCGCCATATCAACCGTCGTGACAGCGTGATCATCAGCCTGCACACCCACAACGACCGCGGCACCGGCGTGGCCGCCACCGAGCTGGGCCTGATGGCCGGCGCTGACCGTGTCGAAGGCTGCCTGTTCGGCAACGGCGAGCGTACCGGTAACGTCGATCTTGTGACCGTAGCCTTGAACATGTACACCCAAGGCCTCGACCCGCAGCTGGACTTTTCCGATATCGACGGCGTGCGCAAAGTCGTCGAGGAGTGCAACCAGATTCAGGTGCACCCACGTCACCCGTACGTCGGCGACCTGGTGCACACCGCATTCTCCGGCTCCCACCAGGACGCAATCCGCAAGGGCTTTACCCAGCAGAAAGCCGACGCACTGTGGGAAGTGCCGTACTTGCCGATCGACCCGGCGGATATCGGCCGCAGCTACGAGGCGGTGATCCGCGTAAACAGCCAGTCGGGCAAAGGCGGCATCGCCTACCTGCTGGAGCAGGAGTACGACATCAGCTTGCCACGCCGCATGCAAATCGAGTTCAGCCAAGTGGTACAGGCCGAGACCGACCGCGTGGGCCTGGAGATGACTGCACCACAGATCTACGCCTTGTTGCAGCGTGAATACCTGCAAGCCAACACCCCGTACGCGCTGGTCAGCCATCGCCTGCAGGAAGAAAACGGCAATAGCACCGTGGAAGTGGAAGTCTCGGGCAAGGGCCAGGGCGAAACCAACCTGCGCTGGAACGGCAAGGGCTACGGCACTTTGGAAGCGCTGGTTGCGGCGCTGCCGATCAAGGTTGAGATCATGGACTACAACGAACACGCGATCGGTGCCGGTACCCATGCCAAGGCGGCGGCTTACATCGAGCTGCGCGTGAACGGCGAGCGTCCGGTGCATGGTGTGGGGATCGATGAAAACATCACCACGGCGAGCTTCAAGGCGGTGTTCAGTGCGCTGAACCGCTCGTTGAGCCAGCTGGAAGCGAAGGCGGCGTAAGCACTGTCGCGGTAATGCAAAAGGCCCCTGGGTGAGAATCCAGGGGCCTGATCGTTCCCACGCTCTGCGTGGGAATGCCTGCGGTGACGCTCTGCGTCACAACTCTGAAAGCGGACGCAGAGCGTCCGGGGCTGCATTCCCACGCGGAGCGTGGGAACGATCTGTAGGGCCCCATCGCGGGCAAGCCCGGCTCCCACATTGGAATGCATTCACCTGTGGGAGCGGGCTTGCCCGCGATAGCGGTCTGTCAGACAAACTGAAATCTATCGGCATCCAGATTCGCTGGAAATTTTTCGCGATACATCGCCAACTCTGCCGCATTCAGGCACACCTGAAACACCCCGTCCGCCTCCCCCGCACTCAGCAAGGTCTCACCCTGGAAGTCCAGCACCTGGCTGTCCCCGGTGTAGGCAAAGCCCTTGCCATCGGTACCCACCCGATTGACTGCCGCCACGTAACACAGGTTCTCGATAGCACGCGCCGGCAGCAAGCGGTTCCAGTGCTGACGGCGCGCACCTGGCCAGTTCGCGGTGTACAGCAGCAGGTCAGTGTCCTGGGCATCACGGCTCCACACCGGGAAGCGCAAGTCGTAGCAAATCAACGGGCGTATACGCCACCCCTTCAACTCGAACTGTACCTGGCGCTCGCCGGGCGTGTAATGGTCGTGCTCGCCAGCCATACGGAACAGGTGACGCTTGTCATAGTGCAACACTTCCCCGTCCGGGCGTGCCCATAGCAGACGGTTACGGTGGCTGCCGTCGGCTGCCTGGATGATCACGCTGCCGGTGATCACCGCGTTGTACTTCGCCGCCTGGGCTTGCAGCCAATGATGAGTCGCGCCATGTTCCGGCTCGGCAAGGGTTTGCGACTCCATGGAGAAACCGGTGGTGAACATCTCCGGCAGTACAATCAGGTCGGCGCCTTTGGCCTGCTCCAGCAACAGTTCGAAATGTTCGAGGTTGGCCTGACGGTCATGCCATACCAGGCTGGTCTGGACCAAGGCGATATTCAGGTCGGGCAATGCAGTCAAATCACGCATAGTTTCTCCGCCGCGTGTTGCAGCGTCTCCTCGCGTTTGGCAAAGCACAGGCGCACCAGGCGCTGGCCTTGCGGCGGGCTCTGATAGAACACCGAGACGGGGATGGTCGCCACGCCGTGTTCGCGGGTCATCCACAGTGACATGGCGACGTCATCCAGGTCGGGGCGAATCTGCGAGTAATCCACCAGTTGGAAGTAAGTGCCGGCCACCCGGGTAAAGCTGAAACGCGACGGCGCCAGCAGGTCGCAGAACAGGTCGCGCTTGGCCTGATAAAAGGCCGGCAATTGCTCGACGTGTTCCGGGTGTTCGGCCATGAAGTCAGCCAAAGCGTACTGCAAAGGGGTCACGCCGCAAAAGTTGACATATTGATGCACCTTGCGCAGCTCGGCGGTCAGGGCCGGTGGTGCGACCACGTAGCCGGTTTTCCAGCCGGTGACGTGGTAGGTCTTGCCGAAGGAGCTGACCACAAACGCCCGCTGATACAACTCTTCGTGGGCCAGCACGCTGACATGGGGCACGCCATCGAACACCAAATGCTCATACACCTCATCACTGACCAGGTAGATATCACGGTCGCGGATCAGTTCAGCCAACTGGTCCAGGTCCGCCCGGCTGATCAACGCGCCGGTGGGGTTGTGCGGCGAGTTGAGGATGATCATGCGCGTGCGCGGCGAGAGCGCAGCCTTGATCTTGTCAAAGTCGAGCGCGAAGCCTTGCAGGCTCAATTGCACATGCACGCAACGGCCACCGGCCAGCTCGACCGACGGCTCGTAGCTGTCGTAGCTGGGGTCGAACACGATGACTTCATCGCCGTTGCGGATGACCGCCTGGATCGCGCAAAAGATCGCCTCGGTCGCGCCTGGGGTGATGGTCACTTCGCTGTCGACATCCACTGTGGCGCCATAACTGCGGGCGATCTTGGCCGCCACTTGTTGGCGCAACACGGGCAGGCCGGTCATCGGTGCATATTGGTTATGGCCGAGGGCGATATGCTTGCCCACGGCATTGAGCAACCCTTGAGGGCCATTAAAATCGGGAAAGCCCTGGGACAGGTTAAGCGCGCCGGTTTCGGCAGCCAATTGCGACATTGTAGTAAAAATGGTGGTGCCGACATTCGGCAGCTTGCTGGTGATCATCGGAGGCCCCTGCAGGTGAGCCCCAAGTTTTAAGCTGCCCTAAGCATCGGGTCAAGGCACAAACCACCGCGCACAAAAAAGGGCTCCAAAGGAGCCCTTTTTGCAGCGTGTCGCTCACAACTCAAAGCGGCGCTTATTTCTTGTCGCGGCGCTTCTTGTCGGCCTTTTTGTGGTGAGTCATCAAACGACGCTTCTTGTTCACCTGACGGTCAGTCAGTGTGTTCTTGTTGCCTTCGTATGGGTTCTCGCCACCCTTGAACTCGATACGGATCGGCGTACCGACCAGTTTCAAGACACGGCGGTAGGTGTTTTCCAGGTAACGCACGTAGGACTTGGGCACCTTCTCGATCTGGTTACCGTGGATCACGATAATCGGCGGGTTGGCACCACCCAAGTGGGCGTAACGCAGTTTGATCCGACGGTTGTTGACCATCGGTGGCGCGTGCTCACCGACCGCATCTTCCAGGATCTGGGTCAGGCGGTTGGTCGGCCAGCGGGTAACCGCAGACTTGAACGAGTTCTGCACGGACGCGTAGAGGTTGCCCACGCCGGTGCCGTGCAGTGCCGAGATAAAGTGGATATCGGCGAACTCGACGAAGAACAGCCGACGTTGCAGCTCGATCTTGACGAAATCGCGCTCGCTCGGCGTCATGCCGTCCCACTTGTTGATCGCGATGACCAGGGCACGACCGGCTTCCAGGGCAAAGCCCAGCAAGTTGAGGTCGTGGTCCACCACGCCTTCGCGGGCGTCCATCACGAAGATCACCACGTTGGCGTCTTTGATCGCCTGCAGGGTTTTGACCACCGAGAACTTTTCAACTTCCTCGTGGATCTTGCCGCGCTTGCGCACACCGGCGGTGTCGATCAGCGTGTACTTCTCGTCGTTACGTTCGAACGGGATGTAGATACTGTCGCGGGTAGTACCCGGCTGGTCATACACGATGACCCGGTCTTCACCGAGCATGCGGTTAACCAGGGTCGACTTGCCGACGTTCGGACGGCCGATGATGGCGATCTTGATACCGTCTTTTTCGCTCGGGCCAGGAATGCGCTTGGCTTCCTCACCTTCGGCAACGATCTCTTCCTCGCCCTCTTCTTCCTCAGCGTCATCCTTGGGGAAGTCGCGCAGGGCGATTTCCAGCATCTGGGTGATGCCGCGACCGTGGGCACCGGCGACCGGGATCGCATCGCCCAGGCCCATTGGGCTGAATTCGGCACGGGCCGCTTCAGGATCGATGTTATCGATCTTGTTGGCGACCAGATAGGAACGCTTGTTGCGCTTGCGCAGGTGCTCGCCAATCATCTGGTCGGCAGCGGTGTAGCCCGCACGGGCGTCCACCAGGAACAACACGACATCGGCTTCTTCGATAGCGAGCAGCGACTGCTCGGCCATCTTTTCGTCCATGCCATGCTCGTCACCGGAGATACCACCGGTGTCGACAATAATGTAGGAGCGCCCTTGCCACTTTGCCTCACCGTATTGGCGATCACGGGTCAGACCGGACAAGTCGCCAACGATGGCGTCACGAGTCCTGGTCAGGCGGTTGAACAAGGTGGACTTGCCGACGTTAGGTCGGCCCACCAGGGCGATTACGGGAACCATGCGGCTCTCCACTTCGTTATTTCAGAAAATACAAAAGCCGCTGCAAGGCAGCGGCTGGTGCTCGGGGCAGCATAGTCAAATGCCGCATGCCCCGCCGAAGCGGGGCCGCCTGGGTTTTACCCCAAGCATAGTTGCTTACTTGATGGTCAGGGCTTCCAGCTTGCCGCTGTTGCCAAACACGTAAAGCATGTTACCCACAACCAGCGGACGCGCACGCAGACCGTCGCTGTCGATACGCTCGCGGCCGACAAAACGACCGTCTACCTGGCTCAGCAGGTGCAGGTAACCTTCGAAGTCACCTACCGCTACGTAGCTGGAGAACACTTCCGGTGCCGACAGTTGACGGCGAGCCAGGGAGTCGTTGCTCCACAGCGCAGTGGTGGAACGCTCGTCGACACTTTCAACGGTGCCGGAAGCGAGGCTTACGTAGACGCTGCCGAACCCTTGGGCGACACCGGCGTAGCTGGAAGCATCACGCTGCCAGTTGATGCGGCCGCTTTGCAGGTCCAGCGCCGCAACACGGCCCTGGTAAGTGGCCACGTAAATGGTTTCACCCGACAGCAGCAGGCCGCCGTCGATGTCCACTACGCGGTCCAGCTCGGAGCGACCTTGCGGGATGGCCACACGGGTTTCCCAGGCCGGCACGCCGTTCTGAGTATCCAGGGCGACCACTTTACCGGTCGACAGGCCAGCAACGGCCAGGTTGTTCGTCACAATCGGACCACTGGTACCGCGCAGGGTCAACACCGCCGGGGTGCTGTCATACAACCAGCGCTGGTTACCGGTGGCGGCATCCAGGCCGATCACACGGTCATCCTGGGTCTGCACCACGACAACGTCGCCGTTGGTCGCCGGCGCTGCGAGCACTTCACTGGTCACCCGAGCGCGCCATTTCTCTTCACCCGTTGCCGAGTCCAGAGCCACCACGTCGCCTTTAAGCGTACCGATCAGCACCATGCCGTAGCCGACGCCCACACCACCGGAAACCGGCAGCTCGAGGTCTTTCTTCCACTTCACGTCGCCATTCATACGATCCATGGCCATGACAACGCCAGTGGAGTCAGTGGCCACGATGTTGTCGCCGTCGATTGCCGGCTGCAACAAGTTGTACAGGTCGCCCTGGCCGTCACCGACGGAGCGGCTCCACTGCTTTTGCAGGACCACTTCTTCCTTGAAGCTGGTCAGCTCGGCAGGAGGCAGTTCTTTTTTACTGTTGCTGCTGCAACCCGCGGCCAGAACGGCCAGAGCCAGCAATGCTGCATGTTTCCAACGGATCACGTCACGCATCCCCTTTGGCCAAGTCGTCCAGCTTGATTTGTAAGCCACCGACCGCTGCTTCATCAGACAGCGCCGCCTTGGCTTTTTGGTACGCAGCATGGGCTTCGTCGGTACGACCCAATTGGACCAACAGGTCGCCCTTGAGCTCTTCACGAGTGGCCACAAATGCCTTGTCAGCATCGCCGTCGAGCAGTTTGAGTGCTTCGTCAGCCTTGTTCTGTGCCGCCAATACCTGCGCCAGGCGCTGACGTGCGATTTCACCCAGGGTCGGGTTGGTCGGTTTGTCGGCGATGGCCTTCAGCTCGGTGGCTGCGTCATCCAGCTTGCCGGTGTCGACCGCAACTTTCGCGACGAACAGGCTGCCGTACTGGGCGTAGGTGCTACCGCCAAATTCGTTTTTCAGCTTGCCGGCAAGGTCCGCCACTTGGGCTGGATCAGGCTTGCCGTCCGGCGTCAGCGTGGTTTCCAGCAATTGCTGATAGAGGATCGAGGCGCCTTGGGACTGGTTGGCCTGATACTTGTGCCAGGCTTGCCAGCCGAACACCACCACTAAAGCCAGCAGACCGCCAGTAACCAGGGGCTTGCCGTTACGCTGCCACCAGTCCTTGAACTCGGCCAGTTGCTCATCATCAGTACTCGACACCCCAATACTCCTTAATCGCTAAATTCGGCTGTTCGACAGCTTCAACCCTGCACGACGCAGGTGGCCAAGTGCGCGGCGAGCGCATCAAAGGCAATGTTCTGTTGCTCGCCCTGGCCACGCAGGGGTTTGAAACCTATCACTTGCTGGGCCAGTTCGTCATCGCCGAGGATCAGCGCATACAGCGCGCCGCTCTTGTCGGCCTTCTTGAACTGGCTCTTGAAGCTGCCGGCGCCGGCATTGATCTGCAGGCGCAGGTTCGGCAGTTGGTCACGCACTTTTTCGCTCAGGGCCAGGGCTGCCAGTTCGGCGGCCTCGCCAAAGGCGCATAGGTACACGTCCACCTGACGGGAGATTTCTTCCGGGACCTGCTCCAGGGTTTCCAGCAGCAGGATCAGCCGCTCGATGCCCATGGCGAAACCTACGCCGGTGGTCGGCTTGCCGCCCATTTGCTCAACCAGGCCGTCGTAGCGACCACCGGCACACACGGTGCCCTGGGCGCCGAGTTTGTCGGTGACCCACTCGAACACGGTCTTGCTGTAGTAATCGAGGCCACGCACCAGTTTAGGGTTGATCACGTAGGGAATACCGGCCGCATCCAGGCGAGCCTTGAGGCCCTCGAAGTGCACGCGGGATTCGTCGTCCAGGTAGTCGGCCATTTTCGGCGCGTCGACCAGTACGGCTTGGGTGTCGGCGTTCTTGGTATCGAGGACGCGCAACGGGTTGGTTTTCAGACGGCGCTGGCTGTCTTCATCCAATTTGTCCAAGTGAGCAGACAGATACTCGACCAGGGCAACGCGATAGCGACCCCGGGATTCGCTGGTGCCCAGGCTGTTGAGCTCAAGCTTGACCGCGTCGCGGATGCCGAGCAGGCCCCACAGGCGCCAGGTCAGCACGATCAGCTCAGCGTCGATGTCCGGACCATCGAGGTTGAACACCTCGAGGCCGATCTGGTGGAACTGGCGATAACGGCCTTTCTGCGGGCGCTCGTGGCGAAACATCGGGCCGATGTACCACAACTTCTGCGGCTGGCCACCACCGGTGAGGCCATGCTCGAGCACGGCACGCACGCACGCAGCGGTGCCTTCCGGACGCAGGGTCAGGGAGTCGCCGTTGCGATCTTCAAAGGTGTACATCTCTTTTTCGACGATGTCGGTCACTTCACCGATGGAGCGCTTGAACAGCTCGGTGAACTCGACGATCGGCATGCGGATCTGCTTGTAACCGTAGTTATCCAGCAGGCGCGCGACCGTGCTCTCGAAGTAGCGCCACAGTGGCGTCTGCTCCGGCAGGATGTCGTTCATGCCACGAATGGCTTGCAGAGACTTGCTCACATCTAATCCTTAAATTCGTTCTTAGCCGCGCGCGATCAGCGCTGCGTCAGCCGCAACCTTTTCAGCTGCTTTCTCGCGGATCAGCTTTTCCAGATGATCCACGAGATTCTCATTCGTCAGTTTCTGCGACGGCTTGCCGTCGATGTAAATCAGGTTCGGTGTACCGCCAGTCAGGCCCACATGAGCTTCCTTGGCTTCACCCGGCCCATTGACCACACACCCGATCACCGCCACATCCAGCGGCACCAGCAGGTCTTCGAGGCGCAGCTCCAGGTCGTTCATGGTTTTCACCACGTCGAAGTTCTGCCGCGAGCAGCTCGGGCAGGCAATGAAGTTGATGCCACGGGAACGCAAACGCAGGGATTTGAGAATGTCGTAGCCGACTTTCACTTCCTCTACGGGGTCTGCCGCCAGGGAGATGCGGATAGTATCGCCAATCCCTTCGGCGAGCAGCATACCGAGACCCACCGCAGATTTCACTGTGCCTGAGCGCAAACCGCCCGCTTCAGTGATACCCAGGTGCAGCGGCTGCACGATTTCCTTGGCCAATAGGCGGTAGGCTTCTACCGCCATGAACACGTCGGAGGCCTTTACGCTGACCTTGAAGTCCTGAAAATTCAGGCGTTCAAGGTGCTCGACGTGGCGCAATGCCGACTCAACCAGCGCGGCTGGGGTTGGTTCGCCGTACTTTTTCTGCAGGTCTTTTTCCAGCGAACCGGCGTTGACGCCGATACGGATGGGAATGCCACGGTCACGTGCCGCGTCCACCACGGCGCGCACACGGTCTTCGCGACCGATGTTGCCCGGGTTGATGCGCAGGCAGTCCACACCCAGCTCGGCCACACGCAGAGCGATTTTGTAGTCGAAGTGAATGTCGGCGACCAGCGGAACCTTGACCAGTTGCTTGATGCGGCCAAAGGCCTCGGCAGCGTCCATGTCCGGTACGGATACGCGCACGATGTCCACACCGGCGGCTTCCAGACGGTTGATCTGGGCGACTGTGGCGGCCACATCATTGGTGTCGCTGTTGGTCATGCTCTGCACTGCGATAGGGGCATCGCCACCTACCGGTACGGAGCCGACCCAGATCTTGCGCGATACGCGACGTTTGATTGGAGATTCGCCGTGCATGACTATTGTCCCAACTTGAGGCGAGCAGTCTCGCCACTGGTGAACGGCGCCACGTCCACAGGCTGGCCGTTGTAGGCCACTTGCGCGCCACGGGCAAAGCCCAGACGCAGCGTCAAAGGAGGCTTGCCGCCTTGGTCAAGCGTATCTCCCTTACGCTTCAGACCGCTAAACAGCACTTTGCCATTGCCATCGGTGACTTGCGTCCAGCAGTCAGCGATGAAGGTAATCTGGATATGCCCGTCGCCAGCGATCAATGCCGGGGTGGTGGGAGGCGAAATCACGGCTGGGGCCGGGGCCACTGGTGCGTTAGTCGCTGGGGCCTGCGTCGGAGCAGCCGGAGCAGCTGGCGTATGCGCCTGGGCAACCGGGGCAGCCGGTACGGTTGGAGCCGGCACAGCAGCGGTGGCTGCAGGTGCAGTGCCCGCTTCCGGAGTCGGTTGCTCGGTGGTAGACGGCGCTTCCGAGGCGGCCTGCCCTTGGGCAACCGCCTGGTCTTCCGGTTCATCCAGCGGGTGAATCTGGGTGGTGCCGTCGGCGCTTTCGACTTCGACGTGCTCCATGGCGTTGCTGGTAAGGTCTTTGGTGCGTTGGGAGGCCTGGTCTTGCCACCAGACGAAACCGCCACCCACTACGGCAATCAGCAGCAACAGGCTGACAATCCGCAAAATAGTGTGGGAAACCCGTACCGGCTCCTCGATGCGGCCCAGGCCATGCACATTGCTGCCCTGGGAATCGGTGCCGGTGAACTGGTCAAATTCCTGGACCAGTACCGCCTGGTCGATGCCCAGCAACTTTGCATAGGCGCGGATATAGCCGCGGGCAAAAGTATGCCCAGGCAGCTTGTCGAACGCGCCGGCTTCCAGGTTGCCCAGGGATGTGGCGGTCAAATTGAGCTTGAGGGCCACTTCTGCCAGCGACCAACCATTGCTTTCGCGGGCCTGACGCAAGGTCTCGCCTGGGTTTACGCGATTAGCTGCTACAACTTCCGGGTGCGCCGCTTTCATCATTGCTCCGACAGGTATTGCTGATATTCCGGCGTACCGGGATAGAGTCGTTCGAGTTGCTGGCCAAACTGTGCGGCCGTGTCGCGTTCTTCATGAACCGTCGCCAGGCGCACACCGAGCAATAGACTACGTGCATTTTGCCCGCTGAGCAGGCTAAAACGCTCGTAAAAGTCACGTGCCGGCACATAATGCCTGTCTTCGTAAGACAACTCAGCCATTTCGAGTAAAGCCCGTGGCTGGCGATTGTTCAGGTGCAGGGCTTTTTCCAGTTGCTGACGACCGCTGTCGCGCAGGCCAAGGCGTATCGAGGTCACCCCAAGGTTTTCGAATACTCGCGAACGCTCAGGATAAAGGGTATCGGTACTGGCTTGCTGGAAATAGCGGGACGCCTGGTCGTAACGTTGCTGCGCAAACAGAAAACTGCCGTAGTTGTTCAGCAGCCGCGGGTCGGCAGGACGTGCGGCCAGGGCCTTGTGAAAATACGCGTCGGCCAGTTCAGGCTCGGCCTGGGCCTGGAATACCAGCGCCAGTGCGGCATTGGCATCGGCGTCGTCGCCGTCCAGCTCAAGGGCTTTTTTCAACGGCACCTTGGCCTGCTCGCTCATGCCCTGGCGCAGATAACCCAAGCCCAATTGCACATAGGCAATTCGCGCCTCGTCACGGCCTTTGCCGGTTTGCATGGGGCTGTCATGGCCCGATGAAACACAACCGGCCATCAGACCGGTGAAAAGCAACAGCAGCGCGAGGCGCAAGGGCATAGAGGTCCTCTCTCAGATTCGATTCACAGCAATTTGCGGCAAATCTTCGGCGGCGTTAAGTTCGCGCACGGCGATATAACGCTCACTGCGGCGGGTGCGATCCATCACTTGCCCGACCAGTTGGCCACAGGCGGCGTCGATGTCTTCACCACGGGTGGTGCGCACAGTAACGTTGTAGCCGGCCTGGTGCAGTTGATCCTGGAAACGACGGATGGCGTTGTTGCTCGGCCGCTCGTAGCCAGAATGGGGAAACGGGTTAAACGGAATCAGGTTGATCTTGCACGGGGTGTTCTTGAGCAGTTCGATCATTTCGACCGCGTGCTCAACTTTGTCGTTGATGTCCTTGAGCATGGTGTACTCAATGGTCAACACACGCTTTTCGCCCAGGGTCGCCATGTAGCGCTGGCAAGATTCGAGCAGCATCTTAAGCGGATACTTCTTGTTGATCGGCACCAATTGGTTACGCAATGCGTCATTCGGTGCGTGCAACGACAGCGCCAGGGAGACGTCGATGTGCTTGGCCAGCTCATCGATCATCGGCACCACGCCGGAAGTCGACAGGGTCACACGGCGCTTGGAGATGCCGTAGCCGAGGTCGTCCATCATCAAATGCATGGCGGCCACGACGTTGTCGAAGTTCAGCAGCGGCTCACCCATGCCCATCATCACCACGTTGGTGATGGCACGGTCGACGGTTGCCGGGACGCTGCCAAAGGATTTGTTGGCAATCCACACCTGGCCAATGACTTCGGCGGCGGTGAGGTTGCTATTGAAGCCTTGCTTGCCGGTGGAGCAGAAACTGCAGTCCAGGGCACAGCCTGCCTGGGACGAAACGCACAAAGTGCCGCGCTTGCCCTGGGGAATGTAGACGGTCTCGACGCAGCTGCCGGACGCCACGCGCACCACCCACTTACGGGTGCCGTCGGTGGAAATGTCCTCGCTGACAACCTCGGGACCACGGACCTCAGCAATGGCCTTGAGCTTGTCGCGCAGGGCCTTGCTGACGTTCGTCATGGCGTCGAAATCGTCGACACCAAAGTGGTGAATCCACTTCATTACCTGACCGGCACGGAAACGCTTCTCCCCGATTGAGTCGAAGAATTTTTCCATTTCCTGTTGAGTCAGACCCAGCAGGTTGGTTTTAACAGTCGATGTAGTCATGGATTCACCCTCACTCTTTAAGCCGATGCTTAGCGAGCGGTTACTTCAGTAGCAGCGAAAAAGTACGAGATTTCGCGAGCAGCAGCGGCTTCGGAGTCCGAACCGTGAACAGCGTTGGCGTCGATGGACTCAGCGAAGTCAGCACGGATAGTGCCGGCAGCGGCTTCTTTAGGGTTGGTAGCGCCCATCAGCTCGCGGTTCAGAGCGATAGCGTTTTCGCCTTCCAGAACCTGAACAACAACAGGGCCGGAGATCATGAAGGCAACCAGGTCGCCGAAGAAGCCACGAGCGCTGTGCTCAGCGTAGAAGCCTTCAGCTTCAGCTTTGGACAGTTGCTTGAGTTTCGAAGCTACAACCTTCAGGCCGGCTTTTTCGAAACGAGTGGTGATCTCGCCGATGACGTTTTTTGCAACAGCGTCAGGCTTGATGATGGAGAAAGTACGTTGAACAGCCATGGTGTAACTCCAGAAACGGTAATTTACGAAAAATTAAACCCGCGAATTATACGCGGGTTATTGGGTATTGCCTAACTGCGTAAAAAGTCGGCTCAGTCGTCTGCTTCTTCGATCCACAGACCCTGAATCGCCTCCAGGACCTTTTCGCCACCCCGGTCAGGAATGTCGTCGAATTCCGGCAGCGCCATTACGAGGTCGCGCAATTTGACGAAGTTCACGGTAAGAGGATTGACCTCAGGATGAGCTTCAGCAAGTTGTATAGCGATTTCTTGTACATCAACCCATTTCAGGCTCATGACATTTCCTTGAATCAATGCGGCGCTTCGGCTGCATGGTTGAGGGAATATTTCGGAATTTCGACGGTAATGTCTTCCGTGCCGACCTTTGCCTGACAGCTTAGGCGAGAAGTCGCCTCAAGGCCCCAGGCGCGATCCAGAAAGTCCTCTTCCAGCTCGTCCGCTTCTTCGAGAGAGTTGAAACCTTCGCGAATCACGCAGTGGCAGGTCGTGCAGGCGCAGACACCGCCGCAGGCGCTTTCGATCTCGATGTGGTTGTCATGGGCAACCTCGAGGATGGACTTGCCGGTCTCAGCCTCCACAACCATACCGTCCGGGCAATGCTCGGCGTGTGGCAGAAAAATGACCTGCGGCATTAATTATTCCTCGATTTCATTCAGGTTGCGCCCGGCCAGTGCGGCTTTCACCGTCTGATCCATGCGGCGGGCGGCAAAAGCATCAGTCACTTGCGACAGGCGCTTGGTCTGCTGCTCGATGGCGTAACCATCGTTGCCTTTCATCAGTTCGGCCAGTTCCTGCATTTGCAGGTCGATAACCATGCGCTCTTCAGCATCCAGCAGACGCTCGCCGTCGGCTTCCAGGGCGCCCTGCACAGCTTCGAGCAGGCGCCGGGCATCGACTTGCTGCTCGCGCAGCACGCGGGCGACCTTGTCGTCACCGGCATACTGGAAGGAATCCTTGAGCATCTTGGCGATTTCGCCATCGGTGAGGCCGTAGGACGGCTTGACCTGGATGCTGGCTTCAACGCCCGAGGCCAATTCACGCGCTGCTACGCTGAGCAGGCCATCGGCGTCGACCTGGAAGGTCACGCGAATTTTCGCCGCACCCGCGACCATCGCCGGGATGCCGCGCAATTCAAAGCGCGCCAGGGAGCGACAGTCGCTGATCAGTTCGCGCTCGCCTTGCAGCACATGAATCATCATGGCCGTCTGGCCATCTTTGTACGTGGTGAAATCCTGGGCGCGTGCGACGGGGATGGTCGTGTTGCGTGGAATCACCTTCTCCATCAGGCCGCCCATGGTTTCCAGGCCCAGGGACAGCGGGATCACGTCGAGCAGCAGCAGTTCGCCACCCTCGCGCTTGTTACCGGCAAGCGTGTCGGCCTGGATAGCAGCGCCGATGGCGACTACTTGATCCGGGTCGATTTCTGTCAGTGGCTGGCGACCGAAAGCTTCGGCAACCGCTTCGCGAACGCGTGGGACGCGCGTCGAACCGCCGACCATGACCACTGCGGCCACGTCTTCCAGCTCGATACCGGAATCACGTACAGCCCTACGGCACGCCTTGAGGCTGCGAGCGACCATCGGTTCGATCAGCGCATCAAAGGCTTCGCGAGTCAGTTGAGCCGACCAGCTGCCGTAGGAAACTTCAACAGAATCAGCGTCAGTCAGTGCTTCCTTGGCCGCGCAGGCGGTTTGCAGCAGATTACGCTGCGCGCCCGGGTCCAAGTCAGCCGACAAATCGGCCCTGGTGATGATCCAGCCGGCAATGGCATGGTCAAAGTCATCGCCACCCAGGGCGCTGTCGCCACCGGTGGCCAGCACTTCAAACACACCGCCGGTCAGGCGCAGAATCGAAATATCAAAAGTACCACCGCCCAGGTCATAAATAGCCACCAGGCCTTCAGCGTGCTGATCCAGGCCATAGGCCACCGCCGCTGCGGTCGGCTCGTTGAGCAAGCGCAACACGTTCAGGCCCGCAAGCTTCGCGGCGTCCTTGGTGGCTTGACGCTGTGCGTCATCGAAATAGGCAGGAACGGTGATCACTGCGCCGACCAGTTCGCCGCCCAAGGTATTTTCTGCGCGCTGACGCAGCACCTTGAGGATATCGGCCGACACTTCAACCGGGCTTTTCGGGCCTTGGACGGTGTCGATGAACGGCATATGGGATTCGCCGCCAACAAAGCGGTACGGCAGCTGGTCGCCCAATTGCTTGACGTCGGACAGACCGCGACCCATCAAGCGTTTAACCGACAGCACGGTATTCAACGGGTCACTGGACGCTGCCAGCTTGGCCGACTCACCGACTTCAGTGCGATCAGCGTGATAACGCACAGCGGAGGGCAGGATCACCTGGCCATTAGCGTCGGGCAATGGCTCGGACAGGCCGCTGCGCAAGGCAGCAACGAGGGAATTGGTGGTGCCCAGGTCAATCCCGACCGCCAGGCGACGCTGGTGTGGTTGAGGGCTTTGGCCGGGTTCGGCGATTTGCAGTAGGGCCATGGTAATCAGGTCTTATCTGTCTATCAGGCGTGCATCACGGGCAGCACTGGGTTAATCGTCGAGGCGCTCTTCTAGCTGGCGCACTTCGTAGGTGAGCTTGTCGAGGAACTGCATGCGCCGCATCAGGCGTTCGGCCTGTTCACGCTGCGCTGCATCATCCCAACAGGCTGCGAAGCTTTCATTGAGCTCATCCTGGGCCGTTTTCAGACGACGCTTGAAGACCGCGACACCGGCTATATCAGCCTCGTCCTGCAAGTCTTCGAGTTCTTCGCGCCACTGCATCTGCTGCATCAGGAAGTCCGGGTCGTGCACCGTCACTTCGATCGGCAACTCACCACCGTTCAACGCGAGCAGGTAGCGCGCGCGTTTGGGCGGGTTTTTCAGCGTCTGATAGGCTTCGTTGAGGCTGGCCGATTGCTCCAGCGCCAGGCGCTGCTCACGCTCGGAAGCGTCAGCAAAGCGGTCCGGATGCACCCCACGCGCCAACTCTCGGTAGCGCGTGGCAAGCTGCTCAAGGTCCAGCCGAAAGCTCGGCTGCAGCTCGAATAAAGCGAAATGACAAGGAGTACCCACGAATAGCCTCAGATGTTGAAGCTTTCGCCGCAGCCACATTCACCGCGCACGTTGGGGTTGTTGAACTTGAAGCCTTCGTTCAACCCTTCCTTGACGAAATCGAGTTCGGTGCCGTCCAGGTAGGTCAGGCTTTTAGGGTCGATGATCACTTTCTCGCCGTGACTTTCGAACACCTGGTCCTCTTCAACCACCTCGTCGACAAACTCCAGCACGTAGGCAAGGCCGGAACAGCCCGTGGTGCGAACACCCAGACGAATCCCCTCACCTTTACCGCGCCCATTCAGGGAGCGGCGAATGTGCTGCGCAGCCGCTTCTGTCATGCTGATAGCCATCGTTGACTCCTTACTCGTCGCCAAATGCTTAGATCAAGCCTTTCTTCTGCTTGTAGTCGCGAACGGCCGCCTTGATGGCGTCTTCGGCGAGTACCGAGCAGTGAATTTTCACTGGCGGCAGGGCCAGTTCTTCGGCCAACTGGGTGTTGCTGATGGTGACAGCCTCATCCAGGGTCTTGCCTTTCATCCACTCGGTAGCGAGGGAGCTTGAGGCAATGGCGGAACCGCAGCCGTAAGTCTTGAACTTGGCGTCTTCGATAACGCCAGCGTCGTTGACCTTGATCTGCAGGCGCATCACATCGCCGCACGCCGGAGCGCCGACCATGCCGGTGCCGACATCAGGGTCTTCCGCGTTCATCTTGCCGACGTTGCGCGGGTTTTCGTAGTGGTCGATGACCTTTTCGCTGTAAGCCATGGTACTGAATCCTCACTCATCAGGGCCGCTCTGGAACCCTGTAAAAACGCCTGCGTTTTCCGCCACGTTCTTACAGAGCTTGGGTGGCGGCTTCTATAGTTAGTGTGCCGCCCACTCGATCTTGGAGATATCGACACCGTCTTTGTACATGTCCCACAGCGGCGACAGAACGCGCAGCTTGTTGACGGCTTCGCAGACTTTCTGCGCGGCGTAGTCGACTTGCTCTTCGGTGGTGAAACGGCCGAACGTAAAGCGGATCGAGCTGTGTGCCAGTTCGTCGTTGCGGCCCAGGGCGCGCAGAACGTACGAAGGCTCAAGGGAAGCCGAGGTGCAGGCCGAACCGGACGAAACCGCCAGGTCCTTGAGCGCCATGATCAGCGACTCGCCTTCGACGTAGTTGAAGCTCAAATTCAGGTTGTGCGGTACACGGGCAGTCATGCTGCCATTGATGTACAGCTCTTCAAGGTTCTCGACCTGCTTGTAGAAGCGATCGCTCAGCGCCTTGATACGGATGTTTTCGGCAGCCATGTCTTCTTTGGCTACACGGAAGGCTTCGCCCATGCCGACGATCTGGTGAGTCGCCAGGGTGCCGGAACGCATGCCGCGCTCGTGACCGCCGCCGTGCATGGTCGCTTCGATGCGCACGCGAGGCTTGCGGCTCACGTACAGCGCGCCGATGCCTTTAGGGCCGTAGGTTTTGTGGGCAGAGAACGACATCAGGTCGACTTTCAGCTTGGACAGGTCGATGTCGACCTTGCCGGTGGACTGAGCAGCGTCGACGTGCAGCAGGATGCCTTTGGAGCGAGTCAGCTCGCCAATGGCTGCGATGTCGTTGATGGTGCCGATTTCGTTGTTCACGTGAATCACGGAAACCAGGATGGTGTCTTCACGCAGGGCCGCTTCGATCATGGCCGGCGTGACGATACCGTCGGTGGTTGGTTCAAGGTAGGTAACCTCGAAACCTTCACGCTCCAGTTGGCGCATGGTGTCGAGGACAGCCTTGTGCTCAATCTTGGTGGTGATCAGGTGCTTGCCCTTGGTCGCGTAGAAATGCGCCGCGCCCTTGATTGCCAGGTTGTCGGACTCGGTAGCACCGGAGGTCCAGACGATTTCCCGTGGGTCGGCGCCCACCAGGTCGGCGACTTGGCGACGAGCGTTCTCGACCGCTTCCTCGGCTTTCCAGCCGAATACGTGGGAACGGGAGGCTGGGTTACCGAAGTTTCCGTCAACCAGCAGGCATTCGCTCATCTTTTGCGCGACACGCGGATCAACCGGGGTGGTCGCTGAGTAATCAAGGTAAATCGGCAATTTCATGGACTTTCTCCTAAATCAGGCTGGCTGGCGTGCCGTTAGCTCTTCGGCTGTCACTCGACGGCGGACGCTTCAATCTTGTCCAGACGCGGCGCCTTGGTGTTGCAACGGCGCTGGTCCTGACGCTGGGCTACTTCTTGCACCTCACGGCGAGTCACAAGATCAGCCAAGCTGATACCACTCAAAAACTCATGGATCTGCAGGCTCAAGTCACACCACAAGTGGTGGGTCAGGCAGGTGTCGCCGGCATGGCAGTCACCCAAACCCTGGCATTTGGTGGCATCGACGGATTCGTTCACCGCGTCGATCACCTGAGCTACCTGAATGCCCTGCATATCGCGGGACAATTGATAACCGCCACCCGGCCCACGCACGCTGGAAACCAAGTTGCTACGGCGCAATTTGGCGAACAGCTGCTCGAGGTAGGACAGGGAAATGCCTTGGCGCTCGGAGATATCGGCCAGGGACACCGGCCCAGTTTGCGCGTGCAAGGCCAGGTCAAGCATGGCGGTCACCGCGTATCGGCCTTTTGTAGTCAGTCTCATGGACAAGTACCAAGGTGTTTCAGAATGGGAGCAAGTATGCGATTCCCGAGTATTTAAGTCAACTATAAGACCTAGTACTTTAGTCAGGATTACCCGTAAAAAGGGCGCGCGAATAATAGCAGGGTGGGGTGGGGACGAACAGCGGGAACCGGGCCACGACTCAATCTCAAGACCAATGGAAGCCAAATGTGGGAGCTGGCTTGCCTGCGATAGCGGTGGGTCAGCACCCCCTAAATGAGCTGGCAGACCGCTATCGCAGGCAAGCCAGCTCCCACAGAAGGTTTTAGCGCGCTTAAGATTTAACCAGCCTTGGTGGTGGCAGCTTCAACCTTGATCTCGGCGAAGTCTTCTTCGCGCAGCTCAGGCAGATCTTTTGCGCAGTAGCTACTGCCCAACTCCTTCAATGCGCCGCACATACCGTCCAGCTTGCCATCCACGGCCTGCAGGTGGTCGAGCAACTGGCCAATGGCACGCGCCACCGGGTCGGGCATGTCTTCGCTGACACCGTAGGCATCGAAACCGATCTTCTCAGCCATCGCTTTGCGCTTGGCTTCCTGCTCGTCGCCGAGCTCCGGCTTGACGATGATGCGGCCGGGAATGCCCACCACCGTCGCGCCAGGCGGCACAGCCTTGGTCACCACAGCATTGGAGCCCACTTTGGCACCCGCGCCGACAGTGAACGGGCCAAGCACCTTGGCACCCGCCCCCACCACTACGCCATCGCCCAATGTCGGGTGGCGCTTGCCTTTATTCCACGTTGTGCCACCCAGGGTCACGCCCTGATACAGCGTCACGTCATCACCGATTTCGGCGGTTTCGCCAATCACGATGCCCATGCCATGGTCAATAAAGAAGCGACGACCCACCTTGGCGCCTGGATGAATCTCGATTCCGGTCAACCAGCGCCCAAAGTTCGACACCAGCCGTGCCAGCCATTTCCAGCCCATGCCCCATAAGACTGCGGACAGGCGGTGAATCCAGATCGCGTGCATGCCTGGGTAGCAGGTCAGCACTTCAAAGGCGTTGCGCGCCGCCGGGTCACGGTGGAAAACACTCTGGATATCTTCTCGCAAACGCTCGAACATTTTTAATCCTTCCGCTTAAGAAGCTCACCACGGGCCGCTTTCTGGGTTTCCGTGAGGATGCCACGCAATATGTTCATTTCTGCCCGGCTTACCGAGCTACGGCCGTACAAGCGACGCAGGCGTGCCATCAAGTGCCGTGGTTTTTCCGGATCGAGAAACTCGATGGCCACCAGGGTTTGCTCCAGGTGCTCATAGAATCGCTCCAACTCGTCCATGGTGGCCAACTCGCCACTCTTGGTCGATGCGACCTCATCCTTCTCGACCTTGCTCGGCTGGCCTTCTGCAGCCAGCCAGGCCATGCGCACTTCGTAACTCAACACCTGCACCGCTGCCCCGAGGTTCAGCGAACTGAACTCAGGGTCTGATGGGATGTGCACGTGGTAATGACATCGCTGCAGCTCTTCATTGGTCAGGCCGGAGTCTTCACGGCCAAACACCAAAGCGATTTCAGCGCCACCTGCTGCCTCTTCCACCACCTTGGTGCCGCATTCGCGCGGATCCAGCAGTGGCCAGGGGATTCGACGGTCGCGAGCACTGGTGCCAAGCACCAGGTTGCAGCCGACCAAAGCGTCTTCCAAAGTGGCGACGACCTGGGCTTTTTCAAGGATGTCATTGGCGCCGGATGCACGGGCATCGGCCTCGTGGTGCGGGAACACACGCGGCTCGACCAGCACCAGGCGCGTCAGCCCCATGTTTTTCATGGCTCGCGCCACCCCGCCGATGTTGCCGGGATGACTGGTATTGACGAGGACGACACGGATGTTTTGCAGCAAGGGAGGCGCTCTCGGACACAGGAAAGGGGAGCAAATCTTACAGAACAGCCTAAGGTTATGCCATGAAAGCTAACGTCGTCCTTCACCTGAAGAAAGTTTCTGCTAGAATGCCCGGCTTTCTTTAACAACCTTAGGTGACACATCCATGCAGCCCATGCTGAATATCGCGCTGCGCGCCGCCCGCAGCGCCAGTGAATTGATCTTCCGCTCCATCGAGCGCCTGGATACCATCAAGGTCGACGAAAAAGACGCCAAGGATTATGTATCCGAGGTGGATCGCGCCGCTGAGCAAAAAATCATCGACGCGCTGCGCAAGGCCTACCCTACCCACGGCATCCTCGGTGAAGAAACCGGCTTGCACAAAGGCAGCGGCGAAGGCGAAGACTACCTGTGGATCATCGACCCACTGGACGGCACCACCAACTTCCTGCGCGGCATCCCACACTTTGCAGTCAGCATCGCCTGCAAATACCGTGGCCGCCTTGAACACGCCGTCGTACTCGACCCGGTTCGCCAGGAAGAATTCACCGCCAGCCGTGGCCGTGGCGCCCAGCTGAACGGTCGTCGCCTGCGCGTCAGCGGCCGTACCAGCCTGGACGGCGCCCTGCTGGGCACTGGCTTCCCGTTCCGTGACGACCAGATGGACAACCTGGAAAACTACCTGGGCATGTTCCGCGCCCTGGTTGGCCAGACCGCCGGCATCCGCCGCGCCGGTGCTGCCAGCCTGGACCTGGCGTATGTTGCCGCCGGTCGTTTTGATGCGTTCTGGGAGTCAGGCCTGTCCGAATGGGACATGGCTGCAGGCGCCCTGCTGATCCAGGAAGCTGGTGGCCTGGTGAGCGACTTTACCGGTGGTCACGATTTCCTTGAGAAAGGCCATGTGGTCGCCGGCAACACCAAATGCTTCAAGGCAGTACTGACGGCGATCCAGCCGCACCTGCCGGCTTCGCTGAAGCGCTAAGCGAGCGAGCACAAAAAAAGCACCCCGAGGGGTGCTTTTTTTGTGCCTGGGATTTGCTATCCCAGCAGCCAACACAATCCAATGTGGGAGCTGGCTTGCCTGCGATAGCGGTCTACCAGCTAGCTAATGGGTTACTGACCCACCGCTATCGCAGGCAAGCCAGCTCCCACACTTGGATTGATGTCAGACTTATTGCTGGTTCTGACCCAGGATCAGACGACCTTCCTTATCCACTGGAATCTGGCCGCCCGGATCACGGTCCATACGTACCGAACCTTCCTTACCGTCCAGGTTGTAGCGCACGTCATAACCCACAACCTTGTCACTGATATCGTTGACCGTGCTGCAACGCTGCTGCGTGGTGGTGTAGGTATCGCGGTTCTGCATACCTTCCTGCACCTTGTTACCGGCGTAACCGCCACCGACAGCACCGGCTACAGTAGCCAGCTTCTTGCCATTACCGCCACCGACCTGGTTGCCCAACAAGCCACCGGCCAGCGCGCCAACCACGGTGCCGACGATTTGGTGTTGATCCTGCACCGGCTTCTGCCGGGTCACGGTGACGTCCTTGCAGACCTCACGAGGGGTTTTGATCTGGGTTTTCACCGGCTGCACTGCCAGCACTTGCGCATACTCAGGGCCGCTTTTTACCAGGCTGTAGGTGGCAACAGCACCCCCGGCAGTCACACCGACAGCACCCAATACCGCACCAACCAGTAACGACTTGTTCACGTGAACCTCCTGACCATCACAAGCGGACCGAAACGTCCGCGCTATACCCAGCCTTGGAGCAAAAAAAAAGGCACGAGTTCAATACTCGTGCCTTCTTTGTAACAGCGTATCAACGAACGCCCATCAAGGACGGTCGTCGACCTCCTTGCCGGTAGCGGCAGGCGGGATCAAATCTTCGCTGTTGAGGTTCAGCCAGATCAGCACCACGTTAGCGATGTAGATCGACGAGTAGGTACCCGCCAGAACGCCGATGAACAGTGCCAGGGAGAAGCCCCACAGATTGTCGCCACCGAAAATCATCAGTGCAGCAATCGCCAGCAAGGTGGAGATCGACGTCGCCATGGTCCGCAGCAGGGTCTGAGTGGTGGAGATGTTGATGTTCTCGACCAGCGTAGCCTTGCGCAGTACGCGGAAGTTCTCACGAACCCGGTCGAATACCACGATGGTGTCGTTGAGCGAGTAACCAATGATCGCCAACACCGCCGCCAGCACCGTCAGGTCGAAGGTGATCTGGAAGTACGCCAGGATACCCACGGTGACGATTACGTCGTGGATCAGCGACACAATGGCGCCGACGCCGAATTTCCACTGAAAGCGGAACGCCAGGTAGACCATGATGCCGGCCAGCGCCATCAGCATGCCGAGACCGCCCTGGTCGCGCAGCTCTTCACCCACTTGCGGGCCTACGAACTCGACGCGCTTGACCGACGCCGGGTTGTCACCGCCGACCTTCTGCAAGGCTTCGGCTACCTGATGACCCAACTGCGGATCTTCGCCCGGCATACGCACCAGCAGGTCGGTGGTAGCACCAAAGCTCTGCACGATGGCTTCGTGATAGCCGGCCTTGACCAGCTCGCTGCGCACCAGGGTGACGTCGGCCGGCTTCTCGTAGGTCAGCTCGATGAGCGTACCGCCGGTAAAGTCCAGACCGTAGTTCAGGCCCTTATGGAACCAGCTGAACAACGCCAGAACGGTAAGGAGCACTGTGGCGCCGAACGCAATGTTGCGAACGCCCATGAAGTTGATTGTACGTAACATGGCAGCCCCTTAAATCCACAACTTCTTGAAGTCACGTCCGCCAAAGATCAGGTTGACCATTGCGCGGGTCACCATGATGGCCGTGAACATCGAGGTAAAGATACCGAGGGACATGGTCACCGCAAAACCTTTGACCGGGCCGGTGCCCATGGCAAAGAGAATCCCGCCGACCAGCAGAGTGGTCAGGTTGGAGTCGAGAATCGCGGTAAATGCCCGGCCGAAGCCTTCGTTGATTGCACGTTGTACGGTCATGCCCGCCGCGATCTCTTCACGAATACGCGAGAAGATCAGTACGTTGGCATCTACGGCCATACCCATGGTGAGTACGATACCGGCGATACCTGGCAGGGTCAGTGTTGCGCCCAGCAGCGACATCAGTGCCAGCAGCATCACCATGTTGCCCGCCAGGGCCACGGTGGCGATGACGCCGAAGAAGCGGTAGATGGCGATGATGAACAAGGACACAAACAGCATGCCCCACAAGGCCGCATCGATACCCTTGGTGATGTTGTCGGCACCCAGGCTCGGGCCAATGGTGCGCTCTTCAGCGAAGTACATCGGCGCCGCCAGGCCACCCGCACGCAGCAGCAGTGCCAGCTCGGAAGATTCGCCCTGGCCATTCAGGCCGGTAATGCGGAATTGAGCACCCAGCGGCGACTGGATGGTCGCCAGGCTGATGATTTTCTTCTCTTCCTTGAAGGTCTGCACCGGCACGTCTTTCTCGACACCGTCGACCATTTGTTTGGTGTAGGTGGTGACCGGGCGTTGCTCGATGAAGATCACCGCCATGCTGCGACCGACGTTACTGCGCGTGGCGCGGCTCATCAGGTCACCGCCATGGCCATCCAGACGGATGTTCACTTCCGGAGTACCGTGCTGCGAATCGAAACCCGCCTTGGCGTCAGTCACCTGATCACCGGTGATGATCAAGCCACGCTCGATCAGCGCTGGAGGACGGTTGCCTTCACGGAACTCGAATTCTTCGGCAGTCGCGCGAGTCGCACCCGGCTCAGCCGCCAGACGGAATTCCAGGTTGGCGGTTTTACCCAGGATACGCTTGGCTTCAGCGGTATCTTGTACGCCTGGCAGTTCAACCACGATGCGGTTGGCGCCTTGACGCTGCACGATCGGCTCAGCCACACCCAGCTCGTTGACGCGGTTACGTACCGTGGTCAAGTTCTGCTTGATGGAGTATTCGCGGATTTCCGCGATCTTGGCCGGGGTCATCGCCAGACGCAGCACAGCCTGACCATTCAGGTCAGCCGGTACGATGTCGAAATCATTGAAGTTCTTGCGCACCAGGGCACGGGCCTGTTCGCGGGTCGCTTCATCAGAGAAGCCCAGCTGGATGGCACCGTTGAGCTGCGGCAGGCTGCGATAACGCACCTTCTCTTTGCGCAGCAGGCTCTTCACGTCGCCTTCGTAAACTTTCAGACGCGCGTCGAGGGCTTTGTCCATGTCGACTTCCAGCAGGAAGTGCACACCACCGGACAAGTCCAGACCCAGCTTCATCGGGTGCGCGCCAATGCTGCGCAGCCATTTTGGCGTGGTCTGTGCGAGGTTGAGCGCGACAACGTAGTCATCACCCATAGCCTTGCGCACGACGTCTTTGGCCGGCAACTGGTCTTCGGCCTTGGTCAGGCGCAACAAACCGCCTTTCGCATCAGACGCCAAGGTTGCCGCTTTTACCTGGATACCGGCGTCGGTGAGCGCTTTGCTCGCACGGTCCAAGTCAGCCTGATTGACCTGCAGCGTAGTGCTGGCGCCAGTGATCTGGATCGCAGGGTCATCAGGATAAAGATTGGGAGCGGAATAAATAAAACCGATCGCCAGCACCGCCAGGATCAGTACGTATTTCCACAGAGGGTATTTGTTCAGCATCACGCCGCCCGCTTATAACGCGGGGCGCCTTGCGCGCCCCGTCGATTGGTAAAGGTTGTTACTCAGATCGCTTTGAGCGTGCCTTTTGGCAGCGTGGCGGCGATGGCGCCCTTCTGGAACTTCATTTCTACGGTGTCGGAGACTTCCAGAACCACGAAAGCATCGGAAACCTTGGTGATCTTGCCGGCGATGCCGCCAGTAGTCACAACTTCGTCGCCTTTCTGCAGGCTGCCCAGCAGGTTTTTCTGCTCTTTGGCGCGCTTGGCCTGTGGGCGCCAGATCATCAGGTAGAAGATGACCAGGAAGCCGACCAGGAAAATCCACTCGAAACCACCACCCATAGGGCCGGCGGCGGCAGGCGCAGCGGCGTCAGCCATGGCATTAGAGATAAAAAAGCTCATTTAGCACTCCAGTTGCAAATAGTGAATCTTAGGGTCGGAAAACTCAGTCCAAGGGCGGCACAGGGAGCCCGCGCTTGGCATAGAAGGCATCGACGAAGGCGGCCAATGTACCCTGTTGAATAGCCTCACGCAAACCAGCCATCAGGACTTGGTAGTGACGCAAATTGTGGATGGTATTCAACATGCTACCCAGCATTTCCCCGCACTTGTCCAGATGGTGCAGATAAGCACGCGAGAAGTTCTGGCAGGTGTAGCAGTCACAGGTGGGATCCAGCGGCGAATCATCATGGCGATGGAACGCGTTACGGATCTTCAGCACGCCTGTATCGATGAACAGATGCCCATTGCGGGCATTACGGGTTGGCATCACGCAATCGAACATGTCCACACCGCGGCGCACACCCTCTACGAGATCTTCCGGTTTGCCAACGCCCATAAGGTAACGAGGTTTGTCAGCGGGCATCAGGCCCGGCAGGTAATCCAGCACCTTGATCATCTCGTGCTTGGGCTCACCTACCGACAGACCGCCGATAGCCAGGCCGTCAAAGCCGATTTTGTCGAGGCCTTCGAGCGAGCGCTTGCGCAGGCTTTCGTGCATGCCGCCCTGGACGATACCGAACAGCGCAGCAGTGTTATCGCCGTGGGCGTTTTTCGAGCGCTGAGCCCAACGCAACGACAGTTCCATGGAGATACGCGCGACATCTTCATCCGCGGGATAAGGCGTGCACTCGTCAAAAATCATCACGATGTCGGAGCCCAGGTCGCGCTGCACCTGCATCGACTCTTCAGGGCCCATGAACACTTTGGAACCGTCCACCGGCGAGGCGAAAGTCACGCCCTCTTCCTTGATCTTGCGCATGGCACCCAGGCTGAATACCTGGAAACCACCGGAGTCGGTGAGGATCGGGCCTTGCCACTTCATGAAGTCATGCAGGTCGCCATGCTTCTTGATCACCTCCGTGCCCGGGCGCAGCCACAGGTGGAAGGTGTTGCCCAGGATGATCTCGGCGCCGGTCGCGACGATGTCACGCGGCAGCATGCCTTTTACAGTGCCGTAAGTGCCCACTGGCATGAACGCCGGGGTTTCGACGGTGCCACGCGGGAACGTGAGGCGACCACGACGAGCCTTGCCATCCGTGGCCAACAATTCAAACGACATACGACTCATAGTTGCTCCTCAAGGCCCGCTTCTTTAGGAGCAGTCGGCGCAGGGTTACGGGTGATAAACATCGCATCACCGTAGCTGAAAAAACGGTATCCATTATCGATGGCAGCTTTATACGCCGCCATTGTTTCGGGATAACCCGCGAAGGCCGACACCAGCATCAACAGCGTGGATTCCGGCAAATGGAAATTGGTCACCAGGCAATCGACCACATGGAACGGCCGGCCCGGGAAAATAAAGATATCGGTGTCGCCACTGAAGGGCTTGAGCACGCCATCGCGCGCGGCACTCTCCAGCGAGCGCACGCTGGTGGTGCCCACCGCCACAACACGACCGCCGCGCGCCTTGCACGCCGCCACCGCATCCACGACTTCCTGGCTGACTTCCAGCCATTCGCTGTGCATATGGTGGTCTTCAATATTATCCACACGCACCGGCTGAAACGTGCCGGCCCCCACGTGCAGGGTCACATAAGCGCTTTCGACACCTTTGGCGGCAATCGCGTCCAGCAGCAGCTGGTCAAAATGCAGCCCGGCTGTAGGTGCGGCGACAGCACCGAGGCGCTGCGAGTACACCGTCTGGTAGCGCTCGCGGTCCGAGTCTTCGTCGGGGCGGTCGATATAGGGAGGCAGCGGCATATGGCCGACGCGTTCCAACAGTGGCAACACTTCCTCGGCAAACTTGAGTTCGAACAACGCGTCATGGCGCGCAACCATCTCGGCTTCGCCACCGCCATCAATGAGGATGCTCGAGCCGGGTTTCGGCGACTTGCTGGAGCGCACATGGGCCAGCACGCGATGGCTGTCCAGCACCCGCTCCACCAGAATTTCCAGCTTGCCGCCGGACGCTTTCTGGCCAAACAGCCGTGCCGGAATCACCCGGGTATTGTTAAACACCATCAAATCGCCTGGGCGCAAATGCTCAAGCAAATCAGTGAATTGGCGGTGTGCGAGGGCACCACTCACCCCGTCCAGGGTCAGCAGTCGACTGGCGCGACGCTCGGCCAAAGGGTGGCGAGCGATCAGCGAATCAGGGAGCTCAAAAGTAAAGTCAGCAACGCGCATGATAGGGTTCGTCTAGCAGGGCCGGGGAGTCTAGCGGAAATAGTGAAAATAGACCATGAAACGTGATTGACCAACGGTAATCTCATCTCTATACTTCGCCGCCATTGAGCCCTGATGGCGGAATTGGTAGACGCGGCGGATTCAAAATCCGTTTTCGAAAGGAGTGGGAGTTCGAGTCTCCCTCGGGGCACCATCTTAAAGAAAGACCTTGAATTTCAAGGTCTTTTTTTTCGTCTGTAGAAAAGTGAGATTCCAGCGCTGGCCGCCGCAATGGCGCCCAGAAGGCAAAATCATGACAGAACAAGCCCTATGACCATAAGCCCTTTCAAAACCTCGTGAGCGCCTTCAGAGGCCGTCGGAGCGTTGCGATTATCCTACCGCCCTCGACCTGAATAACGACCTTGCACGATCTGATGAACCTGGGATGCAGCAGAGCGTCGGCACCCATGTCGATATGAGCATCGAGCCAGTCTTCTGGAATGGCAAGGAGGCGAGCTTCTGGAGGCGTCCTGACGCGTGCTGTGCATCCGTTAGTGCGCATTGATGGTGGCTTTTTCGCGGAATAGCTTGCGGGACACTTTTCGAGCGCGCAAAACAAAACCCCATCTGCTTTCGCAAATGGGGTTTCGGAATTTAATCTTGACGATGACCTACTCTCACATGGGGAAACCCCACACTACCATCGGCGATGCATCGTTTCACTGCTGAGTTCGGGATGGGATCAGGTGGTTCCAATGCTCTATGGTCGTCAAGAAATTCGGGTACTGAGTCGTAGCCAGTTGGCTTCGCTTCAGCAAATTGGGTATGTGACAGCTTTCGGTGTTTTGTGAGCGTCGAACTTTCGGTTCATCTCGTCTTCACACACCGCAATCTGATGCTCTTTCGAGTAGTCAAATTGCTTGGGTGTTATATGGTCAAGCCTCACGGGCAATTAGTATTGGTTAGCTCAACGCCTCACAGCGCTTACACACCCAACCTATCAACGTCGTAGTCTTCGACGGCCCTTCAGGG